>DATKYR010000213.1:0-12862 GCA_035528395.1 Sedimentisphaerales bacterium
TGTTACAGATGAAGTGATTATGCAGTATATAGAGCTTCAGGGCAAAGAGCCTGAGGACGGAGATTTCCGTATAGATGGCGGACTTTAGTGGGCTTACAGCCCAGCCATAAAGCTACCGCCTTCAGGCGGTAGTAGTTTACTCCGGACCAGGCACTAAGTGATTCAAAACAGCAGATTACACCTCAGGTATTAATTGAGCTGCTCGATAGACTCAGGGCTCGAGACACGACATTTGCGGATGAACAACTAAAAAAAAGAATAGCACGCCTGCGTGCGGCGATCACCCAGGTGGATTCGAGAATCATACAGGACCTCGCAGAGAGAATGAATTGGGTCGAGGAAATCGGCAAACTGAAACAACAGCACAACATCTCTGTTTTGCAGCTCAACCGATGGGAGACTCTTCTTGAGGACCACATAGCCAAAGCACAGCAGACCGGCCTGGACGGTGAATTCATAAAAGCCATATTCGAACTAATTCACGCCCAGGCTGTAAAAAAACAGTTATAGAAGCCTGTGCCTACCGAAAATTATATCCGAGCAAGTAAAGCGAGGGTTTCATAGCGTTCTTTGAGAAGTTTATAATATTGTATGACAAAAATTATTGGTTTGAGCAATGAGATTTGGCTGTCTGGCTGCATAGAGTCATCGGATTTTTTGCTGTATGCGCTGACATAGGCTATTTCCTTGTGCTATCAGTAACCCAGTTTGTATAGCACCCAGCTTGCTAATCGATTGGTCCAGGTTGGATTCTCATTGGTGCGCACAAAGAACATACGCCGTAACGGTAAACTAAGCCTTCTCAGTAGTCGGATGTGTATAGCTTTATTTTTGTGTGTAAAGTGGGCTTCGTCCATCTGGGCGCAACAGGTGTAAATTAGATTGCCGAAGTAATAATCTGCATCTACCCCCTTATGGGTAAATAGTGTCAAAGCCGCGGGCACATTCAACCACGGCCGATGCAATTCGGTCGATGATTATCGTTATTCTAAGGCTTCGGCTCAAATAAAATTAGTTTTTCAGGCCGCTCCAGGCTATCATTCCACCGATGTAGTGTTGCCTGAAGCTTCCCGCTAACCTTCAACTGAGTTCGGGATAAGTTCCTCAACAGTCTTATTCATTGTTACGAATAACTCCTGAGCTTCCTTTATTATATTACCAAATCCGTCTTAAAATTGCAACTGTCTTGAGCAGTTCTTGTATGAATCACAACTCGAAATCAATAAAAGTAACAGAATAATTAGTGTCTTTTTCATTGCCCCGCTTCTTTCACTTGTATACTGTCTGTCTCTCGGCATTAGCAGAATAGACAAAATAATAGGTCATGTTTTTTTCTTGAATATTCCTTCTATAAACGCAGACACTATGAAACATGCTACTCCGGCAAAAATAGCATTATTTGATGATGTAAAGCCCAATCCTGCAGCCAACATCAATATGCTTCCAAGTAACATCAGAATTATTGGGATAGCGCTTATCGTCTGCCCATTCATTTCAGGCATCTCCATTCAGAAGATTTAGTTTTTAACTGCCGTCTGCGGTCGCTAACAGATATGACGCCCTTACTAAAACTGTCTCACAGAACGTTCATAGAGCTGTCCGCCCCTTTTCATCCTGATTCGGCTTGCTACATAGCCTCTTGAACCAATCACAGTTTCGACTGTAGTTTTACTAAGTCCCGCCGTGATAGTTAATACTTTCGAGGAGGCACGAAGCATAGCCTTATTTTCATAAGGCTATGCCTCGGTATACTTCTCCTCGCGGATAATCTTACTGCCCGATTATCCCTACCGCGGTGATCTGATAGGCTACTCTGCAAAGGCATCCATCTGAATCACGAATGGCGAGCCCAAACTTTAGGTAAATCCGATGGGCACCGGGAGCAATAAGCCAGATACTCACCGTCAGGGGACCAGTTTGGTTCCTCGCCCACGCTTGCTCCGCAAGATGCCCACGCCGCCCAGAATCTTCTCGCGCCCAAAGACATCCGACTAGGGCGCGCCAGTCGATCTGATGACTACATGTTTCACAAACCACCTGCTCGTCATGGTCGACCGACACGACATATCGTCGACCCAGAAGTAATTCATGTCGCGAACGCCAGCCGCCACCCACACCCAATCGTTGGTCGCGTAGCTCTTGTTGGAGAAAAGGTGTTTGGAGAGGATTTGGCCTGGATAAGTGGGGCCGCCAACCGCCCACGATCCTTTACTCTCTCCCCGGCGGTAGTCGACTATCGTCGAGTAGCGTTCTGTGGATCCTAAGGTCCAGAGATAAGCTCTGCTCAGCTGCTGAATGTCGGCATCAGAGCAATCCGATTCATCCCAGAGTTGGCCGGTATAATCGGTATTGATATCTTGATAACGGATCCACACTTCGACGAGCCCAGCTGCCGGCATTCGGAACCAGAATCCGACCTCGCTCATGATATCTATTCTCGACCAGTCCGAGTTATCGGCCCCGAAAAGCTCCATTCGATTCCAGAGGGAGACCTCGCCGGTAACAGCTGAGGCGTTCAAGGTTCTCCAGCGGCTCCCTCGCGAGCCATTGGATTGCACGGTATGTGTCCACTGGCCGCCGTAAGGGGGAAACACCCATTTCCACGGGTTGCTCGTGGGTTTGGGCTCTTCTGTATCGGCATCGGCAGGCATCTCCGCGTCGGGTTCGAGGCCTCGTTCAAGGATTTTTCTGGCACTTTCGCGGTATTTCTTGCGTATGACTATGCCTCTCTTGGTGTCAAATCCTAGACTGTGATAAAGTTCATGTTTCTCCTTATTGAGAAGTTTTCTGTGCTCCTCCTCCTCTTTTTCTCCTCCGCGTGTGCGAGGGAACTTCTTCGGTATCTCAGCTATCCGCGCGAGCAGTTTACTGTACTGCTCGGCATGCTTCTCTACAGTCTCTGCTCCAACGAGTTGACGTATCTCTTCCTTGAATTCCTCTCGCAACCGTGCGAGTCCTAGAGAAAGTTCTTTTTCAGTGTTTAAGAGACGCTGCTGTCTTTCAACCGAATGCTCTTGAGCAGCAAATCGGACTTCGATCGGGATTTCGTTTTCCAAATCCTGGACAGGAGTGTCATTCACGCGAAAAATCTTCATTTTAAGTTACCTCCTTTTACAAATGATAAAAGACTTCTGTGGAATACTAACTCTATATTAATATTAATACGTCGAATGCATCGTGTGATGCAGATTGTTAATAGCACATGTTCGACTACCTCCTTTCTAAATCGAAATTTGATATTTGTTCCTCTTCAGTTGGGTGTCTAAGCTTTCAGAACACTCTTCCAATTATCTGATCTGTAGAATTGCCTGCTCGAACGCTACAGCACGAATAACCAGATCAGTAGTATCTCGAACACAACAAACAGAAGCATTCTCTCATCTGTTGAAATTACCGAACAATGCTGCAGAAAACAACTGAGGTCTTTCCCTTGTGGACAATAGGGTTTTCCCTATATACTCTTTCAGTCCCCACGATAATCCGATTCCGGGAACTAATAACCATCCGGGCGATGCGTGGTGTAAACGGCCTGGCTGCCCTGGACAGGTATGTGTCCAGCAGAGCTTGTAGGTAAACTGTCTGTGGTAGGGGCGTAGCCAAAGTGCTGTATATCAAATCTTTAAGAAATTTGCTGATTCTTCGAGCTTTGGGGTGTTGGCAGATAAAACTGCCCGCATACGAAGGCGGGTTTAACTTTTAAGCGACCCACATTTGCCCCCGCCTTTTTTAATTTTTTCGTTGTTTCACTGCAATTAATCCTTGACTACTTGGGGGGGATGATACACAATATTGATTGTAGGTTACAGAAGTTCGTAACTGAGGAACGTAATTGCCAACTCTGGATGGAAATCACCCTTTGAAGCGAGAAAAAAGGCCGTTCATACGGGCCTTGGCAGGGAGTTCAGCAGATGGTTGATTCCAAGAAAACCAGGAAAGAGCCTGTTGAAGAAATCCAAGCATTGTGGCGGGCACAGGAGGAACTGAGAAAAGGTGAAGAGATATATCGAGCCTTGTTTGTAACAAACCCGGACGGGATTATAGTCCGTGATATGGAAGGCAAGCTCCTTGATGCCAACAAGGCGTTCGCAGATATGCTTGGTTATACAATCGAAGAACTCAGGGGAAAAACTTATAAACAGATAACGCCCCGAAAATGGCATAAGATAGAGGCCGATATCATAAAAAACCAGATACTTGCAAAAGGATTTTCTGAAGCATACGAAAAAGAATATATACGAAAAGACGGAAGTATATTTCCTGTTGCCGTCAGGGTCAATACAACTAAAGACAGGCAAGACAAACCTGTGATTGCGTGGTCTTTTGTAAGAGACATCACGGAGCTCAAGGAGGCCGAGGAGCAACTGATAAAAACTCAGGAGAGGGTAGAATATATTCTCGCAACAAGCCCGGCAACCACCTATACAAGTGAAATTGGGAGTAATTGGGCAGCTACGTTTATAAGCGAAAATGTCAGGAATCAATTTGCCTATGAACCAAACCAGTTTGTGGAAGATCCCAATTTCTGGGTCGAACATATCCATCCAGATGATAGACAACGCATAATTGCCGGACTCTCTCGTATATTCGAGGATAATTTTAACATTCATGAATATCGATTTCTACATAAGGACGGAAGTTACCGGTGGGTGCATGATGAATCGAGGTTAATTCGCGACGAGCAAGGCAAGCCGCTTGAGTGTATAGGGTACTGGACAGACATCACCGAGCGCAAAAAGGCGGAGGAGGAAATTAAAAAATTTAAGAAAATGACCGACCTGGCACCTCACGGTTGTGCCATAGCTGATCTTGATGGCAACCTTACTTACATTAATGACAATTTTGCCAGGATGCATGGCTATGCCTCGGCTGAACTAATCGGCAAAAACTTAGAGATTTTTCATACTGATGCGCAGATGAAACGTGTAAGCGAGTTAAATAAACGACTTATTGAAAAAGGCCAGGGGATTCATGGGGAAGAGGTATGGCACGTACATCGGGATGGCACGGAATTTCCTACTCTAATGAGCGATTGGGTCATGAGGGACGATAATGGGAACCCGTCACTAATGTGTGCGACGGCGATTGACATCACTGAACTCAAGCTAATGGAGCAGCATGAACGCGAACATCGGGAGGAGATTGCCCATTTTGCAAGGCTTAGCACTATTGGCGAGATGTCTTCTGCTTTAGCACACGAACTCAATCAACCGCTTTGTGCTATTGTAACTTATGCTGAAGGGGCGTTGCGAATGATGAAATCCGGGGATTGGGATAGTAACGAACTTTTAGAGGCTATACAAGAAGCTGGAATACAGGCAGAACGAGCTGGCAAAATTATCCGTCGGATAGCAAATCTGGTTCGCAAAAAAGAACCACATCGCTCCGGCGTCAGCATCGGGGAAATTATTGGCGAAACAATCAAACTTTTAGAATATGAAGCACGGCTCAAGGGAATAACAATTCAGTGGATTAAGCCGTCTGAAAAGTCTCCTATGCTTAAGGTAGATAGAATACAGATTCAACAGGTCCTGGTGAATCTCCTTCACAACAGCTTCGAGGCAATGAAGAATTTAGACCAGAGCAAACGTCAGATAATTATCGAAGTCTCAACAGATGAAAATGATATGGTTCAAGTCGTGGTAAGTGATACAGGTTGCGGCTTGTCTGCCGAGAGCACCGATAGAATTTTCAAGCCTTTCTTCACGACAAATTCTCAGGGACTCGGTATGGGTTTATCAATCAGCCGCTCGATAATTGAGGCACATGGGGGTCGGATTTGGGCAGAAAGCAATCCAGCTGGGGGCGCTACGTTCCGATTCACATTGCCTATGTGAAGGAAGACGTAATGACTCAATCTGAGCCGACAGCATTCATAGTGGATGATGACCCGTCAGTGCTTAAAGGATTATGCCTACTAATGAAATCAGTGAAACTAAACGTAGAGACATATTCGAGTTCCCAGGAGTTTTTAGATAGTTACAACCCTGACCGGCCGGGCTGTTTGCTAATCGGTATGGGTTCCCAGAATCGGCTTAGCGTGAGGACTAAAAGACTTTATAGGGAAAACCCTAATGTCTATAAGGGAAAGCCCCAGTTGTTTTCTGTAATTTTGTTCGGTAAGCATGATAATTTTGCTTTGTAAATTTGATAAATGGGAGAATTCTTCTATTTGTTGCTTTCGTGATACTGAATAATTTAATAAATGAAAGCGTCAATTGTTGAAAGGTTTAATGAGATATTGTATTGTTATGACGAATGTCGACAAAATCACATAAATATCTGTAATCAAATGTGGATGAATTAACCTTTGTAAAATCATCTACTTATGAAAAGGGGGACGTTATGACTCAATCTGAGCCAACGGTATTCATTGTGGATGATGACCCGTCAGTGCTTGAAGGACTACGCCTGCTAATGAAATCGGTGAAACTGAACGTAGAGACATATTCGAGTGCTCAGGAGTTTTTAGATAGTTACAAACCTGATCAGCCGGGCTGTTTGCTAATCGATATGCGAATGCCGGGTATCAGCGGTCTCGAACTCCAGGAAATCCTTCAGAGCAGGAACATACTCATCCCGACCATTATTATCACAGGCTATGGTGAAGTTATGGACGCTGTGCAGGCAATGAAAAAAGGCGCAATAGACTTCATCGAAAAACCCTTTAATAGCCAGTATTTGCTCGACCAGGTCCACAAAGCCATCGCCGAGGATGCGCAAATCAGAAAAAAACAGGCTCAACAGCAGGTCGTCTCAGCCAGTCTTGAACTTCTTACACCGAGGGAACGAGAGGTGATGGACCTTGTCATTGCCGGGAAAGCTAACAAGATCATTGCTCGTGAACTGGGGCTTAGCATGAAGACCGTTGAGTTCCATCGAGCCCACATGATGAAAAAAATGAAGGTCGATTCTGTAGCTGAACTTGTGGACTTGTTTATTAATGCTACTAAAGAATAGCGATTTACATTTAATCTGACCCAATAGTGGGGCGTACCTTACCACTGTCCCTGCCATAAACTCTATCCGAGCATGAAAATCGAAAACAGGCATTGCTTTTGGGCAGGAGCATCAGGCTTGAAAAAAGCTCTTGGGGAAAATCCCTATACGTCCAAGGGAAAGTACCTGTCAATTTGCCTGATTTTATTGACGACATTATAAATGTTGGATTAGAAAACGATTACGCGAGCCGAACATGTTAATACGGATTCAGGTTTAGATAAAACGCCGTTGTCTTTGGAACTTACTCAAGGAGGCATAAGGGACTAACTATGAACCGGTATGAACTAATTATTGGGCTAATTGTTGTGGTCTTAGGGGCAGTTATTATTGCACTTGTAGTGCTCCAGGGGTTGTAACCGATGGTACCATAATAGACCCGCATATGCTATTTGTTCCTACTGCTTCGCTTTTCCGGGATAAAACGTTGTGAGCTTGAAAATTGCATTTTGTATGTTAAACGGCCTTCGATTTAAAACTGAACAAAGATATGGTTTAACTAAGTGTTGGCAGGAATCTGGAAATGGCAAAAGGCAAAAACGTACTGATGACGGGCGACGTAGCCAAGATTTGTAACGTCGCTCCTCGAACAGTCTCGAAGTGGTTTGATAACGGCCAACTGAAGGGCTATCCACGACACGAGAACCTTTAGTCGTTGTCCCAACAACAGCAGTGATTTCAGTCATATGACGTGTAAATTCTGAAAAGAGATTAATGATGGACGCGGATAGTCTTAACAAAAACCACAAACAGGCCGAACTCAGCCAGGACGAGCTCCTAAGAAAAGTGGACAATATTAACAAAGAACTAAAAGAATTTGTATCCATAGTCCTGCACGATTTAAAAGTACCGCTGCGCGGGATTAAGACCTTAGCCAACTGGATATTATCCGACTGTGCTGACAAGCTTGGTGACCAGGCCAATGAGCAAATGAATTTGCTTCTGGAATGCGTTGAGCGAATGCATAACCTGATTGAAGGTGCCTTTAAATATTCGAGAGCTGGGCACGGAGAGGGAAAAAAGATTCAGGTCAATCTCAAGAACTTTATCCCAGAAATTATAAATATGGTCGCCCCGCCGGAAAATATTACAGTTACAATCGAGAACGAACTGCCTGTAATTGAGTGTGAAGAAGTGCACATTATGCAGGTATTCCAGAATCTGCTCGGCAACGCCATAAAGTATATGGATAAACCTCAGGGCTGGATAAAAGTCGGTTGCGTCGAACAGGACGGCTTCTGGAAATTCAGTATCGCCGATAACGGGCCTGGTATCGAGAAAAAATACTTCGAAAAAATCTTTAAAATATTCCAGACATTTCCGACCTCTCTCTACTTCGCAGGCAGCGGCGTAGGACTTACCGTGGCAAAGAAAATTGTCGAGTTATATGAAGGGAAAATCTGGATCGAATCAAAAGTTGGGGAAGGAAGCTGTTTCTTATTTACTTTGCCGAAGCAGAAAATGTACGCTAAAAACGAGAAACTCGAAGCCAATATTACTCGTTGTTGATGATGACGATGTGGACGTGATGACCGTCGAACGTGTGTTAAAACACGTGTGTCGGAACAGAAATACGAGGTGTGCAACCTTAGGCAAAGGCTTGTCTGCTTCGGCGTTTCCACTTTACGTGCCCGTTTAACCTTTGCTATAGCCAACGTTTCCGCAAGCCTCCCTACGATCCCGGACGGTCTGATTTCCCGTGTCCGGTTCTGACCTCGGCTTATCCTCCGTAGACCTTCCTATTTGCAGTAAGGCTTAAGTGGTAACTCGCATACGCCCCTACCACAGACACTTTACCTACGGGCTCTTCTCAGCTTTTTAGAAACAACCTATATCCAGTTCTACGTCTGGAAGTTGTCCAAGGCTAAGACCGCCAAGTGCCCAGGACCCCTTCGCGTGCTTTGGGTGTTACCCGTTACACCGTGACATTTAATGTCACTTCATTAGACATTACTCTACCTTCTTAGCTACTATGAGCCCATGCGCCAGACTAAATCCCTCCCGCCGTCTTTGGTCTTCCCTACTACGGCGGTTCTTTGCAGGTTGTCGCTACTCTCTGCTGGGAGATGGCCCTTACCGACATTATCTCCACAATCCTTTTTAGGTGCCTGAACCCATACCCCGTGGCGTCTCTTCGGTGCTTTTACCCGCTTCTCCATCAAGATAGAGTTTTTCGGAGGGACAGGTTACTTGCAGAACGTTACCAGTGAACTGTTTGCATCGTCGTCCCACTTGTATCCTTTAGGAGGCTGCTCTCTTTTTGCCTCGTATTCGGTTTCTGTCCGTCAAGTCACGGCTTTGCTACACGCTTCCTTAGAACCCTGCCTCACGGCAACGCTCTTGCGTTTCGCTAACACTTCACCTACATCAGGTTGTGTAGAGGACTTTCACCTCCAAGTTGCCGAACATGCTCGGCACACAGAAAAGTGCCCGCAGAGCCTGCGGGCACTCTCGATCGCTGGAACAAGATGAATTAGCTGCCATTCTTACCCACACAAAAGGCAATCTTATCCCATATCCACGGGTTGGGTATCTGACCCCAACCGCTTGTTAGATTTAGCGTAGCCCGCAGCCAGAGTATGTATGCGCAAGGACTGAGCAAGCTGATGTCGAACAACTGTCCCGGGGCACTACCCAGGGCCTCCCCGCCGATAATCGTCGCTATGTGCGCGGGCGGCAGCGGCGGATTGCCTTCGAAATACACTCTGGCTTCGCCCAGGTACGGGTGATATACGGTGAAAAGGGCATGCAGCTCCTTGGACAATGTATCACAGCCAGTTGCTCCTGGGGCGATCATCTCTGCAATCTCCAGAGAGACAACCGCTCGCGTGGTGACCGGGCCGCCGGCCCATCCAGGGTGCCGCACGTATTTGTAGCTCGTGTTGCTAATGGCGATCTTGTCGAGCTGATTGGCGCCCTTCGGGGCGTGCGTCGCCACGCTGCGCGCCTGGAAATAGATCCTGAACGTTGGGGCTTCCGAGCGTTGCGGGGCGGGCACAGTGTCGCCCGCTTTCAACGGCAGCGGAGGCGCGGCCACGGTCAGGTCGAACGACTCGTCAGAAAGTTTCTTCGTATTGAGTTTGGCGAGCCATGAGTTGGGAATGAACAATCCAACACCGCCCTGGGTGAGATCGTGTTCAGTCGGCACCTGGATCCAACCATCCGGCCCGACCGGTTTGTTGACCGATACGGTGAGCGCCGGGCCGATTTTCTGCGGGATCGTGGCCATCGGAGCTCCCGGATGGTTCACGTAGTAGTTCGCATACATCGTCTCCCAGGCGACGCCGTTCCAACCCCAGAATTCGAGCATGCCAATGCGTGTCGCTGGGATCATACTGCCATCGATATCATGGACCGGACCCAGGCCCGGGCCCGGAACCAGGTGTTTGGCACAGCGGAAGCGGTACTCGACGGGGTCGGCGGCGTATCCGTCGGGGAGGATCCCACGCAGCGGAATCGTGTCAGTGAAGGCGTAGCCCCCTGTCTTCGTGGTGCCATCGGTGTCGAAATCACTCAACGCTGGGTTCGAGTGCACGTCGTAACTCCCGACGTGGGTGAAGAGCGGGATCGGATCGGGTTTCTGGTCGGTGGGCGGCTTCTCAAGGCAGAGCTTGACGCAGAAGCATGGGCCTACGTTTTCCCGACCAGGATCTCGTCCGCGAGATCGTGGCTCAATCAGTAAAGGTGTTCCAAGCGGTGTTTCCACCTTGAAATAAAGGTCGGGGCCTCCAATCATTTCCCAATTAATCCATGGAGACAGTGGTGTTTGCTTAAAGTCTTGCGTGGTATAATCTATTCGGAATTTTCCGGCGGCATCGGTTATATCCATGCCAAGATCATCATCCTGAATCCAATCGACATCAAAAGCACGAACACGCACACCTTGCACGGGCAAGTTAGTTTGGCAGATTGTAATTTTTCCGCATATGACCCAAGCACCAAAACGGGCGCGAATACCGCACCAGTATCGATGAGAGAGTGTATAGTCCCATGCGGCGACAAGGCCCTTTTCGGCATCACGCCATTTTGGCTGTAGTGTCGTGATAGTAAATTGAACCGGGGGGTACTTGAGCTTGGTAGGTTTTCGTTTGGGAACTGTTTCACAATAAACATCCACTTCGAATGCTTCTCCATTATAATCATCTCGATCTCCCAGTTGAAACAGGAAATTGCCCTTTGCATCGGTTTCTGCTTCGGCAAGCAAGAACTTTTTCTTATTCTTCACATCTTCATCAGTCAAGACAGAAAAGGTTTCTTTTGCATTTACAGAAGCCATGGCTATTACATTTTGTTCTTTACGGGTTTTGTATAGCCGCACTTTTACGTTAGAAAGCGGCTCCAGACATTCGGAACAAATCAGTCCCTGAAGTTTGCCTTTAAATGTGTAGTTCATGAGATTTTCTCCTTTCAATTTGTTAAGTTATTTATCTGAAACTGGTTGACGTATAACCTCCCCCTATTCATCTCATAACTAAATCACCCCCTTTCTTTATCGCTAAGCAAAATGTCGCCTAACACACATAGCATTCATGTGTTCAGTCTTCTTGTCAGGTTCGACATCGTCTGTCTTATCCGATGTTGATTTTATGGGTTTATTCACGACGTATGTCCATCCGAGTCGTTTCTTTGTCTCAACTTTCCCGAGCCTGGCATATCTATTCGCTGTCCGTCTGGATATACCCTGCTTATGGGCATAGGCCATCTATCATTACTGTACAAATCTGCAAAAAACAACTGGGGTCTTTCCCTTGTAGACATCAGGGTTTTCCCTGTAAACTCTTTTAGTCCTCACGCTAATCCAATTCTGGGAACTAATGGCGGCATGAATACTATAGGAGTGGGTGGGTTACACTATCGCAATATAGACCCGGAAGGACAATCCACCGGCTCTTGGAACTTTGGTGCTTTTGTCAAGTTCCCAAAGAAATCCTGATGTTTCCTTCTGGTAAGGCCGCTGCCGACCTTGCCCTTATACACCAGCCTGCCTTGATGCTTTTCATATAACAGCGGCGCTCTTACGGCCTTATTGCCCCGAATCGGAACGCAACCGATGACCACAAAGTCAGCGGTGTGGGCGACCTTGATCTTGAGCCGGTTACTTAAACACTTGCCAATAAGATAAGGGCTGTCCAGACGCCCGGCCGAACTTATCTTTTGAGTTGACATCAGCGACCTTTGACATAAGCGATCTAACTTGCTCAATATAGCCATCGGTTGCAGCATCGTGGAGTGATTGATGGTAGTAATGTTTTGCTCGCCAACTCTTGCAAGTCAATACTATGAAACTGCTCAAAAACATATGGTACGCAACTATCTCCACAAAGGTTAGACCCCTGTAGGCCCAAGTTCTATTGTTTTGGTACAGCATAACAGTTATCGCTGCAAGGATGATGGCACCATGCGATATATAAAAGTCCTGATGCTGTTCACAAAATATCCAGAGGTTCAGGTCAAGGCTGCCATTAGTTCCCGGAATTGGATTATCGTGAGGACTAAAAGGATTTGTAGGGAAAACCCTAATGTCTACAAGGGAAAGACCTCAGTTGTTTTCTGCAGCTTTGTTCGGTAATTTCATAGGAATATTATGCTATTTTGTTTTTCTCAATAGCAATAAAATTATAAGAATACAGATGAGAGAATGCTTCTGTTTTTTGTTTTCGAGATACTGAATCGTTTAATAGATGAAAGTTTCAATTTTACAATTAAGGAGAACTATGTCATGGCAAAGATTAAGCAACATTTTTTCTGTAAATTCTCTTTTCTTTTGAATCAGCAGATTCGTTTTCGCTCTCCATTTCCACGTTCATATCAAAATATCTTTTGCCGACAACCCAGTCCTCGCTAATCTCCATCTCTATGGCACTGA
>DATKYR010000214.1:0-6269 GCA_035528395.1 Sedimentisphaerales bacterium
TTTCTTGGCACACCATTTGCCAAACAACATACGAAGGGTTGTTGCAATGAAAATAGCGATACCAATATGGAACGGCTATGTTTCGAGCGCCTTTGATTTCGCTCACAGGCTTTTGTTGCTTGAAATACAGAACGGTTCTGAGACTAACCGTTCAGAGATTTCTCTCGACCCGGAGTCAATCACCCAAAGGGCAACTCGGTTGAAGACTTTGGGGACCGACGTTCTTATTTGTGGAGCAATCTCGCGTTCATTGGCTTCTATGGTTAGAGCATCCGAAATCAAGGTTCTGCCTTATACAGTCGGTCCTGTGGATGAGGTGATAAAGGTTTATTTAACTAACAAGCTGGAGCAGCCGCAATTTGTTTTACCAGGTTTCTGGCCGGGTGCGCGGAAAGGTTTCCGCAGAGGGTATCAATGTCGTCGTGGACGGCAGTAGAATAAGATAAGTTTTTTTTCAATAGGTACGGTTGATGAGGATATAGACACAACCGAAGGGGACAGGGTCTAATTTTAATATTTAATAATAGTAAAGGAAAAACAAATGAAAGTTGCGGTAACTGAACCCGGCGGTTGAGTTTTTTTTTGATAATTCCTCCGAGGCCGGGATGATGTGTGACATTGCTGAAAAACTGGATGCTGGAATGGATGGCAACCCTCGTGGCGTGTCAAAATAATAGGAAAAAATAAATTCTTGACACACGTGTTTGGCCTTTTTGGTGTTTTATTGTGGTACGGCATACTGAACCTGCCGGAATATTTTGAGATCGAGATGAAATCACGTTATTATTAGATTTGAAGCTTGCAGGAGTGTTCCAGTGAAGTGTATATGTGAAATCTCAATTAGAAGAGTTTTTATTTTTTGTAGTTGTTTTTTTGTTTTAGGAGGATGTGTATCCGATGGCGAACCGATGCCGGAGATTGTGTATAACTCCAGCTCTAAGCCCATAATTACTCCACCGAAGGTTGTAAGTCCGAAACATGGTCGAGAGAATGCTTATAGAAATGTACCAAGGGACTGGTTACCACATTCGAATTTGGAAAAGAAGTGGGTTGCTATAGTGATACATCACTCAGCGACAGGAACGGGAAATGCAGCTATATTTGACAAGATGCACAGAGAACAGAACCACTGGGCAGGTGTAGGCTACGATTTTGTTATAGGTAACGGCACAGACAGTGGTGACGGCGAGATTGAAGTTACTTTTCGTTGGCGAGAGCAGATTCCCGGTGCTCATTGTGGAGGAACAGACAACAATTGGGCCAATAGAGATGGGATAGGAATTTGCCTTGTTGGCGATTTCAATCACACAGTACCTACAGCACGACAGATGCAGTCCCTTTTGAGATTGGTTCGCTTTCTACAAGATAGGTATGGAATTCCGAATTGGCGAATTTATGGTCATAAGACCACTCCTGGAGCGCGGGTAACTGACTGTCCTGGGAAAAGGTTCCCAATGGCTAGGCTGAAATCGATCCTTTATGGATTAATGCCTATGATGTTGCCACCGAGGTTCCGGTTGGTGGGGGCAAGACAATCGATATTGTGGCTGGCCGCGATGGCAAGCAAATTGCCTTTGAGATTGAAACAGGCAAATCAGATGCAATTGCCAATGTGAGGAAGTGTCTCGATGCCGGTCTGAATAGAGTTGTTGTAGTAGCCACATCAGTCCTGGGTCGGGACAAACTCTCAAATGCATTGCAAAGGAACAACAGAACAGAGCTGTTATCCATGCGCAGTGAACGTGCCGAAAAATTGTTGAAATTGAGACAAAATTTTTGTTCAATTGGACTTGTGGCAAGCAGGAGTGTTTCAGTGAAGCGTATATGGGAAATCTCGATTGATGATTATTTAACCCTTTTCTATTTATGAATATGAAAGGAGAAACATTATGGACAAACGAAGGGGATTTACCTTAATAGAACTGTTGGTGGTAATCGCTATCATTGCGATATTAATGGCAATATTGATGCCAGCACTACAGAGAGTAAAGGAACAGGCAAGGGAAATGACTTGTCGGGCAAACCTGCGTCAATACGGCATAGTACAGGCCTTATATTTGGATGACAATGATGACCGTTATCCGTATTCATGGACCTCGCTCGTCAAGACAGAGTCTCCTGTGGGCGGGTACGAGCGTTACTGTCGATGGCACGACCCGAGATATCCGCCTGACGGCCCGTTGTGGCCCTATCTATCGGAAAAGAAAGTCAATCTCTGCCCATCGTTCAAAGTCCTTGCCAAGTCCGAGGGCACAAGACATCCCAGCCATGACCCTTCCATACCGGTTATTCCTCAATACAGTTACAGCATGAACTCCTGGTTAGGCTCGAAGGCAGGGGACCCGGGCGGCTCTTCGGCAACAGACTCAACAGGACGCGGCGGGATTCATAAACGTTCCGAAATAACAAGAAGCAAAGCGGAGGTATTTTTCTTCGCTGAGGAGAATATGTGGATGAGGCCGGGCAACTCCAATGTGCTCAACGACAACGCCTTGTGTCCCGATGGTCGCGATTGGTTTGGAACCTTCCACAGTGCATCGAGCGCAGACCTCAATAGCGGCACGGTCAACGCGGTCTTTGTGGACGCCCATGTCGAGGAAGTTCGGTCGGCCCTAAAACCAAACACCAGTGACAGGACGGAAATGGAGTTCGGCAGATTTGAGAAACACGGCTGGCCGAACAAACAGCCGTTTAAATAATGGAACACCTTCCGCTATTTGTTAGTCTAATAGCTTGAATAACTTAGACCGTAGTTTCGTCCTTTGCAGCAGGGTTGCTATGGAGAAGGGTCGTTTTGTGCCTGTGGCTGTGGCATTCAATGTTCACCGCCACCGGAAGCGATGCAATATTCATCTGCCGGAATCCATATGGCAAAAGGACTGGGTCGTCCACTGTAAACCAGCCGTCCAAGGTACCCTTACGGTCCTCAATTATCTCGCCCGTTACATTCACCGTGTCGCCATCACCAACAGCAGAATCATCTCTGCCGACAACGGCAAGGTCACCTTTCGTTATCCGTCACATCTGATCAGCCACCAGTCTTGCCCAATAGACCAACTAATCCCCTATCAAGCAAGATCCAATATCACCGATCCGCCCGCTGCTCACCGATGACACGGAATTTGTTTCCTTATTGAAATTCCAAAGGACCTGTCCCCGGTTCAGTCCAATAGAGCATTTGTGTCGGCTCCGCGACACAAAAACTCTTAATTAATTATTTGAATTGACAAGCCGAGGTGATTATATTAGTATATTAGCGATTACTAAAATAAAGTGAGAAGCATGGTTAAGGCCTTAGACTTAGCATATATTTGTAAGATTTTGTCCGTAGGTACACGGATCCAGATCCTACAATTATTGAAAAGTCGCGTTCTTTGTGTTGGAGCCCTTTCGGCCCGGTTAGATGTTACCCAGGGAGCTGTGTCCCAGCACTTGAGAATTCTCAGAGAGGCAGATTTGGTTGTGGCTGAGAAGCGTGGGTACTTTGTCCACTATCGGCTGAACGAGAAGACGCTAAGTAAATGGAAGAATATGATGGACAAGTTGCTCACAACCAATGCTTAGCCTTTTGACCACAATATTTAATGATAAATCAAGAGGGTAAGAGCTATGTATAAAGACAAGAAGGCATGCCAGAAACCAGAAAAACTTGCCGGCAAGCCTAAGGATTGCTTGCCTGAGCGTATCCGAAAATGCCACGGAGAAGCCGAAGGACATCCGTGCGTCAAGAGAGCCAAAAAGAAATAGTATTGGGACTGATATGAGGTCGGATGCATAATGCTGCTTCAAGCCAAAACTCCTGTCCGTGAGGTATCTGATGAGCGTTTTAGAAAAAGCTAAGAACGAATTCATCCGTGTCTGCAACGAGCGAAGCCTCGATCTGAATCAGACCGTCGTTATCCATCCCTTACTGCCACACGATGCCATCGGAGATGCTGAGGGTGATTTCGTAATCAAGAAGGGCAAAGAATATGTGATTGAGGCCAGATTCGAAAATGCACGTGGGCAAGCCTTTACCAGCATACCCTGTGAGTGGAACGGAACATTAGAGGAGATATTGTCTCTGGAGTTGTCGGACGTAAGCAATCGAGGCATTTTTGTGTCCGCTATGAACGCTGTGCTGCGTTCTCTTGGAATAGCGATGGGAACAATCCACTGCCGTGATGAAGATCTTACTAACTGCGGTCCCGAGATCGCGCAACAACTTAGTGTCCGATTCGGGTCTAAAAGATTTGGTCTTGTTGGTCTTCAGCCGGCTATTTTAAACGGTCTTGCAAACCATTTTGCCCCGGAGTCAGTTCGTGTTGTGGATCTTAATTCTGACAACATCGGTAGTCTGAAGTTTGGCGTCGAAATCTGGGATGGACAAACTGATCTGCCACGTCTCGTGGAATGGTCGGATGTCGGCTTGGCTACGGGGTCCAGCATTGTCAACGGTACTATCGATGAGATTATTCGATGTTTCAAAGATGATGGTAAACCTTTGGTATTTTTCGGTAATACAATCTCAGGCGCAGCGGTCCTATTGGGTCTATACCGTATTTGCCCATTTGGGCGTTGAACATGCTTGTTTGGATCGTATGAGTTCACTCTTTATGAATTAGCAGTTTTGAGGCCAGCTTTCTACAAGGATGTCAGCCTGCTGACCTTGCTCGTAAAATATGCAACGCCCAACTGTCTTGAAAATCTAATTGTTGTTGAAATCATTCCTATGTGGTACAAATAAATTATGTTAAATAGGTTACAGAATAAAAAAAGAGATGTTATTTTGGACTCGATCACCGAGGGTGTTTTTACAGTCGATTCAAATTGGCGAATCACATCGTTTAATCAGGCAGCCGAGGAAATTACAGGCATCCCACGCGAAAAGGCTATTGGACAGCAGTGTAGCGATATCTTGCGGGCAGATGTTTGCGAGACGAGCTGTGCACTGCGTGAAACAATGGAAACCGGCAAACCTGTAATCAACAAAGCGGTTCACATTGTTGATGCCAAAGGAGAACGACACGCAATTGCCATATCTACGGCTTTGCTAAAAGATCAAAGTGGTAAGGTTATTGGAAGCGTGGAAACATTCCGTGACATGAGTTTGGTCGAAGAACTTCGAAAGGAAATTGAGGGTCGATACTCCTGCGAAGACATCATTAGCCAAAATCACCGAATGCAAAACCTATTCAGTATACTTCCCAATATTTCAGAAAGTGATTGCACCGTTTTAATTGAGGGCGAGAGTGGTACTGGTAAGGAACTCTTCGCTCGAGCGATTCACAATTTAAGTTTCCGGAAGGACAAGCCTTTTGTCGCAATTAGCTGTGGCGCTCTGCCTGATACTCTATTGGAATCCGAGTTATTCGGGTATAAAGCCGGGGCATTTACAGACGCTAAAAAAGACAAGCCCGGGCGTTTTGCAATAGCTGAAAGCGGTACGATATTTTTGGACGAAATAGGCGACGTATCTGCAGCGGTACAAGTTCGACTGCTTCGTGTTTTGCAGGAACGCACTTACGAGCCGTTGGGAGCCATTTCCCCTGTTAATGCTAATCTTCGTGTTATTACAGCAACCAACAAAAAGCTTAGCGAACTCGTCGGACAAGGCCAATTCAGGGAAGACTTATATTATAGAATCAATGTTATGAAATTGGAACTTCCTCTTCTGCGAGAGCGTAAAGATGATATTCCACTGCTGGTAAATCACTTTATCAGCCGTTTCAACCGCTTGCATGGCAAGAACATTAGCTGTGTTACAGATGAAGTGTTGGCAATTCTTTTGGCGTACGACTACCCAGGCAACGTGCGTGAACTTGAGAATATAATTGAACATTGTTTTGTCTTGTGCCAAGGTGAAATAATAGAAAAGAGGCATTTACCAACCTCGGTCAGTCCGACTTCGAGCGTGGATAAAGTAAAGACTGGTGAGATAACAACACTAAAGCAAATGGAAATCCTTCTTATTATCGAGGCGCTGCGGCGAAACAAGGGCAATCAAGCAGCTACAGCAAAAGAGCTAGGCATCAATAAAAGTACGCTGTTTCGCAAACTGAAAGCGCACGATATCAAACCCCGAGCTTACTCTTAAACGAACATCAATATAACCAATTCATAATAGTATCCAGACCGGGTTAATTTTAAAGTTGCATATTGCAACGGGTTGCAATGACCAATAATTGCAATTTGCAATTCTGCGTGGTGCTCTTAAGAACTGCCAATTATCTATGGCACTTCATAAATCATTGCCATAAAAGGTGTTAACTTTTTTTCTCCTACCCCCC
>DATKYR010000215.1:0-27710 GCA_035528395.1 Sedimentisphaerales bacterium
TTTCTTGGCACACCATTTGCCAAACAACATACGAAGGGTTGTTGCAATGAAAATAGCGATACCAATATGGAACGGCTATGTTTCGAGCGCCTTTGATTTCGCTCACAGGCTTTTGTTGCTTGAAATACAGAACGGTTCTGAAACTAAACGTTCAGAGATTTCTCTCGATCCGGAGTCAATCACTCAAAGGGCAGCTCGGTTGAAGACTTTGGGGGCCGACGTTCTTATTTGTGGAGCAATCTCGCGTTCATTGGCTTCTATGGTTACAGCATCCGGAATCAAGGTTCTGCCTTATACAGTCGGTCCTGTGGATGAGGTGATAAAGGCTTATTTAACTGACAAGCTGGCGCAGCCACAATATGTTTTACCTGGTTTCTGGCCGGGTGCGCGGAAAGGTTTTCGCAGAGGGTATCAATGTCGTCGTGGACGGCAGTAGAATAAGATAAGTTTTTTTTCAATAGGTACGGTTGATGAGGATATAGACACAACCGAAGGGGACAGAGTCTAAGCTTAATAATAAAGGAAGAACAAATGAAAGTTGCAATAACATCACAAGGTAAAGAACTTTCGAGTGAGATTGATCCAAGATTTGGGCGAGCAAAGTGGCTATTAGTGGTGGATACGCAGACAGGATCGTCCGAGGCGTACGATAACACTGTGAACTTAAACATCGTTCAAGGGGCTGGCATTCAGACAGGTCAGAATGTAGTCAATCTCGGAGCAGAAGCGGTGATAACAGGCAACATAGGCCCTAATGCCATCAAAACACTAAGCGCAGCGAATGTTAAAGTCTTTCTCTCCAAGGCAAAAACGATTCAAGAGGCTATAGAATCGTTTAAGGCAGGAGAGTTCGAAGAAGTAAAACAAGCCAATGTAGAAGGCCACTGGATTTAGAATGTTTGTTTTTCTGATAGGTACGTAGAGCTATGAAGATTTTCTTAGATTGTATTCCTTGTTTCATTCGTCAGGCACTCGATGCAGCAAGGCTGGCGACTGATGATGAGCAGATTCACGAGCAGGTGGTTCGGAATATTCTTAGTTTAGCGTCTGATTTAGATATGAGCCAGAGCCCGCCGGTGCTTGGCCAGCAAATACACCGCGTGATTCGAGAACTGGTAGGCATGGAGGATCCGTATCACAAGATAAAGAAGCAGTTTAATGAGCTGGCGTTGAAGTTATATTCCGAACTAAGGAAGTTGATTATCAGGTCCGAATATCCGCTTGCGACAGCAGTTCGTTTGGCCATAGCGGGGAATATCATCGATTTCGGAGTCAATAGCAAATTACAGGAAAGCGAACTTGAAAAGACGATTAGTGAATGTTTGGCTGCTGAATTTTCTGGTTTGCAATTAAAACCTTTTCAGCAGGCAGTAAACGAGGCAGAAGAGATACTCTATATTGCTGACAATGCCGGTGAGATTATCTTTGACCGTCTGTTGATTGAGCAGTTGCCCATAGAAAAGGTCACTGTGGTTGTAAAGGGAAGGCCGGTCATCAATGATGCAACAATGGAAGATGCCGAGCTTGCCGGTTTACCTAAAGTTGTGGAAGTAATCGATAATGGCTCAGACGGACCGGGTACAATCCTTGAGAGTTGCTCACATTATTTTCGTAATCGTTTTACTCGTGCCGATTTATTCATAGCTAAAGGACAGGGTAATTATGAAACACTTAGTGAAGTCAACAAGAACATTTTCTTCATCTTAAAGGCTAAGTGCCCCGTTATTGCCGGAGACCTGGGTTGTGAGGTTGGCGAAATGATTTTTAGAAAGAGCAAAGCATTTGAACAGGAGGAAATTCATGCCGGGATTTGACGGAACAGGGCCGTTAGGTCGAGGGCCGATGAGCGGGCAAGGTCGCGGATTTTGCATTTTAAGAAGTTCAGAGAATTCTCCGGGTCAATTGCTGGGTTTTGCAGGACTGCGAGGTGTGCCTGTTAGTCAAACAGTTGATAATTTTGAAAAATCCGGAAAGGAGGTGACTAATATGCCGTTTGGAGATAGTACAGGCCCCACTGGTTTAGGACCAATGACAGGTAGAGCTGCTGGTTTCTGTGCAGGTTTCCCAGTGCCAGGATATATAAATCCTGTGGTAGGCAAAGTTGGCTATTCCGGTCTTGGCATACCAACATTCGGGCCTTACGGCGCCGGTTTGTATGGCTACGGTGTCCCCTATCCAGTGCCTTACGCCGGCTGGGTGAATCCCTGGCTTCGGAGAGGCTTTGGTTTTGGTAGAGGTTTCGGTCGAGGTCGATGCTGGGGCAGAGGTAAGTTTGGCTATCGATAGTAAGTTGGAATTGACAATTAATTGCAGAAAGGATGTAGATTATGCCAAGAGGTAATGGAACAGGGCCTACAGGCCAAGGTCCCGGTAGGGGCCAAGGTATGGGTCGAGGTAGAGGTAGAGGCAGAATGGGTGGACCATTTGCAGCGGGTCCAGGTGGAAGTTGTGTATGCCCCAACTGTGGGCAAAGAGTCGCTCATGTTACGGGACAGCCTTGTAATGCAATGAGCTGTCCTAAATGCGGAGCGAACATGACCCGAGATTGACATTGTTGGGCTATGGTGCCAAGCCAATAGGAGTTTTCAATGGTCTATTTGTTGTCGATATTGTCTTTCTCAGGTCTGACGGTAGGCCTCGCGGCAATGTTAATCACCGCCGAGCACTTCCTGATAAGCTACGGCGTCTGCAGACTTGATATTAATGCTGGTGAAAAAGTAATGGAAGTTGCAGGCAGCCAAACCTTGCTATCCGCTCTTTACACCAATGAGATCTTTATTCCTTCTGCATGCGGGGGTAAGGGCACGTGTGGATACTGCAAAGTCACCGTAATCGCAGGTGGTGGGCCCGTGTTGCCCACCGAGACTCCCTTGTTGACCCGTAAGGAGATTCGATCGAACGTTCGCCTCGCTTGCCAGGTCAAGGTTCGCGAAGACATATATGTCCGGTTACCGGAAGATTTACTTAATGTCAGGATGTTCACCACCACGGTGGAGACTTCTGTTTATCTGACATACGACATGAAAGAAATACGGTTGCGCCTCGACGACCCTCCTGAGATTTCGCATCGACCCGGCCAGTATGTCCAGGTTCAGGCCCCATCCCCGGATGGCCCTGTGTTCCGGGCCTACTCAATCAGTTCCCCCGTCTATGAACCAAACATCGTCCAACTTGTTGTCAGGCTGGTTCCTAGCGGAATCGGTTCGACCTATTTGCATAACGTAAATCCGGGTGACACAGTCTACTTCACGGGGCCTTATGGTGAGTTCTGGCTCGACGAGGACCCCTACGTTGGAATCGTATGTGTGGGTGGTGGTTGTGGGATAGCGCCGATGAGAAACATTATCTATACCCTCTACGACCGGTGGCCGGACCGTGTGTGCTGGCTGTTTTTTGGATGCCGAACCACGCGTGATGTGTTTTACCTTGAGCAGTTTGAGGAATTGGCCAAAAAGCATCCCAATTTCCATGTAGTCTACGCACTGTCGGACAAACTTGGTAAGAACGAGAAATGGGACGGGGAAACGGGCTTCATTCACCTGTCGGTTGACAAATATCTGGAGCTTGGCATTCGACTACAAGCATTTCTTTGTGGGCCGGAACCGATGATTGAGGCGGTCACGAGAGTGCTCGAGGAAAAAGGAACAAATTCAGAAAATATATTTTACGACAAGTTTTGAAAGGAGAACGACAATGCCACGTGGAGATGGAACAGGTCCCGCAGGTATGGGACGAATGACAGGTAGGGCTGCTGGTTTTTGTGCAGGCTATCCAGTGCCGGGCTATATGAATCCAACTGGTGGAAGAGGATTCGGTGGCCGGGGCAGAGGTTTCTGGGGTCGGGGTGGTGGTCGAGGCTGGAGAAACAGGTTTTATGCAACTGGGTTGCCCGGATGGGCAAGGGCTGGATACGGCTGGCCCGTCTGGAGTGGTGTCCCTTTCGACCCAGATGCGCCAATGGTAACTGCTGAACAGGAGCTTGATGGCCTGAAACAGCAAGCTGAGTATTTCCAGAACGCACTTGATGGAATCAGTAAGAGGATTGAAGAGCTGGAAAAGGCTGAGCCGGAAAAATAAAACGGGGCCAAGGAGAACCTGCTATTCCTGTAGGTGAGAACTCAGCCAAAAGGCCCAACGGAGATACTGTCAATGGAAGTCTTAGTGAAGCATGAAAGCGGCTTCCGGTTTTCAGCCGTGTGCAGAGGCTATACCGTTACAACCGGACGCGGCGAGGATGGCAATGACGAGCGGGATGGGATGTGGCCGGCTCAGCTTTTCGAAGCATCAATCGGAATGTGTATAGGCGGTTATATCGTCAAGTTCTGCAAAGAACAGAGCATTCCTTATGACAATATGACGATTGAGTTGAGCCGCCGCACAGAGGCTGAAACTTCGCGCACTACAAGGATTGATGCCAAGATCCACCTTGACGCAAAGCTATCCCAGGAGCAAAAACAAGGTGTTTTGCAGGCCGCTGATCGTTGCCACATAACTAACAGTATAAGAAAGGGAATGCAAATTGTTTGTTCTCTGGCCGACACCAAGGTAGGTGGCGTACAAGAATGACGTAATAGGAAGACTAAAACGATGCCTATATTCGAATATAAATGCAACAAGTGTGGACACATGATGGAGTTTTTAGAAAAAAAAGCTGATGTTCGCAAACATGTTTGCGAACGGTGCCAAAGCTCGGATTTGCAGAAACTTTTTTCAGGTTTCTTCGTTGGACAGGGCAACAACTTAACGCCACGGGGCAATGAAACCTGTCCAACTGGAACGTGCGGCCTCTCATAGAAAGGAACTCTTATGAAAATCGCAGTAACATCAACGGGCCCTACTCTTGATGACAATGTGGAGGCTCGATTTGGTCGGTGCCCCTATTTTTTGATCATCGACACCGACACAATGCAGTATGAGGCGATTGAAAATCCCAACATTGCCCTCGGCGGCGGCGCGGGTATTCAATCGGCTCAACTAATGTCAGAAAAGGGAGTAATAGCGGTACTCACCGGCAACTGTGGGCCTAACGCATTTAACGTATTTGATCAAGCGGGAATACAGATTATCGTTAATGTTACCGGACCTGTTCGTAACGCCGTTGAGCAATTCAAAGCAGGTACTTTTTCGTCTGCCTCGGGGCCGAATGTAGCCAGTCACTTTGGTATGAATGTAGCAACTGGCCAAACGACAACCGGATCAATGGGTCAAGGCGGCGGGATGGGCTTAGGTACCGGTGGTGGACGCGGCATGGTTCGCAGTGATGGAATGGGGGCGAGGCATGGGCAGAGGCAGAGGTATGGGTCGCGGACGTGGCATGGGTATGGGTGCTGATTTCGGAATGGGCAGCTGGCCGGCATTAGAACAGCCTGCTTTTTCGTCAGAGCCAGATGTTGATCGGGAGAAGGCAGAGGCTTTTCTGCGGGGACAGGCACAGGTCCTGGAACAGCAAAAAGATGAGGTAGAGCAAAGGATAAGAGAGTTGGAAGCAGGCCAGAACTTGGTTGCTGTTGTTCTCTCTGACAAGTGTGCAGGCTGTGGTATTTGCATTGATGTGTGTCCGACAGGCGCCATTGAGGTTAGTGAACAAGCTGTTGTCAACAGCGAAGCCTGCTCCGGCTGTGCCGCCTGTGTTTCAGAATGTCCCAATGAGGCGATCATACTTGTTCAGAAAAAAAGTAAGTAAGCTTTCTAAAGGAATAGGTAAGTGAAAAAGAGTATGTCCCCGCAATGTGGACGATGCGAGAGTAAAGAATGTCGCGATGGCATGGATTGCTTTTCGCAGACCTCCAATCATAGACAATTATATCAAGACAACCATATAGCTGAATTACACAAGGCCGCTTCAGCAATTGAGGGACGCTATTATAGTAAAGAAACGCGACTGGGTGAGATAATATTGTTTGCAAAGGAATTAGGATATAAAAAGATAGGTCTGGCCTTTTGTATTGGTTTAAGCGAAGAAGCAAAGATTATCGATGAGATTCTTTCGAAGCATTTCGTGGTAGTGTCTGTGTGTTGTAAAGTTTGCGGAATTGACAAGAAGGATTTTGATTTGACACAAATTTCATCACGAAATCAAGAAGTTATGTGTAACCCGGCTGGACAGGCCCATTTGCTAAAAGAGGCAGAGACTCAGCTCAATATTATATGTGGGCTTTGTGTTGGACATGATGCGATCTTTGCCAAGCTTTCAGGGGCACCTGTGACAACGCTTATTGCCAAGGATCGTGTCTTGGCTCATAACCCTGCGTCAGCGATCTACTGCCAGTATATTCGAAGACAATTCGACGAAACACAATAGCGGAGATGCACGATGGAACAAACATTTACTGCAACTGAAATCAATGTCGGATTTCATCCGGACGGTTACAGGATAGATAAAACAGCCTCGCCGATGAATCGGTACACAAAGTGGGAAATATTGCCGGGGAATAAATGGCACAATCCAGAGCCGATCTGTTTTAATTCCTTACCCCAAGAAGGCTGGTTTGCAAAAGACAGATTCGATTGGGATGAACCTAATAATATCGAGGTCTATGCTTGATATGAAAATTGCGATTGCCAGTGGTAAAGGCGGAACAGGTAAGACGACCATCGCAACAAATCTTGCCTATTCAATTGCTCAGATGGGCAAAGCAGTGCAGTATCTTGATTGCGACGTTGAAGAGCCGAATGGGCATATTTTTCTTAAGCCTTATATTAGAGAAACTCACAATGCCACGATCAGTGTGCCGGAAGTTGACACAGAATTATGCGACGGTTGTGGCAAATGCGGTCAACTTTGCCAATACAGTGCCATAATCTGCTTAAAAGACACACCGCTGGTCTTTGAGCAGTTATGCCACTCATGTGGTGGTTGTATGCTTGTTTGTCCTACGGGTGCCATTACTGAAACGCAAAAGCCAATCGGATTTGTTGAATCGGGTACTGCCGATAGCGTCAAATTCGTACAGGGACGACTTAATATAGGGGACGTGCGGTCGCCTGCTTTGATAAAGAAGGTCAAAGAGAGAGCTGCGAATGATGGATTGGTTATAATAGATGCCCCGCCGGGTACCTCGTGTCCCGTAATTGAGGCCGTTAAGGGGGCAGATTTTTGTTTGCTTGTCACCGAGCCTACACCTTTTGGCTTAAATGATCTGAAGTTAGCGGTCGGCATGGTCAGAGAGTTGAAGCTACCCTTCGCGGTGGTGATAAATCGCAGTGATTTAGGTGATGATGGAGTACAACGATACTGTGACGAGGAAAGTATAGAAGTCATCCTTGAGATTCCAGACGACCGTAGAATTGCAGAGGCTTATTCAACGGGAAGCATGATTATAGATGTGTTGCCTGAATATCGAAATGATTTTCTGCGTTTGTACGAGAATATATCAAAAAGAAAAGTAAGTCAGAAAGTATGAAAATGGACGACTTCGATTTTGTGGAAACGATAATACTTGATTTAAAGGCACGCCATGCAGCCAGCCAAATACTCGAAGTTGGAGAAAGTGTAAATCGAACCGAATTGAAAAAAGCCTATCGGAGAGCTTCCTTGAGATATCATCCCGACCACAATCAGGGAGATTCGGATGCAAACAAAAAATTCATACTCGTCAAATGTGCATATGAACTGCTGGCAGAAGATAAATCCTGCCCTGCATTACTTGAAGAGATTAGCTGTTGGCCAGGTGTTCCCGATGATGAAAAGTACAAGCTCGACAATCCATGGGGCCATTTCCTTTGGTGGCGCGATAAATTCTTTGGTTCAGAGTAGAAAGCCAAGACAGGCAAATCAACTTCTTGTATATGAGGTTTCCATTTTATGAAAGAGTTAGTTGTAATCAGCGGCAAAGGTGGAACTGGCAAGACAAGTATTGTAGCGTCATTTGCGAGTCTTGCGAAAAATGCAGTATTTGCCGATTGCGATGTTGATGCAGCGGACCTACACTTGGTTTTAGAACCAAAGATAAAGCAAGAATCCAATTTTTCCGGCGGCAAACGGGCAGCCATAGTTGCTGAGAAATGTAGTGGCTGTGGAAAATGCCAGGAGTTGTGCAGATTTGATGCTATACATCTTAATGGGGAGGGAAACGAGGTAGTTGAAAAAACCTTCACCGTTGATCCCATTTCTTGTGAAGGATGTAAGGTATGCGTTGAATTTTGTCCCGTTGATGCGATCGAGTTTAATGACTGCATAAATGGACAGTGGTTCATATCAGATACACGATTTGGTCCAATGGTTCATGCCAAACTCGGAATTGCAGAGGAAAACAGCGGAAAGCTGGTAACTCTTATCCGCAAGGAGGCAAAAAGAATTGCTACCGAAGAAGAAAAGGACCTGATAATTATTGATGGCTCGCCAGGAATCGGCTGTCCTGTAATTGCATCGATTACAGGAGCTGATCTGGTTTTAATAATTACCGAACCGACGCTTTCAGGAAAGCATGATCTTGGCCGTGTTGCGGATTTGGCCGCGAGCTTTGGAATTCAAACATTACTGTGCATAAACAAATCAGATTTGAACCGAGAGATAACCGCACAAATTACCGAAGAAGCCGGCAATCGCGGTATTAAGCTGGCGGGCAAGATTCGTTACGATAAGGCTTTTACAAAAGCTCAAATTATGAAGGCAACAGTAATTGAATATACCGGTGGGAGGGTGTCGGAGGAGATAAAAACCTTATGGAGAAATGTTGTTTATGTTTTGGCATAATACATGCCCTGAGATTGAAGAAGAATAAGTAGAATTACAGTAAGAGAGGAAATAGGTTATGGTGGAAAAAACACAAGCTCCTCAGGTTGATCAAGATAAGCAGAAGCATATACAAGCTGAGCAAGAGCAAATTCGTAAAAGAGTGAAACAAATAAAGCATCAGATACTTGTACTCAGTGGTAAAGGGGGTGTAGGCAAGAGCACGGTGGCGGTAAATCTGGCAATGTCACTTGCCCTTGCCGGCAAAAGCGTTGGACTTCTCGACATTGATATACATGGTCCAAGCGTCCCAAAGATTTTGGGCCTGGAAAAAGAAACTGTCCGGATAATAGGAGATACTATTTTGCCTGTTGAAATGAGGCGAAATCTCAAGGTCATGTCCATAGGTTTTCTACTGCGAGGAAGTGATGACGCTGTGATATGGAGAGGTCCTATGAAGTATCAGATGATCAAACAATTTCTCAAGGATGTGCAATGGGGCATTCTGGATTTCCTAATTGTTGACAGCCCACCGGGGACAGGTGACGAGCCTCTTTCGATAGTTCAGCTTCTTGAAGACGCCGATGGTGCAATTATCGTTACTACACCTCAGGAAGTTGCTTTGTCAGATGTTCGTAAATGTATCAGCTTTTGTAACAATCTCAAACTACCTGTACTCGGTGTATTGGAGAATATGAGCGGTTTTGTCTGCCCTCATTGTGGCCAGAAAACGGATGTATTTAAATCCGGTGGCGGTGAAATTATGGCACGGCAGATGGGTGTACCTTTTCTGGGCCGAGTCCCTATAGATCCTCAAATCGTACAATCTTGTGATTCAGGAAAACCATTTGTATATCACTACAATCAAAGTCAAACGGCAAAAGCTTTCGGAAACGTATCGGGTCCAATTCTGGAACTTGATAACAACGCCCAGGAGTTAGTCGAAACACAACATTTCAAAAAAGGAGATAAGAAAATGCGTATAGCAATTCCAGTAGCCCAAGATAGGCTGAGTCCCCACTTTGGCCATTGTGATCAATTTGCAATCTTTGATATCGATGACAACCTCAAGAAGGTTATAAACAGAAATGATGCAATCCCTCCTGCTCATGCACCTGGAGTTCTGCCGAAATGGTTACATGAAAACAACGTGAGCGTTATTATTGCCGGCGGTATGGGCCAGCGAGCTCAGCAGTTGTTTGCCCAGAATGACATTGAAGTTGTAATAGGGGCAACAACCGGCTCACCCGAAGAACTTGTGTCAGCCTATTTGGGGGGCACACTCGAAACAGGAGATAATATCTGTGACCACTGATTCGGCAAAAAAGGCTTGTATATTCTATAATAGCGAATTGAAAAACTCTGCAAGGGTCAAACGTGTAGCGAGCAACTGTGATTTGCTGATTGCCGCAGATGGTGGGGCAGAACATCTTGCCGGTCTCGGGCTCCAACCCAGAATCATCATTGGCAATATGGATTCTATTACTGTTGATAGATGGAACAACGATAACAGTATTGTGCGGATTCCCCACTCACCTGACAAGGATAAGTCAGATGCAGAACTTGCTGTCAAATATGCATTAGAACAAGGATGCGAACAGGTCATCCTGGTAGCAGCAATTGGCGGCTGCCTCGATCATACATTAGGAAATGTAGCACTGGTCGCTAGTTACCCAGGTAGAATAGCTATCCTCGACGGCACATCTACACTTGTTGCAGTTGATAAAAGTGAGAAATGTATATTGCATGGCCAAATTGGGACACTTGTGTCACTAATACCATATGGCTCCGGCCCATTTACTGTGAGAACAAAGGGATTAAAGTACTCTTTGGGGGACGAGTCCTTGCATTCAGCCACACATGGCCTTAGCAACGAGTTATCTCTAACGGAAGCCTGCGTCTGTGTTTCGAATGGTATCCTGCTGGTTCATATCGAAAATGAAGATATATCCTTTGAAGCGAAGCAAGAATCGATCGAAGCAAATAAAAGGAAATAGAGTGAGTATTGAAACTCAGCAAAATACAACTGCTAATATATGCAATCGGGTCCACCCTAATTGTGTTGTCTGCAGCTCAACAAACAGCAAGGGTTTACATTTAGAGTTTGTCTCGACAAATAATGGAGGTATTATAGCCACCTTCCAGTGTGATGAAGCTTTTGAAGGTTACCCGGGTGTCCTGCACGGTGGAGTAATCTCATCGATTTTGGATGGTGCTATGGGTCAATGCATGTTCGCTCGCGGTCAGGCAGCTGTAACGGTTGAGATGACGACAAGATTTCGGCACCCTGTTGTAATAAACCAAGAAGCGACAGTTTCAGCACGAATTAAACGATCTTCACATCCTCTGTATATATTAGAGGCTGAGATTCTTCAGGCCGGCCAAGTCAAAGCTACGGCTAAAAGCAAGTACTTTGACCAGTCACGATTGATTGACGTATCGGAGGAGATTTTATGAATAAGGATCTGAGGTGCAGTCTGAGGGTAAGGATATTTGAAAGAATCAAATACCTTGGTATACCCAATGTAAATATGAAGTATCGTTCCATGGGAATGACGAATTCCTATCAAGAGGCAATTGAAGAGGGCTCTAATATGTTGAGAACAAAAACAACTATATTTGGAGCAAGAGAATACAAATAGTCTGAAATCGAAGATTTCTAACTCTTTCAAATCTCGATTCGAAAGAAAGAAACAAATATTTTCAAGGTAAAGCAAAATGTTTTTAACTGATTTGATAAAAAGAAAGAAAAATATAATCAATCAGGAAAGTAAAGGGATAAATTTAGCGATCTACTTAATAAATGAATTTAAAGATAGAACATTTACTTTTAAGGGATTAAAAAATAAATATTTTGGAATCAGAGGGGAAGAGCTCCTAAAACTAATTCAGGAGGAATTAGAGAGTATGATTGTACTATACAGTTACACAACAAGAGCGAAAACATATACCGATAGAAAAGGAGTTTCTCAAGTAAAAATAAGGTTAGTTGGAAAAGTGAGCATGATGCATAGATACAATCCATTAGATATAAAACTGGATATAACAACAGAAATGCCTCAAAGTTACCCTAAATTAAGAGGAAAATGACGATATCTTGTTTTGTTAAAAATGGAATGTATCAAAATATAATAAATTGTTATAGCAATGAACTGTATCTTTTGTTTAAGAAATTTTCAAGATGGTATTAGTGGTTATACGCTGCCCCGTTTTTTTAGTCCATCCTTTGTGGGAGTGTTTCGCACAGTGTCGTTCACATCAGACCCAAGGTAAGCCGAAATAGAAATAGTTGGAAGTGTTGGAATATCGCGTCGATACAATCCCCTGGATAGGACATTTCACATTGCGACGGACAACACCAAAGCTTCATGTTTCTTACGAAAGGTTGACCTGAGTATTCATTCATGCACCGCGGGTCTGACTCCTGACTCTAAAGAGGACCGACATTATGACTGTCCGAACTACCGACAAAAACAAGCGAGAGTACATATATGGTCCAGTACCATCAAGGAGGCTGGGACGTTCACTCGGAGTTGATTTCGTACCATTCAAGACGTGTACTTATGACTGCATCTACTGTCAGTTGGGAAGAACAGCCAATAAAACTACTCGACGCAGTGAGTGGATCCCACTTGAGATCGTTATCAAACAACTCAAAAGCAAACTTTACACCAAACCTGACTACATAACAATATCCGGCTCTGGTGAACCAACACTTTACTCAAAGGTTGGAGAAGCAATTCGCAAAATTAAGGAAATTACCGACATTCCCATTGCAGTGCTGACGAATGGTTCATTATTGTGGTTGCCAGAGGTGAGAAACTCTTTGATGGCTGCCGATCTGGTCCTTCCTTCCCTCGATGCTGGAAGCGATCAATTGTTTCGATATATCAATAGACCTCACCGGGATATATCTTTTAACAGGATGCTGGAAGGACTTGTAGAATTCCGAGATGAATACGCCGGGAGGTATTGGCTCGAAGTTTTCCTTCTGAGTGGTGTGACCACCGTAGAGGCTCAGATAAACATGCTTGCACATTGCATAAAATTGATATGTCCTGACAAAGTGCAAATAAATACTGTGACCAGGCCAGCAGCTGAAGATTTTGCCATCCCGGTTCCGGCCAATCAACTGAAAGTTATAGCCCGCCAGTTGTATGGAAATGTGGAAATTATCGCTGATTATCAGGGCGTTACTGAGCAGCAGAATTTTTCTACTCGTTGCGAAGACATTCTAACTCTTCTAAAACGCAGACCCTGCTGTATAGAAGATATTGCCGCAGGTCTTGGCCTCCATCGAAACGAAGCTGTTAAGTGCGTAGAGGAGTTGTCGTCTGTGGGAAGAATCGAAGCAAAACCGCATAATCAACAGCTTTACTATCAAGCCGTAATATAACGTTATGAACTTCCGTTTAAAGTTGACCAAAGGCCAGACCGATGCCTAAGAAAATATTGAAAGAGTTAAGAGACCACGCTCCTTTTACTCTTTTTGGGGCAATTACAGGAATAATCGTTATGTATCTTTCCCAGACATTGTCCCCTAAAGCTTCATATTCTATTTTCTATACACTTCATCCAATTCATGTTCTGCTAAGTGCCCTAGTTACAGCTTCTATGTACGAAATTCACAAATGCGGACGCATGAAAGGTAAGTGTAACCTTTGGATTTTACTAATGATTGGCTATATAGGTTCTATCGGTATCGCAACAACAAGCGATTCATTAATCCCTTATTTAGGTGAGGTTTTGCTCCATATGCCTAACAGAGGTATCCATATAGGCTTTATCGAAAAATGGTGGTTGGTGAATCCCTTAGCAATAGCAGGTATTGTAATAGCATATTTTTGGCCCAAAACAAAATTTCCACATGCCGGACATGTTTTATTAAGTACGTGGACATCACTGTTTCATATTATCATGGCTAAAGGAGAAACCTTAAGTGTGCTTTCCTACATTACTATCTTTTTGTTTCTTTTTCTCGCTGTGTGGATACCTTGTTGTGTAAGCGATATCGTGTTTCCGCTTTTGTTTGTAAAAGAATCGAATTAGTACTCAAGGCGAATTGATATTGCGGGTCCTGCAGGAGAGATTATCCTTGAGAATACCCGCCAAGATGACACTACGCGACATCACTACTTAGGTTAAGGTCCATTCAAGTGACCTTCATGCAATCCTCAAAACGGGGAGTGGGGTACAAGCAGTACCTGTCAGGCAGTGAAGCCATCTGGGCAAGTCAAATTGCAAATCGCCGAAGTTTCTAATCATGGGATTGCTTGGAGGGGCGATAGGGATTTTTGCCGGTCTTGGCTTTGGCGGATGGTTTGGTATTGCGATGGAAGGAGACATCGAAGGAATTGCTGTTGGAAAACTGCTTGATCCTGGCCCCTTATTGCTGGCCCTGATTACAGCGCCCGTGTTAACTGTCATATCCGGCTGGATCCCTGCGATGATTGCGGCTCAACAGGACCCCGTTGTAGTGCTCAGGGAAAAATGAGGTGTGTAGTGCTTAAAGTAGAGAATATCACGAAGATATACCATACGCCGAACAAACAGGTCAGAGCACTGGATGAGGTCTCATTGCATGTGGACTCAGGTGAATTTGTGGCCGTGGAAGGGCCGAGCGGAAGCGGAAAATCCACTTTGCTCCTCACGGCAGGCTCTCTGCTTACACCAGATGAAGGTCAAATCCTGATTGGCGGCCAGAATCCGTATGCTCTGTCCAGTGATGAAAGGACGAAATTCAGGGCCGAGAAAATAGGGTTTGTTTTTCAGCAGTTTCACTTGATACCTTACCTGAGTGTTCTCGAGAATATTCTAACGCCATCGATCTTGACGAAGGGAGAAAACACTCACGAGGAGGCCATGCAGCTCATCGGACGTTTTGGTCTAACTGAACGTGTGCATCACGTTCTGGCTGAACTGAGCACGGGTGAACGGCAACGTACAGCTCTGGCACGTGCGTTCATTAATTCCCCAAATCTTATCCTTGCTGATGAGCCGACCGGAAACCTCGACAGGGAAAACGCAGAGATTGTAATTGAATCTTTGGTAGAATTTGCAAACACGGGTGGTTCGGTGTTTCTGGTCACCCATGACGCGTCCGCTGTTCAATATGCACATTGCATCTTGAGAACGGAAGGATGCGGAATGATTAAGACGATTATCACAGCGCCTTTTTTTCTTACGCCGTGAGTGAGTTCACAGCGAAAAGCCGAACCGCCGAACGCACGACAGTATGAATAGAAGGGAAGCGAAATGACCTTTTGTCCAATTCACACGCAGCCAGTCCGTATGGAGCTGAAATTTAGTTCTATTTAAAGAGCAAGGAGGAAATAGAAAATGGACTTGAGTGAGAGAGCCGTTGACCTACTAAAGAATAATGAAATAGCAAGAAAGATAATCAGGAAATTGTTGGACTCTCAGCATTACCGTTATACTTATATTGAAGGAAAAGATGCCAAAGTGGGGACTGGTGGGGTGCTAAGATTTGATGATCACTCAGACAAAGAAGTGCATAGTATTGCAAAAGAACTTTGTAATGAAGGCATATTAGATTTTCATATTGGTGTGACTCTCCCTGTCTACTATTTAAGAGGAGAAAGACCGGCGCCTGGAGTTGCGGCTCCGCGAAATGAAGAATTGAGAAAAGCACTTGCTCAATATGAGGTACCCAGTGCATAACACCTACGAAGCAAATATTCTTCATATGAAGTCTGAATTCCACCAGAACCAACGTGACTGTGAGTTATAGAGGATGTCGGTTACACGGTGATAAGCTATAAATTTCTTTCATGGTTTTCAAATGGATAAGAAGGCAGCGGAACATGCCGCCGAGATTCTGAAGGCGATGGCGCATCCGGTCCGGCTACAGATTGTAGAGTTGCTGCAGGCAAAGGAGATGTGTGTCAATGACATTGTGGAGGCGCTGGCCAGCAAACAGGCCATTACAAGTCAGCAGCTTAATATGATGAGCGATAAAGGTATTCTAAACTCCAGACGTGATGGTACGAGGGTGTACTATCACATAGAGAACAAAAATGTAATCAAGTTACTGCATTGTATTTATGGCCGCTGCAAACGCAAGAGAGATTGAGAAAATTTAAAAAGGTCTTCGGTTTACGAACGGTGAAGTCAAGGCTAAGGCGAATTTAGAGGGTGCTGGTGCCGCCGCAGATGGTGGCCGATGGTGATATGAAGGTGGTGGCGGACGAATGATACTTCACTGTCGTTGCAGCGGGCAAAGAAGCAGGTAAGGGTAATCGTCTGCAGAAACAACCTGAGTCAGTACGGCCTGGCGGCGAGGATGTACATCGATGACAACGACGGCGTCATGCCATACTCATTCACTTGGCTTTACAAAGATGGCGGTACAGGATGCCGTTGGCACGACGCAAGCAAGAATCTCAATCAGAACCCATAGAAGAATGATGGGCTGACAACGGTCGTTCTGCACTGGGCTGACGGTGAGAAACGCCGACTATTTTGCTCAAAATCATACTAAACTCAAACACAGTTCTCGATGGCTTTGCGAGAATAGGTGAGATGGACGTATTAGATTGATAGATGCAAGTCCCTGCTTGAAGGAGGAGCCAAGAGCAGGGATTTGCTTCGTTAGTTCAAGATGCCACGGAGCGATGGAACGGAGCAATGGAAAAGAATTGGCACAATTCTGCTTCGGCTGTGACACCGTCCAGTTGTGCTAATCCGTTGAGAGGACCGAGAGGATAGGGAGCTGAGGATCTACCGAACGCAAGGTATAACGTTTGGTGGCTTAGAATCTTTTGCCGAGTTCAAACTTGAGAAAGGGGAGGCATTATGCCAAGAGGAGATGCAACAGGGCCAGCTGGCCAAGGACCCGAAACAGGTCGCCGTCGCGGCCCAGGCAGAGGCCGAATGGGTGGTCCATTTGCAGCAGGACCGGGCGGAAACTGCCTATGTCTAAGTTGTGGTCGCAAAGTACCTCACGTCGCTGGACAGCCATGTAATCAAAGAAGTTGTCCTGAGTGCGGTGCGACAATGACGAGAGAGTAACCTCCGAGTTAGAAAGGAGCTGATTACCATTCTTTTTACGGGTACATCTTTTGAGAAACATAGCAAAACCCTTTTTGACTAATGGCAATGATGACTGGGATTTTGCTATGTTTCAATTGGGTAGGTCTATACTACAAAGCGTTTACCAGAATAATATCCCTCAAATCGCTCCTGATTGGTTCGCAGCAAACATATTTTTTTGAAAATAGCCAAAAAGCTTTTTTAACTGACGAACTTCGGCTAGACTTGTTCAAGGCAATCTGTTGAAGTCTACGTTGACAAGAAAGTCACTGTCTTCCAGGCACGAGGCCACTCGCTTTGGCGACTTATGAAAATGTTCTAAGTGCATGACAATTTCCCTCGGGGGCTCGCGGTTATGGGGATCTATTCTGATGATAGAAGACTCCCCCGTTTGGTCTATATCGAGGGTCAGACTGATAGGGCCGAATGACGTCGGGATATCGACTATTTCTGTCCTGTCGCCCCCCTTAGTCCACATGCGAGGCAATGCATACAGCAAATGGAGTTCTTCGCCACGTTCAAGAACGAGCAGGTGCCGAACCAGATGGATGAATTCGGCGCTGGCCCAGTTGTGAGGTATGTCACCGACATGTTGTTCCTCCTGCCCCCCGCATGTTTTGTTCCTCGCGCCAGCACAGCAGCGGGCAGGCGTGATTGCCGAAGGCGTAGAATGTGGAGGCAGCCTTTGGACCGTGGCCGAGCCAGAGATGGGCATGGGCGTAGAAAGAAGATGCGTAGTTCCAGATAAAGGTTTAATTCACTTACGTCTTACAAACAATTACATTCGCGGGAAGAAAATAGGGGTAAAGACAAATAACACAAAAGCATGACAAAATTGCGCAGAATCTCCAAGAAGCTATATTGAAAGGCTATTCGGAGAAGTTCAAAAACGAGTTTTTAAAACCCAAAAACATTGGGAAGATAAAAGATTCAGACAGCTATGTCAGCATAACGGGTGTCTGTGGAGATACTCTCGAAATATATTTAGTCATCAGAGATGGAAAGATAAGTGATATCAAGTTTATGACTGATGGTTGTGGTGCCACAATTACATGTGCCAGTTATGTCACAAGAACAGCAAAGGGAAAATCCATAGAAGAAGCACTTCGGATTAAACCGGAAGATGTTGATAAATATTTTGAAGGTCTCCCCGAAGAACACAAACATTGTGCAAAATTAGCTGTGATTACACTGACAGCCGCGATAGAGAAGTATCGAAGTAAATTGAACAAACAAATGAACAGGGCAAAGCTAAAAATTTCACACAAAGAGCATGGAGCTAAATAAAAGCGTTGGCACTCTGAAAAGTTCCGGTACCAAAAACCCAAAACAGTTGCAATTCTATTGTGGATTTGGCAATTCATAGAAATTGAAAGATATGGTGGTATTGTAAGCCTCGTATGCAGGAAATCCCGATAGTTGAATAATTGTTGAACCTTAGTATGAGGAGCTTTTATGGAACCACAAGAACGCAGTGTTGATAAAGCGGCGCAGAAGATGATAGCTAAGATGAATAAAGCCGGCCAGAAGAATGCCTGGGATAGGCTTGAAGCTCAATTGCCACAGTGTGGCTTCGGAAAACTGGGAATCTGCTGCCGGATTTGCACTATGGGGCCTTGCCGAATTAATCCCTTTGGAGAAGAACCCCGGGTTGGAGTCTGTGGAGCTGACGCAGATACTATAGTCGCGCGCAACTTTCTCAGAGCCGTTGCTGCAGGCGCCAGCGCCCACAGTGATCACGGCCGAGGAGTAGCAGAGGTATTCCTTGCCACAGCTCGGGGCGAGGCGCCGGACTACGATTTTAGGGACACGGTCAAGTTGTATAGGTTAGCCCAGGAATTAGGCGTAGAAACTAAAGGTCGTTCGATAAGTGAAATTGCCATCGATGTCGGAGAAGTTGCGTTGGCCGAATTTGGCAAGCCGGAAGGCAAGCAACTGATGGCCCGCCGAGCCCCGCAACCGCGCCGGGAAATATGGCAAAAGCTTGATATTACTCCTCGCGCCGTGGACCGAGAGGTGGTCGAGGCCCTTCACAGAACCCATATGGGCGTGGACCAGGATTATAAGAACATCCTAATGCATGCCAGTCGGACAGCCCTCGCTGACGGGTGGGGCGGTTCTATGCTTGCTACTGAATTGCAGGATGTTTTGTTCGGAACACCTTATCCTGGTCGTGGCGAGGTGAATCTAGGGGTTTTGAAGAAGGATGAGATAAATATCATCGTTCATGGGCACGAGCCTATCCTGTCGGAAATGATAGTCGCTGCGTCACAGGGTGAAGACCTGCTGGCCGGAGCTAAAGAGATCGGGGCCAAGGGAATTAACGTGGCAGGAATTTGCTGTACTGCTAATGAGCTGCTGATGCGTCATGGGGTTCCGATCGCGGGCAACTTCCTTAGTCAGGAACTGGCCATCGCTACTGGAGCAATCGAATTGATGGCCGTAGACGTGCAATGCGTGATGCAGGGATTGGCCGAAATAGCCAAATGCTTCCATACTAAGCTGATTACTACTGCTGATAAGGCAAGAATCCTTGGTGTTGAGCATGTTCCAATGGAAGAAAAGACGGCACTGAACACTGCCAGAGAGCTGGTCAAGATGGCCATAGATAACTATAAGAATCGCGGCGAAGTTGACATCCCAAGCGAAAAGGAAAAGGTGGTGGTTGGCTTTAGCCACGAGTCCATTAACTATATACTTGGCGGCAGATTTCGCGCCAGTTACCGGCCATTGAATGACAATATCATAAATGGCCGAATCCGCGGCGTTGTGGGCATAGTGGGCTGCTCCAACCCCAAGGTACCACAGGATTTTACCCACACCACTTTGGCTAAAGAATTGATTAGACGCGACGTCTTGGTCCTAACGACAGGCTGTGCGACTATTGCCTGTAGCAAACTTGGGCTTACAAATCCTAAAAAGGCGCTGGAACTGGCCGGGCCGGGTCTAAGAGAAGTCTGCGAAGCGGTTGGCATTCCGCCTGTCCTTACCTGCGGCAGTTGCGTCGACAATAGCCGGCTGTTGGTTGCATGCACGGAAATTGTGCACGAAGGGGGCCTCGGAGAGGATATTTCAGAGTTACCGGCGGCCGGCGCCTGTCTGGAATCGATCACCGAAAAGGCAATTTCCATCGGCCAGTACTTTGTGGCGAGCGGTGTGCTGGTCGTTTTTGCCAAGGAATTGCTTCCGGTTTCCGGCAGTGAAAACGTCAGTGACTATCTTTTCAACGGAATTGAAAAAGACCTTGGTGGTCATTGGGCTGTTGAATCTGATCCAGTCAAGGCCGCCGAGATGATACTTGAACATATCGAGAGCAAGCGCGATGCTTTGGGGATCAACGTGGAGAAAGAACGCAAGCTTTATGACATGTCGGATCGGCGAGCGTTATCAGTGGAGTAGAGTAAAACAAGAGCAAAATAAAAGCCCTTTTTACGTTCACGGCTTACAAAATTGGAGGTACGAGAGATGAGCTATCCAAAGCTTGAAGATAAGAAATATAAGGTCAAAGAAAAAGTTATCCGCATAGCCCCTGCCACCCGGCTTGAAGGCCACGCGCAGATAAACGTTTTTTTAGATGACAAAGGCGAAGTCGAAGATACCTACTTTCAGGTCGTCGAATTGCGGGGTTTTGAAGAGTTTTGTAAAGGTCGGCCAATTGAAGAAATACCCCGTATCACAACACGTCTATGTGGTGTATGTCCCTGGCCACATCACTTGGCGGCGGTAAAAGCACTGGATTCGGCATACGCGGTCGAGCCAACATCGGTCGCTAAAAAACTCCGCGAGTTGGGTTACTGTGCCCACATGCTACACAGTCATATCGCCCATATTTATGCTATGGCGGTGGGTCCGGATTTTATATGCGGCTGGGCAGCAGAGCCGGAAGAGAGAAATATCGTCGGAGTAATCGATGTTGTGGGACCGGAAATCGGGAAAAAAGTCCTCGTCAACAGGGCCTATAGTGCACAGATTCAGGAGATTATTGGCGGCAAAGCTACACACCCGATTTTTGGCCTGCCAGGTGGCGTATCGCAGCCACTCTCAGAAGAGAATCGAGACAAGATTGCAAAAATGGCAGACGAGCTTGTCGAATTTGGCAAGTTCACTCTGCACGTGGTCGATGATTTCATCCTCAAGAAAAAACCACTTGTAGATGTGGTGGTAAACAAGAATCTATTCTACCACGAAACCTACTATATGGGGATGGTCAACGAAAATAACGAGCTTAATTTCTATGATGGTGACATTCGTATTATCGATCCGGCTGGCAAAGAGTTCGGTCGATATGGACCGGAAACGTATCTCGAACATATGGCTGAGCACGTTGTGCCGTGGAGTTATCTTAAGATGCCATACCTGCGCAAAGTAGGCTGGCATGGCTTTAAGGACGGCCCGAATAGCGGTATCGTGCGCGTGGCTCCTCTGGCACGCCTTAATGTGGCTGATAGAATTCCCACACCACTAGCGCAGGAGGCGGCGGAATACTTCTTTAACACGCTGGGCGGAAAGCCAGCCCATTTTACGCTGGCGTTCCATTGGGCCCGTGCTATCGAGGTAATGTACGCGGCTGAAAGACTTAAGGAGTTGGTAGAAGACTCTGAAATCATCTCTGAAAATGTTCGCAACATTCCGACTGACAAGCCCACAGTCGGCGTTGGTATTATCGCTGCCCCCCGCGGTACGCTCATACATCATTACGAATGTGACGATGAAGGCTTCATCAAAAAACTTAACCTTCTGGTCGCTTCCAGTATTAATTACCCTGCAATGAACCTATCGATGAAAAAAGTGGCAAAGGCGGTCATCCACGAAGCCCAGGTCAGTAACGGCATATTAAATATGCTGGAGATGTGCTTCCGCGCTTATGACCCTTGCTTTTCCTGTTCTACTCATGCTCTGCCCGGTCAGATGCCAATAGAAGTCAAAATCTTCGACTGTAAAAAAGACCCAATCAAGACTATTAGCCGGGGCTGTTCCCACGAAAGAATCTAATGTGGGCCGATTTGAAACAAAAACTGCGATTACAAATTAGCAAATAGGCCAGCGGCAGGGAAGGGATGTGACGAAACTTCTTACTCTATACATGTTCTGGAGATATTGATTAGCTGGCAACATTGAGTGAACCGTGAGAGCTTCTTCAGTGATCATACCCATATTGAGTGACTGAATATTATAATCATAGTGGAAAGGATCACTCTATGAGATATTTATGTCTCGCGATATTAGCAGCTACGATCACACTTATCGCAGGATGCACCGGAGCATACACTGCAAAAGGAGGCCATGTTTCACCCAAACAATTCATACTTTATCCAATTGGGAAGGTGGTAAAGGAAGACAATCGAACAATGATTGTCATTGACAAGAAATATGAACCTGGGCTTATGGGATTGGATAAACATTCACATGTTACGGTATTGTATTGGTTTGACCGGAATGACACTCCAGAGAAACGCTCGATTTTACAGGTCTACTATTCATAAGGATTTCGACCAAACCAAGGAAAAGAGGAAATGGAGATTCCTGAGGCGTATATCCGAAAAGGTACCAGTTTATTAGTTGATATGTTTAGGCCGATTTCATCTGTAGGGCTGGATGCAAAACAAGTACCGGACAGATGTGCAATATTGAACAGAAACATTGGGGGTCAAAATCGACTTGGGTGCGTTTCCTGCGCGTCCGAGGTAATTAGGAGACAAACATATGAAAACAATCACAATTTCTCCAGTAACCAGAATAGAAGGTCACGCCAAGGTAACCATAAATCTCGATGACAGCGGTAATGTGGCAGACACTTTCGTGAATGTGGTGGAGCTTCGCGGCTTCGAGAAGTTCTGCATCGGCCGCCCTGTCGAGGAGCTACCCCGGATCGTTACCAGCATCTGCGGAGTGTGTCCCTGGCACCATCACATAGCGTCGGCGAAGGCCAACGATGCGGTCTTTGGAGTGACACCACCACCTACGGGCACTAAGCTCCGGGACCTTTGTCAGAGCATCGCCTTCTGCTCAGACAAGATACTTCACTTTTTCTTCCTGGCCGGCCCGGACTTCGTAATGGGTCCGGAGGCGGACTACTCCGTCCGCAATGTATTCGGCATTGTGCAGTCGAACCCGGAGCTCGGAAAGAAGGTCGTGCGGGCTCGGCACCTCGGCACGCAGATGCTGGGCATCGCTTCGGGTAAGTCAATTCATCCAGTGACGGCTGTTCCCGGGGGTTTCTCGAAGCCACTTACGGAGAAGGAGCGGGAAGAGCTCCTTCCCATGGCGGACGAAGTCCTGGACTTCGCAAAGTTCGCCATCGGCTTTGCTAAGGAGAACATCTTCCCTAAATACCTTGACACCATAAAGACCCTGGGTGTGATCGAGACTGGCTTCCTTGGGACAGTGACCGACGATGGAAGCCTGAACGTCTACGATGGGAAGCTCAGACTCATGAAGCCCGACGGGACGTACGATGAATTCACCTCTGACCAGTACACGGAGTACATCGGCGAGCATGTAGAGACCTGGACATATCTGAAGTTCCCCTACGCGAAAAAGTGGGGAAGCTTCTCGATGAATCTTGACAGTCCGAGTGCCATTTACCGGACGAATACGCTTGCCCGTATCAACGTATGCGACAAGATGGCGACATCGTTGGCGCAAGCAGAACTCGAAGAGTTCCGGGAGAAGTTTGGTCGACTCGCCCAAGAGACGCTGCTTTATAACTACGCGCGGCTGATCGAGTTGGTTTACAACGCCGAGCACACCATCGAGCTTTTGAACGACTCCGAAATTACCGGCAAAGAAACTCGCGTTCCCGTCAAGCCTCGAGCGGCGCGTGGTGTAGGCTGTGTTGAGGCACCCAGAGGCACATTGATCCATGACTATGAGACGGATGAGAACGGGCTGATAACTAATGTCAATCTTATTGTAGGTACAACCCATAATAATGCACCCATCAATATGTCTGTCAAGCAGGCAGCGAAAACTATGATCAAGAATGGTAATTATGACCAGGGTATCCTCAACAAGGTTGAGATGGCCATACGTGCTTACGATCCATGTTTATCCTGCGCAACGCACAAGCTGGACGGTAGTGTGGCTGTGAAGCTTGAAATCCGGGATGCTTACGGAGAACTAATCGACACCATAGCCAATTGGTGAGTTGATATGGTGTCGCTGCAGTCCGCTGGAAAGGTCGCGTCCTCCTTGTGATTTGCGTGCATATGTCAACTTGCTGGATGCGTCTGATCATGCTGTGATGAGGAGTGCGGTTAGGATTCGAAATCTCGAGAGAGACTTCTGGGACATGCTATCTAATCCATCCTCAAGTGTTTCTTGATGACCTGCCAAACGGCAGGGTGTGAAACACCCTTGCCCCTTAAAACCCGTCGAATTTCCTCCACATCGATCCCGAGAACGTCGGAAACACTTTCTTCATCTAAACCAGTTTCCTTGGCTGACTCCATGGCCGATGCCACAACCTTCTGCTGTTCATCGGGAGATGGAAATGCGCTGACTCCGTTTCGGCACTTAAGACAAAGGTGAAGTTCATAACACTCGAAGCCGTTACAACTGGTTACTATGGTTCGCGCCTGCCGGACACCACATCTTTGACATAACATCTTTGGAATCTCTGCTTATTCCAGCACATTGAAACTGAACGTTCCTGTTAACAAAATATCAAATCATTCCACCATATATTGCCAAAACAATGATGAAAATGCTACTTTTTTCAGAAAATCTATATTAAGTTTATTTATGAAATCTCAAAGAACGCTCCTTAGTTTCAATTTAATTGGAAAAATTGACACTGTAGTAAATTTACCGGCAAATATACGGTGCCACCAGCTTTGCCAGCTTTAGAAAAAGAGCTCAAAATTAAGAGAAAACGCTTGTTCTGAATCTTGATACTGGGCCATTGTAGAAATAGGCGAGCGGTCTTGCCTCCAACTACTTGCTATGTAAAGAGTTGTAGAAAACAAAGCCGGTAATCTTACTACAGTTTCATTTTTTTTGTAAATTCTTTTTGACATAGTAGCACGAATCTGATATTTTTATGCGCAGCAGAGCAAACGTGAACTTTGTATGTGCAAAGTTCGATAATTTATCAACTTTTTTTGGAGGTATTGGTCATGAGAAGGTTTATTGCTTTAGCAACAGTTTTGACTTTGGCGCTTTGCGCCATCGTAAAAGCCGTTCCCACTGTTGCCGAGGTAACTCACTCGGAATTTCAAGCAGTAGATGCCAGCGGTGAACACACGTATAACGCAACCGATAAAGTTGTTCTTGAAGGGATTTTGCTGCACAATCCTGCGGACATGCTGGACCCGACGCCAGATGATACGATAACGGAGACTTTTAATATTAGCGGGCAGTGGCAAATATTCTTTCAGGGTGAGGGAGACGACCACGCGGGCACGGTTGTCTGGTTAGGACAGCTTTATAACAATCTGCCGTGGGTCTCTCCTGAGGGAGGGTACACCAACGAAGAATTCGTTATGGAGTTGAGCCGTTTGAACGCTGCTCAGTTTAGTGTCGGTGATAGAATACGAGTGACGGGCTATTATCTTTCATACAATGGGAAACTAAATATCAACGAGCAGCATAATAAGAATCCCGACCACGATTTTATCATTGAGCTTGTGGAGCGAGGTGTCGGTTTGCCTCGTCCGGAAGTTGTTACGCTGGACGAATTAAAAGACGGTGATGACGAGTTCATTTTTGACCCTAATCGACAAAGTGGCTGTGAGTATTATCAGGCTCGGCTGATAAAAATTGAAGATGTTTATTTCGTGGATGCAAACGACTGGCGTCCGCATGGGGAGTTAGTAATAACCGATGGCACAAAGACGCTCGACATAAAATTGGGGCGCGGCAATGGTATTTATGCCGGCTCAAATAATCTGACCGAGCCTTTCGATGTCATTGGGATTATGGACCAGGAAAGCCCGTATCTAATCGATGGATATCGATTGTATGTGATGAACTATGACGGAAATGGTTCTGTTTTAGCCAGTCGTGAACACCGTCAGGCAGATAGATCGGGTGATATTAATTTGAACGGTGTAGTTGACTCCGTTGATTTTGCCATGTTCGTCGAGGACTGGCTCAAGGAAGAAACTGAAGCGGGAAATTTTTCAAAAAATGGTGTTAAGCTGTGAAACGTGGCTTTACTCTAATTGAGTTATTGGTGGTTATTTCCATCATTGCTTTGTTAATGGGGATTTTGCTTCCTGTAATGGGGCAGGCCCGTCTTCAGGCAAAAGTTGTTGCAGTCAATGCTGAGCTGCGTGAGATCGGGATGGCACTTGAGGCCTATTCGTTTGATAATGACAATAAATATCCCCCAACTCGCGTGGACTGTATGCTTGGAGGGCACTTCTATCAGCTTCCCGTTGAGCTGGTTGAGAGTGGATATCTGCCGGCGCCAGGCAGCGATACTTTTATGGCTGCAGGCATAGAAGACAGGTTTAACCGAGGATACACATATAAATACAGGTCGGTAGGGGAACTAATCTATAACAGAACCTTCGTTATTCAAGATGGGGCATATCTCTGGGTTCCAGATGGATTTCCAGACAATGAGAAAGAAGAAGGGGATACCTATTACACTCTGAAAGACTCACCGGTAAGCTGGGTTCTATATAGTGAAGGGCCCAGGTTTGATCTGGATAGTATGAAAGAGCTGAAATACCCCGTGCCAAAGGAAACGTGGTACAGCACGGAGAACAAGAAGGGTGTTATAGTCCGAATGCGTTTGAGAAAAGGCCGACAAATTGGTTCGTTTGAAGATTAATGACAAGATAGTATTTTGAATATCTGCTGGAGTTTATTTTGAGGAATAGAATCATGAAAAGAGTATGTTTGTGTACCATTGTTCTCGGTATTTTCGGCCTGGGGATTGTTGCTGTTTTGGCTCACCAGGACGACCCTGTCTCCAACGCCCAGAAATCAGAAGTGCCGGGTCGCTCTACTCCTGGAGAAAATCCTTGGAACCAGGGACAGGCACCTGAGGATTGGTGGGGTGCGATCAAACGAATGCACGGCCATGTTGGGCCCTGGAACGTATTGGGGTGGCGTATCGGCCAGGTAGCGTTGCGTGAATTCGATGCCAAATGGGGCAGGCACGATCTCGATATCATTTGCTATATTCCTATGGAGACCCCATATTCGTGCATGGCCGACGGTCTGGTTATCGGCACAGGTAACTGTATTGGCCGGCTCGATATTCGCCTGGCTGAGGTGATGTCGATCGACCTGATTCATGTCGCCATCCGCCGCAAGGACGGCACAGGCCCTGTTTTGATTTTCAGACCGAAGTCCGAGTACCTCAAGCACATAGTGAGACGTGAAGTGCAAGAGTTGGAAAAACTCTCACAGCAGTGCATAATCATGAAAGAGAGTGACCTGTTTCGAATCGAGCAGCTTATGTCTCCCAATACGACAAAGTAGAAAGAGGAATATATTGGAGGACAAAGTGTATCGTATGGCTGCAAAATCAGCACGGATAGCCCAAATAATACGTCAGATCTTGTAAAAGAACGCACCAAGTATCGCAAGAAGATACAACTTGCAGTTGATATGGAAAATCCTCGCCAAGAGTGCTTCACCGGGTGAACCTTAAGTGAACATGAAAGTATCAAGCAACAACGCAAACGATGAGAACTGCCTGAATATGCGGGAATACTCGTCTGCTCAGGAGCTTGTCAACAACATTCCTTACATGGCTATGACAGTGCTGGGAATGGCTATTTTTATAGTGGGCTTTCGCAGCTCGGCATGGGGACTGATAGTAGCGGCTGCTTATTTGGCATACGGTGCGGCGGGAGCCTTCTGGATTATGATATTTATATGTCCTCACTGCAGATACTGGAACTCGAGATCATGTCCCTGTGGCTACGGCCGCATAGCTGCAAGGTTTCGAGAAAAAAGTCCTGTCGAATGCTTCGATGAGAAGTTCAAGAAGCATATACCTGTGATTGTGCCTTTGTGGTTCATA
>DATKYR010000216.1:0-11621 GCA_035528395.1 Sedimentisphaerales bacterium
GGAGAAAAAACCTGGAACAGTGCCTTTCCATATGTGCGCGTTGTATGTTTGAATAACAATCTGTGTAGACATTTTATTTACCTCCTTTTCATCGTGGGCAGTGGTTTAGTGATATATAATTTTGAGCGCTATCTCATTGAAAAATAAGCAAGTTAAATGGATTTTTTTAAAATCATGTGATATACTGATTTTGCTGAACTTACTCTGGATTTCTATATCAGCCTGAACCACTGCCAATGTTTGGATATTAGTCAAAAAAACCTTTAATCTCTACAACCCCTCCTCTTTGAACCTCGTAACTCCCTTCCTTTGCATCATAATCAGGTGTTTTGCCCTTCACGGGAGTGACGGTGATGTGACCGGATTTCGCGAAACAAAAGTTTTGCTGGAAATTCACTATTGAAAACAGGTAATCCTCATCATCCGTGAAACCGATCCGGCAGTCAGGGCCATAAAAGCCCGTTGCACACAAAACAACTTTATGTGGCTCAATAGATTTAGCGTTGCCATGTTTCGGATGGATATTCCCGATATCAATTTTCCATTTTTCAGGGTCAACAATGATTGTCAGGTCGTTGCAACTCATTTTATTTTCCTCCCTTAATAAAAGGGTTTTCATATCAGGTATTTGCAAAACTCTTACGTTACAGACGCTCGGGTTTATACAGACTGTATAAACCTTATCAATGCCCGTCAGGTGGGCTGCGGATACCGTGGTCTCCTTTGTTCAAGTCATGGGTATAAATCATGCTCTTATCTCAGACTCCGTCCCCGTCAGTATCATATTCAGGTCAATTCAGCTCGCTGATAATGTGCTCATGCAGCCATGAAGTATATCAAATATCTATAGATAAAGGCGTATCTCACGTATAGAATGTTGACTATTTTAAAAGAGATTTTCAAAAAAAATGCATCTGAAAATATGTTTACTCAAATCCAGGGATTTGTCGCGCAGACTGCCGCTCAGGACAAGCCGTTTTAAATGATTATTTAAGGATGACTCCTTAATGAATTAAGGGGCTAAATAGAGGATATCAGGGCAAGCAAGCGGAATTGCTGTGTTTTGCTCGGAATTAAGATAAGAATTATAGCATTTCTACCGGAGGCCAGCATGAGGAACATTTAGTATTACGCAGTCCTGTGAAGGACGTAGTAAATAAAAATAGTACCGAACAGCAGGTAGAAATGCGATTAGCGATTTTGTGTGCATTGTATCAGGGCAACCACGTGGGATTGCCCCTACGTTGATTGATTTTTGGATTTAAGAGCAGCCCATGGAGTTTCCGCGGCTCAATCCTTTGTAAGAACCGACATTGCCAATAAACGGCAGGAGCCTTTTTCTTTAATAACTTCAAATTCTATTAACATCCTTTTGTCATCTGCGAAAAAGGCTTTCTTGCGCTCTAAAAGCAACCGTATATCATTTTGGACACTGAGACGCAGCAGTACATCAGATTTTGCCATTCCATCGACCATAGAACAAAATATCTGTTTCTGTTCCTTTTCCGGCAAAAAAGAAGCGTTCCAGCAGATCACAGCAAATCTGATAACTTCTTCAAAGAGTTCATCGTTATAATCAATTGCATTTAACAACGGCTCAGCGAAATCAAGTATGACTTCCGACATCTTTCCGGCGTGAAAGGATTGTTGCGGCCACAGAGGTTCAACTTCATATTGCTTACCACGGCTCCTCCTCCTGAGTTTTCTCATTCCACCCATAACTATCCTAATAATCAATTGTCAATAATCGATAATCAACTTTCAGGAACAACCCATTGAATTTCCGCAGTTGAAGCATTTGTAGCACATGCCGTTGCGAACAGTGATTGAGCCGCATACGTCGCAGGCAGGGGCATCACCGGTGAAATGGGAAAACTGGGCGTTAAACTGCTCTAAAGTCTTCATCTCAGTTTGTAACGGTCCGGATGCTTCTGTAATAACTGAGCCGACCAGAGCACTGATTCGGCCGGCAGGGTCGGTGGATATGATTTTCGGCTCTGGAGACGGCTGCCTGGCTGTCCTTAAAGCCGAAAGAGCCGGTTTTTTGAGAGCGACGGCCCGTGCCTTGATTTTTGTTTCGGTTTTTGCCTCGGCAATTTTCTTTGCGAGGTCTTTTGTCTTTTCCACTACTTCTCTGGCGGTCGTCGTATTTTTGTTGTCCGGCGGGGCGGCAGCGGCGGTCCTGTTGGGGGTATTTTTGTCGGCGTAGCCGGGTATAAACTGACAGCCGAGCCAGCAGAAAATATAGTCAATCAGGCTTTTTGCAAATGGAATGTCTCTGTTCGAGGTCATACCCGACGGCTCAAATCGTGCGTGACGGAATTTGTCCACCAGGGTGATTAAAGGCACGCCGTATTGCAGTGCCATCGAAGTACAGGTGCCTATAACATCCATAAGACCACCAACGGTGCTGCCCTCCTTGGCCATAGTGATGAACAACTCACCAGGCTGACCGTCCTCATACAGCCCCACCGTCAAGTAGCCTTCATGTCCCGTGACGGAGAATTTGTGCGTTATACTTTGTCTGGTATCCGGCAGGCGTCGTCTGAACGGCCTGGCCGGTGGTGACGCCTCAGCGGCAGCCTTGGCTTTGGCATCCTTGTACTTTTTGGTAGAGACCGGCTGAAGCTTCTTCGAGCCATCGCGATAGATTGCGACGGCCTTTAATCCGAGCTTCCATCCTTCTATATAAGCAATAGCAATATCTTCGGTTGTGCTTTCCTTCGGCATATTGATTGTTTTGCTTATGGCTCCGGATATGAAAGGCTGGACGGCGGCCATCATTTTCAGATGCGCCATATAATGGATACAGCGTTTACCATTACGCGGCTTAAAAGCACAATCAAAGACCGGCAAATGGTCGGGATTAAGAGCTTTGGCCCCCTCGATAGTTTCATTTTTATCTATGTGGTCGCAGATGGATTTGACCTCATCGGCACTGTAGCCGAGCCGTTCGAGAGCCATCGGCACGGTCTTGTTGACAAGCTTGAGCATTCCGCCGCCGGCCAATAATTTGTACTTAACGAGTGCTATATCCGGCTCAATGCCGGTGGTATCACAATCCATCATAAAACCGATAGTTCCCGTCGGAGCAATAACGGTAGCCTGAGCATTACGAAAGCCGACCCTGGAGCCGGCGTCAAAGGCCTGTTCCCAGGCGTCCTTTGCAGCGTTGCGCAAATAGTCCGGGCAATGGGACTCCGGAATATCATAAGCGTGCTGGCGATGCATATTTATAACCTTAAGCATCGCATCGCGGTTGTCGCTGAATTGCTCAAAAGGCCCCTTCATCTCAGCCATTTCGGCACTGGCTGCATAAGCGGTGCCGGTCATTACAGCACTGATTGCGCCGGCGATAGCCCTGGCCTGGTCGGAATCATAGGGAAGCGCCAGACTCATCATAAGAGAACCGAGATTGGCAAAACCAAGACCGAGCGGGCGGAACAAATGACTGTTTACAGCAATTGCCTTGTCGGGATAGCTCCCGTTATCAACGAAAATCTCCTGAGCAATGATGAACAGGCGAATCGCCCTTTTGAAGCTTTCGATGTCGAAAGAGCCGTCCTCTTTTTGGAACTTCATAAGATTCAGGGAAGCCAGATTACAGGCCGAATCATCAATGAACATATATTCACTACACGGGTTCGAGGCGTTAATCGGCCCGGAGTTCGGGCAGGTGTGCCAGCGGTTGATTGTACTATGGTACTGCAGGCCCGGGTCGCCGCAAATCCTTGTACCTTCGGCAATCAGCTCCATCAGCTCACGTGCCGAATGCTCCCCTATCTTCTCGCCTGTTGTTACGGTATAGGTAGCCCAGTTGGCATCTTTTTCGACTGCCTGCATGAACTCATCCGTTATACGTACAGAAAGATTGGAATTCTGAAACATTACGCTGTTGTAGGCCTCGTTGTTATGGTCCCCGTCGTATCCGGCCTCTATAAGTGCCCAGGCCTTTTTCTCTTCCTCGGTCTTGGCGGTAATGAATTCCTTAATATCAGGATGGTCAATCTTTAGCGATTGCATTTTTGCCGCCCTGCGGGTTTTTCCACCGGATTTAATTACCGCCGCTATCTGGTCATAGACCCTCATAAAACTCAAAGGCCCTGACGGTTTGCCTCCGCCGGACAATTTTTCTTTACTGCTTCGCAGCGTGGAAAGGTCGGTTCCTGTTCCAGAGCCGTGCTTGAACAGCATCGCTTCGCTTGTCGCCAGGCGCATTATATCCTGCATAGAGTCCTTAACCGACTGGATAAAACAGGCTGACGCCTGGGGATATTCGTAACTGTTTTCACAGGCAACGGCGGCCTGCTCCTGTGGGTCCCAATGGAAATTGTGTTTGCTGCCGGCAACGCCATAGACGTCCAAAAGGCCCACATTGAACCACACGGGCGAATTAAATGCTCCATATTGATTGACGCAGAGCCAGGTCAGCTCGTTGTAGAAAACCTCGGCATCTTCGTTAGCAGCGAAGTATCCGTCTTTTCTGCCCCGGTCGGCAATCGCTTTGCAAACCCGATGAACGAGCTGTTTTACTGAATTTTCCCGCTGACCGGTCTCAACATCACCGAAAAAGTATTTGCTGGCCACAACCTTTGTTGCCAATTGACTCCAGGATTTGGGGACTTCGATATTGTCCTGTTCAAATATTGCCTGTCCGCTATCGTCGTTAATTTTAGCCGAACGTGTCCCCCATTCGAGCTGATCAAAGGGATGTACGCCCGGTGTCGAAAAGAAATGCTCTATCTTCAAACCCCTTGATTGGGCTGGGTTTACAGCCTTTTCCGGTTGCGATGGCTCCGTTGTAAAAGGATTTTCGGGGTCGAATTTATACGACATTTAACGCCTCCCTGCGAAAAAAAAGACCACAATATATAGGAAAATGACCGGGAATTAAGCCAGATATAGTGGTAAAACCCGTAAGAAACAGTATCGGCAAATTAATGATAATTTGATAAGGTGTAAAGGCCAAAGTTTGAATTTTTTGGATAAATTTTCTGGTCTTGTTCTTAGTCCTTATAGTTACTGAATCTATGAAGAAAAAAATTTTTTGTATGGGAGCAATCTGTTTTAGATAACTTTACAATGTTGTTAAGATAAAGATATGTCAGCCAAAACAAACTGCAAATTTGAAGCGATTCGTGAAAAGATTAAGGGCTTTCCGGCAGGGCCTGGGCTCTATTTTATGAAGGACCCGGCGGATAAAGTGCTCTACATCGGCAAAGCCAACAATCTGCGCTTGCGAGTGGCCAGCTATTTTAAGCCAGGCGGCGACCTCGCTACATCACGCGGGCCAAAAATCACCGAAATGCTCAGCAAGGTCGAAACCGTCGATTTTCTCGAAACTCCAAACGAAGTTGACGCAGTGCTCAAAGAAGCCCGTTTGATTAAAGACATCCGTCCACCTTACAATACGGACCTTGTCGATGATAAGACGTTCCCATATCTGGAAATCACCAGCAGCGAAGATTTTCCGGGCGTCTATATCACCCGGAAACCCCGGCCGGAAGGCAGCAGATTATTCGGGCCTTTTGCCGGTGCAAAGGACCTGCGGGGGGTTCTGGTGGTACTGCAGAAGATATTCAAGTTTCGCACCTGTAAGCTGAATATCAGAGAAGACGACCGGAAACGCAGATTCTTTCGGCCTTGTCTTTTGTACAGCATAAAGCAGTGTGCCGCCCCTTGTGCGGCTAAAATTGACAAGCGTGAGTACAAAAAAGTCGTTACGGACCTTGTAAAATTCCTGCGGTCGAAGCGTTCAACTATCCTGCGCCAGTTAAGAAAACAAATGGCAGAGGCATCCGAGGCGTTTGAATACGAGAAAGCCGCTATGTTCCGCGACCGTATCCGGCTGATTGAACGTCTCGACCGCCGGGGCACGCCCGATGAAAACGTTCAGCCGGAGGTCTTTGCCGCCGACCCCACTGAAGCCCTTATAAAACTGCGGGAATTATTACAAACGCCTGAGCCGGTGCGGATTATCGAGGGAATTGACGTTGCCAATATTGCAGGGGCTGAGGCGGTCGGCTCGTTGGTTAAATTCATCGACGGCAGGCCCTTTAAAAGCGGCTATCGAAGGTTCAAAATCAAAACAGTAAAAGGCATCGACGATTATGCAATGATTGGCGAAGTGGTCAAACGCAGATACAAATACGCCCTGCGGGGTGAAGAACTCTGGCCTGACCTTGTTCTAATTGACGGCGGCCTGGGTCATCTGAGAGCTGCTGAAAAGGCATTGAGAGAAATGAAGGCGCCGGCTATCACAATCGCCTCAATCGCCAAGAAAGAAGAAGATATTTACCTGCAGGGTAAAAACAAACCGTTGAAGCTGCCTGCCAATTCGCCCGCCCGCAAGCTGCTGCAATACGTCCGGGATGAGGCCCACCGCTTCGCACAGCACTATTATCACATCCTGAGAGGCAAAAAAATGCTGAGCAAAAAATCGTGACTATGCGCGGTGACACCAATCAAAAAAAGCATATGCGATGTTATTAGAAGCGGTAAGATAATAACAGTAATGAATTTTTTAAAGTGGTGACTTATGATTATATCCACTTATTTCAAATAATTTACATGAGTTATAGCAACCTAACAACTGGGATAGGCCGCGAGCGTATGCGAGTCGGCTTGCCCCCGACGTTAGGCCGCTCACTTCAAATCGACTGTCAGGAACCAAGCGAGCACTCGCCCAAACAGGTCTTGAAGCCCATCCGGTGAACCCTCCGGTATTGCCTCCGTGCGAAAGCCGTGGTCCGCCCCTTCGAGCCGCTCGGCCGTCACGTCGCGGTTGTGTACGGCCAACTCTGCCCTCGCGACGTCGAAAGCCGTCACCGGGGTCGCCGTGTCGTTCGTGCCGTGGGCGAGGTAGATCCGTGCCTTGGCACGTAACAACTCCGTCGTCAGACTATACGGCAGGAACGTCGACCAGCGGCGGTAGGGATGACCCATCCAGAACCTGGTTATGCTGTTGGGGTCGTCCTGGATTCTCGCCCACTCGTCGTATACGGCCTGGCGGCGCTTGGCGGCATCTCCGGGGCCATCGTCCGGGCGAGGACGAGCGCGTAATTCCGCCAGACTGAACAGTTGGGTCGGTCCCCCGCAGGCAAGGCTGGCCACGTGGGTCACCTGTGGTAACTCGGTGGCGACGCGGGCAGCAACGAGTCCCCCTTCCGAGTGGCCCATGACCAGAGTATGATTGGGCTCCACGTCCGGCAATGTCCACGTGGCACGTAAGGCGGCTACGTTCGCTTCGGCCCAGCGCGGCAGCGTGTGTTCGGTGAGGAATTCCTCGGACGCTTCTTCGGCGCTGCCCGGCCGTTTCGGTTGGTCGAGCAAATTTACCCCTGGTTTCTCAACGACGAGTACGCGCACCATACCGTTCGCCTCCTCCAGGAGTAGGCCTGGAATGCCCGCACTCAGTCCTTCGCCTTTTCTTGGGAAGATTGGCTGGCACCCTGAGCCCTGGATAAAGAGGACTATAGGGAGCCTCGCCTTCGTGTTCTCGGCAGGTGCCATGGACACATAAAATGTGATCGTACGGTCCAGCGCGTCTTTGGTGGTGTAGCGTTGGAAAGGAGCGCCCAGGTCTGTGGGATCCAAAAGGGCCTGCTGCGGCTCTGCCCTGACGGGCCCGAGAACAATCAGGTATAGGGCGAGGGACAAACTCAGGTTATGATACATGGGGAGTGTTCTCCTATCCTGAAATGGCGGCTTAACTATGTATATATGGTTTCCGCATAAAACATTCGTAACCACTCACAGGTATTTTTAAAGTATCGGGCAATGCGCCCAAGATCAAATACCCATCTCTTAAATTTGCAATTCACTTTATAACACATTCAAGGTTGCAATGTAAGTGGAAAATATGGCTCTTCCGAATAATGGGTAGGTGTATTGGGCGTTTCGGACGATCGAGAAAAATCGTTCGGGGCCCCAGAGGCACAAATTTCCCCCCGCCTGCCCCAAATTTGAGCCTCTGCCCAAACGATTTTTCTCTCCAAACAGCTCCAAGGCCCTGATCTGTTTGGTCCACCTACGCATTAACCGGATGAACCATAAATTGTAGATTTTTTGTGGGAATTTTAATGAAATACGTGGGATTTTCGATCACTTGCCCTCACCGCAATTAAGTCGGGCAGCAACATTACCTGTGTCTTAGAACGACATACTGGCTTGGGGCGTGCCTCCATAGGCACCCATATTTATGCGTTCGCCGTTTGGCAATAATTCCGCTGTACAGTCCGAATCCGGATCTCCAGCGTCGATGCAGGGGCTGGTTACCACATCCTGAACCCAGGTTTGGCTATTGTGGTCCCATCGGCCCACTTGTGACTGGAGGTGGTAATCAGCCTGGACCCAGAAATCATCATTTATATCCTCAGGTGTCCCATTCGTGTCCCAAAAACCGATATGAGCAAAATAAGGTTCTGCGTCAATATTGCCTTCGCCCGACCAACCGCCCTGGACATCGGTGTATGTAACTTCAGCGTCTAAATCACTTTCTATCTGAACGCCATCGGAGTCAACGCTGTTATAATAGATGATTGAATTGGAAACCGTCGGCTTGTAACTGGAGATACCGCACAAAGCGTTTAGAGCAATAGTACAGTTGGTAACTGTTGGTATGCCGCCGGCAATGCCGTCCTGGCCGTTTTCAGTAATGATACAGTTGGTGATTGCAGCGTAGTTGTAGAAAACATGACGTCCCTGCGCCTGTTTCCACATCTCGAGGCCTGAACCGGCATTATTTGTAATACTGCAGCCTATGATGGTTGGATTGCTGCTGTTATACAATTTGATACCTGCGCCCATATTCTCCGTTATATCGCAATTGGAAATTGTGGGGGATGCTTCAGAGCAGTAGATGCCATTATTTGCACCTGTAATGGTAAAGCCGGCAAGCACACAGTCAATACTTTCACCGCCGGAGAAAGTAACCGCCCGATTGCCGCCGCTGATTATAGTGGTCGCGACCACAGCCGGGTCGTTTGGGTCAATTGAGCTGACAGATAAGTCCTTGCCTTTGAAATTGATGTCTTCGGAATAAATGCCCTGACTAACCACTATATGGTCACCAGGGCCTGCTTCACTAACGGCATGCCGAATATAATCGTATCTTTTGCCATCGGTTAGGTTCTGAACAGGCCCATCCACATTAGCAAATGAGGGCACCACCAGCTCGATGCCGTTGCCGGTTCCCAAATTACGAGAATACTGCCTGTCCACGGGATTGTTCCAGTGCTCATGGACGCCGAGACTGGCCAGTCGTGTTCCATCACCTTCCGGGTCATAAAACGTGCCTGAGGGAGGATTATCCGCCAACGCCGCCTCGTGCATATAGTTGTCGGGATTACCGGTCACATCAACCATATTTGGATTCAATCCGTCTTCGTATCGTAGAAAGTCCAATCCAACAGAATCAATAGCCACGGGGTCCTGCGAGGCAAAAATACTGGAGCACCAGTCATCGCCGAAAGATACATACTTTAACACATTTTCTGATTGATTTCTTGCTCCATACAATCCATCAACCATATACAACAGCGTCTTTCCGCTCAGATGCCTATGTCCATTCAAATTGACCAGGCAGTTATATGTGTCCATGCTCCTGCTTCGACCACCATAATTGTGCAGCGGCGAAGGTGTCCAGCCCCCTCCGGATGGAAAATAAACGGACCCAAAGTGGTTCTTTGCACTCAATGTAACACCGTATAACGAATGAGGTCTTAGAAGCGCCATATTGATTAGGTACCTGGCAGAAGTAACACATTGGGGGAAATAAGCAGTTCCCGCCCTCGTATGAAGGGGGTTGCTGCTGTCACGAGCTGCTGCAATCCGCCCGTTGCGGGTGATGCCTGTCACAAACCTGATAGATTGAAAATCCGGGTCCGGATTACTTCTGACCTTGTCGAAAATGGGGTCGCCAATATACCGAGAGGCATCGTAAATGGTAATCGCCGAACCCGACACGCCTACCACGTTTATAAGCTGTTCGAGAACCGAGTAAATCACGTGGGGACTGGGCATACCCTGACCCCGACTCCACGCAACTATGTTGTCCTGGTTCATATTAATCTTGATGACGATTTTTTCTCCCCGCTGGTAGCCGATGTCCCCTAAGCCCCTTGTCCGGTTGAAGTGTCTGAAAAGTGCGTCCCATGCACTTACGTCGTTCGGTTCGCCTGTCAGCTCCTGGATGGTTTTGGAGACCATATAATCAACTACGTTCTGGTCGGTGCTATCATCGTCCCACCAGTGGCCGGTAGAGCTGTCCCAACTGGTCGCAGCCGGGTCATGAGTCCATACGACGCGGCCGGGATGAATCCCTTTTGCTACGCCAATCGGGCTGTTCGGCGGGTCAGTCGGCGTAAATGCCGCTTGTGCAGGGGGCTCTACGGTTACATTGAGAGACCACCATACCGCCATAATACTTACAGCGATACAAACGGCCGCAACTACGTACCGCGATTGATGAAGGGTCCGCTTAGCTTTACGGTATGCCAAAGTTGAACCAATCAGCCCCGTAATCCAAACGACAAAACCACTCGCAAGCGGTGCCGCCACTCGCTGGCAGGGATATGTCGCACGGGAAGGCTTCGGCAGCACACGAATGAGGAACCATATCAGCGACAATAGCCCGGCAATGGGAAACAGCCATATCAGCCAGGGATATTTCCTGTTGCTTAGAAAATGCCTGCCTGTCTTCGGGCAAACCGAGAAAATGTTTTTTGCTTTTCTGAATAGCATTGTCCACACCTCCACTACTTTCGGCCGCAGCCTCCTTTAGAGCCTATCCAAATAACCCGCTCTATTGTGGCCGGCTGCAAAGCCCGATGCCTGCGTTGTCATCCAAAAATGTTCTCAACGTGGAGAAAACCAACCCTCCGAGCTTTTTTGGCCTGCCGCCTTGGCCTCGAACTTTTCGCTCGGCCTCATAACGACCCGGTTATTCGGATAAGCTCTTAGTACGTATTTTTCATTTTTGCCCATTATACTATCGGGCACTGACAAATGCAACACTAAGTTTGGCTGCATATAACCCGAACCGAAAGGCCAACGACCGTCATTATTCAACTTGTAACGGGACTCGTCTCGGCGAAGGCCGAGGCCGTAGCGGGACAGCAGCGAGAAGAACTACGAAGTGAAAAGTGAAAATCCCTTACTTTTGCCCTGTTTTGTCAGATGTTCCGGAACTTTTCCCATAGCAGCAGCGTTGTGAGCGATATGAAAAACAATCGGGGCCTATACCGAATCAATCAGTATAGGCCCCGAACTAATACAACAACTTACGTTATTCCCACTAAAGCGGGAATCTAATTAGCCTCACATCAATTTCCTAAATCAGGAGGTACTTATTCAACTTCGACAAATCTTACGTCATCTACCCAGAATTCACCAGGTGCAAAAGCTATGTGGAATGTGATGGAAGCGGGACTTACGTCCTCAGTAAACACAGGAGTTGTTACGCTGTATTCCGCCCATTGGTCAGTCATGGTGAAGACCTGGTCACTATATCCCTCCCACGGGTCTTCTCCACGTTCCGGCTTGATACGGATATCCAGTGTACCTTCCTTGCACTTGAGAAAGGCCGAAACAGTGTACTTCTTGCCTGCTTCAAAAACATG
>DATKYR010000217.1:0-4322 GCA_035528395.1 Sedimentisphaerales bacterium
CCCTCTTTCTTGTAACGCTCTCGCATATCTGCCCGCCTACAGTCTTTGCACCATGAACACACTCCGCTTTTAGTGCCGGGCCTTTTGCTGAACATAATCTCGTCTTTCCACTTTTCGCATTTGGAACAGCGTTTCTGCTTCACGCCATCAATGGTCCGATGGCTCTCCTCATATCTGAAGTATCTTTTCAAAGGCCCCCTATTTCTTCTGTAATATCTGCGTTTATACTCACGGGAGCACTTTTTGCACCAATACCGCAACCCATCTTTGTTCTTACGATTTTTGTTAAACTCACTCTTGCTTTTTAACTTCTTACATTTGGTACACTGCTTCATTTCTTCTTCTCGGTCTACATTTTATTACTAATTCCAGAAAGCCAAATAGGCCAGCAGTAGTTTCACGTCTTTGCCTTTTGCCTTCTTTTCTTAAGGCCCAATTTGACTATTCTCTTTCTTGTCGCCTGTACTGACCTTCCAATTTTGCTGGCTATTTGCTGTGCCGTTCTACTTGGATACAGTTTCTTCAGCAGGTTCAGTTCCCTCTTCGACCAGACAGGCGATTTTCTAAGTCCCAATTTGTGTGCTCTGCCTGCTACCGCCGAGACAGTGCTTCCAAGTTGGTTCGCTATATCCCGTATGCTATTATCTGGGTGTAGTTTCCTAAGCAGGGCTTCCTCTTGTCTTGACCAAACGCAACCGGGAGCTGTTCCCACTTTTTTGAGGTCGATGTTAAATGCTTTTTGCCTTATCGAAATCTGAGACCGCCCAAGTTTATCAGCTATGCTTTGCGTGTTCTCACTTGGGTAAAGTTTCTTGAGCAGTTTGACTTCATTTGCTGACCAGAGACGCCGTTCTCCTGTTTTAATCCCCATGCTGTATGCTTTTTGTTGCACTGCTGTTAAGGGTCGCCCAGTTTGCTCAGCTATTTCCCTTGCTCTTCCTTGCGGGAAAAGTTCCTTGAGTAGTTTGACTTCATTGGCTGACCAGAGACGCCGTTGTCTTGTTCTAATCCCCATGCTGTATGCTTTTGCTCTTACCATTTTCAAAGACCGTCCAGTTTGCTCAGCTATTTCCCTTGCTCTCCGATGCGGGAAAAGTTTCTTGAGCAACTTAACCTCATCTTCTGACCATGCAACCCAACTATTTTTCTTTATTTCGGCCTTTTCCATATCCGTAATTCTACAGGTTTTTGAGCAGAAAGGCAACGCTCGGCTTGGGTGCGGTGATGGTGAGAAGATAAAGCCGCTCTTTTCGTTCTAATTTGCGTCAGAATCCCCCGACCCTACCTCAGATACCCTTCGGTATGAGTTTGGCCATTGTAGAACGCTAAAACACCTCTCAGAGTAGTCCTATCGGAAATGCTGAGCCGTGTTTAGAGCGTTTTTTCGTGGTGGTAAATCCTATTCCATATCTTCGATGTCTATGTTTAGTTGTTCAACAAGCGACAGTCCCAACACCAAGGAGTCGCTAAGAACCGATGTCTTTGTATCTAAGAGGCGGTACACCATACATTCTTTTGAGGGGAATGTAAGTTGTGAATCGTAATATTGCCCATATATATCTTTCTCATTATCACGTCCGGCAAAGTAGAGAGTCAGAATTTTTCTAACTTGCTCTTCTTTGAGACCCATTACCTCTTTCAAAAATAAAACCTACTTCAGACCAGCTTTTTCTTAACAGAATTTATTAGTTTTTCCGCTTGACTAAGATTCTAACCGAGCGTAAAATTCTTCGGAATTTTGGAGGCTTTAATGATGTAATCATCACAAATCAGCAGTATGAAAATTCAATACTTTTTGGATGGAGGTGTGAAAATGACGAGGAGGTACATCACAATTCTGGTAGTAGCAATAATTCTATTTATCCTTTTAGTGGTAATGCAAATGATATGACTGGTAACGGACACGATGGTACAGTTTATGGTGCAACTCTAACGACTGACAGGTTTGTTAACCCGGACAGTGCATATTCTCGGCAGCCTTGGCTTAACATTTTCCGGCTGGCTACTCCGCAAACGCAAAATGCTATAAATTGGCTGCTCGGCTTGGGTTTGGTGATAGTGAGAATAAGATGCTATAGAGAGAAATAGAAATGAAGTTTATGCTTGATTCAATGGTCTATGACAAAATCGTTGCTACGCCACAGATGGTAGACCGGTTAAATCAACTTTCCAAAGATGGTAAAGTGGTTGTTTTATGTACACATATTCAACAGGATGAGCTTGCCTGCATTTCTGATAAACAAAAGAGAGAGGCTGTAGCAAAGATTATCAGAAAGCACGTACCTACGAGTGGTGGTGTTTACGATGTGTCCAAGTGGGACCAGTTCACTTGGGGTGATGGCAGCTCTGGTGGGTTTGGTATAGATGATGTCCGTTCAGACTCTAAAAAACATACGAACGACGCTCTCATTGCTACAACCGCAGCAAGGGATGCCGATGTGCTTGTGACCGAGGAAAGACGTCTCGCAAATCGCATGAAAGCTCTACACTCATCTTGTAAGGTTTGGGCATTTGACAGGCTTAAAGAGTATATCTTTGGGCAGTTGTAGTGTGCATTCCTACTTCTTGGCTTGGGTGCGGTGATAGTGAGAACCCTCCAGTGGCTTAGAACGCACTTCTAAGGTCGTATTGCGGTAAAAATTTATTCTTTCTGGACTTTCTGCTTGACTTCCTTATCTTAAATGTATATAATGCTTTTGTGGAGCAGTGTTAAGGGACGAGAGTGTCAAGAAAGGTTCGTTGCATTTCCTAACACACTTTCTCACGAGTAGATTTCTATATTTGCGCCCGGAGACCGGGCAAGGGGGGCTTAGCGAGGCAATTTGTCGGTACGATTGAACTGGTAAGTAAATTACGGGAAAAGACACAGGTTCATTCATATATAATACAAGTAAATTTACTGATTTTGGGATGTTAAACAAATTCGTTTGAGCTATTGTCAGTAGCATCTGAAAAATCAGATAGGAGCGGGAAGATGGCTAAAATGATAGACCCAAACAAACCATTAACTCAGTTGGAGCTTGATATTGTCTATATGAGATACTTCGAGGGCCTGCACAGTTCGGAGATAGCCGAACAGCTTGGCATTGAGCTTGAAAAGGTGAAAGACAAGATGAAGAAGCCCAACGTTGCAAGGTATATCTGCAGGATAGTTCTGCCTTACAAACGAAGGCAGAGAATAGCGAAACTGGTAGCGGCGTGTATTGTCCCCATAATAACCGTTAATGCATTGGTTTTGGCTGGCATCCTGGTGTTTTCATTGTTGGCCATATTTAGCATAACATTGCTTCTGTAAAAACGCCCCTCAGCTTTCAATTTAAAGCACCTCACAGGCCATTTAAACGGCGAACTCGGCTTGAGGGGTATCATATTTCCGCAAAACGCCCTTGACCTCGATAACAAAAAAATCTATAATAATATTGTTTTTTTCATCTAAGCCCCTGCTCCTTCCTCCGTATCTTCGCTGAGGCAAGGGCCTGAGGCCGCAGATACATCGAAGACAGAGTTCTTTGAGTGTATTGCAGCGTGAATACCGCCCGGCCGAAAAGCAAACATACTTGAAAGTGACCATAACTCCCAAAGACTCCTTCGACAACAACCTTGGTCCCGGCCAGTCCGGCCTGCTGAAATTCGATGTCAAGAATAGTAAAGTGCTGAGAATCGTGGACAAGCTGGATGGCACGTATGAAGTGGAGATGATGGTTGTCGGTAATTACACGGAAAGACCCGGTCTGCTTTCCACATCCCGGCGCTAGATGTCGGCAGAAAGCACCATACGGTTAGGTAGTGAGACTCAGCGGCGTAGGGGCAATAGTTGCTGTTCGCATCGAAAGGTCGAAACTGCGATTTTGAGCTGAAAAATGGGTCTGGTTTTGTCTGTCATTATCTGGGTCGTAGGTTCATAGCGGGGGCGCGTTTCGAACCTACGACCTTGCTTTCATCTCGAAATTCTCTTTTAAAAGGTCTTGCCCCCATAAACGAACGTTAGGGGGTCGGAGAGGCTCAAGTTGATAGTACTATGTCTCACACATTCCGGCCTCAATTTTTTTAAGAAGTGGGACTCCTATCCACCACTCTCCCCAATCTCCCCAAACTTCCACCTGGTCTACCCAGCCGCAGTCGTTTCCTTCACTTACGCTATCATCCTTCACGTATCGCCATTCCAACGTATGCAAACCCAAAGCAGGGATCGTGCAGTCCATCTGGTTCCAGTCCGTTGATCCGCTGATTCGGCTCTGAAGCACGCTGTCAATGTAAAATTCCAAATAGTCATAACCTTCCTCAGAAGATACCTTCCAATAGAAGGTCACCGCTCCTGTCCC
>DATKYR010000218.1:0-139906 GCA_035528395.1 Sedimentisphaerales bacterium
CATCAAGACCTGTACCTGATCCTACGTTTGCCGGATGGAACCTGGTCCAAACCTCGGAATCTTGGCCCTAAGATTAATTCTACGTATATTGAATTCGGAGCGAGAATCTCCCCGGACAAGAAGTACCTGTTCTTCAACCGCTGCAACGGCTGGGATCCAAGGATCTACAGCACGCATTCGTATATCTACTGGGTTGAACTCAAGGAGTATCTACCCGAATCCCATAGATAGTCTGAAGGAACATCAAATAGGCAAATGGCCACTATGAAAAGGAGATATGTTATGAAACAAAAGAAAAAAATGGTTTGGCTTGTGGCTTTTTTAGCAGTAGGTTCTATCCAGGTGTTCGGAAAGCCCTTTGCCGAGGGCCCGTACATGGGACAGACTCCGCCCGGATCCACGGCTCAGATCTTTGCTCCAGGATTTATCAGTGATACGCGGCCACACCAGTTGGAACTCTGGGGGAGCTTCTCGGCTGATGGCAACACCTTTTGTTTTGACCGGCGTGGGTATGTTTTCATCACAGAAAACATAGATCAGGGCTGGACAAGGCCTAAGCGTATAATGAGTATTCCATTCAGGGCATCGTATTGCTGTCTGTCTCCGGATGCCAATAGTATCTACGTCATGTACAACGTCATGTACAAGTACGATCCGTCCAAACACTACAATCCGTGTCGCTGCCAAAGAACGTCTGATGGATGGTCCACACCCCAAGAACTAGGACCACCACTAAGTTCTCCGGCAAGTGAGCTTGGAATCTCTTTAGCAGCGAATAACAGTATCTACTTCGGTTCCGGACGTAAGGGGCACGGAAAAGGCATCATATGGGTCGCCCCTTTTGTGGGCAACACATGGACCCGGGCCGTACATATCGATTTGAATTACCCAGCGGGCGAGCCGGGAATTGCCCCGGATGAGTCGTTTATGGTGTTCACCGCCATGAATCAACCGGGAGGTTATGGGCAGCGGGACCTGTACCTGACCCTGCATTTGCCGGATGGCACGTGGTCCACACCGCAAAATCTGGGCCCTCGAATCAACTCTGCCTATTTTGAATACGGACCTAGAATTTCACCCGACAAGAAGTACCTCTTCTTCACCCGCGCTAACGGGTGGGGTTACTATGGTGGACCCGGAGACACGGGTGATATCTACTGGGTCGAACTCAAGGAATATATACCCGAATCCTATAGATAGCCCCTAGGGGACACCTTCTTTAGGAGCACAATGATGAGAACACTGTTTATAAGCTTAATGATTGGTCTGGGAATGGTCCACACAGGTTTAGGCGATACCCAAGTTAAGACACTGGTTCACGGCAGAAGAACGCGGTCCTACCGTGTGCATCTCCCGCCGTCGTATCGGGAAGGTCATCCTATGGCATTGGTGTTTGCCTTGCACGGTTACGCGGACACGGGTGCCATATTTGAGAAAAAGTCAGGTTTCAGCCGTATTGCAGATCGTGAAGGATTCATGGTGGTTTACCCCAATGCAGTAGCCTTTGGTGCTAAGCAGAAGCAACTGTGGAACGGAGGTGGTATTTATGGAATCTGGTGGGCGGGACAGGTGGACGATGTCAGCTTCTTTACGAAGCTGATTGATACCGTTTCTGCTCATTATACGATTGATCCGAATAGGATCTTTGTGTATGGCACATCCAGTGGGGGATTTATGGCGCATCACCTGGGGGCCCGATTGCCGGGGCGGTTTGCAGCGATTGCTCCGTGGGCCGGGCTATTGGCCTTTAACGATTTTGTGGCAGGCCCGCCTGTATCGGTGATTCACTTTCATGGGGCGCAGGATAAACGCGTCTTATACAATGGGTTACCAAACTGGGGTTTCTCCAGCGTTGAACATGGGATACGTCTATGGGCAAAACGCAACCGATGTAAATCAACTCCCATCGTCATTAGGGATGATCCTAACACCTTGGTGCGACGATGGGCAGCACCAAAGGGGACAGGTGATGTTGTCCTTTACAAGCTCAAGAACCAAGGCCATATGCCTCCCCAGTCGAATTGCAACCTACCTGAGATTGCCTGGACATTCTTTAAGAATCATCCGAGAAGCAACATTAAGACACAGTGGCCTGAATCGCAATCCCCTGCAGAACCGTTTGCCAAGGGGCCCTATTTGGGACAGACCCCGCCCGGCTCCACGGCTCAAGTCTTTGCACCCAGACTGATCTGTCACACCGGCACCGGACCACACCAGTGGGAAGCCTTTGGGACCTTCTCTGCGGACGGCAACACCTTTTGTTTTCAACGAGTCAGTGGTATTTTCATCACAGAAAACACGGACCAGGGCTGGACAGCTCCTGAGCTTATAAAAAGTATTCCACCGAATACGTGGTCGCCCTGGTCGGCCTGTCTGTCTCCGGATGCCAATAGTATTTTCTTTACGAGAGCCTTGTTGAATCCGGTGTCCAAACGCAATCTATATTGTTGCAATCGAACAGCACGTGGATGGGCTAAGCCACAGAGCCTCGGACAGCCACTCAGTTCTCCGGACAAGGAAATTGAATGCTCTTTAGCAGCGAATAACAGTATCTACCTCAGTTCCAGCCGTAAGGGGAATGACGGAAGAAGCATTATATGGGTCGCCCCTTTTGTTGACAACACCTGGCCTCGAGCCGACCATATCACCTTGAATCTCCAACAACCTCTCATAAAACATGGACCAGTTTTCGGGGGCAAGATCAAAGCGACCGATCCGGGTATTGCCCCGGATGAGTCTTTTATGGTATTCACAGACAAGGACCTACCGGGAGGTTATGGGCATCGAGATCTGTACCTTACCCTGCGTTTGCCGGATGGAACCTGGTCCACACCGCGAAATCTGGGCCCTCGGATTAATACTGCCTATATTGAACACGGCCCCAGAATCTCACCGGACAAGAAGTACCTCTTCTTCAACCGCTGCAACGGCTGGGATCCAAGAATCTACAGCGTGGAGTCGGACATCTACTGGGTTGAACTCAAGGAATATCTACCCGAATCCTATAGATAGCCTGAAGGCATATCAAATAGGCAAATGGCCACTATAAAAAGGAGATCTGTTATGAAACAAACAATGAATACGATTGTGAAGCTCGTGGTCTTGTTGGGGATTGGCTCCATCCAGGCGTTCGCCGAACCGTTTGCCAAGGGACCTTACCTGGGACAGACCCCGCCCGGCCCTATCGCCCAGGTCTTTGCCCCGGGATTGATCTGTTATACCGGGCATGGTCAGTGGGAATCACATGGGCACTTCTCTGCGGATGGCAACACCTTTTGTTTTGCCCGAAGTCGGCGTGTTTTTATCACAGAAAACACGGACCAGGGCTGGACAACGCCTAAGCGTATAAAAAGTATTCCATACAAAATATGGTCGCCCTGTCTGTCTCCGGATGCCAATAGTATCTACTTCATGGGCCGATCCAGCACCAGATCGATACGGAACAGCTACGATCCCTCCACACGCGCGAGTCTTCGTCGCTGCATGCGCACGTCCAAGGGATGGTCTTTGCCGCAGGAATTAGGACCACCCTTCAGCGACTCGGGGTTGGGATTCTCTGTGGCAGCAGATAATAGTATCTACTTTATTTCCGATCGCAAGGGACCATACAGAAACCGTTTTTGGGTTGCCCCTTTTGTGGGCAACACCTGGCCTCGGGCTATAAATATCCCCGTGGAGAAGGGCAATTTAAAAGGCTGCCATCCGGGCATTGCTCCGGATGAGTCCTTTATGGTATTCTACTCCATTCGACCGGGAGCACCGGGCGGAACAGAGACGGACCTGTACCTGACCCTGCGACGGCCGGATGGTACCTGGACCAAACCCCGGAATATGGGTCCTCGAATTAATTCCGGGTATTATGAATTCGGAGCGAGAATCTCACCGGACAAGAAGTACATGTTCTTCACCCGCAGTACCGGATGGAATCTGGGTCCGGGTCGCGATAAGGGTGACATCTACTGGGTTGAACTCAAGGAATATCTACCCGAATCCTATAGATAGCCTGAAGGAATATCAAGCGAGTGAAAAGGAGATCTGTTATGAAGCAGACAAAGAATCAGATTGTGACGCTCATGGTTTTCTTGGGGATTGGCTCCATCCAGGTATTCGCCGCCCCATTTGCCAAGGGGCCGTATTTAGGGCAGGTTCCGCCCGGATCCACGCCTCAGGTCTTTGCCCCCGGATTGATCTGTAATACCGGGCAAGGCCAGTGGGAATCGCATGGGACCTTCTCCGCTGACGGGAAGGCCTTTTGTTATAAACAACGCCGGAAGGTATACATCACAGAAAATACGGACCAGGGTTGGACAGCCCCTAAGCATATAAAAAGTGTTCCAGTCAATAATTGGTCGCCCTACCTGTCTCCGGATGCAAACAGTATTTACTTTAGTCTCGCCTACCTTAATCAGTTCAACCAGTTCAACCGCTTCAATCTGTTTCGTTGTAACAGAACCCCCCGCGGATGGGCCCAGCCGCAGGAACTCGGGCCACCGCTCAGTTCTTCGGCCGCTGAATGGGGATTCTCTTTAGCAGCGGATAACAGTTTCTACTTCTCTTCCACGCGCAAGGGGGGACGTGGCGGAGACGATATATGGTACGCTCCTTTTGTTGATAATACCTGGTCACAGGCTATCCATCTTCCTGCTTTAGCCACTGGCTACAACGACGCTGGTCCGGGCATTGCCCCGGATAAATCTTTTATGGTGTTTAACTCCATTAAACCGGGAGGACTGGGCGGTGCGGATCTGTACCTGAGCTTGCGACAACCGGATGGAACCTGGACCACACCGAGAAATCTAGGCCCCAGAGTCAATTCCGCGTATCATGACTTCGGATCTTATATCTCACCTGACAAGAAATACCTATTTTTCTCCCGCCGTACAGGCGGGAATTCGAGCCGTGATGCCGCGGATATCTACTGGGTTGAACTCAAGGAATATCTACCCGAATCCTATAGATAGCCTGAAGGAATATCAAATAGGCAAATGGCCGCTATCAAAAGGAGATATGTTATGAAACAGACAATGAAAAAAATTGTGTGGCTCGCAGCTTTTTTAGGAATAAGTTCTATCCAGGTGTTCGGAAAGCCCTTTGCCGAGGGACCTTACCTGGGACAGACTCCGCCCGGATCCACGGCCCAGGTCTTTGCCCCGGGATTGATCTGCGATACACGGCCGCACCGGTGGGAAACCCATGGGCACTTCTCGGCTGATGGCAACACATTTTGTTTTCGCCGGCTCGGGTATATTTATATCACAGAAAACACGGACCAGGGCTGGACAACGCCTAAGCGTATAAAAAGCATTCCATACAGGACCTGGTCGTGCTGTCTGTCTCCGGATGCCAATAGTATCTACTTCATGGACCAACATTTCACCAGATCGATACGGAACAGCTACGTTTCCTCCAAACCCTGGACTTATCATCGCTGCCTGCGCACGTCCCGGGGATGGTCTTTGCCGCGTGAATTAGGCCCCCCCTTCAGTTCCGCTTCGGGTGGATTCTCTGTGTCAGCGGATAACAGTATCTACTTTAAATCCAAACGAGGCGGTTTTTGGGTTGCCCCTTTTGTGGGCAACACCTGGGATCGGGCTATAAAGATTCCTGTGGAGATGGGCAGCTTAAGAGGCTGCCATCCGGGCGTTGCCCCGGATGGGTCCTTTCTGGTATTCTACTCTATTCGACCGGGAGCGCTGGGTGGAACGGAAACGGACCTGTACCTCACCCTGCGACGGCCGGATGGTACCTGGACCAAACCCCGGAATATGGGTCCTGGAATTAATACCGGGTATCATGAAATCGGGGCGAGGATCTCCCCGGACAAGAAATACATGTTCTTCACCCGCAGTACCGGGTGGAATCTGAATCGCGCTACCGATACGGCTGACATTTATTGGGTAGAACTCAAGGAATACCTACCTGATCCCAATAGTTCCAGTCAGGTCGTGGATTAGCGAGTGTTCATGCGAATGAAAGATTCCGCGACCTGCCCGATGCACGGCAATCCCAGTAAATATATGAAATTTTGGCATGAATTTGGCAGAATGATATATCGAAAGGTTTTGAAATACTACTGAATGACTTATTTGGGCTTGAGGGGTATCTAATATAAGTGATTCCGTGAAGTGTATATGGGAAAATCCGGTTTAGGTAGCCTGGCCAATATCCAATTGTATTCTGAGTCACCGTGTGCATCAATTCAAAGAGGGAAATTAATGGGAGTATGTGTTTGCCTTCTAAGGAGATTCGAGTTTGCCTAAAATTCTAATAATGACGAGCGTATTTGGCATAGTAAAGAATACGAGAGTAATTGAGAAAATTCTATGCTAAAATCAATAGAAGAACTTCACAAGAACGACAAAATAGCTTCAATGAATGGAGATTTGGAAACACTATTATCATTGTTCACAGACGATGGTATAGCAATTCCAGCGGAAGGTGAAATTATAGAGGGAAAAGAAGCGTTAAGAGAAATGTTAAAGCAGAATTTTGAACTTCTTAAAGATTATATAATTACTGAATATAAACAAGATTTTAAGGAAACAAAGATTTTAGGGAAATATGCATATGAATGGGGCATATATAGTGGGAAATATAAATCAAAAGAAGATAATAAAGAAATAATAGGCAGCGGTAAATTGATGAGAATATTAAGGCTGCAAGAAGATGGAAGTTGGAAAGTGTCCAGAACAATATGGACTATTGATAAATAATTAACCGTATAACAATTTGCTCAAGCCGAAACGAGACACGTTTTTGCTAAATTGCAAGTTAAGTGGTTTTTAACAAATTCCGTGACTGTTCAAAGATAAATTTAAGTAATGTCTCGTTCGGCTTAGCATGACCGTTACGCGCGGTTCGGCGGAATTCAATAGGATACATGAAGTTCCCTGCTGATTAGGGGAAAAAGCACACTTTGCCAGAACAGTATGAATCGGCCTTGGCTCTGAGTGACGCACATTTGCGAGATGGGTAGACAGAAATAATGGTGGGGCAAGCCCCCACCCTACCGCTCATAACGAGGCGGTTATTCGGATAAGCTCTAAGCGAAAAGAAAGCGCCTATTTGCTTGTCAAATCTTTTGTTGGGAGGCTATTGCTATAAATAATGGTGGGGTAAGCCTCCCCTTCGATTACACTCAGGGTAAACTCAATGCGCTCAGGGCAGGTCCCACCCTACCGCTCATAACGAGGCGGTTATTCGGATAAGCTCTAAGCGAAAAGAAAGCGCCTATTTGCTTGTCAAATCTTTTGTTGGGAGGCTATTGCTATAAATAATGGTGGGGCAACCCTTCCCTTCGATTACACTCAGGGTAAACTCACTGCGCTCAGGGCAGGTCCCACCCTACCGCTGGTATCGGAGGTACGAAAACGGTCCTTGAGCAAAGGCGAGCAGGTGCATAAATAAAGCAAAGCTCAATATTTTAATGTTTGTCAAAGGCTGTCAGGTTGGCAGTAAATGGGGTTCTATCCCGGTTATTGGCAGGCGGATTATTGTTGGAAGCTAAAATCTTAACTACATATAAAATAAGTACTTGCGCCAATATAGCCGTGTAAAAAGGCATTTGGCACGATATTTGCTCAGATTAAGAAAGGAATGTACGGATATGGTGTCGAATCTGTCAAAACTCGAAGAAATCAACGTACTTGCCAGTGAGGCGAACTGGGCATGGCCGGAGGCGCTGCGCTATATTTTTCGTCCAAGAGGCATTAATCTGCTGATGGCTGAGAACGCGGTAGAGTTCGTCAATATTATCGAGAGGAAGCGGATCCATATCACAATCATTGATATGGATTCGGGGCAATCAAACGGGCTGGCAACGATAAAGATTATTCGAATGGATTATCCTCTGCTGCCGTGTATTCTCTTGACCAGCGCTGCGGGTGAATCTTTGCTCGGTAAGGCATTGCGACTTGATGTTTTCAGCGTGATTGACAAGCCGGTTGATATGAGTATTCTGCAGGAGCAATTGAACAGATTGTTTGTTAAGAAGTATAATAGTGATATTTTCGCAAAATAATATAAGAAACAAGGCCAAAGAAACAATAGACAGAATGTATGACGTTCATAATATGAATAAAGTAAAAAATTAAAGAAGTTTTTTGAAAGGAGTAAGTACAAAATGAAGATTCGACCATTAGCAGATAAGGTGCTTGTTCAGCGTCTCGAAGCGGAAAACAAGACAGCGGGCGGAATAGTCCTGCCGGACAGTGCCAAAGAAAAACCACAAAAAGGCAAAATTGTCAGCGTTGGTGACGGCAAAGTGCTCGACGACGGGACGGTACAAAAATTGCAGGTGAAAAAGGGCGATATGGTGCTTTTCTCGAGCTACGCCGGGACAGAAGTAAAGATAAACGGCAAAGAGTATCTGATTATGAGTGAGTCGGATATTATGGCAGTGATAGAAAAGTAAGCAGAAATCAGCGACAAAGACAGGAAAGCACACAAAGAAAACGATAATCAATAAAATAGGAGAAAGAAAGCTATGGCAGCAAAAAAGATAGCATTTGGTACAGACGCCCGCACGGCCATTCAAAAAGGTGTGAGCAAACTGGCAAGGGCGGTAAAGATCACGCTTGGGCCGTGCGGCAGAAATGTAGTTTTGGAAAAATCGTATGGCTCGCCGACCGTTACTAAGGATGGCGTAACGGTGGCCAAAGAGATTGAGCTGGAAGATTCCTACGAGAACATGGGCGCACAGATGGTCAAGGAAGTGGCGTCGAGAACATCAACCGTGGCCGGTGACGGGACAACGACCGCAACGATTCTGGCAGAGAGCATTTTCAATGAGGGTCTCAAAAATATTACCGCCGGCGCCAATGCGATGCAGGTAAAACGCGGTATCGAACAGGCCGTGGAAGCCATAGTAAACGAGCTGCAAAAGATGAGCACGCCCGTTGAGTCGAGCAAACAAATCGAACAGGTGGCAACCTGCTCGGCGAACCAGGACGAGGAAATCGGCAAAAAGCTGGCTGAGGCAATGAACAAGGTCGGCAAAAACGGTGTCATCACCGTCGAAGAGGGCCAGTCTCTGGAAACGGTAGTTGAGCTGGTTGAAGGTATGCAATTCGACAAGGGGTACCTCAGCCCGCACTTTATTAACGATCTGGAGAATATGACAGTCGTGCTGGAAAAGCCGTATATTCTGGTACACGAGAAGAAGATTAGCTCGGTGAAATCGCTTATACCGCTGCTTGAGAAGGTAGCCAAGAAAGGCAGGCCTTTGTTGCTTATCGCCGAAGATGTTGAGGGCGAGGCACTGGCTACGCTGGTTGTCAACAAACTGCGTGGAATACTTCAGGTGGCTGCCGTTAAAGCTCCCGGCTTCGGTGACAGACGAAAAGCACTGCTTAGTGATATTGCCACTCTGACCGGTGGTGAGGCTATTTTCGAGGACCTGGGGCTTCAATTAGAGAACATCGAGCTGCGGCAGCTTGGCATGGCCAAACGCATTACTATCGACAAGGACGCAACCACCATTATTGAAGGCGGCGGAAGCACCGAAGCCATCACGGGCAGAATCGAACAAATTAAGAACGAGATTGATAACTGCACCAGCGATTATGATATCGAAAAACTGCAGGAGAGGTTGGCGAAATTGGCCGGTGGTGTGGCCCAGATTAATGTTGGAGCTGCGACTGAGGCGGAGATGAAGGAAAAGAAGGCACGCGTTGAGGATGCGCTGCACGCCTGCCGGGCGGCGGTGGAAGAAGGTATCCTGCCCGGAGGTGGTGTGCCAATGCTCAGAGCTTTGCGGGTGCTGGATAAAGTCAAGGCCTCAGGGGATGCACAGATAGGTGTTGATATAGTTCGAAGAGCACTGGTAGCACCGATCAAACAAATCGCCGAGAACGCAGGACTGGACGGTTCAATTGTGGCGCAGAAAGTTATGGACAGCAAGGAAAAGAACTTCGGCTACGATGCGCTGCGCAAGCAGTACGGTGATATGACCAAGTTCGGCGTGATTGTGCCAACGAAAGTCGAAAGGGTTGCACTGCAGAACGGCGCATCTATTGCTTCACTGCTGCTGACGACTGATGCTATAGTCAGCGAGATTCCCGAAAAGAAAGAGATGCCTCATGCGCCGCAGGGCGGTGGAATGTATTAAACCGTTAGTGCGAAGAGTGCCTAAAGTGACAGCTTTGCTGTCATTCTGAACGCAGCGCAGCGAAGTGAAGAATATTTTTTTCGTTGGCCAGATCCCTTCGGCAAGCTCAGGGCAGGCTCTTCGGCTTCGCCTCAGGATGACACTTACGTGTCACTTCAGGCACTTTACGGGATGCGAAAATGAGTTTTCGTTATTACAGAAATGTAGTCTCTCAAGCGTCCAGAAACTTCGCGAAAGGACTTTTTATTGCAGGGTTGCTGCTAATCGGATTTGGATTTCTGGTTTATATCCTGCGAGATTTGTTTGCAATACTTGCCTCTATAGTATTCTTCATCGTCGGTTTGTTTTGTGGAACCACCGCTGTCAAAATCTTTTTAACACAGAGAAAATTAGACAAAATGAGTTCCGACGACGGCACAACAGGTTACAGAAGGAACGTTCGAATCCATATCGAAGAATAGTGAACTGATGAGTGGCTAATTAGTGCTGACTACTTTTTCCTGCCTTAGTTTAAGGACAGTGTTGAGAATATCCGGTATGCTGATTATGCCAACCAGCTTGCCATTTGATGTAATAGGGACCCTTCTAAAGATGTTCTTTACTAAAAAGTCACAGATATTCAGCAGGGCATTATTGTCTTCAAAATGCACTGCAGGATATGTCATATAGTCTTCAACAGTTTTGTTCTCAGCCTGTTCGCTATCGTAGAACAGGTCTACTATGTCTTTTTCTGAAAGGATTCCCGTCAGAGTCATATCATCTTCGACCACAGGCAGGCCTGAGATGTTATTTTCCACCAGGAGCTTTACGGCCTCGAGTATCGGGACGTCTTTTTGCACGCTAATTACATTTCTACTCATAATGTCTCTTGCTCTAAGCATCGCTAACTCCTTATGTCACAAACTCTTTGTGGGTATTTTACAAATTCGGCATAAGTTAATGAAAACTTGAGATTAAGGTGACTTTTTTTTCGGTTAAGATTTAATTCCGATTAGATATAGGACGAATAAATTCGGGAAGAGGGAGATTATCGGATTTTCAGAGTTGCCAGGGCCAGGGCGGCAAAGGCGGCGGCTAAAAGCCAAAAACGCACTACCACCTGTGGTTCACTCCAGCCAATCAGATGAAAATGGTGATGTATAGGGGCACATCTAAAAAGCCGTTTGCCTCCGGTGTATTTGAAATAGCCGACCTGAAGCACTACACTGAGCAATTCAACGACGAATACACCGCCGATAATCAAGAGCAGGATTTCATTCCTTGTTACCAGCGCACCGTAGCCCATTGCGGCGCCTAATGGAAGTGAGCCCACGTCACCCATAAAGGTCTGAGCGGGATGGCAGTTGAACCACAAGAATCCGAGGACGGCCCCTAAGATTGCCGAATAAAAGATGCTCAGCTCGCCGGCCTGGGGTATAGCAGGCAGCAGAAGATAACTTGCCCAGGTAACAGGGGTGGTTCGTGACATCGTTTCAGAGGCGACAAAGCACAGCAGCGCAAGTACAAGTGCAATCATTCCTACGCAGCCGGCAGCCAGTCCGTCCATACCGTCAGCCAGGTTGACGGCATTGCTGGTGGCCGAGAGGTAAAAAATCGCTACCAGTATGAACATCCAGTTTGCTAACGGCAGGCCATGCTTATAGAACGGCAGCCAGAATAATTTGGCATCGTCTATATTGACAAAGTCGGCATATAAAAACGATGCTATCAGTACTGCACCACCGATTTGAAAGATGAGCTTTTCCCAGGGTTTTAATCCGTTTCTGGTTCGGTGGCGGACATCGACGGTGAGCTTTAGCCAGTCGTCAACGCCGCCCAAAGCGCCGAACCATATCACCAGGACGATAGCCTTTTGAACAAAGGGGTTGTTCAGCTTTGCCCATAATAAGGTGGTTGAAACGACCGAGAGAATTATAATCAGGCCGCCCATGGTGGGTGTATTTGCCTTTTCTTTGGTCAGCTCGTTGAGGGTGGCGTGATGAAACTCCGGCCGGTCGCCGATTTTTTTGCGCATCAGCCAGCGAATAATTTTTGGGCCGATTATAAGGGCGATAAGTAAGCTGGTCAGTATGGCTGATACCGAGCGAAACACCACGTTCTGATAGGCGTAAAAGCCGAGCTGGTGTGTAAAAACATCTCGCAAATACCATAATAAGTGGTATATCATTTCGTTCCTCGATACTCGATGCTTATTACAAGTTCGAGCATTTCATCCTTCGCAGTAGCACTGCTACGGAGAATGGACCAGCATCGAGTTATGAAAAAAGCTTTTTCAGCTTCTCAACGACCATTTCCAGTCCGGCGGTGCGCGAACCTTTCACTAATACTATATCGTAATCTTTTATGAATTCATGCAAATTATTACAGGCCGAAATGGTATCTTCGAAACGTTTTATTTGCAGAGACCGGGTTTCGAGTGAAACTAAATTGTTTTTTGTGGTTGTTTTTGCGCCTGCGTTCGCGTTACTGCAGGCGAGAGCGGCCTCAGCAGTGATTTTCGCATACTTACCCACGGCTACCAGCAGTCCCACCTTGGCCTGTACGATAGAGGTACCCAGCTCAGTGTGCAGGCGCTCGGTTTGCTGTCCGAGTTCAGCCATATCGCCGCATATAAAGACCAATCTTCGTTTTCCGGCTGGGTCGAGACCGGTCAATATATCCATGGCATTTTTCATTGAAGCCGGATTTGCGTTGTAGCAATCATTCAATACCGTTAGGGTCCCGATTTGCAGCAGCTCGGCCCGCATAGAAGCGGGTGAAAGGGTCTTGACAGCCTTTGCGAAATCATCGATAGCCAGACCAAGCTGGCTGCAAACAGCCCAGGCGGCAAGAGCGTTTTCTACATTTCCGGGGCCGGGCAACGGCAGGTAAACTTCTGTACTATCGACAGTGAACCGGCTGGCTGAGGCTTCGTAGCTAACATTCCTTGCCTGGTAATTAGCCCCGTCTGATTTGCCGAACGTTATGAATTTGATGCCTTTGGCCCGGCAGGCACTGACCAACCGGTCGAAGTCAGCGTTGATTATGAGAATGCCGTCCGACTTAAGTCCTTCGGATATAGAGAGCTTTTCCTGCATGATCGTTTGCAGGTTGCCGAATCCTTCCAAGTGGGCCGGATGAACATTAATAACCACCGCGACGTCCGGCGCGGCGATACGAGTCAGGTGAGCTATCTCGCCGGGATGATTGCTGCCGAGCTCGGCGATGACTATCTGGTCATCCGCCTCTGCGCCCAGCAGGGTCAGGGGCAGGCCAATATTATTATTAAAACTCCTTGGCGACTGAGAGACGCGGAAACGCTGACTTAAGGCCTGGTAAGCTATCTGCCTTGTAGTTGTTTTGCCTGCCGAGCCTGTTATCGCAACTACTTTGAAGTGGGATTGCCGGCGGTATTCTCCGGCAAAGTCACCAAGTGCTTTTATAGTACCCTCAACTTGAAGAAAGGATTTATCGGTCGGTTTACTGACGGGGATGTCTTTGCTGACCACGGCACAGACAGCGCCTTTTGCAAAGGCGTCGGCTACATAATCGTGGCCGTCGAAGCTCTCGCCGGGTATGGCAAAGAAGCAGTCGCCGGGCCTGGTAGTCCGCGAGTCGGTACTTACGCCGGAGAAATCTCGTATTGCGTATTGCGACGCCTCAAGGTGAGCCTTCACAATTCCGGCCAAATTTGCTATTGAAAATTTCTTCATTTTTGTTTTTCGATAATCTGCTTCTATAATTCCAGCGACGCAAATGTTTGTTGATGCAATTAAGTAATTATGCTATAATTTTGTAGATGGTCAAGGAAATGATATGTGATATTTGTTGACATAAGGGAGCACGTGTTCGTAGAGTTGCCGAAACCTACGGCAAAGGGAAAAATTTGCTGGTAATAGAAAACATCCCTATGTTGAGTTGCCCTCATTGTGGGCAAAGCTACTTTACAGCAGAAACACTCCATGAAATAGAGCGTATTAAACTCCATCATAAGAGCTTTGCCGTTGAACGTCCTGTGGAAGTTGCCAAGTTTACATAAGGAGTTATGTTGCTTTTACACAGGCAAAAAATGCAAAGGGAAAGTCTAATAAGGATATTCAAAAATAGTTTGATTTTTTCAAGAATTTTACTATATATAATACATTTATGCCTACGGTGCTTCGCATAAAAGGATATAGATTTTTCTTTTTCAGCCTTGACAGGTCTGAGAAGCCACATATACACGTTGAAAAAGCAGAAAAATATGCAAAATATTGGCTTCTACCGGTGGAATTAGCACATAATCGAGGTTTTAGAAGCCATGAGCTTACTGAAATACGAAAATTAGTCCAAGAGAATGAAAATCTAATTGAGGGAAAATGGCATGAGTACTTTGCCAGTCAAAGTTGAAGCGCTCGCCACAGATGTTTCATTTACGAATGATTCTTTGCGGGTTGCACTTGCAGATGGACGTGAAATTATAGTGCCTCTGGAGTGGTTTGCTCGTCTTCGAGATGCTAATAACGATGAAAGGAAAGATTGGCGTCTTATCGGTGGCGGGATAGGAATACACTGGGAAAAGATAGATGAAGATATTTCGGTAAGCACTCTTCTTGCTATAAGCTAATTAGCCGTTTCTAATCCGTTTCTTAAGATACTCGCCGGCGATTTGCTTATCGCTGAAATCGAATTTTTGTTTTCCGATTATCTGGTATGTTTCGTGGCCTTTACCGGCGATGAGCACAATATCGTTTTTGTCGGCGGTTTCTATGGCTAACACTATTGCTCTTTTTCTGTCCGGCTCGATTATTTTCTTCGCTTGTTGCTCGTTGCTTGTCGCTCTTAAATCAGCATTTTTGAACGTTGGCCTTTTTTCAAAACCGGCGACAATTTCATCTATGATGTCTTCGGGTTGTTCGGTTCGGGGGTTGTCGCTGGTAACGATTATAAAATCAGCTAATTCTTCAGCGACCTTAGCCATACGTGGTCGTTTTGTTCTGTCTCTGTCTCCGCCGCAGCCGAAAACGACCCGCAACTTACCTCGGCAGAGAGGCTTTAGTGTGGAAAGGACATTTCTCAGAGCATCGTCGGTGTGTGCGTAATCAATGATTACCGAAAAGTTACCGGGCCAATCGATTTTTTCTAATCGGCCTGGTATTGTTTGCTGAGCGGACAGACCGGCAGCTATCGTTTCCAAATCAAAGCCGGCAGCGAGGCACAATCCGGCTGCAGCCAGGCAATTGCCGACATTATACAGACCAGGCAAAGAGGTCCTCACAATTGAAGTTTGGCCGGCATATTTTAGGGTGAAAACAGTTCCGCTTATATCCATCGACTCAATATGAGCGGTTATGTCCGCCGGCTCATCAATGGCGTACCATAAGATTTTGGCAGTGGTTTGCCGGGCGATAGATTCGGTTTCCGGTGATTGTTTATTCAGCACCGCCACCGCATCCGGTAAAAGAGCAGAAAAAAGTCTGGTTTTGGCGGCCAGATAATCTTCTTTGGTTTTATGGTAATCCAGATGGTCACCGGACAGATTGGTAAAAGCGGCGGCTTTGAAGTTGACTGCGGCCAGACGGTTTTGAGAGAGGGCGTGGCTGCTGGCCTCGATGACCATATATTTTGCGCCGTTTTTTAACATTTGCTCTTGTCCGGCGGCGATGGTCAGACAGTCGGGTGTTGTTAAAATCGACTCGCTGCTGTTCGGCGAGCAGGTATCATAAATGACAGTACCAAGAAGGCCGCACTTTTGGCCGGCTTTTTGGATGCAGGAGCGAACGAGATACGCGACGGTGGTCTTTCCATTTGTGCCGGTAACCGCAAGGTTCGTTAATCGCGAAGCCGGATTGCCCCTGCGTGCCTGTGCCAAAACTGCTGCCGCTTCTGCGGAATCGTCAACGATTATAGTCTCGATACTCGATGTTTGCAACGAGCCATCCCCAAGCTCGTCCCAATCTTTTGGGACTCGCTTGAGGCTGCCACCCGTCGTTGCTGAAGCTATGGCGGACAAGCGATGCTCGATGTTCGATTTGTCCTTTTGGCTAACGATGTATTTGGCGCCGTTGGCAATGGCCTGGTCGATGAAGTCGTGGCCATCGTAAACAGTACCTATAACGGCCACGAAGATATCACCGTTAACGATGGCGCGCGAATCGACACAAATGCTCGGCGCGTCGTCTGAAGAAACCAGGTTTAGCAGCTCGTCAAAATTCATAAATTAGCTTAGAATCAAATTTCTGTGTATTTTAGCCGAAAGCACAGGCAATTCAACCATTGCGTTATTACTGACGTAACAAAAAACGCAGCTTACGGTTATATCTGGTGTCCATACTGATTATTTATGATTATTCGGGATTATTCTGGTGAGAATTTATCTTTACGGTTTATAATCCGGCCATAAATTTCAGCAAACGTCGGAAATATGAGAGTCGCCGGCGTTTGCCGGAGAAATATCATGTAAAGATATCTTCAAAGTATTTGAGAAGGGAAGTTTTATTATGAGAACTAAGTATCTTCTTTGGATATGTTTAGTGTCGGCGATTTTGGCCGGAGTGGGTTGCCACAAGAAATCACCACCCCCACAGGAAGTTTCTAAGCCGAAAGTAGAGTTATCGGAGCAGACTACCGTCGAACAGGCTGTCTTGGAAAAACCGGCACAAGAGGCCGTATCGGTCAAGGCCGGAGTCGAGCAGGCCCAGCCGGAGGAAACGGAGTACTTTGCACTATTCATGGAAGGCAAAAAGATCGGCTACGCCATACAAAACCGTGCTGTTGCCGGTAATAAAGTTACCACCTCTGTGGAGCTTAAGATTACCTTGAGCCGAATAGGAGTGTCGGTTAGCGTCCAGACCAAAGCAATCACTATCGAAACCATCGATGGTAAGCCGCTCGGCTTTGAGCTCGAACAGGCATTGGGGATGATGGTGACGAGAACGATAGGGACGATCGATGAGCAGGGCAAGGTAACAGTAAAGACCGGCCAGCAGCAGATGGAATTTGATTGGCCCAGCGGCGCAGTAATGTCCGAGGGGATGCGACTGCTGCTTTTGAAATATGGCCTTACAGAAGGAACCACATACACCGTAAAATTGTTTGACCCAAGTATGATGCAGGTTGTTGATGTCGAGGTAAAGGTTGGCCCAAAACAAAACGTTGACCTGCTTGGCCGTGTCGTTGCGTTGACTGAAGTTCAGAGCAATGTAAGTTCCGCGCAGATTGGCTCACTCATAAGCACTGAATATTATGATGATAACCTTCTGCTTCAAAAAAGCATTACACCTGTAATGGGTATGACTATTGAGCAAGTTGCCTGCACGAAAGAATTCGCACTCGGCCAAATCGATGTGCTTGAAGTGGTGGACAAGATGTTTATTGACAGCCCGAAGCCTTTGAGTGATGTTGGTTCAGCCCGGTCGATTACTTATTACTTAAGCCCTGTGACAGATGAGGTCGATTTGAAAATACCGTCCAACGAAAATCAAAAAGTACAACGGCTCAGCAATGGCAAAGTAATCTTGACTGTCGAGCCTGTTGCTGCGCCAACCGGGGTGAGGTTTCCTTACAAAGGTAACGACCGGGAGGCACTGGAGGCCCTTGAGCCGACAAGATATGTCGAGAGCGACCAACAAGTGATAATCGACCTTGCACGGCGGGCGATCGGAGATACCAGTGACGCAGCCGAAGCTGCACGCAGGATTGAGGCGTTCGTGGCGGATTACGTTGCAGACAAGAGCTTGTCGGTCGGCTATGCCTCGGCGGCTGAGGTCGCTGTCAGCAGGCAGGGCGACTGCAGCGAACACGCCGTTTTGGCTGCGGCGCTTTGCCGGGCTGTCGGGATTCCGGCTCAAGTGGCTACAGGCTTAGCCTACGTGTCTCAGTGGCGTACTTTTCAGAACGGGTTCGGCGGTCACGCCTGGGTACAGGTCTATCTCGGCGATAAGTGGGTTGGGCTCGATGCGGCTTTTAAGGGTGCCGACTTAGGCGGCTACGATGCCGGACATATTGCTTTGGCTGTGGGCAACGGAAATCCCGAGGACTTTCTCAACCTGGTCAACACAATGGGGCAGTTCAATATTGAAAAGGTGACAGTCAAAAAGAGATAGCAGAATGACAGCATGGGCTAAAGCCCATCCACCTGCTAAATCCGAAATCCGAAACACGAAACAAGTTCAAAGTGAGCTAAAGTGACAGCTTTGCTGTCATTCTGAACGTAGAGCAGCGAAGTGAAGAATCTCTTTTTCGTTGGCCAGATCCTTCGGCTTCGCCTCAGGATGACACTTACGTGTCACTTTAGGCACTTTACACTTTAGGCACTTTAGTTCACTTGATTTTGTTTTGAGCTTCGTGCTTTTCATAAAAAGCGGCATGGGCTAAAGCCCATCCTACGCACTATCTCAAAACACAATTTGTCATTCTGAGTCCTTCACTTCGTTCAAGGATAAACTCCGCGAAGAATCTATTATTTTAAGCCGACCAGACCCTTCGCTTCGCTCAGGGTGACAGGATGACTCAGAGTGACAGGATGACTCAGGGTGACAGGATGACTCAGGGTGACAGTTTTGAGATAGTTTCTTATTCGAACTGGATGTCAGTGAGGACGAATTCGACGTTGGTGTTACCGTTATATGTATTGAGCTGCGGCTGATAGGCTACATTGAAGAATTCGCGCTCGAGCAGCTTCTTTTCCAATTTTCCGAACCTAAAGCCGATGCAGCGCACCGCCGCTGTGTTGTCGGTTATCGCAAGCTGAAGATGCTCACGTCCCGAGCCGACTCTTCTTGGCGGACTGGCAAGACGGACTCCTTTCGTGGCGAAAACAGGTTTGGGATTACCTTCGCCGAAGGGGCCGAGCATTTGCAGCTCGCTGACCATCTCGTTTCGAAACTCAGCTAATGGAGCTACCGCGTCGATGTAGAGTTTGGCGGTGACATCGGTTTCGTTCAGGTTTTCTTTTGCATAGGCTTCGAATTCTGCTGCGAACCGGTCTATTTTTTCGGTTTCGATAGTTACGCCGGCAGCCATTTTGTGGCCGCCGAAGCTGATTAAATGCTGCGAGCAGGCCTTGATTGCGCTCAGCAAACAAAAACCGTGGATTGAGCGGGCGGAACCCTGAGCGACGCCGTTTTCGGCAGCGCCGGCGTTAATCATAATCGTCGGGCGATAGAATTTGTCCACTATTCTCGATGCGACAATGCCTATTACGCCGGTGTGCCAGTTTTCGTTCGCCAGGACGATGCTTTTGCGGTCGGGGTGGTGGAAGTTTCGCTCAACTATCATTTCGCAGGCCTGCTTGAATATCTTTCGCTCGTATTGCTGGCGCTGGTTGTTTTGCTCTTTGAGATATTCGGCTATTTGCATCGAGCGAATCGGCTTCTCGGACGTCAGCAGCTCTACAGCCAATCGAGCGTGTCCCATCCGCCCTGCCGCATTGAGCATTGGTGCAAGGCGAAAACCGATGTGGAAACTGTCCAGCGGGCGCCCGGTCAGGCCTGCCGATTCAATTAGTGCCTGGATTCCGGAAAGCCTGCATTCCGGCAGTGCCTTTAGTCCGAAGCTTGAAAGCACCCTGTTTTCTCCCCGCAGGTCCACAATATCGGCGATGGTTCCCATTGCCGCCAGGGTCGTTGCGTTTATCATAAATTCGCGTAATGCTGGTTCAAGCTTTCGGCCCGGATTGAATTCGTTGGCAATCGCCCAGGCCAGCTTAAAGGCCACCATAGCTCCGGCTGAATCCTGGTTTGGATAGGATTTTTCCAGTGCAGGATGCACAATTGCGACGGCTCTGGGCAGCCCGTAGTCGGGCTTGGCGTCAATTTGGTGATGGTCGGTTATTATTAAATCAAGACCCAATTGTTCGGCGAGTTCGGCCGAGTTATATGCTGTAACACCGCAATCGACAGTAACCAGAAGTTTGGTGCCGGATTTTGCCAGGGTGCGTATGGCTTCAGGGTTCAGGCCGTAGCCTTCATCGATGCGGTGAGGAATATAATAATCAACATCGGCACCGAGCAGCGTCAGGACCTGCCAGAGAATTGCGACACCGGTAATGCCGTCCACGTCATAGTCGCCATAGACGGTGATTTTTTCCTTGTTTTTAACGGCCTGTTTTAATCGTTGAACCGCAGGTTCGATTCCCGGCATTTGAGCGGGGTCGATAAGCTGCGTCAGTTTGGGCCTCAGGAAAACAGAACCGGTCTGGGCGTCAGTTATTCGGCGATTAATTAAAACCTGTGCTAAAAGAGGCGATACCTTCAGCGATTTAGCGAGTTGTTCAGAACGGGCATCCGGGGGCCGGATTGCCCATTGTTTTTTACAATAGCTGTCAAGTTTAGACTCGCGTCTGAGGTGTGTAAGACGCGTTTTGCCGGGTTTCAGGTCTGTTTGCATCCGTGCAGAAGATTGCATAATTTGGTTAATTGGTTAATTAGTTAATTTGTTAATTGACCATTCACTACTCACCATTCACCAATCGGTTAAACGTTTATATATCAGAAAAGGGTAGTTTACCCCGTTAGAAATTCCATCACAAGCAATAATATTGTCCAACAAAGAGAAATTTTTTCTTTGTTGAAAAGCCACAAAAACTGTCATTCTGAACCCTTCGCTTCGCTCGAGGACAGGCTCCGCGCAGCGGAGTGAAGAATCTCTTTATGGCTCAAGAAATGAGATTCTTCGGCTTCACCTCAGAATGACAGTCCACGTTTTCAACAGAGCAAGAAAATTTCTAACGGGGTGAATTGCAGGGATTGTTTTTTCCGGGTTCTTATGTCCGCCAGGCCAGTTTTGTTACACTTCCATCATTGTTTATATTCCCGGCTATAGCGTGCAGTTTAAAATCACCACCTTTGTCAGTCAGATTCGCTTGGACCCAGCCGATCGGCTCGGCGTCGCTGAAGTTGTAACCGACTGCCGGGAGATTGATAAGGTGAATCCCCTCAAACTCGGAAAATCCGTAAGCGTGAGAATGGCCATAGAGAATAGCCTTAACCTTGCGAATCGGTTTAATGACAGAAAAAAGCCGCGGCACGTCCAGCAGGGCATCGTCACTATCCGCCAGAGTATGGTGAAAGCAAAGAATTGTGGGAGTGTCGTCGCACTCTTTCAAATAGTTTTCCAGCCATTGCCTTTGTGCTTTTCCTAATAAGCCCGGCACCTTATTAACATAAAGATTCGAATCTAAAATAATCAAACGGGTGGTTGGATTGTTAACCACTACAATGTGCTTACCTTTAACGAGTTGTTTTTCTCCGGAGACTTTATCGAAGACTTTAACGTAGTTGTCTCTGTTATCGTGGTTGCCAAGCGCCATAAAGACAGGTCTTTTTTCAGCGATTGGACTGAGCAGTTTTTTAAGATTATCGTAATCGCCCAATTCCCCTGTCAGCCGAGCTAAGTCACCGGCAATGGCTACTCCATCCGGCGAAGCAGAGATGATGTCGGGAATAGCTTTTTGTAGATTTTGATAGGGATAGAATCCTCGATAATTGTTGTTAACATCCTCCGGTATATGCGTGTCGGCTAAAAGTGCCCATCGAGCAGGCTGTTTTTCACTTTTCCTTAAGCCGGGGCTGCAACCTGTAATGATAGCAGCCAGGGCCCCGACGGCAGTTAAACCGGTTTTCTTCTATTCATTGACTTGTAGAAAATCTCTGCCATGATATGAATAAATGCAGGTTGTGTTTTTTTAGAGCAGCTCGTCGATTGCGGCGGCGAGGTCTTTTTTGCTGGTTAAGCCGACCCATTTTTTCTGTACCTGGCCATCCTTGAATAAGATGATGGTGGGTATTGCACTTATGCCGAACTCCATGGCACTGTCGCGGGCGTCATCGGTGTTTAGCTTGCAGATTTTGGCCTTGTCTGCGTATTCATCTGCGATTTCCTTGATAAGTGGGGCTATCATCTTGCAGGGTCCGCACCAGTCCGCCCAGAAATCAACGAGCACAGGTACATCAGAATCATGAATAGTCTGGTCAAAAGTAGCATCAGTTAACTCAATTACATTACCAGCCATATTATTTTATCCTTTCTGCCGAGATTTTGCAGTAAACTACCCCCCGGTTATAGCACCGGGTAATCCGGTCGCCATAATACCTGAGTTTCTCGCCGTCGTCAATAAAAATTGTCGTGCATATTGCATAGTGGTTGGCCTGCTAATTTTCGAGGTTTTTTATTTTACCATCCGCCGGGCCCGAGCAGGTCGCTGACCGGCTCGTCCCACCATTTCGGGTCTCTGAAGTACTGTTTGAGCATCATAGCGGCAACGACGCCGTCGCCTACGGCTGTGGCTAACTGCATAGCCGCCCCGATTCTGCAATCACCGGCCACGAAGACGCCCGGGACGCTTGTGCGAAGGTATGCGCAGTCGCACTTGATGAATCCATTGTCGGTCAGCTCGACAGAACCTTTCAAAAAGCCGGTGTTCGGTAACATACCGATAAAGATGAATACGCCGTCGCAGGGGTAGTCTTCTTCTTTATTCGTTTTGACATTTTTTAGCCTGACCGACTGGACCTTACCTTCGCCCTGTATGGCGGTTGCTATAGTGTCGTACTTGATAATCAGATTCGAATCGGGCTCGTTGGCCTTTTCAAGAAGTTCCTCGACCAGTACTTTGGCGGCCCTGAACTCGTCCCTGCGGTGTATCATTGTTACTTTTTCGGCGAATTTGGCCAGGTGAAGGGCTTCCTGAACTGCGGTATTGCCTCCGCCGACAGCGACGACCTGCTTGCCCTTGAAGAAAGGCGCATCACAGGTGCCGCAATAGCTGACACCTGCGCCGGCGCTGCGGAATTCTTCTTCCCCGGGGACGCCGAGTTTGCGATAATCGCTGCCCGGCGTCAAAATGACGGCCCGTGTGGTAAATTTATCCTTATCGCAAATAACAGCGATTTTGCCATCCTTTAGTTTCTCAAGGCTCGTAACTTCGCTGCTGTTCTTTATCTCGGCTCCGAAGTTCTGGACCTGTTTTTGCATTTGTTCAATCAGGCCCGGGCCGTCTATACGCTCGATGCCGGGATAGTTTTCTATTCTGTCGGTGTTGTTGATTTGTCCGCCGGGCATGAGCTTCTCGAGTATCAGGGTTTTCATTCTGTCGCGAGCCGTGTAAAGTGCCGCTGCCAGACCCGCAGGCCCTGCACCAACAATAATGCAGTCATAAGTGTCAGACATAACACATATCCTTTATTGAATTCATACTTTTTTAAGTATTTTCCATTTGTATTTCTTTTTCACCTTGTATTTGGTCAAGCTGCATTCCGAAGCGGTCTATGTTTTTCTAAACGGCGTAAGTGAGGACTTCGAGCTCAGCGGTTTTATCGATATTACTTAAGATGCTATCCACCCTTTCCATAACCGTGTCTTCGAGCAAGTATTCACTGCAATTTCTACATTGTAAAACCGGCAAATCCTTGATAATAACAATACAGTCATGGTTGACCTTAAACGGCAAATTAGTAATTAACTTTTCTAATTTTGCACCGCAATTATGGCAATTCATCGCTTCGTCATTTTATTTGAAGGGTCTTTTTTTGTCAATTACGTTTGTTCATCCGTTTCGGCCTGTATCTGGTCGAGCTGCATTCCGAAGCGGTCGAGCTTTTTCTGGCCTTCGTCGTATTGGCTGTAGGCGTTTCGCAGGTGCTTGCCGAGGATGTCCCAGGTGCCGCCGAAGTCGGCAAACGAGGAATTGAGTCTTTTTAAGTTCTGTCGGATTTCGGCCGCCTGTTTTTCTATCTGCAGCCCGTGCAGGCCCATCGCCACCGTCATAAGATACGCGTATAAAAGATTCGGCGAAACGGGGATTACCTTTTTATCGAAGCAATATTGCAAAATATCGTTCGTCTCTCCTGCATATTTAACAATGGTTTCGTAATAGACATTCTCGGCGGGTATATACATTATTGCAAAATCCAGCGTTCCCTCGACGGGCCTTATATAATCAGAGGCGATTTTGTCGATGTGATTGTTTACATCCTTAAGAAATTGTCTGCGAAGTTTTATTTTTTCCGCTTCTTCTTCGGTTTTTACGACTTTCTCAAAACCCGGAAGCGGGAACTTGGCGTCGACGGGAACGGAGAAGTCAGTTAGTTTTATCAACGCATCGACCGTTTTGCCGTCCTTGAAAGTGTACTGGAGTGTGTAGCTGTCTTTCGGCAGGATAGTTGCGAGGAGGTTTTCGAGCGACCATTCACCCATCTGGCCGCGGAGTTTGGGCGAGCTTAAAATATCCTGAAGGCGCCTGACCTCGGTTCCAATCTGCATCATCTGCTTGTTTGTGCCCTGCAGCTCGCCGATCTGTTTGTTGAGGCGTTCGAGCACTTCCTGGCCGGCCTGCATGCTTCGGCTGATATTAGTCTGGCCGTCCAGCAGAGACTTCTGGAGTTTGTCTTTTGTGTCGTCCTGAGTGGCTTTTAGACCCTCCAGTTGCTGATGCAATAGGCCGATTGAGGCCTGTTGTCCGGCCATCTTCTCGGCGTTGGCGGAATTGGAGATAATGAGCCAGACCAAAAGCCCGACAACAACTAAAACCAGAACGGCAATGACTACAGTTAAAATAAGCTCCATCATTTTCCCTAAAAAAGCAGTTCTGATTATAGATTCTCAAGGGCTGTTCGTCAAAGGCTAATAACAGCCTTAAATTGTGTAAAAAAATGTTGATATGCAGGTTGAACCCTTGTATCGTTCTGGGCGAAAAGAGTTGAAAATTGTCATTTCCGGGCTGTTCACGATGGGAAGAATAGATTCTGTGATATTCGATTGGGGCGGGGTGCTGATAGATGACCCTGCGCCGGGCCTGATGCGATATTGCGCACAAGCTCTGAGTGTAACAAAAGAGGATTATATCAGGGCGAACAATAAATTCGCAGCGGATTTCCAGAAAGGCTTAATCGGCGAAGATACATTCTGGGAAAGAATATGCGGTGAGCTGGACGTGCCAAAGCCGAAAGTCGAATCATTATGGGCTGATGCATTCGAAGCTGCTTACGTACCCAGAGAAGATATGTTTTCCATGGCGGCCCGGCTTAGGAAAAACGGCTACAAGACCGCGCTTTTGTCCAACACCGAAGCGGTGGCTATGCAGTACTTTTATCAGTTGCAATATGATATGTTCGATGTATTGGTCTTTTCGTGTGCCGAGGGGACAAGAAAACCCGAGAAGAAAATCTATGAGCTTACCATCCAGAGACTCGGCTCGCGACCCGGGCAATCAGTATTCATAGATGACAAACCGGAGTACATAAACGGCGCAAAAGAGGCGGGATTGAATACGATTCTTTTCGAAAACATCAACCGGCTTAAGAATGCATTGGTCGAAATCGGAGTCGAATAGATAGACCGAGCTGTAAATAAATCTTGATATGAAAGTGTTGTTTGTAGTACAATCAGAAAAGAGGTGTTACTATGAACGATATCCAATATATTGTTGACGACAAGGGCACTAAACGGGCAGTCATTATTGATTTGGACAAGTTTCGTGACCTCTGGGAAGATTTCTATGACAGTCTAATTGCCCACAGTCGGGCTGATGAGCCCCGCGAGTCACTCAATACTGTAAAAAAACATCTGTCCCGAGCGGGAAAGCTAAATGGCTGACTGCCTGATAATACCGAGTTGATATGGACATCTCACTACGGTTTACCACGCTATCGCACACCGGCAAGATATTCTTGATATTCCGAATCGAATTGTTGTATGGTCGTTTAAAAAACTCTTGTTAAGAAAATCCCAAAAGGACTACTAATGGATTTATCAGCGGCCTTAAAGAATAAAGAAATCATTTTGCTCGAGGGGGCGATAGGAACTGAATTAGACAAGAGCGGCCTTATGGGTCGGGCCGGCAACAATCTTGACAATCCGGAAGTTGTTCTTGAAATTCAGCGCCAATACGCTCGGTGTGGCTGCGATGCACTGACCACCAATACGCTGACGATGAACCGTATATACATCGAGACGCACAATCTCGGCGTGTCGGTGCAAGACGTGAACCGTGCCGGAGTTGAGCTTGCAAAACAGGCAGTAGGCAAGGGGCAATATGTGCTCGGTGACATCAGCTCGACAGGTCAACTGCTTGAGCCGTATGGTACTTATAAGGAATCACAATTTTACGATGCCTTCAGGGAGCAGGCTGAAATTTTGGCGGAATACGGGGCGGACGGATTTATAATTGAGACTATGTTTGATTTGCGGGAGACGATGTGTGCCCTTCATGCGTGTAAGGACAAGCTCTCACTGCCTGTGATTGTCTCGATTGCATTTGCGACCGAGACAAAAGGTGGAAGAACGATGATGGGTGACTCTGCAGAACAATGTGCCAAAAGTCTCACGGATGCCGGTGCGGATGTTATCGGTGCCAACTGCGGCGATATTGATCCGGCCCAGATGGCTGTGGTTGTCTCTCTACTTAAGTCAGCAACGTCACTGCCTGTTCTTGCCCAGCCGAATGCGGGTAAGCCCAAATTGGTTGATAACGAGACGGTGTTTGATATGGGCCCGGAAGCTTTTGCACAAGGGATTACGGAATGCCTGCGTGCCGGGGCGAGCATTGTGGGTGGTTGTTGCGGTACCACCCATGAACATATTCGCGCTGTTGCGGGCTTGATAAATAAAGGGGGAGAATGAAGGCGGTCTGTTTACATGATAAGAGTACAATAGAAACATTTCTTCGCGGCAATGTGTTTCTTAACATTTACGGTCTTGGTGACCTGGACGATTTCTTCTGGCCTTACACAACCTGGTACGCGTTGACCGATACAGCAGGCGTCCAGGCCATAGCCTTGATGTACACCGGTGGAAGTATGCCGTGTTTTCATGCTCTGGCTGAAGGGGACAAAGTCATTTACACAGAAGAACTTTTGCGTTGTTTGATTCCAATTTTACCCAGGAGTTTTCATGCCCACTTGAGCCTGGGATTAGAGAGGGTATTGGTGGAGCATTATACTTTTAGACCTCACGGCAGGCATTATAAGATGGCTTTGACGGATAAATCCCTGCTATCCAATGTTGATACCTCCCGGGCAGCAGGTCTTTCAATGCCGCACTTGAGCGAAATTATCAGCTTGTTTAAAAAGGCTTATCCCGGAAATTTCTTTGAGCCAAGGATGTTGGAGACAAAACAATACTACGGTATCCGCCGGTCAGGCGAGCTGGTCAGTGCCGCAGGTGTGCACGTATATTCTCGCCGGTATCTGGTTGCTGCCTTAGGTAACATCACAACGCATCCAAAATATAGAGGCAAGGGATACGGCACAACTATAACTGCCAAAGTTTGTAAATCATTATTGCGCGATATAGACCACATAGGCCTTAACGTCAAAGCGGACGATATAAGTGCAATCAAGTGCTATGAAAGACTGGGCTTTGAAGTTATTGACTCCTACAGTGAATTTGAAGTCGAATTTAAGTCGTCCTGAAAGTAAGTGTTAAATCATATGGCGAATTATCATCTGGTAATCCTGAAGAAACCTTATCTGGATGCGATTTTAGATGGTCATAAGCAAATCGAATCGCGTTTTACCAAGACAAGGCGTCCTGCTTTTGGGCGGGTCTTGGCCGGCGATAAATTATTTCTGAAAGTAAGTTCCGGGCCTGTCTGCGCGAGGGCAACCGTTACAGCGGTTAAAAATTTCGAGAACCTGACGCCGGGACAAATAATCGAAATAAAACAGCGTTATAATCACTATATCAAAGGCAGCGATGAATACTGGGACAGTAAAATGGACTCCAGGTTCGGCTTTTTGGTCTGGCTCAGGGACGTAAAGCCAATCGAACCTGTGCGAATACGCAAAAAAGATTGGCGGGCGTGGGTTATTCTGACAGAGAAAGAAAACTTCGGACTGCTGAAAAAAAAGGACTGTAATATCCTCTAAATGTGGCTTTCCTCCGTATTTTGTATTTTTTTTATGTAAGCCGCAATAAAGTCCCCTTTAAATCCGTCTCTATCTTTACAAATCCGGTATGTTTAAATATTAAGAGGCCCTAAATTTTGAAAGGAGCAGGAAATGTTGAAGAAGATTATGTTAGTCATTCTGGCGGCGGTTTTAGTATTAGCGGCAGTTGATAGCTTAACGGCCCAGCCGGGACCGCGGGGCGGAGATTTCGGAGGCAGGCGGGGCGGCAGGGGCTTCTCGGCCGCTCCTCAGCAGCCGCCTGTACCGGTTAACGAGCAAGAGAAGAAGATTCTGAGTATACTTGATGATATGGACAGTAACCAGAGCAGAAGGATGATGAATGTGCCGATGGAGGACGGCAGAGTGCTGCGATTGCTTACCGAAGCAGCAGGTGCCAAACACGTTGTTGAGATCGGCACGTCCAACGGATACTCGGGAATATGGTTCTGCCTTGCCCTTCGGACGACAGGCGGCAAGCTCACCACTCACGATATCGACGAGGGCCGAGCCGCACTTGCCCGCGAGAATTTCAAGCGGGCCGGTGTCGATAATCTCGTTACACTCGTTATGGGGGATGCCCACGAGACAGTTAAAAATCTCAAAGAGCCCATAGATGTCCTGTTTCTTGACGCGGACAAAGAAGGTTATATAGACTACCTCAATAAGCTGTTGCCGTTGGTGCGTCCAGGCGGACTAATCCTGGCCCACAATGTTAACATGGGACAGATGCAGGACTTTATCGAGGCCATTACTACCGACCCCAACCTGGATACGGTTTTTCTGGGCCAGGGCCAGGGCCTTAGTGTGACACTTAAGAAACGCCAGAGCAAATAATTTAATGTCCCATTCGGGGAATGGGAGAAAATCCCTCGCTTTCAGGCGAAGACTTCAGTATTATAAACTCGAAATTCGAATAGCGAAATCCGAAACAAACCTGTCTTGAGCAGAGTCGAAGGATTCAAAATCCGAATTACGAGAACTCAAAACAGTGTCTCATCCGCTAAGGTGTTTTTGAGAATTTGTATTTCGAACATTCGATATTGTTTCGAATTTCGGATCCCCGTTTTCACGGGGACAACTTTACCCCTGCGAAAGCTGGGGTGCTTAGGATTTTCTTGGCTTTAGCGGGCTTACAGCCCGTCTTACAAGCTACCGCCTTCAGGCGGTAGTAGTTTAATTCACTGTTAATATCGGAAGGATTCTGTAAATTATGCCATCTAATCGAAAGGAAGTATCACGCCGTAATTTTCTGGCGCAGGGTGTTCGTGTTACCATCGGTGCCCTTGCGACCACGACATTGACATCATGTAATTCCCTCAAGACAGGAGACGCAGCTAAACGCAGCACAAGAACACGATTTGGATTCACCACTTACCAGTGGGGCACAGACTGGGATATACCGACTCTTATCACCAACTGCCGCAAAGCTCAGGTCTTTGGCGTTGAGCTGCGAACCAGTCAATCCTACGCTCATGGTGTTGAATTAGAGCTGAGTGCACAGCAGCGCCGTGAGGTAAAGAAACTTTTTGAGGATAGTCCGGTTATTCTGGTGGGTCTTGCGACCAGTGAGCGGTATGATTCGCCGGAGGCCGAGGAGCTGAAAGCGGCAATTGAAAATACCAAGTCCTACATAAAACTCAGCCGTGATACAGGCAGCAGCGGTGTGAGAGTGTTCCCGAACAGCTTTCACGATGGCGTCGCGCGAGAAAAAACTATCGAGCAGATAGGCAGTGCACTTAACATCCTGGGGGCTTTTGCCGCCGACTATGGCCAGCAGGTTCGCCTCGAAGCGCACGGTAATGCAGGCGATTTGCCGACTATCAGGGCGATTATGGACCGGGTTGTCCAGCCGAGCGTTCGAGTGAAACTCAATAGCGATAAGAGGGATACCAGTGGCAACGGATTCGAGCACAATTTCAACCTGGTCAAGGATTTGCTGGGCGATACGCTGCACCTGCACAATCTCAAAGACACGGAATTTCCATTTCAGCTTCAAATGGACCTGCTTGTAAAAATGGGCTGGACCGGCTGGCAGATGCTGGAAGTAAGCGATAAGGTACCGGACCGCGTCCAGGCGTTGATTGAACAGCGTCAGATCTGGGATGGGCTGCTGGCAAATTCACTGAACGTATGAGTAGAAAGCACAGATAAATAGTAGTGAAACGGAGGCGCCGGATTCAGCGGGACCGGTTATGCAGATAGCTCTTCGGAAGGAACTGTCGCTTTTCGACTCGACCTGCATTATTGTCGGCATCATCATCGGCGCCGGAATCTACCAGATGGCTCCGGACATCGCTGAAGACGGATATTGCTGTCGGGGCGTGCATCCTTTAAAGATGGGGGTACTGTAAGGACAATAAGAATGCCAAAGGAAGAATTGCAACGAGGATTTGGTCTATCAACTTCGACCTACGTGGTGATTGCCAGCATGGTGGGGACAGGAATTCTGGTATCGCCCGGATACATGATGGCTTCACTCCAGAACTACCCCGTTATATTTGGGCTTTGGGCCCTTGGTGGGTTGTTGGCCATATGCGGTGCTCTTTGTGTGGCGGAGTTAGCAGCCGCTCTGCCCCGGGCAGGCGGTGAGTACGTTTACCTTCGCGAAGCATACGGCCCGATGCCTGCCTTTCTATCCGGTTGGACGTCGTTTTTTGTAGGCTTTTCCGCACCGCTGGCCGTGGTAAGCTATATCGCGGCTTTATACCTTTTGACGCCGTTCGGATTGGCTGAGAAGGAAACGGGACACCTTGTCCAGACCGTTGCCGCGCTCATTATAGTCGCAATCACGCTGCCCAATCTCATTGGTCTTCGTCATTCCGCCTGGACACAGAATCTCACCACGATTTTCAAGTTCGGCCTGTTTGTGGTCTTTGTGGTGATGGCATTTCTGTTCGGCGAAGGACGGCTGGCAAACGTTGTGGAAGGCCAGTCGATAGGGAACGTCAAGTTCGGAACCGCGGCTTCGCAGTTCTTCTACGTCATGTTCGCTTACAGCGGCTGGAACGCCGCCAGCTATCTGGCCGGCGAGGTTAAGGACCCATCCAGAATTCTCCCAAGGTCCTTGCTGCTGGGCGCAGGGCTCGTCATAGTTTTGTATCTGGCCCTGAATCTCGTTTTCGCTTACGCGGTACCTCTGGCCGATGTGGGATTTGACAACGCTGAGCGGGTTCCCCAGCTCGCGGTCGAAAATCTGTTTGGGCCTAGGGCCTCCAGCGTTTTCTCCGTTGTGCTGGGATTGACGTTCCTGGCTACAGTGAGCGCTTTCATTATTACCGGCCCGCGGGTTTACTACGCCATGGCAAGGGACGGATTGTTTCCATCCATAGCTGAGCATGTCAGCTCAAAGGGGCGGGTTCCTACCTACGCTATGCTCTTGCAGAGTGTCTGCGCGATTATTATTCTGTTCGTGACGGACTTTCAGAACTTATACAAGTATGCCTCGGTGGGGTTATCGCTCTTTGCGCTGCTTTTTGTAGGTGCAGTTTATGTCCTTCGATGTCGCCGGCCGGATATGGAAAGACCGTTTCGCGTACCCTTATATCCTGTTGTTCCGGCGATTTTCATGGTCGTGATTCTTTTCACGGCTGTATTTGCGTTCATACAGTGGCCGAAACCTTCGGCTTTCAGCCTCGGCAGCATCCTCCTGGGTATCCCGGTCTATTACATTTGGTTGTTCGTCCGCCGTCGACGGGATACATAGCAACCTGCTATCCGGATGTACGAGAGTTTGAAAAGTTCTGTTGTGAAATCCATATTAGGGACTGGTAAAGAAATTAGGTTTCGTTTTTGGTTGAGCGAGGACAAGGCTGGCAAGGAAGCAAAACGCAGGCCTACTGGTTGGTAGTCCGAGTTTTGCTGACACCGCCAGCCGCAGCCGCAGCCAGCTAAAAATGGAAGATAATTTATTTACAAGTCCTAAAGTTGGGTTTTTAAGAATCCAGCCCTTATTGTCCTCTTCGGGGGTTTTCTTTGCAATTTTCTCTTGACATCGAGGTATAAGATTATGCTATAATCATACTACCTTTCATCGCTTGCGAATGCGTGAAATGAGGAGGCAGCATGCTTACTATGTCTATTATATTTGCGAGGTTCTTCACTGGCCGATTTAACCCAACCCGGAAAGTGTTGTTTGTTTAATGCCCTGATGGGTGGAAAGGAAGTAATAAAATGGCTAACAAAGAAAATCTGAGAATCTGCCTGGCAATATCTATTTTTTTCCTGTCAATAGCTGGTTTGGCACAGGCTGCCACGATTACTGTAGGCTCTGGAGCCGCCTATGATTTTGACACTATACAAGCAGGGATTGATGCGGCTGTGGATGGGGATACGGTGCTGGTGGCACCCGGCGAGTACGTTATCACCGAACCAGTCACATTTCGAGGCAAGGCCATCACGGTGAAGTCGGAGGCTGGGCCGGATGAGACAACCATCCGGATGGGCACGCCGGCTGATACTAATCGCGGCAGTGTTGTGTTATTCGAGAACAACGAGACCGCCGCGTCTGTTCTTGAAGGATTCACGATCACCGAAGGCAAAGGTTCTTGGCTAGAAGACTCGTGGTTGGGTGGGGGCATTTTGTTTAATGCTTCCTCTGGGACCGTAAAGAATTGTTCAATAGTGCAGAACAGAGTGGAGGGCAGTGGCGGCGGAGTCTTTTGCGCTTATCCGGGCTCTCCAATCCTAATCGACTGCATAATTGCGGAGAACTCAGCTGGAGACTCCGGCGGTGGTGTGTTCGCCTGGGGGGAATCCTCCCTTACTCTGACAAACTGTATCATCAGGGGAAACTCGGCCAATCGTACTGGATCTTATGGTGGAATTGGCGGTGGAGTAGGGTGCTACCTCAACTCGTCCACAACAATGACCAATTGCGCAATAGTCAGCAACATGGCGCGCGTAGGTGGCGGCTTGTTCTGCGGGGACAACTCATCCGTGATAATGACTCACTGCGCGGTAATTGGAAACATGGCGCGCTATGCTGCCGGTGGGATAGAAACCTACCTTAATTCCTCTACCACTGTGGACAATTGCGTCTTCGCGCGGAACACAGCAGTAAGTTCCTGTGGTGGGATGAACTGCTCCCTCAATGGGGGCTCTGCGGCGGTGACGAACAGTATCTTCTGGGAAAACACAGCGCCTAAAGCACCCGAGATTTTGGTAAGGAGTGGGGGAACGCTCGACATAACGTATAGCAACGTTGTCGGTGGCCAGACTGGAGTCAGTGTTGAAGGCGGCACACTTAACTGGGGCGAGGGCAACATCGACGCCGACCCGTGTTTCGCCGATCCAAACAATGACGACTTTCATTTGAAATCTGAAGCAGGCCGATGGGACCCGAACAAGCAAACCTGGGTTCTGGATGATGTTACAAGCCCATGTATTGATGCGGGCGACCCAAATTCAGACTGGAGCGCAGAATTGTGGCCGCACGGCGAGCGGATAAATATGGGTGCTTACGGCGGAACGTCTCAGGCAAGTATGTCGTTGTCTGATGCAGGTGCCGTTGTTTACATACAATGGCTGGGCCATTCGACCGTGAAGGTCTGGACGGAAGATTGTGTAGTATATGTTGACCCGGAGAGAGTGCCTGAGTCGCTCCATGATGCGACGCTGGTGTGCGTTACTCACAGTCACGGGGACCATTACTCGCCTTCTGATATTGCGAAAGTTTCCAATCCTGATACGCAATTCATCGCTCCGCCTGATGTCGTCCAGCAGTACGGCAGCGGACAGACAATCGCGCCCGGGCAGACAATCGAATTCGACAATGTTAATATAATCGCGGTGCCTTCTTATAATACCAACAAATCGAACCATCCCAAATCAAGGAACTGGGTCGGGTTCATAATAGAGCTCGGCTCGAAGCGGATTTATGTTGCGGGTGATACAGACCTGATAGAGGAGATGAATACGCTCGGAGATATTGATGTGGCGATACTGCCGGCGGGGGGCACGTACACAATGAATGCGGTCGAAGCGGCGGAGGCGACGCAATATATAAAGCCCGAATTGGCCATACCCTACCACTGGGGTCAAAGCGTTGGCACTTTAAGCGATGCACAAACATTTGCCGAATTGGCTGCGTGCGCTGTAAAGATTTTGACGGTCGGCGAGACTATCAGCTCCGACAATTGGCCGAAGTATTCTCCCCTGATAGCGCACTGGAAGCTGGATGAGACAGAGGGTAGCGTTGCCTACGATAGTGCAGGCGACAATGATGGCTCCTGCCATGGTGAGCCGTTCTGGCAGCCTGCCGGCGGTAAGGTTGATGGCGCTTTGGAATTCGACGGGATTAATGATTATATCAGCGCTGATTTTGTCCTGAACCCGGCGGAGGGGGCGTTCAGCGTCTTTGCCTGGATTAAAGGGGGCGCTGCCGGGCAGGTCATTATATCTCAGACAGACGGCACCGGGACCGGTGAGGCCTGGATTGGTGCGGAAACATCGGATGGAAAACTTATGACCGGGCTAACGCCACCTCCTGCCGGCCGGTCTGCCCCACAACCACTGGTCTCGGAATCCGTAATTATAGATGGCCAGTGGCACCATATCGGCCTTGTCTGGAACAGGTCGTACAGGTACCTATATGTGGATGGCATAGAAGCTGCCGGGGATACCACGGCTTTGGCCCCGCTGAAAGCTTCGGACGGTGGTTTATACATTGGTGCCGGAAAGACTCTTGAAGCAGGCAGTTTCTTCCCCGGCCTGATTGATGATGTTCGCATTTACAACCGGGCGCTGAGCACAGAAGATATCGAGGAGTTGGCGCGTTAGCTTTCGATACCCCCGCTGCGGCCTCGGCCTTCCAGGCTACCGTGGGCTCCGCCCCGGCGAGTGCCGAGACAAGCCCCAAACGAGCCTTCGGCGAACTCAGGCCGGGGTTTGAGGGTACCACCCAGTCAGTCAAAGTGCATTTTCAACACCCCCAAGCAAGCTTGAGGGTGCCACTCACGGCTTCTTTAATAACTCAAAATTCAATAAAATAGCTCAACAAACGGGCTTTTTTCCACATTTCAACGAAATTTTCCAAAAAAAAGCAATAATGCGGGTTCTACATCCGTCTTTATATGTGAGAACCAGGCCCGGTACGACAAAAAACAGAGGCGAATCGGGGAAACAGTAAAATGCCAAAGAAAGTTACTACAGATATTAAGGCCGCGGTTGTGCTGATAGTAACCGAAAATCTTGCTGCCCTGCGTATGTTCGTCAAAAATGTAAAAAATTCAATTGTTAAATTTGTCTCTAAGCATCAAAATCCGATGTCGCAGGACAAAAAAAGCCGTAACTCAGAAAGGGGCAAAAAATGTTAAGGAAAATCATTACATTGAGCGTCATAACAGTAGTTGTGCTGATAGGAGTTGAAAATCTTATCGCTCAGGAGCGCACGGACGAACCTCAAACAGAGCCAACACAAAGGCAAAGGGGCCGGGCGGAACGGCCTCGAAGACAACAAATGGACGGCGAAGCATGGGCCGGACGTGCCGAGGCTATGCGAGGGAGGCGTCAGCAGGAAGGAGCCGATAATAACGAGGCAATGAAAAGGGAACGCCGGCAAGAATCTGCCCAGGAAGGCACACCAAGAGGCAGAGTGAACCGCGAGCCGCAGCAATCTCGTCGAGGCCAAAATCTACCTATGCAACAGATGTTAGGCAGGTGGAACCGCGGCTGGCAGGGTAGAGGTATGGGCAGATGGGGACGAGGCTTACAGGCCGGAGGTATATGCCCGTGCCCATGGTGTCAAGGCTTCCAGGGCAGAGGTATGGGCAGATGGGGTAGAAGCTTCCAAGGTAGAGGTATGGGCGGATGGGGCCAGGGCTTCCAGGGCAGAGGTATGGGCGGATGGGGCCAGGGCTTCCAAGGCAGAGGTATGGGCGGATGGGGTCAAGGCTTCCAGGGCAGAGGTATGGGCGGACGGGGCCAGGGCTTCCAAGGCAGAGGTATGGGCGGATGGGGCCAGGGCTTCCAGGGCAGAGGTATGGGCGGGCCAGGCCCGGGTATGCAGCCATTTCCAGATATGGGGCCATTCCCGCCTGAGTCGCCGGAAGGTGAAGATGTATTAGTACCGGCGCCGCCGATGCAGCGCAGGGGTATGAACAGGCCAGGCCCGGGTATGCAGCCATTTCCAGAAGTGAGGCCGTTACCGCCTGAGTCACCAGAAGGTGAAGATGTATTAGTACCAGCGCCGCCGATGCAGCGTAGAGGCATGGGCAGACGCGGACGAGCCTTACAAGAGCCAAACGCTCCGGAGCCGGGGCCAAGGGGTCCTGGACGCAGGTTTGATTAGGCAAAGAAGGGATTCTGCCTGGCAATAGTTAGCGTCAAGAAATAACTAAAAGAATAATTTGGGTGCTTTTTAGCATATAACCACCCTCCTTAAAATGACTGGGTGTGCTCTCAGAAGCATATCCAGCCATTATTTATTAGGACAGGTAAAAAGGCATAGAGCGGACAGGAGGCAGAAAAAGTTGATTAATTTTTTATTTTCTATAGCTCCTTGAAAATACAGAATTTATAAAATTTACATTGAAACTATTTGTTCAGCCATTTCTTGAAATCCGGCTCCAACAGATTTTTAATCTTCGGTTCATCCATATTTTCCGGACTCGCCACCACCGAGCCGGTGTCGATTCGTTTGTCCACCTTCCGGCCGCGAAGGTGCGCCACAATTGTCTTAACCCCTAAGTAACCCATATTGATTGGATCCTGCAGCACCAGCCCTTTGATATATCCTTTTCGCAGCGCCTGCACAAGCCGGTCGGAGCTGTCAAAACCAACATAGTCAACTTTGCCCGCCAGACCGCTGTCCTCTAGCGCCCGCAGCATTCCAAACGTCGTTGACTCGTTCGGGCAGAAGATTCCGTCAATGGTCAGCCCTCCGTCAGGCTTACGCAGCGGCGCCAGCAGGTTTTCGCTTGCTATATAGGCGCTTTCTGTAGTCGCACCACCGTACTGGTTCGAGCTGACCACCTCGATTTCCGGATATTTCTCTTTCAACACGTCCAGAAATCCTTGCTCCCGTTTCGTCGAGCTGGCTGAGCCTTCGTGGCAACGCAGCATAATCACCTTGCCTTTTCCATCTAAAATCTCTGCCAGACGTTCGCCGCCCTTTCTGCCGCCGATATAGTTGTCCGTTGCCACGAAACTGGTGTAATCCTGGCTGTTTAGCCCGCTGTCGATTATAACCACCGGGATACCGTTGTTTACGGCATCCCTGACCGGCATTCGCAGTGCCGCATCGTCCAATGGTGCCAGCACGATTCCTGAGACGCCGCGTGTTATGAAATCTTCCACCACTCTGATTTGCGACTCCCTGTCATCTTCCTTAAGCGGCCCTTTCCATATAACCTCCACTTCCAGGCCGGAGTCTTTTAATTCCTGCTCGGCCTTGACCGCCCCGGCGTGGATTGACTTCCAAAAGACGTGTGTCATCCCTTTGGGAATCACTGCTATTCGGTACTTGCCCTTGCTTTCTTCTTTCCGTTTACAACCGATTGCAATAAAAGCAAAAGCTATAGCGACGAATACAACTACGGCTAATGCTTTTTTCATAATTACCACTTCCGGAATCTTCGTTTTGACAACTCCGGCCTCTTTGCTCCGTCACGTAAGAGAGACCGCAAATCTACTGCAAAACCGACCATCGATTAATATCTCATTTTTATACAATAGATTACCGATAATCAGCGATCAATAAAGTGTCTGAATTCTTCCAAAGGTCAAACCATGTCTTTAAGATTCTTAAGCGGCCGAATCTTCACAACATTACGCGCCGGCTTGGCCTTGAATACAGTTTCTTCGCCAGTGAAAGGATTGATACCCTTACGAGCCTTGGTTGCAGGTTTTCGCTGTACGACCAACTTCATCAAACCGGGCACGGTGTATGCACCGGCGCCGCTTCGACCGAGACTCTTTTTAATTTGAGCAGCCATTGCTTCGAACACAGAGCTAACATCCTTCTTTGTCAATCCTGTCGCATCGGTGATCCCCGATACGATCTCACTCTTGGTCATCGGCTTTGCAGATGAGTTCTTCGCTACATTCTTCTTTGCCATAACATACTCTCCTTACGATGAAAAAAGATTAGAGAAAACAATCCTTTAGACTACGGTTTCCACCGAGTCAACAATCAATAAGCACACATACATATGGATTTTCACCGAGCCTGTCAAGCAAGAATACGCTGAGTATTTAGAAATATGTCAAGTTTAAGCCTAATCAACGGCAAATAGGGATCATCGTTAATGAAGAAGATGTGTTGGTTATAATCATTTTTCGTTGCTGCTCAACTATAACTTTGCACATCTGTTGATAGATGAAAACTGCTGCTCGGCCCTTCCTTAAAACGGAACTATCAGTGGTTATTGCCCAGAAGATCACATCGGTCATTGAAAATGTTTACAAATTTTATGTTTTCTATAATACCTTGGCTTCAAAGAGCTTATGAAGCGGACATTTTTGCTGGATTGGCAGATAACGAGCAATTTGGTTATAGGTGCGTTGTACGCGTCAACTCACTAACAGGTGGCCGTTTACAAGAGCAGCGTGTTTTCAGCGCCAGTCGTTTGGGTAGTAGATGGATTCAGGCCGAATGCGGAACTTTTTGCACAGTCCATCCAGGAGCGTTTCCAACCTTTTTATCTGGCAATCGGTTAGGTGAGCGGTTTTACCGTCAGCTATAACGCAGATTCGGATAGTCTGACTGCTGCCGTACCAGTTGCGGTCGGGGATGAGCGGCCATTGTCTCTGCCATTTTTCTGTTGGCTGTATTTGTCCGTCTTCGTCGCCAAGACCGTTGCATAAACAGAAGTGGAAGTTATTATCCTCGGGACCGGCCAGACCACTGAGCAAAGCCAGCTGCTTTATATTGCCGTCTTTGGTGCCGCTGTAGTAAATCTCGATGCGGTTCCAGCGGTCAGGGGACTGGGCTGCCCGAGAAGAAATAGCTTTTTGGACGGGGCCGAGTCGTTGATACGTAGAAAGAGAAAATGGGCCGGCAGATGGGGGATTATGGCCCAGGGCCATTAGGCTTATCGCTCCGATGGTCATTGAGGCCAGCAGCATCGCCAATACTTTTGCTACCCTTGCCTGATTCGGCATAGTCTCATCCCTGAGAGTTACGGCTTCATATTTTTTTGCAAAATACCTTCCCTGAACTCGAAAAATCCACAGATGCTCAGGTTCCCATCCTGCACCTGTTAAGCTTAGGCTCAAACATAATCGGCGCCTAATGGTTCCCTTAACCAAAGTAAGTGCAGTCCCTTATACAGTAAACATCGGCACTGACCAACGAATCACTCCAAATTTTGCCAAAAAATCTCTAATTTATCTTTGCCGGCTCACAGAGCCGCGACTTTACTCCAAAAAGGGGGAAAATCCTCTAAGATTTTAGAATGCTGCAAGTTTCTGTAAGATGTGAAAAACAAAACACCTCACAAATAACCTGTTATAAATATGTTGATTTATGGAATTAAGATCTGTAATATACGCTTTGTCAAATTTAAGGTGAAAAATCTGTGGTGAAAAACCGTTGGCCAAATGGATTCCCGCTTACGGGTCTGTTGAAAAAGTCCAGCACCGATTAGGCATGGGCCTAAGCTCAATTGGTGCTGGACGACGAAGCAACCTCGACTTCTTCAACAAGCCCTTACGCGAGAATGACAAAAGAAGGGGTTGTGCTCGAAATGACAAGTCATTTAGAAACAGGAAGAAAAGAAGTGGCATCAGAATCCGATACCCTTCAAGGAGGATTTCGTCCGCTGTCTTCGGAGCAAATCACTCAATTAACCAACCAGGGATGTAGCTGTGAGGACTTCTCGAAGGTCCTGGTTGCCGAGGATTTCAATGCAGATACAGTGAAATCGACACATTTCTGCGGGCAGGTAAAGTTAGGTGTGTTTGAAAAGCAGGTGTCATTTTTCGGCGGTGTTAAGAAGCCGGCCGGGATTAGTCATGCAACGATCCATAACTGCATAATCGGCAATAACGTATATATCAGTCATGTAAGGAACTACATCGCCAACTATATAATCGAAGATGATGCTGTGATAGAAAACATTGACCTGCTTGCGGTAGAAGGCGAAAGCTCATTCGGTAACGGGACGGAAGTTGCTGTTGTCAATGAGGCCGGCGGCAGAGAAATAGCGATTTATGACCATTTGTCTGCTCATACGGCTTATATAATAGCTTTTTATCGGCACAGGCCGGAAGTAATTAAAAAGCTGCAAAAAATGATAGCCGACTACACCGCCTCTGTTACCAGCTCTATGGGCGTTGTGGGCGAAGGTGCCATGCTCATTAACTGCAGAATTATCAAGAACACCAAGGTAGGTCCCGCAAGTGTGATAGAGGGTGTGAGCAGATTGGAGAACGGTTCGGTCAATAGCTGTCCTGAGGACCCCGTTTATATTGGACCCGGTGTTTTTGCAGAAGATTTTATCGTGTGCAGCGGCTCGAACATTACAGATGGGACAATAATATATAAATGCTTTGTCGGCCAGGGCACTGTATTAGCCAAGCAGTATTCTGCGGAAAACTCGGTGTTCTTCGCTAACTGCGGTGGTTTTCACGGCGAGGCCTGTTCGGTATTTGCCGGGCCTTATACCGTAACACATCATAAGTCCACGCTACTGATCTCCGGGCTGTTTTCCTTCTTGAACGCCGGCAGCGGAACCAACCAGAGCAATCATATGTACAAACTGGGGCCGACCCACCAGGGTATTGTCGAACGCGGCTCGAAGACCGCAAGCGATTCATATATGCTCTGGCCGGCAAAGGTCGGGGCGTTTACCGTTGTGATGGGCCGACATTATAAGAACTCGGATACTTCGGATTTACCTTTTTCATACCTTATTGAGCACGAGGACGAAAGCATTCTTGCCCCCGGCGTGAATTTACGCAGTGTAGGGACTGTTCGCGATGCTCGAAAATGGCCAAGGCGCGACAAGCGAAAAGACCCAAGGAAGCTGGACTACATAAATTTCAAACTTTTAAGCCCATATACGATTCAAAAGATGCTTAACGGCTGCCGGCTGCTTGCGAATCTTAAAGCAACGTCCGGCCAGAACACCGAATACTTTACCTACAACAGTGTCAAGATTAAAAACTCATCGTTGGACAGGGGCGTTAGACTTTACCAGATAGGTATTGATAAATTCCTGGGCAATTGTCTGATTAAGCGGCTGCAAAACAAGCAGTTCGAAAGTGTTGATGAGCTTTGCGAAGAGCTGAGGCCGAAAACCGACGCAGGGCCCGGAAAATGGGTGGACCTGGCCGGCTTGTTTGCTCCGGAACCAGCCGTGCAAAAGATGCTCTGTGATATTGAAAACGGTACTATCAGCACATTAGAGCAGCTAACAAATGCATTTCAATCTATGTATGATAATTATTCTGCATACGAATGGGCCTGGGTAGCCAATGTTTTGCAGCAGCGCTTAGGCAAAACGCTCGATCGGATAACTCCAGACGATATTATTGAACTGACAGCAAAATGGAAAACAGCCGTCGTAGAGCTTGACCATATGCTTTATGCAGATACGAAAAAAGAATTTGCCGCTACTGCTCAAATCGGGTACGGGCTTGACGGCAAGAAAGAGATAAAGCAGGCCGATTTCGAACAGGTAAGGGGGACATTCGAGGAAAACAGTTTCGTTTTGGAAATTGAAAAACATATAATCAGCAAAACAGCCCTCGGCGATGAGCTTATCAGCCGAATGCAAAAACTGTTGAGTAGTGAGTAGTGAGTAGTCAATTAACCACTCACCAATTAACCAATTAACTGCTAACCCAAGTGACGAGGACAAGTTTATGAGAGTGATAATTGAACCGGATTATGAGTCAGCGGCCGGGTGGACTGCCAATTACATAGCTAAGAGCATCATTAATTTTAAGCCGAGCAAAGCCAGGCCTTTTGTGTTAGGCCTTCCAACAGGCTCTTCGCCGCTGGGAGTATATAAGTCACTGATAAAGCTCAATAAAAAAGGATTAATTTCTTTTAAAAATGTTATTACCTTCAATATGGACGAGTATGTGAACCTGCCGAAGGAGCATCCTGAAAGCTATCATTCATTTATGTGGAACAACTTTTTCAGCCACATAGACATTAACAAAGCAAATGTCAACATTCTCAACGGTAAAGAAAAGAACCTCGAAGCCGAGTGTAAGAGATATGAGGCAAAGATGAAGAAGCTGGGCGGTATTAAGCTATTTCTCGGTGGTATCGGCCCTGACGGCCATATAGCGTTTAACGAACCTGCTTCGTCGTTATCTTCCAGAACACGCATTAAGAAACTGACTTACGATACCCTCGTAGCTAATTCGCGATTCTTTGATAATGACGTGAACAAAGTACCCAAAACCGCTCTGACAGTGGGCGTAGGGACCGTTATGGATGCCGAGGAGGTGCTGATTATTGTTAACGGTCATAATAAAGCCCGTGCGTTGCAGCACGCTATTGAAGGGGGCGTAAATCATATGTGGACAATCAGCGCCCTGCAAATGCACCCTAAGGGCATTATCATCTGCGATGAAGAAGCCACAGGTGAGCTGAAAGTCGGCACAGCAAAATATTTTAAGGACATAGAATCAGACAATCTTGACCCGGCTACACTTTTGAAATCGTAAGCGCTGATTCGAAGTATGTGCTTATACGAATTCAAGTTAATTCTTGCGCCTTACTCTAAAAGCATTCCGGCCGTGAGGGTGGGATAAATGGCCACTATATCATAAATCGTCATTATATAAAGCGCACTTATTAAGTTGAATTGGTATTAGCCAGACAATGGCGCAAGCCATCCTGTGGACTGAATATGCAGTTTCCTGACGTGTCACGTGCTTCGGAGCCCGTGAAAACACGGCCAAAATGGCCGTGCCACTAACAAATCAACAGCGGCTAAACACATACGATTCGAACGACGGGCTACCGGGGAACAGGTGCCGGTGCCGGCGGCGCAGGTTCTTTGCCGGGCGGGTAAACTATGTTTGCCGCGGCCTTGAGCGATTCGATATACTTGTTAGCTAATTCAGACTGTTTTTGTTGCGTTAGTTGTCTTATGAGGCTGTCCCTGGCCTGCTCAAACGAAGTTGTGCTGGCACCCTTGTGGTCGGTAACTTTTATTATATGGTACCCGAATCGGGTCTCGACAATATCGCTGACCTCTCCTACTTCCAGCGCGAATGCAGCTTTTTCAAAGGGTGGAACCATTTTGCCTCTGTCGAAGAAATCCAAATCGCCGCCTTGTGCTGCAGAGGGACAGTCTGAGTTGGCTTTGGCTAATTCGGCAAAATCAGCTCCGCCTTTGATTTGTTCAAGCAGGCCCTGAATCTTTACTTTGGCCTCGGCTTTGGCCTGGTTCGGGTCGGCTTCAGAGTCAGTGGTATCAGGTGTTATGAGAATGTGACTTGCTCTTAATTGTTCTTTTACTTCGAACTGTGTTGGGTTTTCATCATAGAACTTTTTGGCATCTTCTTCTGTAATATTTATCTTTCCGGCCCATTGGGCCTCCACAACTTTCTGATATGTCATTCCCTTTCGGACTTGTCCTTTTACTTCGTCAAAGCTTTGGCCGGATTCGGCTGTTTTCTTCTTGAACTCCTCCAATGATAACGGCTCTCTCTGGGCAGCGAGCATTACTGTGATCTGGTTAATCACTTCTTCTTCGGTCACTACAATATTCGCTTCTTTCACCTTTTCCTCCAGCAGCCGTCCAATAATTATTCTATCGAGGGCTTGTTGTTTGAGCTGTTTTTCGAATGCCTGGGCAAAGGCGGGCGGAAGCTGTTTGCCTTGTTGGGCCATTTTCTCAAGCTGCGGCCTGATGATTTCTTGTAGCTCGGCCTCGGTAACATCGATCCCGTTGACGGTTACAGCAACGCTGTCAGCGGGTTCTTCCGGGACTTGGGGTTCAACTACATTGACGTCGGCTTCGGCTTCGATTTGGGCGGGGGCCGCTTGAGGTTTATCGGCATCGACCTGCTCAGTGGATTTAGACCTGCAGCTCAAACCAAGAGCGGCAAAAAATATCACAACACAGGTTAAAAGTCTTTGACTCAAAAACAAACGGTTCATAATTTTGTCCTTTCGCGGTTTTAAAAAACAAAAAAACCCTTCACTAAGGGCGTATATTATAATTATTTCGCAAAAAAGCGATTGTGTCAAGGTATTTCCAAGTTTTAATTGAGAATTGATAGAAGGAACTATATCGAATCATTTTTGGTATCCTTACTGTTCTTTTAGTTATCATCGGCAGGGAGACCTTCTCTTTTTACCTCAACCAAAAATTTTTAGGACATTTACCCAAATTTAATCTGGGATTAAGAGCTTATCCGAATAACCGGGTCGTTATGAGGCCGAGCGAAAAGTTCGAGGCCAAGGCGGCAGGCCAAAAAGGCTCGCCAGGCGTGGTTTTCTCCACGTTGAGAACGTTTTTTCACCGGCAACGCAGGCATCGAGCTTTGCAGCCGGCCGCAATAGAGCGGGTTATTTGGATAGGCTCTAAACCTTCGAACCACCCTTCGGGCAATCTATATATAGTGCTCTCGATTGAAAATTTCCGTTTGTGCGCGGGTAAGTAGCTTTACAATAATAGATTATGATTTTACTCGCGGGAATTTACTACCCTGAAGGGTATATGAATATCCGGAAAGAACGCGCTGCCGGCACCCGCAATCTACAGAGTTAACGCAAGGCTACGGTCTGATTCAGACGCTTTCAGGCTCGGGATGGACCCATGGTTGACGGTACGGCCGACGCAGCAGACGGTTTGCCTCGTCATCATCCACGACCCGGCCTTTTTCAGGGTCCCAGGTAAGCGACCGGCCAAGCTTGCATGAGATGTTGGCCAGGATACACGCGGCAGCAGTAATGTAACCCTCCTCAATATCGGACACGGGCTTACTGCGAGTCTCTATCGCCTCTAAGAAGTTCTTCCAATGTCGCCGCATTGCGGACGCCACGTGACGTTCAAGGTCCTTCTCCGTCTTGTCTTCCGGGTATTTATCATACTCGTAGAGCGCATCGCCGTGAGCCTTCTCGCCCTTGCCGCGAGGAATGAAATCGTACTTATGGACATCGGCCTTAAGCGTTCCTTTATCGCCGTAAATAAAGGCGGCCCACGGATAATCGGGATCAGTTGCGTTACCCCAGGTGCGATGAGTCCACACAACCGGCAGACTGCCGAAGTCGAATGTGGCTATCTGGGTGTCGGTGATGTTCGCCTTACTTTCCTTGTCAACTAAGATGCCGCCGGACGAGCTGATGCTCTTCGGCCAACCCAAATCGAGCATCCAGCGAACCATGTCGAGCATATGCACACACATGTCACCGATGATACCGTTACTGTATTCCATGAAGGCCCGCCAGCGGCGTGGGTGTATCAATGAGTTATACGGTCGCATCGGGGCCGGCCCTGTCCACATATCATAATCGAGATATTCGGGCGGGGCCGTATCGGGCGGATTCCCACGGGCACGCATAGGATAGTAGCAGCAAATCTCGACATGACCGACCTTGCCGAGTCTGCCCTCTTTGATGACCCTGTCGCGAGCTTCGACTAAATGCGGAGTACTGCGCCGTTGCATGTTCACCTGCACGACCCGCTTGTACTTTCGGGTTGCAGCAAGCATGGCCTGTGCCTCGACGACGTCCACGCTGATGGGTTTCTCGACATAGACATCGGCCCCGGCCTTGACGGCGGCTATCATCGCCAGCGCATGCCAATGGTCGGGTGTGGCGACGTGCACGATATCGAGCTCCTCCCGCTTGAGCATCTCGCGGTAGTCACCGTAGGTGCGCGGCTTTTTCTTCGATGCCTGGCGGGCGGCCACCATCTCGGCAGCCTCGGCCAGCATCTTCCTGTCCACATCACACAACGACACTACCTCGACCGGCGCGACCTGAAGCAGACGGAACAAAGCGCCCTTCCCATACCAGCCGCAGCCAATCAATCCAACGCGTTTCGACTTCTGGTTGGCGAATACGGGGGTGTAGTTACCGCTAACTGAAAAAGCCAGTCCGGCTGCGCCGGCTTTAAGAAACTCACGACGATCCATAGTATTCCTCCCGAAATTAATCTAAAAACAAACCCAAAATCACGTTGGATTATAATTGTCCTCAGAATGGTTTGCAAGTGCTTACTCGGACGGGATTGAAGAGCCCCCCGGCTGCTGCCATTAACTGTCTAATGCCAGTTGTGGAAACAGTATTTGTCATTCCCGCGAAAGGGCTTGTTGAAAAAGTCGAGATTGCTTCGTCGCTACACTCCTCGCAATGACGCAAAGTGCGTTTTCATGTCATTGCGAGCGATTCGAAGAATCGCGCGGTAATCTCAAAACGTTCATTTTGAACTTTGGCAACAGGCCCGAAAGCGGGAATCCAGTTTTTCGCTCTGGACCCCTGCTTTCGCAGGGGTGACATCGTCGATTTTCGTTTTCCGCAACAGATACTATCTAATACAAATTGCATTTAATTACTGCGCTCCTCGTGTTTAGCACAAAAGGGTGGCAGCCTCAAGCGCAGTACCCGCTTTCGCGGGCACAAGCTTGGGGATGGCTCACTGCTCTTTATATAAAGCGCATCTTTTAATTACAATTGATATAATTCCTGCGTGTCGTCCGGCTTGCCCTGATGAGCGAAAACTTTTCTTCGCTTGTCTATTGCCGCTCCTCGACAGTCAAGCTCTTGGTAAGGTCCCCTGCTCGCACCGAATGTGTTCCGGGTCGTGGTGCCGTCAGCCCGGCAAAAACGACCTCCTTTTTCTCGTTGCCTCGCAGCCACACCCAACGCGTTGTCACCTGCTCACTGACAGTCACTTCGACCTTTGCCAGCCCTTCCTCACTACCGTTTTCCACTGTCACGCCTACTGTGTACTTTCCACCGGTGACAAAGCGGCCCGAAACGTCCTCCGGAGTAAGTCTTATATCCGTGCACCGCGGCTGCACAAGTGACACATCGGACTCTTGAGCTTGAAGCTCCTCGACGTTATCCAGAACCATCAGGTTCGCAGCATCGGCTGAATGTGGGAACTTGAAGCCGTCCAGTGTAAGCCGCCTCACGCCGTTGCAGAGCAGCACGGGCCGCAAGTCCTCTTTCTCGCAGCGCAGCCGGACATTGTCGAACTGTAGATTGTCCACATTCCGCGCATAGAAGCCCCAGGCCGGCAGCGGCCGGGCATCTACACCCGGTGATTTCACAATCTTGCGTGCCTGTTTCCGCGTGCCGCCGCCCTTGTATTCGATAGTCACATCCCGGAAGACGACGTTCTTGAAAGCCGTTTCCGCCCAGCTTTCGACCGAAGACGCGGCCCGATACACGCCGGTGGCCGTCACCCGGTTGACGATGATGTTCCCGGCGGTGTTGCCGGATTTCAGCGAGAAGTGAAACGGCGCCGAAACGTTATGCATGGTGATATCGGATATCAGCACATCATCGAGGCTGCCTTGGGTGGCGTCCCAGGCGCCGGGCTGCAGGTTGAGGCCGGCAAGCATGTTGTGACGCTTCGACGTGCGGTGGGGATGAATGCCGGGACCATAGAAGAGGCAGTCGTAAATAATCAGGCCCCTGGCCGGGCCGATAAGCCGGATACCATTACATGAGGAGTTCACAATGCAATCGGAAATCAGGGTGTTCTCCCAATAACGACCTGCGATCGAGTCATCCCCGGTGAAGAACTGGCAGCCGACGATGCTCACATCCCGGCAGGGGCGGTCCGGCGCACCGCGGAAATGCACGCCGTCCCAGCCGCCGGTGAATTTGACATTGCGAATGTCCACCTGGTCGCTGATTTGGAAGAGAATTGCATAGTTGGCCGAGTCCACGAAAGAAACGTCGCGTACCGTGACTTTGCGGCAGTTGATGAACACGAACGTATGCGGCCCGCGCATCCGTTCCTCGCCGGTGGGGTCGAAGACTTTGTTGCCGTCAATCACGCCCTGTCCGGCAATCGCGATATCTTCCAGCCCATCGCCTAGTATCAACGCCCTGTGCCACTTGCCCCATCTGGCTTCGGGCATGAAGGCAGGGGGTATAGGATACTGGTATTGGTCGAGATTCTTGGTTCCGGCCAGTGTGGCGCCGGCTTCGAGAAGGAGCGTTACGTGACTCTTGAGATGCACGGTGCCCGAGAGGTATCTGCCGGGCGGGAACAGGACCTGGCCGCCTCCGGCCGACGCACATGCATCAATTGCTTTATTTATCGCCGTAGTGTCGAGCGTCGTGCCGTCCCCTACAGCCCCATAGTCTCGAATGCTGAACACGCCGGGCTTGGCGGCGACAGCCGGCTGAGCAGTGGCCATCAAACCCACTATAACAAGCACCGGCCGAATAACTTCGCAGACGCCGTCACGGGACCAATAGATACGATTCCGTTGCATTATCAGCTAACCTCCTGTGGTTGAACTATTAATTATTAGAACAAAAAATACTATGGATGTCAAGAAATCTTTACTAATCATGTGGAATGTTGCTTTGTTGAAAAGCCACGAAAACTGTCATTCTGAACGCAGCGCAGCGGAGTGAAGAATCTCTTTATCGCTCAGGAAATGAGATTCTTCGGCTTCGCCTCAGAATGACAGTCCACTTTTTCAATAGAGTAATAGAATGTCTAAGGAACATCGTATCATCGTATCTCCCAAAGAAAAATAGATTTGACGGTGGTCTAAAGCAATATTATACTCGTTGCTCAATATTGTGGGTCTTTTGAAAAAGTCCAGGAGCAACCTTTTGAGATTGCCACGCGATTTTTCAAATCGCTCGCAATGACCAGAAAAACGTCTTTTATGTCATTGCGAGGAGCGTAGCGACGAAGCAATCTCGACTTTTTCAACAAGCCCTTGTGCAGGAATGACAACTATACTTCTTATTGGAGCAGGAAATGGATAAGAGTAAGATTGTCGCTGAGGGAATAACCTTCGACGATGTGCTGCTGATCCCGGCCCAAAGCGATTTTGTGCCGAGCCAGGCGGACACCCGCACACAATTGACCGACAATATCACGATAAATATACCGATTGTCTCGGCTGCTATGGATACGGTTACCGAGGCGGCATTGGCGATAGCGCTCGCTCAGGAAGGCGGTATCGGCATAATTCACAAGAACCTCTCCGTCGAGGCGCAAAAAAGAGAGGTGTCCAAGGTCAAACGCTCTGAGCACGGTGTGATTCTCGACCCGGTGACGTTATCGCCGGCCCAGCCCGTCAGGAGAGCACAGGAGCTGATGAACGAGCAGAACGTCTCCGGCATCCCAATTGTTGAGGGCAAAAAGCTGGTGGGCATTTTGACACGCAGGGATTTGAAATTTCTTAAAGACTATGATGTTGAGATAAGCTCCGTAATGACCAGGAGCAATCTTGTTACCCGCCCGGCCGGGACAACACTTGAGCAGGCCAAGGAGATTCTCCAAAAACATAAGGTTGAGAAACTGCTGCTGGTTGATGAAAATTACGAGTTAGCCGGCTTGATTACTATGAGGGACATCGACCGCGTTCAGCAATATCCGATAGCGGCCAGGGACCGGCGAGGTCGGCTGCGCGTAGGTGCCGCGGTGAGCGTTCACGAGTATGAGCGAATCGAGGCCCTGATAGCAGCGGATGTCGATATTATCGTGGTTGATACCGCCCACGGCCATTCGCAGAACGTCATCGATACCGTAAAGAAAATAAAAGCCGAGTACGATATCGATGTGATTGCGGGTAATATTGCTACCACAGAGGCGGCACAGGATTTGATAGAAGCCGGTGCCAATGCCGTGAAGGTTGGCATCGGGCCCGGTGCAATCTGCACAACGAGGGTAATTTCCGGAGTGGGAGTGCCTCAGGTATCCGCTATAATCAACTGCGTCAAGGTGGCAGAAAAGCATAATATTCCGGTTATTGCCGACGGCGGAATTAGGCAGTCCGGTGATATAAGCAAGGCGATTGCAGCCGGGGCTTCAAGCGTGATGATAGGCTCGTTGTTTGCCGGCCTGAAAGAAAGTCCGGGCCAATTAGTTATCTATAAAGGCAGACAGTTCAAAGAATACAGAGGCATGGGCTCTTTAGGGGCGATGGTCAAAGGCTCAGCGGAAAGATACGGACAAAGCAGCTCGACCGAGAGAAGCAAACTCGTGCCCGAAGGCGTAGAAGGACGTGTGCCGTACCGCGGGACACTCAGTGATTTTGTCTATCAGTTAGTCGGTGGACTGCGAGCAGGTATGGGGTATTGCGGGGCGAGAAATATTGAAGAGCTTAGAAAAAACAGCCGATTTGTACGTATAAGTGTAGCTTCGGCCAGTGAGTCTCATCCGCACGATATACAAATAACCAAAGAAGCGCCAAACTATTCGGCGAGTGTACCTTTTGAAGATTAACGCTCTGTAGAAAACGTCAGGCCAGAGGTTGTCATTGCGAGCGCAGCGAAGCAATCTCAAACATAACGATTGAATAGAAATAATTTTTCGTATTACCTTATGGAGAGAGATTCTTAAATGGACAAAGTCAGCCGTAAAGGATTTTGGCTCAGGTTGGTTTGTGCAGGTCTGGTTTTCTTGTTCGCGTCTCAGGTTGTCAACGCGGACAACGAGGACCCGAATGACATGAAAGAGCCGAACGAGCCCACTGATCCGAATGACCCGAATGACCCGAATGACCCGGAAGAGCTCTTGCGTAACAAGTGGGACGCTGTTGTTTTGATCCTACAGAACAAGGACATCGACCAGAAAGACAAAGAGAAGAAAATCAGTAAAATCGTAACTCCGATCTTTGATTTTCCACTGATGGCCAAACTTGCATTGGGTAGAAAGCACTGGCCAAAATTTAACCCGTCGCAACGCGAGAAATTTACTGAGCTTTTTACAGAACGGCTTAAAAGGTCGTATTCGGAGAAAATCGCGCTCTACCAGGATGAAAAAATCTTGTTCAAACCAAAAACGCAAAAGAAGAATACTATCTACATCCCGTCGGAGCTCATACACGAGGATAAAAAGGTGGCCATACTATACAAGCTTCGCAAGATAGACAAACGCTGGAAGATATATGATGTGGAAATACAAGGTGTCAGCATCCTCCTGACCTACCGGTCACAATTCGACGAAATCCTTAGCCGCGGCACTGTTGAGGACCTTCTTTCTCGGCTGGAGAAGCCGCCGGAATAAGTGAACTAAAGTTTGAAGTGCCTAAAGTGACACGTAAGTGTCATCCTGAGGCGAAGCCGAAAAGCCTGCCCTGAGCTTGCCGAAGGGATATGGTCAACGAAAAATCCCGATACATCGGGATTCGCTGCGCTGCGCTGTGTTCAGAATGACACCAAAGCTGTCACTTTAGGCACTTTTCCGATAACCAATACCAGAGGGGTACTATGATGAAACATCACCCAGTAGCTTTTTTTTTCGACCGGGTAGTCCTGGGACATCCTAAGACAGTCATTCTCTGTGTGCTGATAGTGGTTGGCTTTCTCGGCTTTGGCGCCAGGGATTTCAGGCTGGACGCCTCCGCGGAGACGTTGGTTCTGGAGAACGATGAGGACCTGCGCTACACGCGCCAAATCAGCTCCCGCTACGGACAGCAGGACTTTCTGATCCTGACATATACTCCCGGAGGCGACCTGTTCACGCCGGAAATGCTGACCACCTTGGCCCGGCTGCGCGACGATTTACGGTCTTTGGAAAATGTATCATCGGTGCTTTCAATTCTGGATGTCCCTCTGCTGGAAAGTCCGCCCGTCTCACTCAAGGAGCTTACGAGCGAACTGCCCACCCTCGAATCACCGACGGCGGATATGAATATGGCCAGGAGCGAGCTTCGCCGGAGTCCTCTTTATCAGAACCTGTTAGTGAGCTCGGATTTAAAGACTACAGGCCTTCTGGTCTACTTATCAGACGATGATGTTTATCGCGATTTGTTAGAGCAACGCAACGAGCTGCAGCGGAAAAAAGACTCCGGCTCACTGGCTCCTGCAGAGCGTGCCGAGCTGAAGAATGTGGTTGAGCAATGCCGGCAACGTAAGGACGAAATGAGGCGGCGGCGCCATCAGGATATCACGGCGATACGAAACATTATGGATAACTATCGCCGGGATGCAGAGCTGTTTCTTGGGGGCGTCAGTATGGTCGCTGACGACATGATTACCTTCATTAAGAACGACCTGAAGATGTTTGGTCTCGGCGTCCTGCTCTTTCTGATTATTATGCTTTTTATTATCTTCAGGAGAATACGCTGGATATTACTGCCGATGCTCTGCTGTGTGGTTTCCGTAATCTGTATGATTGGCCTGCTGGGATGGTTCGGCTGGGAGGTGACGGTCATATCCTCCAATTTCATCTCTCTGCAGCTAATCATCAGCCTGGCTATTACAATTCATCTGATTGTGCGCTACCGGGAACTACTTGTCCAGGATCCGCAAGCCCCCAATCGCCGGTTGATTCTTGAGACCGTTCTTTTAAAGCTCAAGCCCTGCGTGTATGCGGTACTGACCACGATTACCGGTTTTGGTTCTCTTGTACTTTGTGACATCCTGCCGGTCATTAACTTCGGGTGGATGATGATGGCAGGTTTGATTGTGTCCCTGACCGTGACTTTTTTGCTTTTTCCCGCCGTGCTGATACTGATACCAAAAGAAACGCCGCCCAAAACGGGCGAATGGCGTTTTTCCATAACATCCGTCCTTGCGAGATTTACCGAAGCCCACGGCATGCTGATCGTAGGAATTAGCGGCCTGGTCCTCCTCGGCAGTGTTATTGGCATCTTGAAATTAGAGGTGGAAAACAGTTTTATCGATTACTTTCACAAAGACACCGAGATCCATCAGGGCATGAAAGTAATCGACCAGCGCCTTGGTGGTACCACCCCTCTGGATGTCATTATAGATTTCGAGGAAACCGAAGCTTTGCCGGCATCCACCGAACCTGCCGTGACAGAAGGTGATGAGACATTCGACGAATTTGACCAGTTCGATGAATACGACGAGGCCGCAGCGGATGAGAAATACTGGTTTAACGCCGAAAAGATGGCCCGCGTCAAGACCGTGCACAATTATCTCGACAACCTGCCGGAAACAGGCAAGGTGTTATCATTGGCCACATTATTGACAATTACGGAGAAGCTAAACAACGGCAAGCCTCTGGACAGTTTTGAACTTGCTTTGCTATATAGCGAAACCCCGGACGAATTCAAGACCATGCTGGTCAAGCCCTACGTCTCAGTAGAGCATAATCAGGTCCGCTTTTGGGCCCGGGTCAGGGATTCTGATAAGACTCTGAGGCGTAACGAGCTGCTGAAGAAGATAAAGAAAGACCTCACCGGCATGCTGGAGCTTAATGAGGAAAATATTCATCTGTCCGGCCTGTTGGTCCTGTACAACAACATGCTGCAAAGCCTCTTCGGCTCCCAGATACTGACTTTGGGCATTACTGTGCTGTTGCTGACCGGGATGTTTCTGGTACTGTTTAGGTCGTTAAAAATAGCCCTAATCGCCATGCTCCCCAACGTGCTTTCCGTCGCAGTCGTGCTCGGTGTGATGGGCTGGCTGAATATCCCTCTCGACATGATGACAATAACCATAGCGGCCATCAGCATAGGAATTGCCGTCGATGACACGATTCACTATATCCACCGATTCAAAGACGAATTCCAGAAAGACCGCAGGTATCTGCCTACGATGCACCGGTGCCACGGAAGCATCGGCCACGCTATGTATTATACTTCGATTACTATTATCATCGGTTTCTCCATCCTGGCCCTGTCCAATTTCATTCCCAGTGTTTATTTCGGCCTGCTGACCGGATTAGCAATGCTCATTGCACTTCTTGCCGCCCTTACCCTCCTGCCGCAAATGTTGATTCTTGCCAAACCTTTTGGCAAAGAGACTTGATAGTTCGAAACTATTACTATAAGATGGCATCAAGAGAATAAACCACAGTCGTCAAAAGGAAAGGTATGAAAACAAAGGCATGGGCTATCATCATCTTGGCTGTCATGGCGACAGGCTGCGCAGTCTCCGAGAACTCGACACTCGATACTCGATGGTCGATACTCGACGAGAATCAAGAAGAAGATTTTGACCTGCTGGAAGATGAGTATATCGAGCAGAGAGTGGAGGTGGACGACCCGCTGGAGCCCTGGAATCGGTTAATGTACAACGTGAATGACACACTCTACTTCTGGGTGTTCAAACCCTGTGCCCAGGTATGCAAAGCGGTTGTACCAGAGCCGGCTCGAATCGGTGTGCGCAATTTCTTTCAAAATCTCACTACACCCGTTCGTTACGTAAACTGCCTGCTGCAGGGAAAAGGGGATTCCGCTGACACTGAATTACGCCGGTTTCTGGTCAATACTACGGAAGGTATTCTTGGATTTGGCGACCCGGCCAGAGACAAATACGAACTTCAGGTCGTCTATGAAGACCTGGGCCAGACACTCGCGGTACATGGAATGGACGACGGCTTCTATATCGTCTGGCCGTTATTCGGCTCATCGAACGTGCGGGATTCGTTGGGTATGGTGGGCGATATGTTTCTAAATCCCGTGCGATACGTGGAACCTACAGAGACTTCGATATATATATCCGCAGGCAAGGGCATCAATGAGGGTTCATTTCACATTGGAGAGTACGAAGACTTCAAGGCCGCCGCTCTGGAACCCTACGTGGCAATACGCAATGCCTATATTCAATACCGAAACAACAAAATACAAGAGTAACGCTCTTAGTCTCTAATCTACTAATTCACCAATTAACCAATTAACCAATTAACCAATTAACCAATTAACTAATACCCTGTTCACCTGATAACCTAATCTCTAATTCTCTAATCCACTAATCACTAATCATTGCCACCTGCAAGCCGGTTATCAACCAACTCCGTCGAGTCGTCTTCATCATATCAATCATTCCTTGATAGAATTCTGCCAAGTAGCTGTGGACACAAAGGGGGAACCAGCGCAGATCCTGCCGGTACACTTAAAGTAGCTTTGTTATAACTTCTTATATAATCAAATAGTTCCAAGTCAATGGAACAATGTTTATTACGCGGTTTACGGAGTCTATACGGATTAAGTATAGGCCCCGTATTACCACAAAAATTGATGCCTTAACTTGTTTACTCTATCTTTAGATTCTCACAAACGCCAATAAGGCTGCATCCATTACTCGACGCTGAAATTCTCCTCGAGCCAGTGTTCTTCCAATATGGCTAAGTCCAGCTCATTGACTATGCAGTCCTCATTGATATCCCCTGGTATCAGTTCGAATCCCTCTTGATTCTGGGCGTGCTCGCAGGGATCTGCGTACAATACGATTTGCATGGTGTCGGTAGCACTAAATTCCCCGTCACCGGCTTCAATCTGCAATGTATACGAGCCAGGCTCTTTTATCGTAACCGTGGGATTTGCCGCAAGAGGATCACTGATCTGCGCCGGATTTAATTCATTAGGCTCAGCGATCAACATCCACAGAAGCGTGGCAGGTTCGGGGCCACCGTCTTCGTCAGAGACGACTCCATCAAGATGGACTACCCTTAGACCGTTATCCAGCCAGGTAGCAACATCAGCGCCGGCATTGACGATTGGTGGTTGGTTCTGAGTATCGAATTTGAAAATGTGCCCCAGCATAAACGGCTCAGTGGCGCTGATGCTGGAGTCGTATAGGTCAAGTGCCCAATAGTAAGTCGTATCAGGGGCCAGCGTAACGGATACTGACTCAACCGCCTGGCGAGTAACAACTTTGGGGTTGTTCTCGATGTCGGGATCAGTGCCGAAGTAGACATCACAGGTTACAACGCCTCCCGGTTGGTTTGGCTCAGGTAACGTCCATTGAAGCTGGTTAACGCTGTCAGGTACGCTCGAACCGTCGGCCGGATTCGGATTAAGCAGGTGGGTAGCCTTCAACGTGGTTTTGCCTTCATTCGTGACGTCATAATCCAACTGCAACGTGCCGTAGCCGCCATAGGCGGTAATCAAGCCGTTAGGGTCGTCGATGTATCCCTGCACGGTCGAGACCTCATCGCCGTTTATTATCAGCGTACCGGCGGAGATGTCCATATTGCTGGTGCTCGATATAGTCATGGCCCCTGCCGAGAAAGTGCCGCCGTACAGATTGAACGTACCGGTTCCGCCGCCTGGGCCGATTTGCAGTGAGCTGGCGTTAACGGTGCCTCCGGACATATTAAATACGCCCTCAACACCCCCTACAGGTTGATTATCCCAGGATATGCGAAAGTTGGTTGTATTTATAGTTCCACCGGTCATCCTCAGATAGGCGGTGTAGGTCGAGTTACCCTCGTTAACGATTACATAGACAACTGTGAAGGTCATGCCATCCTGGATAATCGGGCTGGTTGCCTCTACCGATGCTGGCCCACGGATAAAGGCGGCATAGTCGCCATCGGGTACGACGCCCCTGCTCCAGTTGTTCGGGCTGGTCCAGAGATGGTCGTTTGGGTCTTCGTCGGTCCACTCTATATTTGTTGCCCCCGGGGCCTTGCCGGCCAGAAACAGTACTAAAGCAAGAGAAATTAAGCATATCAATTTCTTACACATAATAATTCTCCTTCAAAAAAGGTTAACATAAACATGCCTTGGCTACACACCAAAACATCCGTTGGCTTCAACAAGCATCAAAAAGACGTACTCAACCTATGAGAATTGCAGATTGGATGCTGAAAAATGAAAATTGGAAATCGAAATATTACCTCCTTCCCTCAAAAAACCAAAAACTACACACATTCCCTGTGTCATAGAGCCAAAATTCACAGACATCACTTTCCTCATTTGTTTCAAATTAGCCCTCTTCCCGTCAAGGAAAAAACTGACTTATAAGCATTTTTTCCATCAACGCAGGCATCGGGCTTTGCAGCCGGCCGCAATAGAGCGGGTTATTTGGATAGGCTCTTATTATAACACACGCCCGGACTCGGCGTCAAGGAAAGATTAGGTCAATTGCGAGCTGTCAGATGTCCGATGTCCGATGTCTGAAATCTGACGTTGGAAGTCGCAAGTCAGCTCGGCCGTTCATGAGTTTTTAGTATTTATAGTGCTCTCGATTGAAAATACCCGTTTGTGCGCGGGTAAGTAGCTTTACAATAATAGTTTATGATTTTACTCGCGGGAATTTACTACCCTGAACGGTATAAACTTGGAGTTTTTTTCAAATGTCACATACGTAAAGCGCGTACAAATACTCAGGCCTTGCTTCTTGGTGAAACTATGTAAATTATATCTTGTGTTCACATTTGGCAATACGTAAAGCGCGTACGCGCTTTACGTATAAGCATTTCTCCCGCGATTGATTGTTATCGAACAATGAATACAAAATATCGAATCCTTCGATCGTACCTTCATCTGGGCTCAAAACCTGCCCTGAACCCTAAGCGTAGCCCTCTAATGGACAATTTCTTTGATTTCGCTTGATTTCTAACAATAAATATTGTATAATACGCCTATGTTAGCCAGCAGACTAACATAAACCGCCCCTAAGCGGAGAAAAACAGACATTTCACGTAAGCCACAGCGTGGCACGGCCTTCGGGGCCAGCAGGCCCAGTCAAATAACCAATGAACTATGAACCATTAACCATTTAACCACTCATGAGCATCGAGAATCCAGTTATTTACGTGCCTATAAGGCACCCAGCAGGCCCAAGTCAAATTTTATCCAGCTTGTCCCCGAATGTCGTAGTCGGGGATCAGGCATCCTGTGGATTAGTAAATGGCGAATAACCGTGAAATACGCTATACGCTATACGAGAATCGAGAATCCAGTTATTTACGTGCCTATAAGGCACCTCTACATCTGTCGAGAACCCTCTACAAATCAGCTCTTTTTATGCAAAACAAACCCAATTTCAAGGATGCTGAAATTAATGCAAACTCAGTATTTACAAGGGATTACGAAGATTTTATGCTCTATAAGAGCCAACAAAACAAAGCCAAAACAAACCCAATCTTGTCCGCCGTAGGCGGATTTCCGAAAAGCCCAAATGAATGTAAACTCACTTATAACAAAGGATTACAGAAAAAAAGATGATTTCGCAGTCCGAAAAAACAAACCCAATTCAAACCCAAACAAAGCCAATTTTAGAAAGAATGAATGTAAACTTTTGTGCTGCAGGGTATTATGAGAGTAAACCGACATTCGCAGTCCGCAAAATCAGGCCAAATAATCCAAAGGTCGATATCACTACTGCCTGGAGTTCTGCGGCGAGAATCGTCGCCTGAGGCGGATAAAATCGCTTTGAAAATTTATCCGTTCGGTATAGACTGTCCGATTGTATTTAAAGAAAGGCTTTTTACGATTTATAGGAAAGATTATGACTGAATTGAAAACGGACATCTACAACAGGCGTGCCACTGACCGGCAGATTAAGCCGGCGCAAAGGATAATGCGTTTGCCGCCCTATCTGTTTGGGAAATTGAATGCGCTAAAACTCGCCAAACGACAGGCGGGCATAGACATCATTGATTTGGGAATGGGCAATCCATCCGACCCGGCGCCGAAGATTGTGATTGACAAACTGTGTGAGGCGGCCCAGGACCCCCGCAACCACCGATACAGCGCATCGAAGGGCATTACGAACCTGCGGAAGGAAATAGCAAAAAAATACGAGAGCAAATGGAATGTGCAGCTCGACCCGGAGACGGAGGTGTTGGCCTGTATCGGCTCGAAGGAAGGTTTTAGCCATTTGTGCCTGGCGATGATGGGCCCGGGTGATACCGCGATTGTCCCCGACCCTGCTTTTCCGATACATAATTACGCAGTGGCGTTGGCGGGGGCAAATGTTGTATCTGTGCCTTTGGGTAACGATGAAAAATTTATAAAAAACGTCGCGATGGTAATTGAAAATTTGTATCCGAAGCCCAAATTGCTGATTCTCAATTACCCGCACAATCCGACCGCTATGACCGTCGATGAAGGCTTTTTCGAGCCGGTAGTCGAATTGGCAAAGAGATTCGGCGTAGCGGTCGTTCACGACTTTGCTTACGGCGAGACCTGTTTTGACGGCTATAAAGCACCGAGTTTACTTTCGGTTAAAGGAGCGAAGGACATCGGCGTTGAATTTATCACGATGAGCAAGCCATACAATATGGCCGGTTTTCGCATAGGCTTTGTGGCGGGTAATAAGGATATGATTGATTATCTCGCCACGATAAAGGGCTATTATGATTACGGTATATTCCAGGCGATACAAGTAGCAGGCATTATTGCGCTGCGGCACTGTGACGATGATATAATCACTCAAAACAAGAGGTACCAATCGCGGCGGGATGTGGTTTGCGAGGGTCTCACAAGGCTCGGCTGGGAAGTTGAAAAACCACGCGCCTCAATGTTCGTATGGGCAAAAGTGCCGCAGGAGCATTCCAGGGGCAAGGGCACTATCGACTACGCAATAGACCTGATGGAGCATGCGGAGGTCGCGATAGCTCCGGGCAGGGCCTTTGGTGAAAGGGGCGAAGATTATATGCGCATTGCTCTTGTAGAAAACGAGCAGCGCCTGCGCCAGGCGATTCGCAACATCAGCCGATTTGTCCGCGAAAACCGATAACAACCCTGTTGCTAAGAGCCATCCCCAGGCTCGTCCGGTTCCCCGCTTTCGCGGGGACAGGTTTTCGGGACTCGCTTGAGGTCGCCTACGCTCCAAAGCCTACTCCGCCGAAGCGGCTGCGAAGGCTGGAAGCTTCAGCGACGGAACGCTGCCATTTGTCAAATTAAATGCTGCAGAACACTACAGCCTTGACAAAAAATTGCGTATTTTATCGGGCGTAAGGTACTGTTATAAAGTTTTTAAACAATCGTGTCCCTGTCATTCCCGCGAAAGGGCCTGTTGCCAAAGTTCAAAATGAACGTTTTGAGATTGCCGCGCGATTCTTCGAATCGCTCGAAATGACCTGAAAAAACACTTTGCGTCATTGCGAGGAATGTAATGACCAAGCAATCTCGACTTTTTCAACAAGCCCGAAAGCGGGAATCCAGGAATGAAACGGTCTGAAGTGAAGCTACAATCAAAGTTATTGTCGAAAATCTTATTCAGGGTAGCTTACATCCTGAGAAATAGAGGGTTCTTAATTGCATAAGGCCATTTTTTTGTAAAATTTTACAGAAAAATTCTGTATATTTTCTAATCTTGGACGTCCCATAAATGATCTGTTACGAAATATCCCAACCAGTTTCATGTGTGCTGTTCGGCAGTAAAGGCTGCAAATTCGAGAAAAAACTTGACTTTTTGGGCCAAATTTGGTTAAATAGTAGTATTGAAGCTTACATCCGCTTGCTTGTTAGTGGATGTAAGCGTAAATTCATAGCTTGATTTTATCGCTGGGGGGCGTGTGTGATGAAGCCGGGCGGTCCGCCATTCATCGGATGGAGGGGGCTCATATCAGCCATCGCAATCATTGTGTGCTGGTTGTTTGCGCCCGCATATTGCCAAACGCCCGACGTTGCCCTTCTCCTTCAGCAAACGCCGAGCAAAGGCGGCGCAATAACTCCGATAGCAGGCGTCCATCACTTTGAACTAAATTCAGAGATTACTTTAACCGCAGCTCCGAAACCGGGCTATCAATTCCTTTACTGGCTGGGCGATGTTAGCGACCCGGGGGCAATCAAAACTGTTGTTTATCTTGATAAACCAAAAATAATTATCGCGATATTTGGCCGGACCGAAAACGGTAAGTTGGTTGAGGAAAAGGGCCTATCTTTCGGTGGCGGTGGTGGTGGCGGCGGCAGTGGTTTGGTTAACACTTTTGCAAATTTTGGCTATACGGGCGGCATGAGTAGTGGCGCAGGAGGAAAAGCAAAATCACCCACGGTTGTATATGTGAAAAACATTGAAGTGATACCTGAGCCTGCCACGTGTGTATTATTGCTCCTGGGTAGTTTGTATGCCTTTGCGAGACGCAATACGAAAAGCAGGCCTTATACCAATTATGATTAAAGAATGAGCCTTATAAAAAATCCGAAGCATCTAACCTCTTGTTATACAAATGCATAAGCTCTTGGTTTTTGTTTGAGTGGCGCAAGAATTAACTTGAATTAGTATTAGTCGAATCTATGACCACATGTATCTGCTGTGATAAACTCGGATTCCGTTCGCGGGTATTTTCTGCAATTCAAGGGTCGAATCGTGTAAATGGAACAGTAATATTTGCCATCCGGCTTGCACTTTAGAAAGGGGCAGACATTAGGCAGCTTGCAACATGCACCACAGTTGATACATTGACCTTTGCGTCTTTGGGAGACAGGTAATATTGAGGTGAAAGTCCTCTTTATTTTAGCGAGCCAGTTATTTCTTCTTTTGTCAGCCATAAGCAATGATGTTACGAATATAAAACATCCACAATTTTTTGTAGGTCGCCATCAAAATCAGGTTTTTCTTCCGCACTATGATTATGCCGGCCAAATAGACGCTTTACAAAAATATACCCAAATACTCTAACAACGCCAAGTCAGAACTTGAAGATTACTTGCTGTGCGTTGTTCTCACCGGCCGATGGTTGTTCCATATTTGTTTCTGTGAAACGGGTTTATGATTTTCTAAAGACTGCCACGACGTTTTCGACATCGACCACAAATAAACGATTATCACCTTCGAAATCGACGGGTATGGCGCCTTTGGGATTGAACAGCACTTTGTCGTATTGACGCAGTGGTATGTCCGGTGAGTTTTCGACCTCAGCGGAAATAGTTATGATTCGGCCGGTTATCGTGGGGATTTCTATGTTGTCGGGCAGCTGGATGCCGCCTTTGGTTTGTTTTTTGTCCTGGTCTTTGCGAATCAGGACACGTTTGCCTATCGGCTCGACTATTTCAAGCGGCTTTGTTCCGATTTGCTTTTTTTTATCCATTTCGCCCAACTCTCTGCAAAACAAGTTATTTTTAAAATTACAAAATTTATTATATCTTTTTTAATGCAGTTTTGCAATTTTTATGTTATAATACCTCAGATTAATATAGCGACGAAGCACCTCAGAATTTAGATGAAATGCTGTTTCGGAAGAATTTTTTTTGGAAGAAAAGGAGAATTATTATGCACAAACGAAAAGGTTTTACGTTAATAGAGCTTCTGGTGGTGATTGCCATTATCGCATTGCTGATGGCGATACTGATGCCGGCACTGCAGCGGGTGAAAAAGCAGGCAAGGGGAATTATTTGTAAAGCCAACCTGAAGGAGTATGGGATGGGGGCGAGGATGTACTTGGACGATAATGATGGCGCTTTTCCTTATTCATTCACCTGGCTCTGCAAAGATTTTGGTTTCGTCGGGTGTGGATGGCACGATGCGAGCAAGAATCTTGTAAATAACCCGGACCGTGCCGGCGAACTCTGGCCATATCTGAAGAACAAAGAAGTTCACATGTGTCCGGAATTCTACGTTGTTGCCAGAATGGAGGGCTGCAACAGTTGTGACGGCGTGACAATTCCCATCGAACCTCAATATAGTTACTGTATGAATTCCTACCTCAACGGTGACGCATGGGGTGCGGTGCCTGCAGAATTTCGTGGCAGCTACGAGAAAGTTCGGAATGAGTCCCAGGTAAAGAACCCGCAGCGTGTATTTTTCTTCTCTGAGGAGAATCCGTTTCCTATTCCGGGCCTTAGCGGCGCAGGAACCAATGACAACAATTTACGTTCCACACCTCCCGGTAACACTGATTGCTTCGCCACCTTCCATAATGCTCCGGGCGGGGACCTGGAGATGGGCTATGCCAATGCGGTTTTTGTTGACGCGCATGTCGAACAGGTCTCAGCACGTCCGAGGCCCAATACTTTTATATTAAGCTGGCCATGCGGACCACCCATTCCGAACTGGTAAGATATAACGCCATTCGCAAACGAGGCGGCTTTACGCCGTTAGTGGGACCCCGCCCTGCGGGAACCCAAATATGAATTCCCAATCGGGGAAGGAGAAGGGGAACTATTATGCTCAAACGAAAGGGTTTTACGTTAATAGAGCTTCTGGTGGTGATTGCCATTATCGCAATACTGATGGCGATACTGATGCCGGCCCTGAAGCGGGCGAAAATGCAGGTAAGGGGAATTCTCTGCAAAGCCAACCTGAATCAGTATGGCCTAGCGGCGAGGATGTACTTGGACGATAATGATGGCGGTTTTCCTTATTCATTCACCTGGCTCTACAAAGATGGTGGCAGGAACCACCGATGGCACGATGGAAGTGATAGTGTTAACCTTAACCTACACCCGGAACTTGGCGGCGAGATGTGGCCATATCTTAAAGACAAAGATATTCACATGTGTCCGGAATTCAACATTGTTGCCAGAATGGTGGGAGGCCATTCCAATGAGTCAATTCCCTTCGATCCTCAATATAGCTACTGTATGAATTCCTACCTCAACGGTGACGCATGGGGGGCGGTGCCTGCACAATATCGTACCAACATGGAGAAAATTCGGAAGGAGTCCCAGGTAAAGAACCCGCAGCGTGTGTTTTTCTTCTCTGAGGAGAATACGTGGGCTATTCCGGGCCTTAGCAGCGCTGCAGTGAATGACAACAATTTACGTTCCACACCTCCCGGTAACACTGATTGCTTCGCTACCTACCATAGTCCTCCGGGCGGGGACCTGGACATGGGTTATGCCTATGCGGTGTTTGTAGACAGTCATGTCGAACAGGTCTCAGCACGTCCGAGGCCCAATACTTTTATATTAAGCTGGCCGAGCGGACCACCAATACCGGATTGGTAAGATTTAGCGCTATGCGCAGGCGAGGCGGTTTTACGCCGTTAGAAATATGAATTCCCAATTGGGAAAGGGAAAGATTTTTAACGGCTTTTACAAACAGCCTTTTTATGGATTGGTCCGTCAGAAAGATAGGCTTCAAGGCCGAAGGTTTTGGGGGTGGTGAATGCAGGAGAAGCCATCCACAAGCTGCGCTTGAGGCTGCCACCTTTAAAATCTATCAAATCAAATTTAACAGACTACGAGTGTGCACTTAAAGGGTACCACCGCGTTATTTCCTGATTTTTACAGGCTCTTTAGCTTTTTTTCTTCCGAGGATTTCGTCGGCTTCTTCCCATGTTTCAGGCGGCCATTGGCCGGTTGACTGCAACTGCTTTAGATGGTCCAGCTCCTTGATGCTGATTATGGTTCTGCATTTCGGGAACCTGCCGCAGCCTAAGAAGGGGCCTTTCTTGCTCTGCCTGATTACCAGCTCGCCGTCTTTGCATTTGTAGCACTTTATTCCGGTGGGTTCCGGCGGCGGCTTTGGCGGCAGGACGTTGCCCTGCTTATCAATTTTGAGAGTTGTTTTGCAGTCCGGATAGCCGCTGCATCCGAGGAATGGGCCGAATCGGCCGTTTTTATGCACCATCGGCTTACCGCAGACGTGGCATTTATGCTCGCTTACCTTTTCTTCGAGCATCTTGCCTTCTTTGTCACAGGGACAGGCAAATTTGCACTCCGGATACGTCGAACAGCTCAGGAACTTGCCGTTTTTGCCGAATCTGTAAGCAAGCTGCTGGCCGCACTTCGGACATTCATATTCGCTGGGGGTCATTTCGGCTTTGGCGTGTTTCATCTCTGTCTGTGCCGTCTCAAGGCTCTGCTTGAATGGATGGTAGAAGTCTTTTAAAACAGTGAGCCAGTCCAGATGCTGCTCTTCTATCTGATCGAGCTGCTCCTCCATATATCGGGTAAAGGCGATGTCCATTATTTTCGGGAAATACTCGTTGAGCTTGTCCGTAACAACCTCACCGATGTCGGTGGCGAAGAATCTTTTGTCCTGCTTCTCGGCATAACCACGGTCCTGTATCGTGGATATTATCGCGGCGTATGTGCTTGGTCTGCCGACACCTTCTTTTTCGAGTGCCTTTACAAGGGACGCTTCGGTATATCGGGCCGGTGGTTTTGTGAAATGCTGCTCGGCCTTGATATCAACCGCCTCTAATTTTTGGTCTGTTTCCATTGGCGGCAATTGCTGTTCGTTTGAGCCGGTCAGCCAGATTTTTGTAAAGCCGTCAAAGAGCAGTATTCGCCCCGTGCTTTTATACCGGCATTGACCCAGTGACGTCTGGGCTGTGATATTCAGATTTGTTACGTTATATTTGGCCGGTTCCATCTGGCAGGCAACAAACCGGCGCCAGATAAGGTCATAGAGCTTGAACTGCTGGTCGGTAAGGAACGGCTTTATATCAACGGGTGTAAGGTCAACGTCGGTCGGACGTACGGCTTCATGAGCCTGTTGAGCGGCCTTTTTGGAGGCATAAATCTTCGGCTTTGCAGGAAGGTAATCCTGACCGAGGTGCATACTGATATAATTTCGCACCTCTTTAATAGCTTCATCAGAAAGGTGTGTGCTGTCCGTTCTCATATACGTAATAAGGCCCAGAGAGCCCATCGAGCCCAGGTCGATGCCCTCGTACAACTGCTGGGCCATAGCCATGGTCTTTTTCGCAGTAAAGCCTAAGCGATTTGCGGCGGCCTGCTGCATTGTCGAAGTTATAAAGGGAGCCGAAGGGCGTGAAACGGATTCCTTCTTTTCTATGTCTGCTATCTTAAAATCCGCCCCTTTCAGTGCCTCATATAGCCGGCCTGCCTGTTCCTGATTGGATGCCTCGAACTTTTCATCGTTAACCTTGTACAGCTCGGCCTTAAAGGCGTTGTGCTTGATGAGCCATTTATTCTGTTTGGCGATTGTGGGGGGATTGTCGTCTTCAGATTTTGGCGTAACAAAATCAAGCCATTCCGGGCCATAGTTCCTTTGCAGGTCGGTTGTGAACACGGCCGGTATAAGCCAGTACTCGACAGGCTCGAACTGGCGAATTTCTCTTTCTTTTTCGACGACCATTTTAACGGCCACGGACTGGACGCGTCCGGCCGATAAACCGCGCGTAACTTTTTTCCACAGCAGCGGGCTTATCTGATAGCCGACGATTCTGTCGAGGATCCGCCGGGCCTGCTGGGCCATCACCTTGTCCATATTGAGCTTGCCCGGCTCGGCGAAAGCACCCTTTATGGTCGCTTGGGTTATGGCGTTGAATATCACGCGGTACGTTTTTTCTTCAGGTACGCCAAGAATTTCCGCAAGGTGCCAGGCGATTGCCTCGCCCTCACGGTCAAGGTCGGTGGCCAGATACAGCTTGTCGCAATTTTTTGCCGCTGCTTTCAGCGATATGACGGTGCGTTTCTTGCCGGGCATTATCTCGTAAGTCGGCTCGAAATTATTTTCTATATCGACGTTGAGACCCTTTGAGGGCAGGTCCCGTACGTGTCCCATTGATGCCTTTACCTCGAAGTCCGGGCCAAGATACCTATTTATGGTCTTTGCCTTTGCAGGTGATTCGACAATTACTAAAGATTTTTTAGAAGAGCTCGATTTTGCCATAATAAAACTTAGTCGATTGCAGTTTATAGTTGCGATTCACTAAACATGAACCAGTTATCGGTGATTTTCACAACAATATTTAAAAAAGGACAAATATAGATGAACAGCGGAAATGTCAAGAGAAAACAAGTTAAATCCCTAAAACTACAAACTGAGGCGTTAAATACAGCTAATCTCTTTGGGCTTTATCTAATTTTTTCGTCCGGCAGTTCTGTTTTTATTCCTAAATATAGCGGCATTTCGTCCGGCAATGCCCCTGTCTGAGCCATCAGCCGGTGAAGTTCAGCTTTTAGTTCCTTTATTTTATGAGCATATTTCGGGTCGTCGATTAAATTTTTGGTTTCGAGCGGGTCGCTCTTCAAATTATAAAGTTCCGCTTTGTACAGGTCCGGTTTGTCGTCACCGTTGGGATAGTGGACATATTTCCACTCATCCGTTCGTACGCCGCGAACGTTGGGTGTGTATGGAAATTGCTTTTCATAGTTATACGAGTAATACAACGACTTGCGCCAGTCGCTTGTACGGCCGGCCAGCAGGTTCTTCCAGGATCTTCCGTGAATGTTCTCAAGTGGTTCGGCGCCGCAGATATCGAGAATGCTCGGTGCCAGGTCAACGTTCATAACCATTTTGTCTATGACAATGCCCGGCCGAATAAGCCCTGGATATCTGACTAACAATGGCACTCGGATGCTCGGTTCGTGCATTGTCCGCTTGTCGGTCATTCCGTGTTCGCCCAAAAAGAAGCCGTTATCACTAATGAAAACAAGGATGGTATTGTCCAACCGGCCAAGCTCTTTGAGTGTCTGGTAAATCCTGCCTACGCTGTCATCCACGGACTTAATCGTGGCTGTATAGGCCCGGACAAACTCGGCGAACTTCAATACACTTTCTGCACTGGTGTCGGGGAAGTCTTTACGAAATCCGAATATCGGGCCGTATATGCCGTGCCAGGTATTCAGCCTCTCCTTGATCCATTTGGGTTTGTCTTCAAGATTAAACGCCGTCCGGGGGTAACGTATCTCAACGTCATCGTAAATGTTTTCGTATTTCTTTTCCGGCATAAACGGCGTATGTGGTGCTTTATGTCCCATTATCAACAGAAACGGCTTGTTGTGTTCCTGCTTGAGCCAATCGACCGCCATGTCGGTTACGCGGTGGGTGTAGTAGCCCTTTTTGACCATTCGCGTTCCGTTAACGTTGAAAGTTGTGTCGTAGTATGTGCCCTGGCCTTTGTGAGTAATCCAATAGTCGAAACCGGGGCGGCGCTCGTCGCTTTGTTCGCCCATGTGCCACTTGCCTATGTAGGCCGTCTCGTAGCCGCTTTGCTGAAAGCGGAGCGGGTAGCTCGGCAGGTCGGCGGGATAATCGGTAAAGTTGTTCGTTACATTGTGGGCGTGGGCATAAAGCCCTGACAGAAACGATGCCCGGCTGGGAGAGCACAGTGATGTGGTAACGAACATATTGGCAAATCGTGCGCCTTCTTTGGCGATGCGGTCCATGTTCGGCGTTTTTAGAAAAGGATGACCTTCGCAGCTCATACAGTCCCATCGCTGGTCATCGGTCATTATGACCACTACATTGGGTCGGCTGGTCTTGCCTGAAGTGCGTTGCTTTTGCTGGTTGGGCTGGCTGCATCCCTGGCCCAAAGTTAGTGACGTAGCCGCCATTACAGAATCCTTTAGGAAACTTCTGCGATTTATGCTGCTCATAATATATCCTTTTATTGAAGTCTTATCGCACGACGGTTATTGTTAATAGTCTCTAAATCCCTCCATCCAATCCGGCCATACCGGTTGTGGAATGTGGTCTTTGGTCCAGGGCCCGTCAACATCGAAATTTCGATGCCATTTTAACTTCCATAACTCCTTAAGCCCCACCGTTCTGACGGACGAATCCATGAAAAGGCAGTTTGTCACTCCCTTGCCGTGGCGGTTTATGCAGAAATTTTTCATTTGTTGCGTTAGCATGATTCCCAGGGGCGGCGCACCGTTAGATTCCGGCGGTGTAGAGGTATGGTCTGGCCAGCCTGTAATCCCCCGGCAATCCAGAAACACCGGTACATTTTCTGCACCGCTGACACCGGCTTTCCTCCAGTAAAGCTCGTCCTTGAAGACACCGCCGGGGTCCGCATTACAGACCCACCCACTGAGACCATAACTGCCGTAATCACCTTCCGGGTCTTCCCAGGCGGCAAAGACTCCCTGTCCGCCCTTATCGGCTGTTTTGGTGGCTAATGGGCAGCAGGTCAGCCCCCCTATCTTGCGGTGGAACGGCTCCAGAATCTCTATCCAGTCGTTCCACCAGCCATCCACCATGCCTCTAAAGAAACGGCCATCGTTATCGTCGGTGTATGCAGCAAGAATAAGGCCCCAGTGTTTTAGATTGGCCTGACAGGCTACTATTTTTGCCTGTCGCCTTGCTCCTGATAAAACCGGTATCAATATCGCTATCAATAGCGCAATAATCGCTATCACCACCAAAAGTTCTATTAGTGTAAATCCCCTTTTGGGCATAATGATATATTTTTTTTCTTTGAAGTTCTGTCTTTTCATTTTTCAGCTTCATTCATAAATGGTTTTTGGAATTGCTCGCTTCCATAATGTTGTCTCGTTAGGACATCAACTGTGTGAGCAAAGGTTTAAATTTTCTGATTGCATTGCCGCGGTGCGAGATTGCGTTTTTTTCCTCGGCGGTTAACTGAGCTACGGTTTTGTTCAAATGCGGCACAAAAAAAATCGGGTCGTAACCAAAACCATTTTTTCCGATTTCTTTATTGGTTATAAGACCTTCCAGTGTCCCTTCGGTCTCGATTAAGATTTGTTCGGGGCTTGCCAGACACAGACAGCAAATAAATCTTGCTGTCCTTTTTTCCTGGGGGACATCTTTAAGAAGCTCCAAGGCCTTTGCAATGTTCCGATGGTCGATCAGAGTCCCATCATCGTTTATTGATTTCTCACCGGAGAACCTTGCAGATTTCACGCCCGGCTCACCGCCGAGTGCATCAATCACCAGGCCTGAGTCGTCGGCGATAGTCCAGAGCCCTGTTGCCCCGGCATGACCGAGGGCTTTTTTGCGAGCATTTTCCGCAAAAGTAAGGCCGTCTTCTTCAATCTCGTCTATATTCGGGAAATCCGATAAGCTGACCCATTCGATCCGGCCTCCCAGCATTTGCTTTATCTCTGCCAATTTCCCCGGATTCGTGCTGGCAACAAGTATCCTTTTGTGAATAGACATTTTACGAGATTTGCTCCATCAATTCCAACGATACTGTACTTTCATCAACTCTTCGTTCAACATAGAAAGAAGGTCTGGGGCAATGCCGTTAGTAGCTTTCATCTTTAAATAATAATTGTTATCTAATCTTTCATGCATCACAAGGGCACTTAGCGAGCAGTTATACAAAATAACATCCTTCGCCTGCTCGCTGTCATAACCGTCTGCCAAAAGTCTTTTGAACAGGTAATCAAATGTAAACCTGTCAAATACTTCATAGTTCTCTCTGACATAACCTAATAACTCATCTTCCGTTTCGAAGTCCATGTCAAACCTTCTTCTCTTAACTCTTAACTAAATCTGCCGAACAGAAAACCCAATGAACCTTCACGAGTCCTTACGCGTCCAGATGCAGGATCATATTGCAGACGCTGCACATTTGGGCTCAACGTGGTATATTATCAAATTTATCAATGTATTCATTTATAGTAATTGGTTCAGAATCAGGTATTAATAGGGTGTATATTCCATTTTTTAATGAAACGTTAAATTTGATTTGTTTTGCCTTTTTGTCAGTACCAAATTTATCTTGATATTTCGCACAAAAAGTGTAGGGGAAAATAAAATATGCCCTTTCAGAAGATTCGTTTTTGCATATTAACACTATGTTTTGGTATTTTTTGTTAGGAAGTCCCAACCACCATCGATCTGGTTTACATTCAGAAGCATATGGAATTCCGACTAATCCTCCTAAGTTGTCTTTGTATAATGGTCCTCTTTCCTCAGATAAAATTATACCTTTCTCTTTTGCTTCTTGTATAAAGATTATTCTTTCTTCTTTGCCGATCTGTTTATTTGATTTATTGGTATTCTGAGGGGTATCTATATTAAGTTTTACTTTTTGATCAAGAGAAATGACGGCTGTTTCAATTTCCCTGTATTGTTTTTCAAGGCGTCCTATGAGGTCGAGATCTTTTGCAAAAGAAACAATGGTTTCTGTATTACTGTTTTTTAATGCATGCTCTATTTTTGTTTTTAATATTTCCTTTAAGCTTAGCATTTTATCAATAATATCCATGATTTGTTCTCCATATTGACTATAATACACAGTTATAAATAACTATAAGTTATTATAACTTACAGTCAATGCAAGTCAAGTCTTTTTTTGCCAAAATTCAAAAATTTTTATCCTAACAGGTTGGGATGTATTAAGTTGTTACATAACTCTATTTTGTAGAACAAGTTAGGTTAATTATCAAAATGTTTTATTTTTGGCATTTCTGAGTGCTATTAAGCAAAAAATCTGCCAGTTCGGGTTTTTTTTATGACAGCAGTTTTTTCAGAAGAGCCCGCTGGAAATGCAGGCGGTTTTCGGCCTGGTCGAACATAATTGAATTGGGCGATTCAACGACTTCATCGGTGATTTCAAGGCCGCGATAAGCCGGCAGACAGTGCATAATCTTGACGTTGGCCGGTGCGGATTTGACTAATTCGGCGTTGACCTGAAAACCTGCAAAATCGGCCTGCCGTTTTTGCTTTTCATCCTCCTGGCCCATACTGACCCAGGTGTCGGTATAGATAATATCGGCATCGAGAACAGCGGGGCCCGGGTCGTTCGTTTGCCGGATGCTGTCGGCTGATATTTGATTTGCCTTTTCGATTGTTTCGGCATCGAGCTCGTAGCCGGCAGGCGAGGCAATGACCATCTTCATACCAAACTTTGCACAGGCAAAGGCCAGGGACCGGGCCACATTATTGCCGTCGCCGATAAAAGCGATTTTCGTGCCTTCTATGTCTTCGCGATGCTCGCCGATAGTCAGCACGTCAGCCATCGCCTGGCAGGGATGCGCCCAGTCCGTCAGGGCGTTTATTACCGGCACCGTTGCATATTGGGCCAGCTCGGTGATGGTTTTGTGCTCGAAGGTTCGTGCCATTATACCGTTAACATACCGGCTCAGGACCCTTGCTATATCTTTGATTGGCTCGCGCTTGCCGATACCGCCGATGTCTTCGGGCTTGACATAGATTGCACTGCCGCCGAGGTCCGCCATAGCGACCTGGAAGCTGATTCTGGTTCGCAGACTCGGCTTTTCGAAAAGCATCGCTAAACTTTTTCCCTGAAGACAAAAGTCTTTACCACCGACGCTATATAAACTTTTTAGCCGGTGGCTTATCCGCAGCAGCTCTTTTAACAGGTCCTTCGGACAATCGATTATGGTAAGAAAATTTTTCATTATTCATCCTCTTTCAAAACAGTATCAAGAATCTCAACGGCCTGGTCTATCTGGCTTTTAGTGGCAATCATCGGCGGCATAAAACGCAGAACCGTGCCCTGTGTGCAGTTTATGCGCAGGCCGTTCTCCAGGCATTTATCGACTATTTCTTTGCCGGGGCTGGTCAGTTGAATGCCGATCATCATGCCGACGCCGCGAACACTTTCGATAATACTATGTTTTTGCTTCAACTCTTCGAGCTTATCCTTGAGATATTGCCCAAGCTGGGCGGCGTTTTCCAGAAGGTTGTCTTCTTCTATCGCCTCGATGACCGCTATGCCGGCTGCACAGACCAGTGCATTACCTCCAAATGTCGTGGCGTGTTTGCCGGGGACGAGTGAAGCGGCCACTTCAGCTTTAGCCATCATGGCCCCTATGGCCACGCCTCCGCCCAGCGCCTTTGCCATGGTCATAATGTCCGGCTCGACGTCGAAATGCTGATATGCAAACCATTTTCCGGTCCTGCCTACTCCGGTAGTGACTTCATCAAGGATAAGCAGCGCTGCATTTTCATCACAGAGCCGGCGGATTGCCTGCAGATACTCCTTCGTTGCGAGATTAATTCCACCTTCGCCCTGAATGGGCTCGACCATAACGGCCGCCACTTCATCGCTGAAAGCCGACTCGAGCGCGGTAATATCGTTGAACGGGACATAAGTGAAGCCCGGCAGCAGCGGCAGCAAGCCTTCGTGGTGCTTCGGCTGAGCGGTTGCCGTCAGGGTCGCAAGAGTTCGCCCGTGGAAGCTGCCCTCGGCTGTGATGAATTTATATTTTTCCTGCGATGTGTGTAAACGTGCCAGTTTCAGCGCCGCTTCGTTGGCCTCGGCTCCGCTGTTGCAAAAGAAACACTTACCGCCAAAGGCCCGTTCGCTCAGCAGCTTTGCTAATTTACCCTGCGGCTCGGAGTAAAAAGTATTATCGATGTGCAGAAGCTCGCCTGCCTGCTTGCGTAACGCCTCGACGACCTTGGGATGACAATGCCCTATCGCGCTCACGGCCCAGCCGGGGAACATGTCCAGTATCTTATTGCCGTCGGCGTCATACAGGTAACAGCCTTCGCCTTTGACGATGACCCGCGGCAGCCGACCGTAATTAGCGATAACATATTTGTCAAATAATTCAATAGTCTCCTGTGTAGTCATAATTCGTATCTCGTTTCTTGTGGTTGTCATTGCGAGCGAGGCGTAGCCGAGCGCGGCAATCTCAATCGTAATATCGGAGATTGCCACGGCCTTTCAGGCCTCGCAATGACATTCTGCAAAGTTTTTACAAAACAATCTCAATTCCTAACTATTTCTGTTCCAATTCCTTTATCGGTGTAGATTTCGAGCAGTAGTGAATGGGCGATTCGGCCGTCGATAATATGTGCCTTCCTGACGCCTGCGTCCAGTGCCGTTAGGCAGGCCTCGACCTTCGGGAACATCGCATCGGTGATAATGCCGGCATCGATCATTTCCTTAATCTGCGTCTCGTTTAAGCTCGAAACCCAACTATCCGGGTCCTCAATGTTAGTTCGTATCCCGTGCGTATCGCTTACGACAACGAGCTTCTCGGCGACAACATCTGCGGCGACTTTGCCGGCGGCGCTATCGGCGTTGACGTTTAACTTTCCGCCGGTCTTGTCTTTGGCTACCGAGGCGATAACAGGTATGGTCCCGTCGGCACAGAGTTTCTTTAGTAATTGCGCGTTTATATTCACAACTTGTCCGACCAGTCCGAGGTCAACTTTTCGGCCATCTTCGCCGGCCAATCTCAGGGTTTCGGCGAACAATACACAACTGCTCAGCGAATGCAGTCCCATTGGCTCACATCCCAGCTCGGTGAGCATCTCGCAGATGGGGGTATTAATTTTATGTACAAGCGTATGCTCTGCTATTGTCAGGGTCCGCTGGTCGGTATATCGTCGGCCCTGCACCCAGACCGGTTCAAGACCTGTATCGTTCATTGCCCTTGTAATTGCCTTTCCGCCGCCGTGGACGATGATTGGCCGCATCCCGACCGTAGCCATAAAGGCGATATCGGTCAGCAGCTTTTTTTGCAGAGCGGCATCGTCGAGGATACTTCCGCCGAGCTTGACAACCACAATTCGCCCGCGAAACTGACGGATATACTCCATCGCCTCAATCAATGCACCAGCTTTTGCAATAGCTTCTTTCACTGACCTGTTCCCTGAAAATAACACTTAAACGAAGGAAAGAGTTTATTGTCGCAGATGTGATTCGTCAAGTGATATTTGCATGTTATCGCGAAGAGCAATACAAAGCGCACGACGCCCGTGCTCGCGGAAGCGGGTATGGCAATCTCAAATCAAGGTTGAGTTTTAAGCTATGGTTTCGCTGTTTGTATTCTCTTTTTGATTTTTCCCCATGACTGCGTTATGAGGAAACTCTCTTCCATATTCTCGATCATTTCGACAAATCTATTCATCGGTACTGAAAAGCTGAGAATATCCTGAGGGATGAACGGCCGTGCCGAAACGTCGAACATCCCCAGAACCCCTCTTGGATGGTCAGAATCTTTTTCCAGATAAGGATACTGAACTATGGAACCACAGCCGGCGGCAAACGGCGCAAATACTCCGTTCGGTTCACATTCATCAAAGTTTGCAAGCGTAAACAGCCCCGATAGAACATCAGGACGGGCAAAGAAAATAACCACATCGGGTTCGTCTGGTTCTTCGAGCATATCCCATCTCTTGAAAACAATGAACTTACCGGGCGCCTCTAACTTTGGGACGTTTTCCATTATTTCTTTGACCAGCTCGGGCGTCTTTTTATAACGCTCGCCCTCAAGCTTTCCGGGGATACCGCAGGAGAGAAAATATTCAAAGTTTTCCATAACCTCCGTACTAAAACCCAGATACCTCTTCCCGCCGAAACACCCGATGGACTCAGCGTCGAAGTAAAGAGATTTTCCTTTTCTAACTTCGCACAAATCAGCAAAAATACACCTGTGTCCCGAAAAGGGCTTCACAGCTTCGGCCCCCTGTACCTCGTTAGTGTAGTAGAAAGTGATAGGAAGCTCTGCGCCGTTAAAATATTTCTCCCAGAGACTTATAAATTTTTCCTTTATTTTCATATCCATCTCAAATTTCCTTCAGAAATTTATGCCCCTGCCTCAACTGCCAAATCTCTTGTACAGCTGACATCCACCAACTGCGCAATCTGTGGTTCAGAACAGCCTGGTGCTATCGAGCAGAAAGGTTACTGGGCCGTCGTTGATGCTGCTTACGTGCATATATTCGCCAAATGTGCCTTTCTCAACAGATACGCCCTGTTCGGCAATCAGTTCAATTAGTTTTTCGTAAAGCAGTTGTGCCGATTCCGGCTCGGCTGCGGCGTCAAAGCCGGGACGGCGGCCCTTCCGGCAATCACCGTGAAGCGTAAAATTGCTCACTAACAGAATCGCTCCGCCAACGTCAAGGACGCTTCGATTCATCTTGCCGGCTTCATCTGCAAAGATACGCAGGTTCACAAGCTTATCAGCCATAAATTCGGCGTCCTTTATAATATCTTCTTTGCCGACGCTAAGGTAAACCAGCAGTCCCTTGCCGATTTTGCCTATTTGGTGGCTGTTGACTTGAACCTCAGCCTCCAAAACCCGTTGAATCACCGCTCGCATAAGTCACTTTCAAATTTGGTTGGTCATCAGTTTAGTTTGACTAACAAACAGAATAGTTTCTCCTGATGTCCTGATCTCCTTTAAAACCACGGCGTTGAGGTCGCTCTTCGAATGTGCAGCTCATCTATAACGGCATTGCCTTTGTGCGTTACAAGATAGAGAACCAGTTCCGCGATTTCTTCCGGCTGCATAAGCTCATCCTTTTTTATATCCGGCCGAACTTTCTGGACCAGCTCGGTATCCACTCCGCCCGGACAGAGTAGATGCACACGGATGTTCGAGCCTTTGAGCTCCTCAGCTAACGATATTGTCATCCCGCGGAGAGCGTGCTTGGAGGAAGTATAAGCACTTTGAAGCGGATAACCTTTGACCCCGACGACTGATGCGATGTTGATAATGTATCCCGCTTGCGATTTTTTTAATAGCGGCAAGGCTTCCCTGCAAAGGATAAATGGTGCACGGGCATTTATCTGCATACAGCGTTCCCAGTCTTCGGTTGCGGTCTGTTCCAACTTAGCCGAGTGAGTGACACCGGCGTTATTGACGAGGATGTCCAGTCGGCTGAATTTCTCGCTGGTTACTTTGACAAGGTTCTTGATGGATTCTTCTTCGGTAAGCTCGGTAACGACAATTTCCGCTTTTCCGCCGGCCTCTGTCACTTTGTCGGCGGTTTCCTGCAGTTTTTGAATTGAGCGTGCAGCCAACACAACCGTTGCGGCCTCTTGCGCCAATGCAACGCTAACGGCTCTGCCAATACCTCTGCTGGCGCCTGTTACTATAGCGACTTTTGAAGCTAATTGCTTTGCCATCCTTGTCAGCGTCGCCGGCGAGTCCTGGGCTGATTCTCCTGTTGCGTCTGCTCTCCTTGTACTCCGGTACCTCCTCTGCGGCCGCTTTGCAGAGACCTTCTTCCGCTGGTTCTGTCGCGGGTGCGCGGGTCCTGGGTCTGTTGTCGCAGTGTTTGCTGTTCTTCTTCCATTTTTTGAATAAGGGCATCGAACCGCATCTGCCTGTACAACAACACCCCGTCAATTGCCGCTGTTGTCTTTTTCGTTTCTTCTTCTACAGCAACACTTCGTACGGAACTAATCTCTGCCTGTATTTGCTCGTGTACCGCCTCGGCCAAGTTTGTTTTGTCTTCAACGTCGGCCTGGAGCCACTGATTTATCTCATTTTCTGTCTCTATATCCACCTCTTCAGATGGCCTTCTTGTACTCTGGGGCCTGGTCGTTCTGGACCTTACGTCGCCGCGACCACCATAGAGGGGGTCTGTCATGTCATCTTCGTATGGTTGTCCTCTCTGTGAAGTCCGACCTCTCGTGCTTCGGCCGGAGGTTCGAGCCCGGCCGCGGCCACTGGCGGGCTGCGTTTGTCTCAACTCTCTCTTTTGCATCAGAAGCTCTTTGCTGACCTCTTTTAATCGCTCCTGTTTTTCGGTCAACAGACTGTCAATCGTCTCTGTTGTCTTTTTCGCTTTTTCTTCAACAGCGGCCTTTCGTATGACACCAATCTCATCCTCGAATTGCTTCTGCACAGTTCTTATCAACATTGTTCTGTTATCATATCTTTTCTGCTGCCATTGACGCATCTCATTTTGGCTGTTGGCGTCTACCTCCTCCAATGCCTTATCCAGGCCTTCGAACGTCTTGATCCTGGCTTTAATCTCGTTCGGGTCGGCAAGTATATCTACCTGAACAGGCGATTGCGCAACGGGGCTAAAGGTTCTGGTTCGGCGCTGAGTTGTTGCTTGCTCCTCATAGCCGGGATATGGATTTACCCCTCCCATGTCCCCATAATATCTGTCTCCCATCAAGTCTTGAGGGCTCGGCTCTTTAGCACCGTGCTTGAGCAGCAAATCAACGATTTCTTTATTATTTCTCTTTTTCGCCAACGACAGGGCGTTATCGCCCCCTCCCATGAGGTTGACATCGGCCCCCTTTGCGATTAGAAGCTCCACAGCATCCTTTTGGCTGATATATACCGCAGCCAGTAGAGGCGTCTGCCCACGATTGTCCGCTGCATTGATGTCGGCACCTTTGGCAATAAGAGGTTCAATGATCGCCAGCCGGCGGTTCCGTATCGCCGTGTGCAGCGGTGTCCAGCCCATCCTGTTTTTTTCATTCACATTAGCGCCCTTTGAAAGGAGTAGCTGGACCTGGTCAATGTCACCATCACGCGCAGCATCGTGCAGTGTTTTAGCTTGTTCCTGCTCATCCTGTCTGGGTCGAGCTCGTACACCCTCTTGTTCGTCATCCATTTGATACGGATCGGGTGCCGATCTTGCATCAGTCCTTGCTCTGCGTTGAGGGCTTTCTGTCCGAGCGAAGGACCTTTCCCTACCCGATGGCCTTTCCGCCATTTGCGGTTGTTCAACGGGCCAGAAGACCTGGTCGCCGCCTTCTTCGCCGGAGCCCCATTTGCTGTGCAGCCCACCGTCATCATCGTAATCTTCTCCGAAACTGTAGAGCGTGAAGCCTTCTCTTGTTCGCTTATAGACAAGAGGCTTATCATTGAATGGGTCCTTCGGCAATTCCTTGATATAGCCGGCTGATACAAGCTGTGAAAGCGCACCAGGATATCCGTCGCTGTTAGCATTATATCGCAGGATTGCAATAGTTGTTATTAAGGCCTGTTCATCTGCTCTAATACGAGATTCAATCTCTATGACCCGTGGCATTGCAGACCCGGCCGTTTCTATCAAAGGATTATCCTTTGTTATAGATTGTGTTTCATTGTGTAACTGCCAGGAGGTTTTTGCTGCTATTGTATCATAGTATTCAAGTGTGCTTTTTAAATAAGGCTTAAAACCGCGATAAGTGGGGTCTGTTTCAATTTGCTCTTGCGTATAAATTTTTTCGCCGCGAATATCAAACGGCTCACTGTAGTTCGTTACGAGCTGTTTAAATTTATCCTCCAGACTCTTCATTAAATTTGCATCAGCCATTTTTTTGTCGAGGATGTTAAACGCAGCTTTTATAGACAAGCTCTTTATAGCAATTCCTACTAATTTTTCTATCAAAGGTTTCGGCCCTTCTGCCACATGTGCCCCAAACGTATAGAGAGTCACTATATCATCAACAGCAGCGTTGATATTGCCGTCTTCGGCCGACAGCATTGCCCGAGCTTGTAAGGTGAAGGCTAATTGCCTTTCGGTTGATAAGTGGGGCATTTCAGTTGACTGCAGTTTCTCGCCGGTATGTTGGAACCAGCAATATGTTTTCTTGCTGCCAAGCTGTATTTGCTCAAGTGCCCTGTTATTGTCCTGCACCCATTTTTTTAGCGTTGCCTGTTGTTGGGCAGTCATTTCTTTCGGCCAGCCCGTTGTTGATATCTTTAAGCTCTCGGGCTTTTCGACGCAAAATTCTATTGCCTTTTCGTAGTAAGGTGCTGCATTATCGCTTTCAGGCCGCCCGGCCATTCCCAGCTTATTAAGCTCGGTGACATAATCAGTTTTGGGGGTCTCGGGTTCCTCGTTTTCTGTACTGATAAGCTCTTTCTGCACTGATAGAAGATCAGAAATCTGGTCTATGCCGGCAAATGTCGGGGCAAGGCTGAAAGAGGCGAGTAAAAATAAAACTGACATTGGAATAATCAACCGCTTCATAATATATCCTCCGAAACAGGATGAACGCTAATCAAAAAAAATTGACGGTTTTTTGAATAACCGTTTAACGTAAATACACAATTATCTTCTTACTTAATTATACACCAAAATTTTGGAAAATCAACTTTTTCCGCTATTCTTTTTCAGACTTCCTCTCCACAGACCAGACCAATTCTTTCTGTGATGTTGTCGAATTCGTCTATAGAGTAAAATTCGATAATTATCCTGCCTCTTTGTCCATTTTTTCGGGTATCAATGTTTACCTTTGTGGCGAGCTGGCTGCTGAGTTTTCTTTCGAGGTCCAGGATGTGGGGCGGCTTTGAGCGAACTGTCGTCCTGGCCTGGCTGGTACCGGTAAGATACCTTCGAACCAGTCTTTCAACTTCACGCACACTCAGCCTACCTACCAATGCTCGATTGGCTAACTTGCGGCGCAGCTCATCGGTCGGCAGTGAAAGTATTGCCCGGGCATGGCCCATAGTCAACTGGCCTTCGGATAACATTTGTTTGATTTCCTGCGGTAAGTCCAGTATTCGCAGATAGTTAGCGATAACAGAGCGGTCTTCGCCAAGTCGTTCAGCACCCTGTGCCTGAGTCAAAGAGAAGGTGCTTAGATAATCCTGGTAGGCCTTTGCACGCTCTATAGGATTGAGATCTACTCTGTGTATGTTCTCAACCAATGACCATTCGAGTAATTGCTTATCACTTGCTTGTCGAACCAGGGCCGGTATGGTTGTCATGGATGCTAATTGAGCAGCTCGGAATCGGCGCTCCCCGGCAATTAATTGATACCGCGAACCGGAAGGGCGGACAATAATCGGCTGGATAACACCGTTGGCCCTGATAGAATCAGCTAAATCTGCTAATTCCTGTTCATCCCACACTTTTCGTGGCTGATAAGGATTCGGCGATATTTCATCAATGCCGAGTTCCTGCAAGGAGTCACGTAACTCTTTGTCTGGTGGGAAGTTAGAGGCATCCGCCGGTGTAGATAATAATTCTTTTGCTTCTGTGGGTACAGACATTATCGGACTTAATAATGATTGAAGCCCCCTGCCAAGGTGTTTTGTTTTTTCCTTTTTTTTTATCATATAAATGCTCCTTCACAAATTATGTTTTAGGAATCCTTGTTTCATTCCCTGTTTATAAAAGACGTTTTGAAGTTGACCCAAATAATATTTCGGAATTTTTACCTGAAATTCTGCAGCTTTGCCAGGCAAAAAAGCTTTTTTTTGTAAAAAAATGTTTCACGTGAAACAATAGCGAAGAATAAGGTTCAAGAGGCAAAGGCCAAGAATTGTAATTGCACTGCTCAATCATAGCTCTTATGGCCCGGTGGTTAAGCCGCGACGAAGATACTTCGGAGCATACTGATGAAACATTAGTAAAACAAAACGAAAAACCAAGGAGCTGGAATGCCTGATATTAAATTAGTATCGGTCATCGCTGAAATATGTATATTATGCTTAAATCCTGCAAGATGGTATTAGACTAATGCTTTGTAAAGCGTGCTTTGAGGGTTGTCGTTCCACACCCATTAGGCTTTGCTCAGGGCAGGCTTTGATGCGGAATCCAGTACCATCAATAAGTCTGGATTCACGCTCCTTCGACTTTATTTAGGACGTGTCTCGCGGGAATGTCCATCCATCATTTAAACCTTGACAGAACTAAAGAGGTCGCGATTTGTCAGAATGCGCAAGGAGGGATTGGCTTTTGATTTAGGTTGTCGATAGGGCCCTTTGTATGCACAAAATATTATTGCATCAAGCTTGAATGTGATATGTCAATCCTGTAAAAATTATTCTTGGCTACGATAGGGGGGGCAGGAATCAAAAAGCATCAGTGATGTCATTTAACTTAACGTTAATGATCAATTCGATATGACAGACTATTATTTCGTTAAGATAAAAATGTTTCACGTGAAACATCATAAAAGAAAGGGCGAAAGTTAAAAACATACAGTTGACAAAGGGGAAATTGCAGAGATCTAAGGGATTTAAGAGACATAAGAGAGAATAAAGAAAAGAAACTAAAATGTAATAAATAGTTAGTTGTATTATATACGAACAGTCAAACATGTTATATAGGGAGTTGAGTAGGCAAATTGTTTTCTGGGGCTTTAAGGAGTGTAATATAAGACATTATGGGTATAGAATGGCTCATTCGATTTCGAAGGTAAGTCTATTGACTCACGTGGTGTTAATATATTACAATAGTTAAAGGGCCTTTTACGATTTTGTTTGTGTAGCGATGTCTGTTCAATCACGATAAGAGAATAGAGCAGAATCGGAATCCACCAAGACAAGACCACTTTTAGTCGGTTGTAAAATCGGTGCCGAAAAGGCATATAATGCTTAGAGCCATGAAAATCTTGTTACTGTCGCTGGTGCCGGCCATATTTTGGTCTGGTTCGACCGGTGCTCAACATCTAATAGCCGACCTGGATGGAGCAAATGGGGCAAACAAAGTTGACTTTACCTTGTCGGCAGAGGACGGGGGCCTAAAAACAGATACGCTGGTCATCAACGAATTTATGGCATCCAATAGCAGTTACATCCAGGACCCACAAGGCCAGTATGAAGACTGGATCGAGATATACAACTACAGTACCAGTGCTGTTAATATAGGGGGGATGTACCTTGCGGACAATCTGTCGGTACCGACCAGGTGGCGAATACCCGATGGGAATCCTGCTGCAACTACCATCCCTCCGCAAGGTTATCTCTTAATATGGGCCGACAACGATACCGCGGATACAGGCCTGCATGCAAATTTCAAAATCAGCACTGTCGGCGAGGAAATTGGCCTTTTCGAAACCGACGGCACTACACTGATTGATAGTGTTGTCTTTGGCGACCAGACTACGGATATTTCGTACGGTCGCTACCCCGATGCGAATGACAACTGGCGATTCTTTGGTTTGCCCAGCCCGGGACGGCAAAATATCGGTGCGTATTTGGGCGAGGTCGCCGACACGAAATTCAGCCAGGACCGCGGCTTTTATGATATACCTTTTTCTGTTACCGTCACCACAGAAACCGAAGATGCCGTAATATACTATACTCTCGATGGTACCGAGCCGTATTATTCCGCTAATAGTGGACGGTTTTCAGGGGTGATGGTCTATACTAATCCTATTGCCATTAGTAAAACCACCTGTTTGCGGGTAAAGGCAATCAAGCCGGGCTGGAAATCCACAAACGTGGACGCCCAGACTTATATATTTCTCGATGACGTGATTCGGCAGGACCACCAAGCGACGATAAAAGCAGGATTTCCAGGCTCATGGGGTGGGACAAGTCCGGATTACGGTATGGACCCTGATGTGATTGGGCAGAATAGAGAGGATTTGTTCAACGGTATCTACGCGGCCACGATTCGAGATGACCTGAAGTCAATTCCTACACTGTCGATTGCGATGAACGTTGACGATATGTTCGGGCCCGAGGGCATCTATACTAACTCCACCAGGAATGGCGTAGACTGGGAGCGTCCGGCGTCGGTCGAACTAATCTACCCTGATGGTCGCGAGGGTTTCCAGGTCAACTGTGGGATTCGCATTCATGGCGGTTATTTTCGGCAGCACAATGCAACAAAAAAGCACTCATTCCGTCTTCTATTCAAGGGGATTTACGGGCCGACCAAGCTGCAATTTCCACTGTTTGGCAAGGACGCTGTCGATAGCTTTGAGACGATTGTTCTGCGGGCAGGTGCCAACGACGGCTATTCATGGAATGCCGCCGGTTACACCGAGCAGTACACGCGTGATGAGTTCGGCCGGGGCTTGCAGCGAGCTACAGGCAACGCCGGTGCGCACGGGACCTTTGTTCATCTCTATATAAACGGGATTTACTGGGGGCTGTACAATACCGTTGAGCGGCCGGACAATGCCTTTTCCGCCAGCTATTACGGCGGCGACAAGGAAGACTGGGACGCTATTCATGAAGAAGCGGCCAACAACGGGGACAAGACGGCCTGGAACCAGATGATTGCGAAGTGCCGGCAGGCCGCGAATTCCAATGAAGCGTACCAGGGGCTTCAGGGCAACAATCCCGACGGTACGCCGAACCCCGCATTCCCAAATCTGCTCGATGTTACAAACTATATTGACTACCTTATAGTCAACCTCTGGGGAGGCAACTGGGACTGGCCCTGGAAGAACTGGTGGGCTGGCCGTGAGCGCTCGGAGAACAGCACAGGCTTCAAGTTCTACTGCTGGGACTACGAAAATACCATTGGGAACAATCTGGACCGCTCACCGCTCAACAAAAACGCCCTGAATAATAATTTCTCCCAGGCGGGGCAGCCGCATCAATCCCTTAAGCAGAATTCCGAGTATCGGCTGCTTTTTGCCGACCGCGTGCATAAATTCTTTTTCAATGGAGGAATCCTGACACCGGAATCACTTATCGCCCGTTATGCAAACCTGGCGGCTACTGTGGAAAGGGCCATAGTTGCCGAGTCCGCGCGCTGGGGGGACCAACATCGCCATCCACCATTAACGTTAGAGGAGTGGTACGACCGCGATTTGAACTACAACGACGGGCGCGCCGGGCGGGACTGGATTCTGAATTACTATCTTCCTCAGCGGTCTGATATTGTACTCCGGCAGTTCCGTAATGCCGGCCTATATCCCAATGTGGATGCGCCGGTCTTTCGTATTAACGGCTCGTATCAGCACGGAGGACATATCTCGAAGGACAATTTGTTCTCGATGACCGCCGCCACAGGCACGATATGGTACACACTCGACGGCTCCGACCCACGCACGCCGGGGACATCGGGCGGCGGCATTAATACCACCCTCGTGGCTGAGAATGCTGCCAAACGCGTGATCGTCCCAACCGGCTACGTCAGCAGCAGTTGGAAGAGCGGTGGGGCCTTCAACGACTCGGGCTGGAGGCTCTGTACCGGCAGTCCCGGCGGAGTCGGTTACGAGGCAGGCTCCGGTTATCAAAACTACATAAGCCTCGACGTCGAAGCACAAATGTACAATGGCAATACTACCTGTTACATCCGCATTCCCTTTACCGTTAACACCAATGACCCGGCTGATTTCGACTTTATGACGCTCAAAATGCGGTACGACGACGGATTTATCGCCTACCTCAACGGCACCGAGGTAGCCAGACGCAATTTCACCGGAACGCCGGCGTGGAATTCCAGTGCCTCCGCCCAGAACTCCGATTCATCGGCCGTAGTGTTCGAGGATTTCAATCTCTCATCAAAACTGAACCTCCTGCGTCGGGGTGAAAATATCCTGGCCATTCACGGCCTCAACCAAAGGCCCGGCAGTAGTGACTTTTTAATATCGGCAGAACTGACTGTCGCAGAAAGCGTCACTGTCAACGACCCTGGTATCTCGCCTGACGCCATCAGATACACCAAACCGTTCACTTTAGACAAAAGCACCCACGTCAAGTCACGTCTATTGCACGGCAATACCTGGAGTGCGCTTAACGAGGCCACCTTTGCCGTAGGTCCTGTTGCAGATAACTTGCGCATCACAGAGATTATGTACCATTCCCAGGAGAATGGTGAACCGGATGAGCCAAACGCCGAATTCGTTGAACTGAAGAATATCGGAACGGAAACACTGAATTTGAACCTGGTAAGCTTTACGAACGGTATCGATTTTACCTTCCCGAATCTGGAACTTGCAGCGGGCGAATACATCCTTGTTGTCAAAGATATTAGTGCGTTTACAGCTCGATACGGCATCGGCTTCAATATAGCCGGCCAGTACTCCGGCAGCCTGGACAATCGTGGTGAAAATATTGAGCTGAGAGATGCAGCCGGTGGAACAATTCACGATTTTGAGTACAAGAACGACTGGTATGATATTACCGATGGCCTTGGTTTCTCCCTGACTGCAAAAGACCCGACCGGCACCAACCCGGACGACTGGGACAGCAAGAGCGGCTGGTGTCCAAGCGCTGGTGTTGACGGCTCGCCCGGCTGGGACGATACCGATAGTGTCCCCACGCTTGGCGATGTGGTAATTAACGAATTGTTAGCTAATTCACGCGCCGGCACCGGGGACTGGATAGAGCTGCACAACACCACCGATAGCCCAATCAACATCGGCGGCTGGTTCCTCAGCGACAGTAAGAATAACTTTATGAAATATGAGATTGCCGCAGGAACAACGATTGAATCCTACGGCTACATTGTTTTTTATGAAGACCTGCATTTCGGTAATCCGAGCGATCCGGGCTGTATCGTCCCCTTTGCTCTGAGTAAGAACGGCGAAACATTGTATCTGCACTCGGGTCAGGATAGCGCATTGACAGGATACAGCGAGCAGGAGAAATTTGGCACCTCGGAAACCGACACAGCCTTCGGCCGTTATCGCAAAAGTACCGGCACTTATAACTTTGTGGCAATGAGCCGGAACACTCCCGGTAGCACTAATGCATATCCAAAGGTCGGCCCGATAGTAATCAGCGAGATTATGTACTATCCCGATACCGAAGCGGACGCCGAATATGTCGAACTATACAATATAAGCGGTTCGCCGGTAACATTGGCCGAGTATGATAACGAGCAATCCATCTATGTCCCCTGGCGGTTCACTGACAGTGATGGCATCAGTTTCGATTTCCCGCTTGATACTACGATGGCTGCTGGTCAATATTTGCTGTTAGTCAAGAACAAGAACGCATTTAATTCGCGCTACCCGGCTGTTTCAACTGGAGTCCGGATATTTGAATGGGGCCCGGGGAGGCTGGACAACGGCGGTGAGAAAGTCGAGCTTTCTAAACCGGGCGAGGAGGTCGAGGGCACGCGTTATTATATTCGGGTAGATCGCGTCAATTACAGCGATGGCTCGCATCCCGTTGGCCAGGACGCTTGGCCGAGTCAGCCGGACGGATGGGGAGCATCATTGAGCCGACTTTCCCCACAGCATTACGGCAATGACCACAACAACTGGACCGCAGCCTATCCTCCAACCCCCGGCCAATAGATTCTCGGAGAGTTTTATCGGACTTCTTCTTGTTAAGGTCCGAAAAAGCATAATCAGACCTGCTCCGGCACGACGAATGGTTTGCGGTAGTCCCTTGTCAAAAGCTTGTTCGCCCGATTTGAGAACTTCCCGATGAACCTTTCTTTCCTCGAATCCATCCTGAGCCAGGGACCAAGGACGGCTGGCGTCTTTTTGAGGCTCACTCCATTAGCTGCGAGATGACCCTGAAAACGCTCGAAAGCTTCCAGTGAATCTTTATCCCCCCGGATTAGTTCTCTGATTTGCTCATTCGAGGATTCTGCACCGATTCGGTAGGAGATATTCCCCATATGACAGAGAGCGGTGGAGAGGTGTCCTTCGAGGATATCTGTCCTGATATCGTTGATTTTTCGGCTGCGAACCGCCTTGATAAAGCCGGCCTGCGGCCCGGGGCTGCTCGATTCGAAACGTTTGATTTCTTTGCCCTTATTATCGTAGAACACACCCTTCGTGAGGTCAGCGTAGCCATTCTCGCACTGGACAACCACGCCGGTATTTGGTGAGGGGCTCGGTCGTCCACTTCGCATAACCACCCAGGCAGTGCTGACGGCGCGGTATATGTCCATATTCGAATCGTCTATCCTGGTTGGCAGGCCTCTTACCTCATATATTATCGGAGCCAGGTCATAGTCAAAGATGGCTATCTGAGTATTCGGCGTTTCGCCGTCATCGTCGTACCCGAAACGTCCGCCGATGCTCGTTACCCGCTTGGGTAATTCCGCCTGGCCCAACACCCAGCGGCATACGTCTAATTGGTGTGGGCCGTTGTTGCCGATTTCGCCGCAGCCGGTTGCCCATACCCAGTGCCAGTCATAGTGCAGATTTTTGCGCATCAAGGGCCTCATCGGAGCCGGTCCGCACCACAAATTATAGTCCACCGACTCAGAAACCTTCTGCGGCCCATTTACCTTTCCCATACTTGTGCGTCTTTTATAGCAAAAACCACGCACAACCACGATATCGCCGAGCTCGCCCCGTTGGATACAGCGGACCGCCTCGACCAGTCCGTCATTGGAGCGAAGGTCAAGGTCGGCCTGCACGATGCGATTATACTTCCGAGCCGCCTCGACCATCTTACGGCCTTCAAAAATATTGTGCGAAACCGGCTTTTCGACACAGACATCCTTGCCCGCCTGGCATGCCCAAACGGTTACCAGTGCGTGCCAGTGGTTCGGCGTTGCGGTCGAAACGGCGTCGATGTTCTTATCCTCCAGGAGCTTACGGACATCAAAATAGGCTTCAACTTTCTGGTTGCGGGCCTTAAATTCCGCCACTCCGCGGGCCAGAATATCTCTGTCCGCATCGCACAAGGCCACCACCCGCACGCCGGGGATCTTTAGATATGCGTTAATATGGGTCCTGCCGTGACCCCGAAAGCCCACCACGGCCACGCGAATGTCGTCATTTGCACCACGGACACGGGAAAACGGCAGCGCCAGTGCAAGACCGGTGGCTATCGAACTTTTCATAAAATCCCGGCGGGTAATCTGTTTCATCGTTTAGCTCCTGTTATTGTAACTGATTTGTTTACAAAACCTGTCTCCTGCCTTTGAACTGTGTGGGTAGTGGAAAAGTGATAACAAATAACCACGCTTTAATCAATCCCATAATTGAGGGATTTGGGCGAAGATACGTTAAAATGATGCGCAGAGATTGAACAGGCAAAAGGACATAAGCGGCTTTGTCACTGATATACCATCAGCGCAAAGGCTCAAACTCAGCCAAAAACCAAGTGAAACAGCAACTGCAATCCCCGTTGGCAATCTCCCATTTTGTAAGATGTTCGGCGCTTGTAGAATCCCCGTACAAAGATAGGTGACTATGTCCCCGTTTGTTTCTAAAAAAGAATGCTTTTACAGTTTACGCTCTGCCAAGAGTCTTGAGGTATCTCTTTGACTTGCGAAGTCCCATTCTGGAGGCCTTCTTTTTTACCGCATCGTTCGGCCGTCCCAGCTTTGCAGATATTTGAGCTGTGGGATTGTTCGGGAAAAGTTTCTTGAGCAGAGTCAGCTCACTCCCCGTCCATAAACCCTTTTTGAGTTTCTTTTTTATCTTCTTTTTCTTGGTCATTATGTGACTCCTTTTACATTAACCGGACTTATGGTTGTAACCCGCTTCGGAGTATTATAATGAGTGACGCGGTAACAATCAAACAATTATTATTTTAAAGGCAAAAAAAAAATAATTCTTCGGCGGTCAATTTTGCGTGCGTGTTTGACTGGTAGGTGACGCGCAGAAGCCGCGTCAATTCAAGGCCAACCGATGGCCGGATTCTATCATTTTACTCTGTAAGACCAATAGTCCTATGCCTAATTGTGGATCGGCATCTATTGTTTCCCGGCTCGTCCCGCACCAATTAGGCGTGAGCCTACTCGTCTCTGCGAAGTGCTTCGCCGAAGCAGGAAGCTCAATTGGTGCGGGATAGACCTTAAGAGCGTTGTTTCGGCGGTCTTTTACGGCTGATTCATTCTCCTTTTGCACGTTGGCCATCTTCCGCAGCTCGTCACTTCGTAGTTTCACATTAACATCCGGCAAGAGACCCCAATTTTCGCTGCCCGGCTTTATATCCTCGTCCCGGCTTTTTATCCTTTGTCCCGAAGGTAAATAATAATACGCTGTTGTGTATTTTAGTGTTGCACCCCCGCCGAGATGGCTCACTATTGATTGCACACTGCCTTTGCCATAGCTTCTTTCACCGACAATAGTCGCCCTGTTATGCTTTGGTTCCTGCAATACCCCTGCTAAAATTTCTGCAGAGCTCGCTGAAGAATGGTCTATGAGTACGACCATCGGGTAGTCAGGATGCGTTTTTTCCTTGTTCGCAGATATATAAGTCGGCATCCCACATCGTGGTTGTATTCTCGCTATCAATCCTTCTTCTATGAACCTGTCTGCTATTTCGATCGCACTATTCAAAAGCCCGCCCGGATTGGAACGCAGGTCAAGAATCAATCCCTTTAATCCCTGCGATTCGAGCCGGGCAAGTATTTTATCGAAATCGCCGACTGTTCTGGAATTAAAGCCGCTGATGCGAATGTAACCAATTTTGTTCCGAGCATCAATCATATACCGCCATCCACCCGTTTCGCTCCTTTGCCAGCCGCGGACTGAAGGAACGACTATGTTGGTTCTGCGTAAGGTAATGTCCCTTTCTTTATGTTCGTCCTGGCGTTTAATCGTCAGAGTCACTTTTGTGCCTTCCGGGCCGGCAATACTCTGAGCCACACAGTTAGGAGGCATCTCGCTTGTCTGGAGACCATCTACCGCCTTTATTACATCCCCGGCCTCAATACCGGAATGGTATGCCGGCGTATCAGGCAATACGCTTATCACCTTCGGAGACTCCTGTTTTTTCGAGAACCTTATGCCAATCCCTGTAAACTGATTGGTTAATGCTTTATTAAAATTCTGTGCCTGGCTTGGCCAGCAAATAACAGTGTAAGGGTCAAGTGCAGACAACGCTCCCTTTGCAAACTGTGTAATCAGCAACTCCGGCGGTAACCTTCCCCCCCCAGGGGGCGATTCGCTCAGTGCTAAGACTCGTTCAAAAACATCTATGAGCTCATCCTTCTTCATAGCTGCCGGTGATTGGTTCACTTCATCCAATATCGCTGCCAGGCTTCTCTGTATAACCTTATATTGAGTATCTCGTATCTTATACCTCATTTCAAGATGTGAATTGCTCATCACTTCCGCCAACAATTTGCAGCGATTGACAGCTTTGATTGTCATCCTGCGATAATCAACAATGTTAACGTAACTGGAATCCAGATAGTCCACGGCGTTAAGGAACATTTGTTTTTCTATGCCTGCATAACGCTCTTGGCAGCTCTGGCATGGGCTGTCTTGAAGGAATGCCAAAATCTCGGCCTTGGCCAGAAGCTGTTTCGCATAGTCCGAGTACTTCTTGTCGTCTTTGTACATCTGCTCCAGCTTGCTATAGCAGATTTTGTACGCATCGAGCCATCTGCCTTTTGACTCGAATTCGGCAGCGATGCGTTCGGCCTGCCGGACGGTTTGTCTGACAAGAATATCATTGAGCAAAGCCTGTTCCTGCTCTTTGCTGGAATACTCCAATGCCTTCGATGTAACTTCTAAAACTTTACTGACGTCATTAATGTCTTTTGGAAAACCCTTCTGTCGAAGTTTTTCAAGCTTACTTATCTGCTCTCGATAGGCAACATTTTGGGACGCCCTGCGCCGGGCCTTTATGGCCATATATTCATCAATAATTGTCTCAAGCTGCCCGAGACCTTTGCTTTCAACAGCGGCCGATTTGCGAACAATCTCCCGGGCACTTTCGAAATCGCCTCTGCGAATCTCCTCGCAGACCGAGTCAATCGCTGATGCTGCTGCGGGTGTCTCGTCCGTAACGTGAGCAGCCCCGATAAATCGGGGCTGAGGCGGCGTGCTCCCGGCAGCTATGTTGGTGTGTGCGCACAAGGCCGCGAAGAGCACAATCAACATTGGCCGGCCTGCCGAAACGTGACCTCGGCACGGCCTGAAGGCAGACGACCTATAATGTTTATCGTGGTCAGGACCCGACATAAAGACCTCCTACCTGGATGAAAGTTTAAGCTCCTAAGATGACTATCGGTATATGCCAGGCCTGAAAATAGTACTTTTTATACTGCAATCCCGGAAAGGACACTGGTGCCTGAAATTAAAGAAATTAGAGAAGGACGGATGCTCTATTTTGCAGGAGCGATAAAAGAAAGGTCTGGGAATCTTAAACAAGGAATACGAAACAGCCGCTTCAGACTTTCGGGTATTTTATTGCAAAAAAGACGTCTGTGTAATTTGTCGTTACCGGGATTGGTTATTATGTTTTATGTAGTCAAAAACCGTTTTTTTCCTGATGGCTATTCAATTATAGGGCAGAAATGGGGGCATCTTAAATGACCTACAAGAACCAAGCAAATTTAATGGCTTTTAAAGGCAAAACTCGTTTCCTTATACTCGCAATTAGTTGTTTGGCGCTGCTTACGGGGAGCGTGGCCGGGGGAGAGCCGCAGCAGGCCAAAAGAAGTCTTTCGTGCAAGACTCTGAGAACAATGGCAAGAGTATATATGGCCTATGGAGAATACACAAAGGCACAACCGCTGGCGGAGCGGGCATTAACTTTAGCACAAAAAAATTGCGAGCCCGATTCTGAAATTGCCATGTGTCTGATTGATTTGGCGACACTTTATAAGAATCAAAATAATCTGCTCGACGCTGAAAAGATGTGCAAGCTGGGTCTGGAGCTGCAGAAAAAGGCTCTTTATGAAAAGCATCCTTACGTGGCTTACACATTCAGAACTTTAGGGGCAATCTACCAGGAGCAGGGCAAGTATGACAAAGCCGGTTCCGCTTTGGACGAAGCAATGGCTATTATGCTCGACAGTCATACTGAAAATGACAGGGCATTGGTCCCATTCTGGGTGGATATTGCCGGCCTCCTCGTTGCAAAGCGTGATTTCGAAGAAGCCGAAAGTTACTATCACAGGGCAATGGCCTTAATCAACATCAGTTACGGGCCGGAACACCTTTACACGGCAAATGTCCTTGGTAGTGTAGCAAGACTTTATACGCTGCAGGGAAGGTACGACGAAGCAGAAGAGCTGATTGACCGTACGGTGGCAACACAGGAAAAAATTTACGGTCCTGACAACCACCTTATAGCCCCGAGCTGGTTGACCAAAGCAAGAGTGTGTCAGGCAAAGGGCGACCACGTCCGTTCGGAGACATTGATTCAAAAGGCGCTGTCCGCGGTTAGAAAAACCGGCAACACGGCCATATACACAAAGCTCGAACAGCGTGCAGAAGAAATCCGTGCAGGCGGCCAGACCACATCCGGCCCGGTCGCAAAGGCCGTAGGTAGCTAAATTACCACCCTCAATATAGACCATAAAAAATAAGCCCGCCCCTTTTGGGGACAGGCTTATTTGGTTAAACAATCAATAATCCGTTGCTTCTAATTCACATTATCATTCGCCGAAAGTTTCGCCGCTTTCCAGACGTGTTGCAACAAATGCGGCGATGTTGCTGTTATCGCTGCTCGTTATGCCTGTGCCGTATTTTTCCATGATAAAGGCGACAGAATCACCGTCACCTACCGGCGAACCCATTTCAGCGTCCAGAACAGCGATATATCGAACTAAAGCATCGATGTATTCTATTGCTGTAGCATACTGTGTGCCATCGTTGACGCGTCCTGCGAATGCTGTAACAATCGAGGCAGCCACTTCCGGCGTGAACGGTGCACCAGCCGGTGCCAGCTCGTTAAACACCTGATTCAACGCAGCCATCCCGGACCCGTCTTCATCGCTCAAAATTTCCGCAGCGTTAAGGAGCCTTGCGCAGCTATCGCACGGCTGGATATTCGTGTTAAGGGCGAAAGAATTTGCAAGGGACACTTGAATAGTGTCTGACGGAATTCCAAGCTCCGCGGACGCTGCAGCAACCAGAACAGGACAGCCTGCCAATCCTAATGTCAGCCTTTCAACTGCCTGACCTGCTTCCTCATAAAGAGGAGCTGGAGGCGACGGATCTTCAAGGACCCAGGCCCTGCCGTCCGTGATAGCGGGATTGTCGAGGCCGGCACCGCGGAGTATATAGTCACCACCGATGAAGTCCTCAAAGGCCGCTATCGCGGCGGGGTCGTAGACAAAGGGCAACCGGCCAACAGCCTGGAACAGCCATTCGGTTATACGAGATACAACCTCCAGCCTGTCAACATTGATGAACCTGCCTTGCTGTTCTACAGTTTCCACTTCCGCTTCCGGTGTCTCGCCAAATTCTCCTAATGTAACAGTGTCATAGGCATCGATAACCATAGTTCCCTGTGGTTCAAATTCGGGTTCTTCACCGTTGCCATTGACGCTGACATCACGGAGGCCATTCACTCTGGGGTTAGACATAATGCTGACCGACCCGCTGAAATCGACGTCTCCTTCTGTGCTCGCCAGGTAGATTGCCACATCAATAGGTTCGCCTTCGTCCCTGAGGACCCCACCGATAGTTGCAGTCAGAGGGTCACCATCATCTAATAAACCAATAGCCGCACGGTCATCTGTACCAGCATAACCGTCTCCAACATCATCTCCATCTCCAAGAGTAGGCAGGTACATTCCCTCGGCTATTAGTTCGGAACCCGTCCCTAACTTCAAGTCATCCTTGCTTATAATCACGATTGCCGCTTTCTTAGTCTCATCCTCAGGCAGCTTAACACCGATGTCGTCCGCCTGGACAGAAGAGCCCTCAACGTATATATTCAGGGTATCGTCGTCACCACCGGGCGAGAATATCTTGCCGTTATCTGCGATAACTGAAACTCCGCCGCCTTCTGCATCAACCCAACCATCGCTCTGGTATCCAGGGGAAAAATCGCCGGCTATCAATTCATAGCCTTCGGCGATGCTTATGTCGCCGTTAAGGGCATGCAGACGGATGTCTCCAGTATCAGATTCCATCCTGTCGTCGCGTGGATCGGAACCGGGGTTGATAGAGTTCGTACGAAGAGTAAGGTTTTGACCTGCGGTCATTGTTATATCATATTCTGCATCTGCCATCTTGAGTGAAATATCACGTTCGGCAGATAATGTCATTGCGCCATTGTATGCAGTCAGGTATCCGCCTTTGTCAAACTCGGCAGTGCCATATTCATCTTCACCGATTTCTACGGCGTGAGGAGCAAGGCCGCCAACGAGGATATCCTGACCGGCTGTCATGAGAATGTTTCCATTCTGGGCTTCAGCCATCTTGAGTTTAATATCGTTACCTGCAAGCATTGTCAGGTCGCCATTTGCCCATACTCCACCAGCTTTGGAGACGTTGAGGACGTCCTCGGCGGTTGTGCCGAAAAATCGAGAGCCCATATTGTAGCCATCGCTGTCATATACATTAGCCGCGAGGGTGGGGAAGACGCCCCCGATAAGGATATCATGACCTGCATCCATTAGCATCTGTCCGCCTGAGCCTGCCCACTTGGCCTTAATATCGTTATCTGCAAGCAGTGTCATATCTCCACTCGAAGAGATGTTTCCGCCCTGAGTGATGGTAACGACCTCATCGAGGAGGTTGCCCTTGACTCTGACGGCGGGTGCGATGACGCCAGCGGCTATGTCCTGGCCGGCGGTCATATTCATGTTTCCGGACGAATAACCGGCAGACTTAAAAGAGATGCCACCGTTTGTTGCCGTCAGTGTCATATTTCCACCGTATGTATTGACATTTCCGCCGAAGTACACAAGGTCGCCTACCTCTTCAAGGTCGCCATTTAGCAGCTCAAGGGCGATACTTACTGGTTCGAGGTCATAAACGCGTTTGAGGTTTCCGATGGTGATGTTACCATTATCCGCAGTCATATCCATATTTCTGTTTGAAGATGCGTTGCCAACGGCAATATTATCCACTGCCTTCACATCCAAAGCTCCAGCTCCATCGGAACCCAGGTCGCCACCGACAATAACGTCACTACCAGCTTGAACATTCAAGTCACCATAGCCATAGAGAGATGTTTCGGTATATACTCCCGGTATAAGCCCCGGCATTCCCGGATAGTCATCTGGATTGACCTGCTCTGTCTCTACTCCGACGACCACATCGCCATTAACAGCGTGAATCAGGATGCCGTCTGCCGCCTCGGTATTGTTATTGAGGTTGACATTGCCGGCAGCCTCGACCAGGTCGCCAAGCAGATAAGTTGTCGAGTCTGAAGATGAAATCGTTATATCTCCGGTGGAAGTGAGGCTGCCGTGGGCATAAACTGAATCTTCAGCGTTCAGTGTCAGGTCTCCATCCACCGTAACATTGCCTGGTGAGCCATCTGTGGGGTCATCCCAGTGGTTATCGACATCAGCAGAGCCTAATATTATGTCGTCTCCGGCTTCAATAGTCAGATTGCCGTTGCTGACTATTCTTTTGTCTGCTGCTAACACTACATCATCTCCGGCATCGAGCTTTCTGTCGGCCGCAATAGAGGTGCTGGCGTAGAGCAAGATGTCTCCACCAGCTGTAACGTACGTAGTAGTATCAGGATTTATAGGGTCATAAGAAACACCGCCGTTAAGAAGTATTCGGCTATTTATCGCGTCTATTTTGACATCGTTGTTTAGACTTTTGATGGTTCCCGAAGCGTGCTCCAGCGTGCCGGCATCGGGACCAATTTCATCTCCATCATCATTAGAAGTCAGGTTCAGGAGTTCTTTCGAGTAGATATCTCCGTCGAGCAAGACAAAGGCGTTACCTGTAATCGCCAATTCGCCATCTTCAACCCTGACTTCTTTGGTGGATACGGAATAATCACCGGAACCAAGTGGCCCATCAAAACCGCCAACCATAAGCAGGGTGCCTGTGCTTGTCTTGTGCACTGAGGCATTCGCAGTAAGCTTGCCGGTCCCACCAGCAATTAAACGCTGCCAGTATAGGCCTGTACCATCGGCTGTAACGGCATCTTCAAGCGTCAAGTCGCCGTTACTGGTGGTAGCATCGCCACCCAGTACTATTCCACTGTTACCGCCAAGGTTCAGGCTGCCGTCTGTGGTCTTATTGATATGACCGTCCGCATCCAGCGTACCGGCATATGCATCGAATCTCTGGCCGCCTGTGCCGTTAGCGGTTACATCATCCTCAAATGTAATAGTATCGGATGAGGCAAGGCCGCTGCCGGTCACATCGCCGCTGAGTGTTATACCATCATCGCCGGCAAGAGTCATATTGCCTGAGGTGCTCTTATCTATATTCTTCTCCGCTATCAGCAACCCGTTTACGGATTCTATTCTCTGGTTCGCGTGAGCATCAGTGCCGTTGGCTACGACTTTATCTTCAAAGATTAAATCGCCATCGTGGGTTTCTACGTTACCGGCAAGGTATATCTCGGAGTCCACATCACCACGACCGCCATCAAGCGTAAGGCTGCCGTCCGTCGTCTTGATTATATCTTCTTCAGCCACCAGGTCATTACCCCAGCTATGCCATGCGGTGCCGGCATCAAATCTCTGATCACCGATACCGTTGGCTGTAACGGCATCTTCAAAGGTCAAATCGCCATCGTGGGTTTCTACGTTACCGCCAAGCTCTATACCCTCATCGCCGCCAAGGTTTAGCTTGCCGTCCGTCGTCTTGGCGATACTCATATCTGCATCCAGAGCACCTAATCCGGCATCGAATCTCTGGTCTTCGGCATCGCCTGTGCCGTCAGCGGTTACATTGTTCTCAAAGACAATACTATCGCCTGATTCCATGCCGGTGCCGGTCACATTACCGCCAAGCTCTATACCATCATCGCCGGCAAGGGTAAGCGAGCCGGCAGTACTCTTGTCTATATCGGCACCATTCTCAGCAACCAGTTTTCCTGAGCCGGCATCGAATTCCTGACTGCCTACACCATCAGCGGTAACATCATAGTCAAATATTATACCGCTGCCTGTGGACAGGATATCACCAGCCACATTATTTGTAGTGCCTTGAAGGTGAATTATACCTTGAGCTTTTAAATTACCTTCTACATCAAGACTGTCCTCTATGGTCAAAGGACCGGCTTGAACCCAGACGGAATCGCCGATACCACTTATACCATCGAGATCCACAAGGGTATCACCAGCAAGGGTAAGCCCACCATCTCCGGTTTTGGTTATGGGGGAGATGGTATCCTTTGCCCAAAGTGTTCCCTGGCCGGCGTCAAAGGTCTGAGCAACACCCGCATCAGCAGTAACCTCACCCCAAAGTGTTATACCATCTCTGGCGAGAATATTACCGCCAGCTTCGATGCCACCGTTCGTGGGGTTGATAGCAGTGAGAGATATACTGCCGTTAGTAGCGATTACATTTTCGGTCACGAACACTTTGCGGTTATTCGAAATTACATTGATGTTACCGGTATACGGGTCGGTCGCGTTCGAGGTCAACGCCATGGCTGTTATATCGCGCTCCACGTCATGACCCTGAAGCGCGACGTCGGTAAAAGCCGTAGCTCCTATTGACGCCCACTGGTCAGCAGCATTTTCATTTTTCCCCATAAAGCCCATAGTAAAAAACTGTTGACTATCGACCGCTGCTACTGAGCCATTGTAGCTCACCAATGTAAGGTCTGTGTTGTTCTGATTGCCGAACGTATAATCAACCAGATTTAACGGGTCTGCCTGCTTCATTGTCAGCGAAGTCGGTGGTAAAGTATCTTTCACTGTTATTTTAACGCCATCCGGGCCCCACGGACCTTCTGTTGTTATTTCTCCACCCGCGGCTTCAATTGTCAGTGAACCATGGCCAAAGAGGTCCATTTTCCCGGCAGGAGGCTCATCATATCCGCCCGAACCGAAAGCATCTATTAAAATAACGTCATGGCTGGCATAGAGCGTTTTACCTTCGGCCACATCGATATATCCCCAATATCCCTCAGACCCATTAACGCTCATCATCATCAATTCACCAAAGTCCCAATCTTCACTTGTACGTCCGGTTATCGTCAGGTCGCCGCCATTGGCTCTTACATCCTCATAGAGCTTGATGAGATTACCTGCAATATCTACGTCACCCTCGGCAGTAATGGCACCTTTGGCAATCACATCGCCACCGTACTGTAAATCTGCATCAGCCTTCAGGGTTAACGTGCCGCCTGCATCTGCCGATGTTGGGGTCTTATAAAGATTGATATTGTCAACAGCCGTAGCTGTGATATTTCCGCCAGCTATGAGTGTTCCGTGGGCGTAAATATCATCTCCGGCAGTAAGTATCAGGTCACCGTCTGATGTAACTTTCCAGGCAGAGCCAACCGCTTGAGTAGTTTCGTGGGTAGCGACGTCAGTAACGCCGAATATTATGTCGTCGCCTGCCTCTACAGTCAAAGCCGCACCATATCCATAAAACTCCAAGTGATTGCCGGCCGCCGCTAAAACTACGTCGTCGCCGGCATCGAGTTTTCTGCCGCCTTGGCCATGGCCATAAATATAAGTGCCGTCACGGAGCAAAATATCACCTTCGGCTTTAACGTATTCGGTTGGATTGCCGCCGGAAAGATGTATCCAGCAATTGCTCGCCGATATATCAATATCGCCGTTGAGACTTTGGATCGTTCCCGAGTCATGATCCATGAACCCGGCTTGGGGACCAGCTTTATCCGCGTCGACATTAGAAGCCAGCGTCATATCCCCTCTTGAGTAAATATCTCCGTCAAGCTTGACCCAGGCATTACCTGTAATGGTCAATTCGCCATTAGTATCACCATCATCAACCTTTACCTCTTTGGTCTTAACGGATAAGTCGTCACCATTATGACCGCCAAACATATCGAGTTTGCCCGTGCTTGTCTTGTGCACCCACTCATTCGCATAAAGGGAGCCGTTCGTAGCCGTTATTTCCTGGTCGGCATCGGAACCTGTACCTTTAAGCTCGAGTGTGCCGTTCATAGTTACATCCTGACCAGCGATAATATCACCATAAGATTCTGTCGTATTATTCAACAGAACACTGCCGGCTGCATTGATGTAGTCACCATACAGATATATCGTGTTATCCGATGCTGATATCTCTATATCGCCAGTTGTAGTAGTAAGGGTGTCGTTGACGATAACATCACCACCGTCAACACCGTCATAATCGGCTGTAAGCGTTATCTCTCCTACTTCAAAATCTCCATTGAGTTCGATGTCCCTATTTGCGACGGCTGCTAAGCTGTCGACGCCTGAGATAGCTGTGGAAAAGATATCACCGGCGGCAAGAACTACTTTTCCTACGTTTCCGCTTGATGCTTCGATTGTACCTGTATTCTCAACGGTGTGTTCGGCCGGGTCAGTCATACCCACCGAAACAACGACATCGCTGCCGACCTCGCTAAGCAACACAGTTTCACCGGCGGCCATTATTACAGCCCCGCCCGTTGTTGTTCTGATAGTTCCTTGGTTAAGAACACTTTTGCCGATAAGAGCGATAGTCTCAGCGTCAATTTCAGCACCTGAGAGTGTTACGTCTCCTATGGTATCAACTGTCACGCTTTTCAGGTCTCCTAATCCTAATCTGTTACCATATCCAAACCTGTAATTGATGTTATCAGGATTGACAATGTCACCGTTGATAAAATCTAAATCTCTAATGCCGAGGCCTGATGCGACGAAGTTGCGGGCATTGATAAAGGATGTAGGACCAAACATAATGCCTCTGCTGTTAATCAGAAAAACATTACCTAATGGAGCATTAAGAGTACCCAAAAAGTTCGTTGGATCTTCTCCTGCAACAACCCTATTGAGCACAGCAAAGTCGGTACCTCGCAGAAAATTGATAAATTCTCCAGGAACTGTATCAAAATTGCTCCAGTTAATTATCGCTTTGTTCGAAAGAACGTTTACAATGGTAGTGCCTGGAGGGCTTACTGGAAAGTCCACAAGACCCGCAGGAATGTCCACTACGTCTCCAGGGGAAACGGCCAGGGCAACCTGCACTGGTATGCCGAAAAGCATATAGCACACCAATAAGCAGGCCAGGATTTGCTTCACATAATACATTGTTGAAATTTTTCGTAGCTTTTCCATCATTCTTTTCCTCATTTTAAATCCCCTTTTATAGTTTGATATCCATAACCGATTTATATTTCCTTGCCGACTACGCCGTCGGATCATCTACATATTTGTTACCATCTCATCATCACGCCAACGTGCACGTGGCCTTTACCCTTTCTCGTAGTATCAGTTTCATTGAGCGGATAGCCGTAGTACACAACTCCACTAAAGTTATCCCCAAGCTCAACAATCCCACCGCCGCCTATGGAGAAGAGCTCTTCATGTGCCCTGTCTGTTCCAACAGGTTCTTCTACCTTGGCCCTTCCATAGTCAAAAAAGACCAGGGGAGCAAGTTTTCTAACGAAGGGATTTTCCTGTTGACCTTGTTGTTCTGCCCTGTTGCCGCCGGCATCTTTGGACTCCTCGTATTTCACAAGGTCGAACTCATATTGGACGGAAGCAAGTATGCCGCCGTCGGCGACAGCTTCGTATTCATCGTAGCCCCTGACAGAGTACATTCCGCCGAAGGAGGTCATTTTTGCCGGGACCAATCTTTCGTCCGACGTTATATAACGGAAGGAGCCGCTGAGCCGCTCGACCTTATTCGAGTCCAGGTACTGGCTGTGAGCGGCAGAAGCGGTATAAATGGCAAAATCGGTTTCAGCATTTGTTCGTGCCAGATTAAACTCGTAGGCTCCGGATTCACCGCCTAAGCTCTCATAACGGTTAAATCCAAAGGAGGTTTGCGATATATCGTCTGAGCGATGCAGGTCAATCCCGCCTCCCCACAGCCAGAACCTAACGTTGGTCCCCAAAAAGCTCGGGAACAATGATGGGGTAACCTTGCTTTTTGTATGTTCGAGAGAACCTTTAATATCGAAGAACCAGCCATCGTCCTGGAAGAGGTTATAACGCAGTATTCCGCCGTAGAACGTACCTCTACCGAGAAAATCGAAGGGACCCGACTCCGGGCTTATATCAAATTCGCTGTAGCCGCCATAAAGGTTAAGGCGCAGCCGGGGTCCTAACAATGGTAAATCATAACTGCCGTACACTCCGTAATTTTCATCCAGAGTCGAATCCCACGGAGCCTGATAAATTGCAGTAAATCTGTCGTCTATGCCTAAAAGATTGGTGTTGATGACCCCGACTCTTGGGTTCCATTGCCTTTCACTTGTGCCGGAGTTATCTGCCTGGATGAACCAATGCCAGGGATTCGCTTCATAGATATTGTATCCCACAGCAATGGAGTTTGGTTCAGCTCCCTGCGATACGATCGCAGAAACATACCTGTCAGGATTTAGGTTGAGCAGGTTGACAAAATCATCCAGCTCTTTCTGATTTGCAGGCTTTTCGACTTTTGCGGGCGACCAGTCAATAACGGCAGAGCTGCTGAGAAGGCCCTTTTCGACTTTCTCGTTTGCAGGATTGTAATAAGTTGTTGTAACTTGACTGACCGACGCCTCCAAAATGTTTATAGGCAGAATTTCATCCTCCAGTTGCCTGCCTTCTTTGAGTGCGTCTGAGGGAACATACACATATATACCCGCATAATTCTTATTCTGGTAAACCGAGAGAAGATACTGGGTAAAACCCTGGATAGTCCTTGTGGAAACCTGGCGAGGCTGGCCGGGCCGTATAATTATATCATGCAGGATTCTAAGGTCGAAAAGGTCAGTTCTCTCGGCTTCCTGCAATGGTTTGTCCGAAGCATTATAAATAGAAGGCATATCCTTAAATAATTCTGCAGTTGATATCAGGCTGTTGCCGCTGATGCGCAGTGCTCTTACGGTTAAAGTTGAGGTAGTATCTTCGGGCAGTTCCAGTGTCGCAACCAGTGGTGCCTCTCTTCGCAGTCTTAGCCCAATATTTACTTTTGCCACTTTCTCCTGGTAGTTATCCTCGATTTGTTTTTTCTCCGTAGCGTACTTGGCGGTTTCTTTCTCTTCGAGTTCTGAAAGTGCGTCCATGTAATTTGCTTCAAGCAGGGCAACCTTCTCCATATAATCAGCAGCCAGCTTTGCTAAACCAAAACTTTTCTCCAGCTCCTTCTTGTCCTGCTTGAGCTTACGCTCGAGGTTCGCCTTTTCAGTCTTAATCTTTTTGACTTGTTCTTTATCTGACTTCGCGAGTTCAGCCTTTTCGTCGAGTTTTGCCGCTGCTGTTTTGTGCTCTGCTTCGAGCCGAGCAACCGCTTGTTGATACTGATTGTACTCAGCGTCCAGCTTTGCCTTGTCTTTCTTTGCTAAGGCTTTGGCCTGCTCGTACTCTGCAGTGAGCTTAGCCTTGTCCTGCTCAAACTTGCGTTTAATGTTTGCCCGCTCGGCATTAAGCTCTTCGTTTTGTTTTTTGATCTTGGCATCTAACCCGGCGAGCCTGGCTCTCTTTTCACGCTCTGCTTGAGCGATTTCAGCCTGGGCCTGTTTCTCAACCTTGGCATCCAACCTTGCGAGTTTTGTTTGCTCCTCGCGTTCAGCTTTAGCTTTAGCGGAAGCTTCTTGTTTAGCTTTAGCAGCAGCTTCTCGTCTGGATTTAGCGGCAGCTTCTCGCCTGTCCTTCAATTCTTCGGCTGCCTTGGCTCTTTCCTCCCGTCTTAACTGTGCTTCGGTCTTAGCGGATGTGGGTCGGGAAGGTTGTTGAGCAGTATCCGCAACGCAACCCACGCACGCTAAAAGTAAAGCAAAAACGAGAACAAAACACTTCGTTCTTGTCGCGTTATTCATAATTCTTCTCCTTAAATGTGCCTGTTAGATCTACATGAAGAACCGGTTCTTAGTCAGAACCGCGGCAAGAAATCTATCACATTCCTCCATCGAATGCCAGAAAAAAATCCCCAAGTTTTAAAAAATAACTAAATTCCAAATATCACATCACCACATCACACCCAACAAGGAAGTGCATCAGAAAAACATTCTACTATTATATCAAGTCTTCATATTAGAGGTCAAGGATAAAGTTTGCTAAATCCCTTATATTGCCCATATTTAATCCTTCGTGGCTGGGACTTTGTCCGACTAATAGGTGCTGAAACCAATAGGGGACTTTAAACAAAAGACTTGAGTTTTGTAAACCCAAAAATACAATGTCCTATATTAACGCAGAATCACGTATTTTGCCAGGCAATTCACAGACACGACCCAACTTCTCTTTCACAAGTAAATTGATGAGTATTGTTAGGTTTTCTTGGTGAAAGACATCAATGACTGGAGCTCATAAGTTAGCGGTACATCAAGTGAATCCGTGCAGTTTTCTAACCTGTTACAGACCCAAAAATAGTACTATATCCTGAGTTCTATGTTCCCAGCAATATGTATGCTTGAGAAGAATAACTAAAGGAAATAATAATGTAAAATTTTTTCTTAAGACATTAAATTCTACCATTGTAACTTCAATGACAAATGCTTTTGCCGGAACGGAGGCGGGGTAATTTGAATCCGCGTCGGACCATTTCCAAAAAATTTATTACGCAAAAAGATACAGCTTATTTTGCCAGGTACATCTTTTGATATTTGTAGCGATACTAAAAGGTCAATGCTTATACTCTTTAACAGCACTGTATAAAACAGGCACTACAAGCATAGTAAGTATCTCAATTGTCATACCGCCAAAGGAAGGTATTGCCATCGGCACCATAATGTCCGAGCCCCGCCCCGTGGAAGTAAGTACCGGAATCAGTGCCAATATTGTCGTCGCGGTTGTCATAAGGCAAGGCCGAATCCTGCGCTTGCCCGCTTGCATCACAATCTGACGGATCTCGTCAACACTCGCAGGCGTTTTGTTCTGGAATGACTGTTTGATATACGTACACATCACGACACCATCGTCCGATGCAATTCCGAACAGTGCCAAAAACCCTACCCATATTGCCACGCTCAGATTGATAGGGTGCACCTGAAAAAGCTCCCGCATATTTACCCCGAATACGCTGAAATCCAGGAACCATTCCTGACTGTAAAGCCATATCATTAAAAATCCGCCCGACCATGCAACGATTATTCCTGAAAAAACCAGCAGGCTGGTGACTGTGGATTTGAACTGGAAATATAGAATTAAAAAAATGATAAACAGCGCCAGGGGTATAACCACCGAAAGCGTTTTGGCTGCGCGAATTTGATTTTCATAGCTGCCGGCAAACGTATAACTTGCGCCTTCGGGTATAACAAATTCGCCGCTGTCAATTTTTGCTTTGAGATACCGCTGACATTCTTCGACGACGTCAACCTCGGCGTGGCCGGGCTTCATATCAAACAGAACATAGCCAACGAGAAATGTGTCTTCGCTCTTTATGGCCTGAGGACCACGCACATAGCGAATTTCCGACAATTGGATTAGTGGTATCTGTGCCCCATCGGCTGCGGGAACTAAAATCTTACCTAACGATTCAATCTGGTCACGCAATTCGCGCACATACCTGACTCTTACGCCAAATCGCTCGCGTCCCTCAACCGTTGTCGTAATGCGCCGGCCACCTATTGCAACTTCAATAACGTCCTGTATCTGCCGAATCTTTACTCCATACCTGGCAATGGCATCACGGTCTATATCAATCTCGATGTACGGCTTGCCGACGATCCGGTCAGCTATTACAGCAGCCGGTTCCACACTGGGAACTTCCTTGAGAAGACGCTCAATCTCCAGCCCAACCTGATCGATTGTATCTAAGTCCGGTCCTTTGACTTTTACACCCATCGGCGCCCGCATACCGCTCTGGAGCATTACTATTCGCGTAGCAATCGGCTGGAGTTTCGGTGCGGAGGTCGTGCCTGGAATCTGACCGGCTTTTACAATCTCGTCCCAGATATCATCCGGGCTTTGTATTCCCTTCCATTTCTTTCTATCAGGATTGAATGCGATATCAAGAGCCGGTCGCCACTGACGAAAAGATCGCCCGTGCTTATTGAGAATAAGGCGTCCATCATCATCCCGCTCAAACTTTCCCTGAACTATATAAGGTTTGTCGTCCGGCGCAGGAAGAGGCATTCCATCTTCGCTTCGGAAAAAATCCGTTTCCTCCGGCAGAAAGCGAAAAGTAAGCCGCTTGCCGTTTCGGTCAACAATATACTCTGGCTTATAATTGATAACTGTTTCGACCATTGATATTGGCGCAGGGTCCAGAGGAGATTCCACTCGACCAATTTTCCCAACTACCGAATCAATCTCAGGAATAGACTGAAACGCCATGTCCTGCTTTTGCAGAACGTCCAGACACTCTCCGATAGAGGCGTGAGGCATGGTTGTAGGCATATACAAAAATGAGCCTTCATCCAGAGGAGGCATAAATTCCTTACCGAGGCCGGGAAAGCTGTGCACGCCGGCATACCACATTCTGTTCGACCTCAATCCCTCCGGCACAAAGAAAAAGACCCTCCCAAATCCAAGCCATACCATTAAACCAAAAACTATGATTGCACCGGGAATCGACAAAAACGCTATCTTATGTCTAAGGCACCAGCCTAAAATTACGGGATAGAACTTCTGGAAAAGCCGGAAAAACAAAAGCAGCCCGCCGATTAACAAAGCCACAAACACCAGATTTCGCACCATACCTCTGTCCGAGCCTAATGGCAGCCAGTGATTGGCAAGTATCATCCCAACCAGAACAACCGCCGCGGCATTGGCAATCAGAGGCAGGAAACTGTTCACTCTCTTTGGGATGTAGTCTCTTGAGAGATGGTAAAATCCGATTGTGCCGATGAGAACACCTATCCACCAGGTAAGCCGGAAAGCTGCTATAACAGCGACGACAATTAATAACCCGCCCAATATATATCGCTTCAGCTTTTTGAGAGCGGCTTTTCTTGTGAAGAGGATGTGGGCGGCCGGCGGGATTATCGTCAGAGCCACTATCACCGAAGCGATTAGTGCAAAGGTCTTGGTAAACGCCAGGGGCTTAAAGAGCTTGCCCTCCGCCCCGGTCATTGTAAAGACCGGCAAGAAGCTGACGATGGTAGTCGAGACGGCCGTTAGGACTGCACCGCCGACCTCGCTGGCCGCCTTGAAAACGACCTCCAGCTTGTTATCGTCGGGCGCAGCTTCATCGAGGTGCTTTAGGATATTTTCACAAATGATTATGCCCATATCGACCATTGTGCCGATGGCAATTGCAATGCCCGACAGCGCCACGATATTTGCATCGACGCCGAAGGTCTTCATCGCGATAAAGCACATCAGCACAGCCAAAGGAAGTAGGCCGCTAATCAGCACCGAGCTTCTAAGATGCACCACTAAAACGATAATCACGATGATTGTAACTAAAATTTCCTCGGTCAGAGCGGTGTTTAATGTGCCTAAAGTTTCATAAATAAGACCCGTACGGTCATAAAACGGCACAATTGTCACCTGTGAAACCGTGCCGTCGGGCAAAGTCTTTCTGGGCAGCCCAGGTGATATCTCTTCGATCTTGGCTTTGACATTTTTAATGGCTTCAAGCGGATTATACCCATAGCGGACAACAACCACTCCGCCAACCGCCTCGGCTCCGCCCTTGTCCAGCGCTCCCCGCCGCAGTGCAGGCCCGTATGACACCTTCGCTACATCTTTAATGTAAATCGGGACATTATCGTTAACTTTTATTACCGACCTTTCTATGTCTGAAAGATCCTTAATAAAGCCCAGGCTGCGAATTACATACTCGGCCCTGTTAATTTCAATCGTCCTGGCACCGACGTCAATGTTGGACATCTTTACCGCCATAAATATCTCGTCCAGTCCAACGTTGTAGGCCCGCATCGCATCAGGGTCCACGTCTATTTGATATTCTTTAACAAAGCCGCCCACGGAGGCCGCTTCGCTTACACCCTTGGCAGAGAGCAGGGCATAGCGGACCTGCCAGTCCTGGATAGTCCGCAGCTCATCAAGGTCCCAACCACCTGCCGGGTTGCCGTTTTCATCTCGGCCCTCAAGTGTGTACCAAAAAATCTGCCCCAGACCCGTCGCATCAGGCCCCAATGCCGCCTGAACTCCTTCGGGAAGAGTGCCGGCAGGAAGCGAATTGAGTTTTTCAAGGACCCTGCTTCGTGACCAGTAAAAATCTATATCGCCCTCGAATATAATGTATATCGAGGAGAAGCCAAAAAATGAGTAACTGCGAATAGTCCTGACCCCGGGAATACCCAGCAGTGACACGGTCAGAGGATATGTTATCTGGTCCTCAACGTCCTGTGGCGAACGTCCCATCCATTCAGTAAAAACTATCTGCTGGTTTTCCCCAATATCCGGAATGGCATCCACCGGAACAGGGTTCCTCGGCAGGCCCCAAAGGTCCCACTCGAATGGGGCCACCATAAGCCCCCATCCGACGAACATTATCACTAACAGCCCGACAACCAGCTTGTTCTCAAGACAAAACCGTATTACCTTGTCTATTGGTGATTGTTTCTGACCAGGTAGTCCGTTCATAACTTCATCCACTAAACCTGAACCATAAAACGAAGTGCCTAAAGTGTAAAGTGCCTAAAGTGACACGTAAGTGTCATCCTGAGGCGAAGCCGAAGGATCTGGCCAACAAAACAGAGATTCTTCACTTCGCTGCGCGGAGCCTGTCCTCGAGCGAAGCGAAGGGTTCAGAATGACAGCAGAGCTGTCACTTTAGCTCACTTTAGCTCAGTGCTGCACCCACAATGGTATTACTTCGGCTTCATTACGTTTTCTGCCACCCAGCTTACTGCTTGAACTGTGGCAGCTTGGCAATGTACTTTTCCGGCTCTTCTTCAAATTTCTCCTTGCAGCCGGGGCAGCAGAAATAAACCTTCTGGCCTTTATACTCGGTGAAAAGGGCCTTGTTGATAGCACCGCCCATAACCGGACAGTCAGTCTGCTCTACTACGGCAGCAACCGCATCTGCCGGCTCGTCCATCATAGCCATTTCTTCCCCCTGCATCGTTTCAGCAGCTGTCTCGGTGGGGGTCGGCTCAGACTTCTTGCAGCCATTCAGCGCAATCAGCCCGACAAGCAACAGACTTGCCACAACAAACATTGCGTTATTTTTTTTCGTTTTGCTGTTCATTTTCTTTACTCCTTAAAAATGTGTTTGGAAAAACTCTTTTCATTTCGGTTCTTCGCCGATTACTTCAATAACCTTGCCACATTCGAGCATCGAGGCGCCAAAATAAGGATTACGTGTTTCCTTGTCTATCTGCAGCCAATCCGCTCCCTTTTTATCAAAGGCCATCGGGCAATGAAATTTGTACAGGGTCTTGTCCTGGTAAACTCCAAATTGCCCCACAACAACTATAAGCTCATTGGAAAGCCCCTCAAATCCTTCACGCATTGTCTCAATTCCGTCAGCTTCTTTTATCTTATCTAATGCCGCCTTCATCTTCACGCTATTGTCCATCCACACGTTATGGGCCTTGCCGCTGACCAAACTCATATCAACCGCAGAAAGCGCTTCCAGCGTCTCGCCTGCAGCCCTGGCGGCACCGTCCCTGTCATCAGAAGCCAGCGCACCCTGTAACAATAAATACTTTTGAACAACTCCCCAAAGCTGTTTTCGATACTCATCCGGCACTTCAAAAATCTCGTACTTATATTCGCCCTTTGCATGCTGATGTTCCATTGTTGTCTGACCTCTCTCCGCGCTCATCATACTTGGTTTGGCCTGTATCTGAAGGGCAGAATCAATCTTAAAGTTACCATTAGTAACGACAATTTCTCCTTCGGCAAGCCCCTCCATAACCAAATAGTAATCTGCCGCCCTCGGGCCAAGAACTACCTCTCTGCCTTCGAACGTTGGTTTATTCGCATCCGGTATCCGGACATACACAACCGCTCGTTTGCCTGTTATCAAAGGTGCAGAGGCAGGAATTACCAGAGGCGGCTCATTGGGCTCATCGGCTGTTGTGTATAGTGACTCGGTGGCCACCAAATCCATTTCACAGATATCGCATGTGCCCTGCCGGTCTTTGACAACAGATGGATGCATCGGACAAATCCATTTGCCCGCCAGCTCCGGATCCATTACGGCGCCGCCCTGAGCGACTTTTGCCCGCAGCACGCCCCTGACAAACATCTCGGGCTTGAGTCTGCCGTCAGGGTTATCGACGTTGACCCGCACCTTAACCGTCCTGGTCTTCGCATTGAGTACGGGATCGCGGAAGCTTATTTTGCCTTTGAATACCTGCCCCGGATATGCCTCCGTTGAGAATTCAACTTCCTGACCGTACCGAATCCAGGACAAATCGGATTCGTAAGCATCCAACTTGACCCATAAATGCGAAAGGTCCGCGATTGTATATATTTTCATCCCTGTTGTTATATATATTCCCTCTGTCGCATGTTTTTCCGTTACCACACCTCCAATAGGTGCATAAATGGTAACATGATCGGTCGGCCGTTCGGTTTGTTCAATCTGCTCAATCTGTTCTTTTGTTAATCCGAGCAATCTTAGTTTTTCTCGGGCGGCTTCCAAGGTCGCAAACGTTAACCTCTTTATGAGTTCAGAAGTTTGTGGGCTCAAATTCTTTGATGCCTTTATGGTCTGAAGAAGCTCGGCCTGGGCGCTTATCAGCTCCGGACTGTAGAGATATACCATATGGTCGCCCTTACTGACCGTGATGCCTGTAAAATCCACGTAAAGCCGGTCGATCCTGCCGGGCACCCAGGCGGTGATATTTTTTACGCGGGTCTCATCGTAATCGACCTTGCCGACCATGCGGATTTCGGCCTCGACAAATTTACGCTCCACAAGTGTGGTTTGAACCTCCATAAGCTTTAAGGCCTCTTCAGAAAAGGTGATTTGCCTTTCACCAACGATACTATCCTCAGTAGCCACCGGTATCAAATCCATAAAACAAATCGGGCACTTACCGGCTTTGGGCTGACGAATCTGGGGATGCATCGAGCAGGTCCACCATGTTTGTCCCTGCGCAGCAGTCTGTTCGCTCGGATGTTCATGCTCTGGGCCGGCGGGGGGGTCCTGCAAAAGTGAGTTAAAAAAATAACCCGCAAGAAAAGTTACTACCACCAAAACGGTGGTTTTGAACCATCGATTCCCCCATAATGATTTGGCTTGTGTCATTTTCATATCAGCCACCTATAATCTGCTAATCATACCATTCACGTAGGATATAAGTTCAATTAAATACAGCTTTTTAAGAAAATCCAATGAAAGATTGAATCACTTTTCCGCAATTTCCTTGTTAATTGATGGCTCAGCTATTGAGGGCAGTTCCGTCCCAACAAGCATTTCCAGCTCAGCCAGTTTCTGCTGATTATTGGTAACTGCCCTTTCGTAATCTAACTCGTATTTAAGCAGCATGCGTTGAGCATCTATCAGCGAGAGGAAATCTATCGTACCCGCTTTATAAGCGGTTTCAGACGTCTGAACAAGCTCCTCAGCCATTGAAACCAAAACGTCCCCATAAAGATGCGTCTTTCTTTGGCTATCTTCAATATCGTACAGCACTTCAAAGACTCTTGATAGTATTTTGTTTTCGATGTCTGTTCTTTGTTCTTCAATTTTCCTGACATCGGCTTTTGCCTGTTGCTCGGCTGCCTTATAGCTCTCCTGCCAAATAGGCAGATTCAAAGTGAACATAAGAATAACAGGGTCTTTGCCGCTATCCCTCTGGCCCGGCATTATCGCGCCGTCTGTCTGAATCCAATCGAGGCCGACTCCTATATCAGGATAGAATTTCTTTCTTGCCAGCTTGATCATGCTTTGTGCTGCCTGAATTTCCCAGCTAAATTCAGCAAGCTCGGGATTCGCTCTTTTTAACGCCTGAACAATATACTGCCTGTCAAGCCGGACTTCTCTTGGTGGCTCTTTTTTAGGCCAGGCCAACTCCGCGTTAATCGGCCGATTAAGCACCGAGTTGAGTTTTGCAATTGTTGGCTCTCTGAGCTGCTCCAGACTTCTTAAGATGTCCTCAAGCTTAGCTAATTCTACCTGGACACGGATTATGTCAGGATGCGTTGCTGTAGTGGTTATGTATTTGGTTCGTGCGACTTCTTCGAAATGCTGCAGCAGTTCGAGATTCTGTTTTGCAATATCAATGGCTGTGGCCAGATATGCGAATTCGTAAAAAGCCACTTTTACCTGCCGGAAAAGTTTCAACTTGGTTGTTTCGTATCTTTGCCTTGCAGCTTTTGCTTTTGCCGCGGCTATATCGGTTCTTGCTTCTATTTTGCCAAACCACGGGAATACCTGCATTATGCCGAACTTTTGTCTTTGCGGCCCGACCCGTGTCTCGACTTCCTCTATGAAATAACTGTATGTAAACTTCGGGTCATCTAACGCTTTTGCCTGTGGAATCTGCTCTAACGCCGCCTTCCATTCCTCAAACTTTGCTTTAAGCTCTGCATTATTGAGTGAGGCATAACGTAGATAATCCGCAAGTGTGTGCAAATCATTTGAATCGCTCGGCTGCTGCGAAGCTTCCGCACACTGCATAAAAACAATTACGATTGCTCCCACAGCTAAAACAGCTCGTTTGTTCATATTTGCCCCCTAAAACTATTCCATATTATCGCCATTTTACTACACAGCGGAAATAATCCTATAAAAAAGACAAATCCAAAATTTATTTCTGCGTTTATTTCTACGACAATATTTTATGCCCTGTGCGTCTGATGTATAAGTTTCAGAATCTCATCCAGCCTTTGCTATTGTCGAGGCCGGACTTTGATGTTGGTTATCTACTCTTTCTGCGATATGTTATCTAAATCTACACCTCATAGTTTGTGTTTATTGGAATTATAAGCAACATGTAAAACTATTCGACCTTGCTCTGTTGTTTCTTACGCTTTGTCATAGAAAGCTCCCTTACCACCTCTTCTATTTCATTTGACAAATTCATCAGAAAGTTTTTGGCGGACATATCCAGAGCATCTGATTCTTTGGCTATTGACCGAATCTTCCCAGTGCGATTTGAAAGTGCAGTAAGTGACAAATCCGGAACACTACGATCCATTTCATCCAACAAAAGCTGGACGCCTTCAGCAATCTCCGAAATCTCGACAATATTTGAATCAATGTCAAGAGAGCTTAAATCTCCACGCGTAATAGCATAAAGCTTCAGGTATAAATCATGTATAGGTCTCACTACTGTTTTATATAGAATCGCATACAGCGTTGCATAAATGAGCACGCCGAGAACCAGTACGTGCCAACTGTGCTCGAACACAAGTCCTAATACGGTCTCCCCGGGAGTCGCGATGTATTGGTGTACTGCATATACTGCCATTCCCAAAGCTATCACCAAAGCCGAGTACCCCGCAACTACCGAAGCTAATGAAATTTTTCGCTTATTTTTCATGATGGATTTTCCTTTCGAACAATCATTATTATTGTCTAAAAATCATATTGCGCATCCGGAACAAATCAAACAAAAAAATATGAACCAGATTTATTTCTACGGACATATTTACCCTCTGCGGGTCTGATGTATCAATTTTAGAATTTCATCTAACTTTTGCTGTCTTTCCTTTTCAGAGCTTCCTTTTACAGCTTCCGTTACGCAGTGTTGAAAGTGCTTTTCCAAAATATTTTCTTCTACACGACCAAGGGCCCCCTTGATAGCGTATATCTGGTTCAGAATGTCGATACAGTATTTGCGGTCTTCAATCAACCTTTGAACACCGCGAACTTGCCCTTCAATTCGCCTTAAGGCAACCAGATTGTCTTCATGACTCGGATTTTTCTTCATTTCTTGTCCCTTTTGTCCATCACCTACTGAGTTTCCTGCTTCGGCGAAGCACTTCGCATAGACGAGTAGGCAAACTCCTAATTGGTACTGGACTATTATACCCCCCAGGGGTATATCGTGTTCATTAAAAACAAGTTTTTTTTGGAGATTCAGGTCGTAGTGGCAGCCCAATGTGGTTGCCCTGGGCAGGCTCGGGGTGGTTATCAGACTTATTTAGTGCTCATAATTTTCGATGATTTACGCCTTTGATCTGTTTGTAATTCGTGAGCTTTGATTTTCTCTCTTGCCCCGGACGTTTTCTACGGTTTATGGTTTAAAGTAAAATTACTCAAATTTAACATATAGCATATCATTTTTAAAATCGATGAACATTGGATGTTTAATAAAAAAGTTATAACCTAATAATCCATCGCGTTCAGGGTATTTATAATCGACAACCATAAAATCCAAATTAGGAATTTTGATTCCATCAAGTTTTAAATCACTTGAATTAAATATACCAACGACTGCTGGGTCGTCTTCTTTAGGTATAATCAGCTCATTTTTTTCCAAATAGTTACCAAAAGAGGATTTTAACCTTATCATTCCATACGGCTTTTGTTCATCATCCAAAGCAATTGCAGCATTGTCTAATGCAAATATAAAATCTTCTTCTATTCCATCCAGCTTGAGAGGTAATGTAAAACCACCGAGTTCGAATGCATTTACAGGTGTCCAGGATTGTTCTCTTAGATACTTTGGTAGATATCCCAACTTGTACAGCCGCATATTTCTATTCGGAAAATCTATCAGGACGTTGTAATTCCCAAGAAACTTGAAACTGATTGTCCCATCAGAAGAACTCTGCATTTTATGTTCCGTTGCATGAATATTTGTAAATTCCAAGTCACCAATTTTCACCCGTGGTAAAATATATTCACGTCCTTCAAATTCGTCGCCTTTATAATTCATTGTTTTTTTCGTTTCACCCGTATATGTTACCTCGATTTTTTCTAATGTTTTTGTCGTTAGATCGATTGATGCCCCGGGATTGCCGGTATCTAAGAAAAGGTTCAAGGGAATTGAATCTATTATAACAGTAATGTACGCACTTCCGTCAATGTGTCCATCTTCCAATTCTTCATTAAACACAATTGGTACGGATACCAGCTCATTCGAATTATCAGAATTTTGGCATGAAATAGAAAGGCAAATGGATAAAATAATGATAATATTCAATAAGAAAGAATTTATATGCATTTTTTGAATTAGTTTCATTTTGTTCTCCTAATTATTACTTTCCGTATAACAATTATCTATCAGTTCTTATTGTATATCAATTCTCGACGAGCATCCAGTATCGCTTGTCCGCCATAGCTTCAGTGACGGCGGGAGTATCGAGCATCGAGTATCGAGCTAAAGCCTTTATGCCATCGGCAAAATCAGAGCCAACAGGAACGAGACGACGACCCCTGTGAAACCTACTATAGCCAGCAATGGCGTCCAGGATTTGAGCCCTTCGGCTTCGGTCAGCCCGGTCATTTTCACGAATATCCAGAATCCGCTGTCGTTCATCCACGAGCCTATCATCGAGCCGCCTCCGATGGCGGTGGCCAGATACGCGGGGTGATAACCCAACGTCTCTGTCGATGTGACCATTGCGGCAATCATCGCTGAAGATGTTATCATCGCAACGGTGGTCGAGCCCTGCGCTATTTTCATCAGCGCAGCGATAAGGGCACCCAAAACCAGCAGCATCATACCACTTGCCGGTTGGCCGCTGTCGCCCTTGAATATGTTTTCGATCGCCGGGCCAATCTGGGCGGCTTTAAGCATTGCACCAAAGGCACCACCTCCAGCCGTTATCAGGATAATCACACCGCCGCTCATTAATGACACTTCGACAACTTTCGCCAATTGCGCATTCGTTAGGACACGTTTGCTCTTGAGCATCCACATGGCAATTGCAGTCGACATGAGCATCGCCAAATTCACATTACCCAATACGGCGGTTATGCCAACTGCCCGGCTTAAGCCCGAACCTTCGGTGGCACCCTCGGCCATCGTGCGGACAATTGTATTGGTCGAGACCAGCAGCACAGGCAGAATAATCGGCAGAAGTGACACCAATAGCCCCGGCAGCTGATGGTCTTCGAGCGGCTCCGGCTCAGACAGCTCACCGCCAAGCGGTTTCATCTGTATATTCATTCGCCGGTCTGCATACCCGGAGAAGAGCATTCCGACGACGGCGGCAGGAAGCGCCACCAATGCGCCAACCATAATCATAACGCCGATATCAATACCAAGGTTGTCGGCCATGATGAGCGGTCCGGGAGTTGGCGGAACAAGAGAGTGGGTAACCACTCCGCCGGCTGCAATGGCCATCGCGTATTTCAGGTAATGTTTCTTTGTCCGCCGATGCATGGAGCGCGCCAACGGCACAAGCAGATAGAAAACCGTGTCAAAGAATACCGGAACTGAAAGCACAAAACCGCTGGCCATAAGCGCTGTAGAGCTGCGTTTTTCTCCAAGCAGGGACAGGAAACCTCTGACGATGCGGTCCGCTGCACCGCTGTCCATCATGCACTTGCCGATGACCACGGCCAGAGCGATGACAATACCGATGCTGCCGGCCGTGTTTCCGAATGCCTCGGCCACCCGGCTCATCTTTTCAGCCAAATCCCCGGGACTAAGCAGGCTAACGACCACGGCTGAGCTAATCAATGCGATAAATGCATTCATTCTCAACCGCGTAATCATAAGTATGACGGTCAGCATGCCGACAACAAGAATTATGAGCGGGTGCAGATTGAACATAATACCGTTTTACCCTCAAACAAAAGGACAAAGGTCTAAAGTGAGCTAAAGTAACAAAAAAGAATATCCAATATCGAACAAGGAATAATGAAGGAAAATAGATTAATTCGACATTCGATATTCCTTGTTGAATATTCATTATTCATTCTTTTTAACTTTAGGCACTCTCAAGATATTTTTGACCAAGCATGGCAGCCCCCTTCATAGATGACTGCTCATTATGGACATATTCGCAGTCCCTCATCCACTTTGACTTTGCCCGCATCAAAGCGGAATTTGTTGCACCCCCGGTCACATGAATTACATTTTGAAGGGTCACGTTCTTGCCAATCTCTTCCAAGTGAGCTTTCTGATATTCGCATAGTCCCCTGACAATCCCGGCTAATATCTCTTCACGGGTTGTCTGCTGGGTCAATCCCAATAATTGAGCTTTAAGCGGCTCCTGGCTGTAGCGTGAACCCATGAGGTACGGCACATAAGTAACATCGCTTTGGCGCTCGAGCCAGGTCTCAATCACCTGGGGAAGGAAGCTGTTGTAAAACTCCTCAGCGCTCAATTCGCTGCAGAACAAGCTTTTGTACCAGTCCAGTGCCTTGCCTCCGGCGTTCATAACATGCAAGGTGAGCCACCTATCGGGCAGCACGTGGGCCCGGATGTTGTAATTAGCAGAGGCCAGACATTTATCAAGGCATACGAGATTGATTTCACAGGTGCCGTTTACATTAATAATGTCCCCCGGTTCGCTTATTCCCACTGAATAAGCAGCAAGCACCGCATCATTACCGCCGATCAGTACGGGAGGTTCCTTTCTGAAGCCCAGCTTTTGTGCGAGTGACTTTTTTATTCGGCCGACACTTTCATACGCCGGAACTATTTGCGGTAGATGGTCAAGTGAGAGGCCAAAGGTTACGGCAATATCCTCATTCCAGGCCAAGTCGTTGCGTACGGTATTGTACAGGGCTGTCAACGATGCTGACGAGGGGTCGATGGCGAAACTGCCCGTCAGCCAATGAGCGATGTACGTATTGGAATGGCCAAACTTGTAAGTTTTGTCAAAGATTTCGGGACAATTATCTTTGAGCCAAAGAATACTCGCTAACGAACATCCGCCCGCGACCGGCATATTAGCCGTGGTCCCTAAAAGATGCTCTATTCCAATGGTCTCTATTATGAATTTGGCCTGCTTGCGGGAACGCTGGTCGAGCATCAAGATGGCCGGGTAAAGTGCCTCGCCATCTTTATCCATCGCCGTCAGCCCGGGTGTAGTACCGGAAAGGGAAACAACATCGGCATCGCCGATAAGATCCTCCATTTCTTTGCATCCTGCGGCCAAGGCCCTCTTCCATTTGTCCTGTTCAATATCACCGAACAAACCATCGTTATAAATATTCACCTCGTACTCTTGCGTGAATTGTCTAACCGGACTCAGCGCATTATCGACAATCCGAAATACGCCCATCTTCATACTGGTCGTTCCGATATCAACCCCTAATATCGTGTTGCTGTTTGCTGTCTTTTGATTGTCGGTTTGAGTCATCACGACCTGCTTGAGAACAACCTAAATTATATTTTCACCGGCCCCCGTTCTTGCTTTCGCACCTGTGCCAGCGCCACCTGTGTCGAGGCAAACACAGGTGCAGGCAAGAAAGCACGGGGGCTTATCGTATTTAGGCGGATATAAAACCTTCATTGATAATCATCTGCCTGACTCGTTCCCTGGCTTCATCGGTAAGACCTTGCAGTGGATGCCGCGGCTGACCTCCCTTGAATCCGATTATGTCCATGGCGGCCTTGACACCAGCTACACCCCAGCCTCCTGAAATATCCTTATTGAGCCGGGCAAGTCTGAAGGAAAGTTCTTTGGCATCATCGTATTCGCCTTGTGTGAATAAGCGATATAGGTCACAGCATGGACCAGGCAGAACATTAGCAAGTGACAGCACGCCGCCGGTAGCGCCCAAATGAAGGGCCGGATAGAAGAAATTGGCAGAGCCGGCAAGAACATGAAAATCTGCCGCTGGTTCAAGACAAGTGAGAAATTTGCCCGGCCCGGTTGGAGAGGAATCTTTCATACCCACAATGTTGGGATGCCGTGAGAGTTCGAGAACAGTTTGTGGCGGTATCTCTACCCCGCCTGCAAAGCCCGGAACGTTGTAGAGTAATACGGGGACATCAACCGAATCAGCTATTCGCTCGTAGTAACACTGTAGAGTGTCACCGTTGATTTGTTTGGCGAAATAGTTCGGTGTGAGAATGCTGACATAGTCAAAGCCCATCTCAGCCGCCAATTTTGACTTTTCGATGGTTTGCCTGGTGGATTCACAACCGGTTCCGACCATAACGACTTTGTTGCCTTTTTCTTCAGCGAAAATCTCGAGGACCTGAATCTGCTCCCTGTCGGTCAGGCTCCTGAACTCTCCGTTCGAGCCGAGCGCGAAATAACCGGCAAGGTCGGTCTTACTGAGTTTTCGTAAGTTAAACCTCAACTCATCGAGCGCAAGTTCGTCAGAACGAAACGGCGTCACCACCGGACTGAAAACCCCCGAAAGCTTCCTCTTGTTTTGTCCCATAGTCCATCCTTATCAAAAAAGGAACACGCCTGTCAGTCCTAAGGACTCCTTGCGGAGAAGCGTGCGTATCCGCGTCACAGTATAATAACCTTGTATCACTTCGACAATGCTTCCTTGCCGGCTTTTAATGTTTCGACGATTGCATCTACGTCAAACACGCAGCCGCCCCGCGTGCCTCCGCCAATCTCCTGCATAGCGGCCCACAAGCGTGTATCATCCGGAAGACCTGGATGAGGAGCAAGGTCAGACCTCAACGAACGCTCAGCCAATATTCGTGTCCCAAGCTCCACGCTTCTCTTATCCGGCGGGGAGTTAGCGTCTCCAATCAAATCAACGCTTCCTTCCATATTATTACAGTCAATAATAATTTGAATGATGTCTCCATCCAGGACCTTTCCAACCGGGCCGCCTGCCAATGCTTCCGGTGCTATGTGTCCGATACAAGCGCCGGTACTAACGCCGCTGAACCGGCCGTCGGTAATGACCGCAACATCCTTTCCCCAGGAAAGATGCTTCAGCGCACCAGTCACTTCCAGTATTTCTTCCATTCCGCTTCCCATTGGGCCCGCACAAATAAGCACAATGACATCGCCGGGCTGAATAGCATTTCCTTTTATGGCCTGGATAGCGCTGCGCTCTGAGATGAACACACGGGCAGGGCCAATCTTGTGATACAAACCATTAGCATCCAGCAGTGACGGGTCAATAGCGGTACTCTTAATGACCGAACCTTCCGGGGCAAGATTACCCTGCGGCAGTGTCATGGTGCTTTTCAGGCCGCGTTCACGAGCTCTTTCAGGACTCATTATCACTTCATCCGGCTCGATAGCGTCTTTTTGATAAAGCAGCTCCCGCAGCCGCTTTCGGCGTTCAGACCCTTCCCACCAGTCGAGGATTTTGCCTAAAGGCTCACAAGACACCGTCCGGCAATCCAGGTCTAAAAGGTCCAGACGCCGCAATTGCAGCATTACTTCGGGAACGCCGCCGGCCAGAAAGACGCGTACAGTCGGATGTCCTACCGGCCCATTGGGCAGAACGTCAACAAGCCGCGGCACCTCCCGAGTAACCTTCTTCCAGTCTTCGAGCCCCGGTCGTTTCAATCCCGCTGCGTGTGCAATCGCAGGAATGTGTAACAGCAGATTCGTCGAACCGCCAAAAGCCGCATAAACAACCATCGCATTACGCACCGCTGCATCGGTTAGAATATCTTTCATAGTCAGGCCGCGTTTGTACATCCGCACGAGTGCTTTGGCTGAACGACGTGCTATGTCCAGCCATATTGCCTGGCCGGACGGCGCAAGCGCAGAATGCGGCAGGCTCATGCCCAGAGCTTCGGCGACAACCTGAGATGTTGCCGCTGTCCCGAGGAACTGACAGCCGCCGCCCGCACTCGCGCAGGTACGGCAGGTCATCTGCCTTGCGTATTCCAGCGTCACCTCGCCATGGGCAAAACGCGCTCCGATGGATTGTATCTTGCCCAGGTCCTCACCTTCGGCAGGCGGAAGAGTCACTCCCCCCGGCACCAGCACAGACGGCAGCTCGCGCATAGTGGCCAACGCCATCATCATTGCCGGCAGCCCCTTGTCACAAGTCGCTATACCAAGCACTCCTTTTCGTGTTGGTAAGCTGCGGATGAGTCGCCGAAAAATCATCGCCGCATCATTACGGTAAGCCAGACTATCCATCATCCCCGGCGTGCCCTGGGTTCGGCCGTCACAGGGGTCCGTGCAATAGCCCGCAAACGGAATGCAGCCGAGATTTCGCAGCTCTTCCGCCGCGGCCTGCGCCAGCAAGCCAAGCTCCCAGTGACCGGCGTGATACCCTAAAGCCAAGGGCGTGCCGTCACCTGCACGAATCCCGCCCTGCGTGCTTATCAGCAGAAACTGCTCCTGGGCCGTCTTGGCCGGCTCCCACCCCATGCCCGCATTCTGACTCATTCCGAAGATATCGCCGCTCGGAGCATCGACAAGAAGACTATCAGTTAAAGGAAGATGTCCTTTTGGCCCCGCCGCGCTTGTGGTAACCTCGTAAATGCCGTCGTCTTTACTATCCAGAATATCTTCGAGCCTTATCTCATTTGGCATAAAAGGGCCTCCTTTCGATAATGAGTTATCCATGCGCATAGTCTAACAGTTACAGTTACATAGTCAAATACGTCTATGCGGAAACGCACGCTTCTCCGCAAGGAGTCCTTAGGACTAACAGGCGTGATGGCGGTAACGTTATCGCTGAATACGATGACACCGGCCTCTTACGCAAATACATCTACGGTCCCCGCCTTAGGGGTGGCAGCCTCAAGCGAGTCCCGAAAAAGCGGGACGAGCTTGGGGATGGATACAAGACAATCTGCCGACAATAACAAGGCCTACTACTATCACTTCGATGGTCTGGGTTCCGTGGTGGCCTTGAGTAATTCTAACGGCGATAGCTGCCAGAGCTACGAGTACAGCGCCTATGGCCAGCTGGCGGCCTCAGACTCCAACTTCCAATCCCTACATGTTCACCGGCCGGAGATTCGATATCGAAACAGGTCTTTACTACTACCGTGCCCGGTACTATAATCCACACATCGGCCGATTTATGCAAACCGACCCGGTCGGCTACGGCGATGGCATCAACTGGTACCTGTATTGTGGGAATAACCCGTTGGCCTTCGTGGATCCGACAGGCTTAGGAGCTGCGCAGGACGCCATTCCCTCCCCTTGGCCGGGTGATCCGGTGTACTATGTAGAGGGCGGTTCAGTACAAATAGCTACCGGCAGCTATTGGGCATTGCCAGACCGTGCTGGTGGCACTCTGACTCCAGAGACAGCGGACGGATACATGTTATTGGGAGATTTATCAAAAGGTATAGTAAAAATTGGCGAAACAGTAATCCCTGAGTGCCCACCTACGTATATTGACGAGTTAGAGAAGGGATATAAAGCTGTTGGAGAAGACATTGGATCAGCGATGTGGAGACCATACATTGAAGTTCAAGACTGGACCGATCTTAACAACGATGGGGTGGTCGACAGGAATAATGAGCTGAGCATGCCATACTGGATTGAAATTGACAATATTGGTTCAGGTAATTATAAGGAAGGAACCTACGATGCAACAATTTGTTGGGCCCCTTACAGAAGCTGGGAAGCTGCGGCGGATGCCGCAGGGACGGCTGTCAACTGGGCCTTAACAACCTGGGATACGAAAGTCCCGAATGTCACGGGCGCCATCCCCACGAATATTACACCTATTTCTCGATGGCTTTATGACCCGAGTGCCTCTCCGTATCTCACAGGTGTGCGGTATTACCGGTGGGGCGACAATCCTAATGAATGAAAGCGATGGGTACAGGATATCAAAACAGCTAAGCGGTGGATGGAACAATGGGAGTAAATCTGTGACCATATACGTAATTGACAATTGGCACACATTAGGCATATGATGCTAAATAATGCGAGTTATGTTTCTTGTTAGGAGATTTTGTTATGAATCAGTTTACCTCAAATAGAAAGTGTGTAGTTTTTTGCCTTCTCTCACTCGCACTTACAACTGTGACAGCGTTTAGCGAGACAGAGACAGAGGCTCCCAAACCTACGGGAATGGGGGTTGAGGCTAGTCGAGCTATAGCTGCTGCAAAAGATCGGCGCGCCGAGGAGGCATACGAAAAAAGAAACAGCGAAATTACTCCATGGGTGGAAGACGGCACTCCGCCAAAGCAGGGTAATGCGGCCTTGCTTTATTACCAGGCATTTCTGCTCCGGCCTGAGCCACCTGAGGCCATCAAGTACAAGATTCATTCTGTTACCGAGCCCATCAAACAGTTCAGAACATACCTGGGACACTGTTTGCCCATGATAGAAATCGTCGAAATCGCCTCTCGGATGCCGTGTATTTGGGGGGTATGGCCCGAACGTCGACTCAGCATGGAGGCTTTGCGTAAGGGGCTTGGTCCTATTCAAGACATTCTTTTAATGGATGCGCGGGCACTCGCTGCCGACGGGCACTATCGTGTGGCACTGGAGCGCTGCCTGACGCTACGGCGAATTGCCAAGCACCTAAGCGAAGACCCGGAATTGTATATATACTCGACTGGTTTTGATATGCTGCCCCTAAACGTGGTTGGGGATGTGCTTAGTGTAATGCCGCCGGATGCGGAGACTCTCACATGGTTTCGAGGCCAGTTCGCCGTTGTTCCGGGACCACGGCTGTCCTATGCCGAGATGTTACAGGCAAGAATCAGACGTTTCTTAAACCATATGCGAACGACTCCCAAGTCTCTGCGCTACTACAAGAATCTTGCCATAAAAGAGGCTGAGGGTGAGCAGGCCAAGGAAAACGTACGGAATTTGACAGATGAGCAGTTTCTGGCACGCGCCGGCGAGGGATTTGCCCGCTTTCTTGACTCGATTTTCCGAGTCCTGGACAGTGAAATGACTTACGAACAGAAGCTTGTCCAAATGAATGGACTTTACAACGAGAAGATGAAGGGTGATAACACTGACCCGGTAGATAAAAGTGTGATAACTATGTTTCCGGGGGTTAGTGGCTACTCATACCTGGTCGAGCATTCTGCTTACGTCAACGGCGTCAAGGCTGCTGTAGAGGTTTACCTTGTCCTTGCCAAGACTGGGCACTTGCCCAGGAAGCTCCCGGATCATTTGCCCAAAGACCCTTACACCGACCGGGATTTCATATATGAGATAAAAGATGAAGGTTTTGCCCTCCGATGCCAAGGTAAAAAGTTCCAGGGATGGAGTAAGCGAAGGCTCGAATTCAAGGTCAAAAGTAAGGATAAATCAAGGTTCGGCCCTGACAATTAATGCCCAGCCGGTAGAGAACAGAAGACAGCTCGTCTTGGCGAAGCCCGCCGTAGCCCTGTAGGCCCGAGCCGCACCTTGGAAGTCGGTCCACAGGATGCCTTTCGGCAGATACCTTACGGCAAAGGCAGATAGCGGCTAACCGAGTGGCAAAAGCACAAACACAGAGAACGCAAATAATAGATTACAAGACCTTTTTTTATTGATAAAACAATTAAGTTTGTGCATGTGAACACATGCACAAAGTCTAACAAACCCTTCGGCCATAAAATGCTAAATCTAAAGCAGTTGACGTAGAAAGCTCATAGTCATTTCCAGTAGTCATATGACTATTACATTAGCACCTGCGAATATGACCCGGCCGGCAGGCGCATCAAAAAGAATGTCGTTGGTAGTTACATAGTCAAATACGTCTATGATGGCGGCCACGTTATCGCTGAATACGATGACAGCGGCCTCTTACGCAAATACATCTACGGTGCCCGCGTCTGGTACACAATCTGTTAAAGCGATTATAATAGTGTAACACACCTAAGACCAGGGATTCGGTATCCAACTTCAGCCACACAGGAAACTCAGCTAAAGTTTTGTCGGCCTGTGTACCGAATAAATCACAATGGCAACAATACAAGTTAATTTTCTGTCCGAGCGAGAGATTCAAGACATACACGACGCGAGCATAACAATCCTTCGGGACACCGGCGTTATGGTGCATCACGAGGAAATATTGCAGCTCCTGGGCGAGGCCGGTGCAAAGGTAGCCCAGGACCACAAGATAGCGAGCCTCCCGGAAAAACTTGTCATGGACAGCATCGCACGGGCCGGCAAAAAATACAAAATCTATGGCCGGGACAAAAGCCGGGCCGCTAATTTCGGATACGGCGAGCTCATTCTAATGTCAAGTCCCGGACAATTCGGCTGGATAGATGCAAAGACCGGCCGGAGACGGCCTGCAACCATCAAAGATGCCGGGGACGCAATTCGTCTTGGAGATGCCCTGGACAACATCAACATCGTCGGCGCAATGGCCCAGCCGGATGAGGTCTGCGAGAAATATCGAGATGTCTTTCTCACCGGCGAACTGGTCAAGGGGACCACGAAACCAACCCGCTGCTGGGTTCGCAACGGAGCGACGGCCCGTTACATTCTGGAAATATACCGCACAATCGCAGGTGGCGATGCCGCCCTGCGGGCAAATCCAATGGTCGAAGCCTTTCTCGAACCCATTAGTCCGCTGCAGTTGCCGAAGGACGGGCTCGATATAGTCAGGGAGTTCGCACAGGCGGGACAGCCCGTCAGTATCGGCCCGATGGCGATGACGACCGCAACGGCTCCGGCAACATTGGCCGGTACACTGGCGCAGGAAAATGCCGAGATATTGGCAGGCATTGTCGTGACGCAATTGCTGGCGCCGGGCACGGCAGTTACCTACGGCGGAATCCCGCACATTATGGATCCGCGCACAAGCATCTGCTCATTCGGCTCGCCGGAGCAGGGACTAATGGCTTTAGCGATGACTCAGATAGCGCACTTCTATGGCTTTCCCGTTTACATCAATGTTGGTCTGACCGATGCGAAAGTGCCCGACGCTCAGGCAGGCATGGAAAAGGCAGGCACAATGCTTTTGGGTGTCCTTGCCGGTGCCGATACTTTTGGTCACTGCGGCATTTGTGGAACCGATCATGCCGGCAGTCTGCTGTGGCTGGCTTTCGACAACGAGCTCATGAATTATATCAAGCGAATCGCACGTGGTTTCGAGGTAAATGCCGGGACACTGGCCACCGACGTTGTCAAGTCGGTAGGCCCGGCCGGCAACTTCCTGGCTGAACCACACACGGTCGAACACTTTCGTAAGGAACTCTGGCTGCCCGACCAAATATGGACACGGCAGAGCTATGACGGTTGGCAGGCTCAAGGAGCTGCCTCATTCGCAGATCGGCTCGCCGAACATGTCAACAGCATCCTAACAACACACCCCCCACAGCCGCTTGATGAAGCTCTGTCCCGGGAGATCGACCGTATTGTCAAACATGCCGAGCACGAGCTCGGATAAGTCTTGACTGATGCTCCGAATGTGGTATCCTTGGCAAAAAGTTTGACTACCCGGATACTTCCTTGGCCACATAAGAGCTTATCCGAATAACCGGGTCGTTATGAGGCCGAGCGAAAAGTTCGAGGCCAAGGCGGCAGGCCAAAAATGCTCGGAGGCGTGGTTTTCTCCACGTTGAGAACATTTTTGGCTGACAACGCAGGCATCGGGCTTTGCAGCCGGTCGCAATAGAGCGGGTTATTTGGATAGGCGCTAAGTCAAGCACGGTATCATCTATTCGGAAGCCGTTCACTTATTGTTTCGGAAGATACCGGGCGAATTACAGGAAAAAGTAAACAAGGTTTTTCAGACCTAATTAGTTCCTGTTGTGGAAACAGTATTTGTCATTCCCGCGAAAGCGGGAATCCAGCTTTTTCGCTCTGGACCCCTGCTCCCAGCTTTCGCAGGGGTGACATAGTCAGTTTTTGTTTTCCTCAACAGATACTAATTAGTACCCCGAGAATCCACGGGAGAATAAGGATTGTGATATGAGGCGGTGCCTGAGCCATGAAGAACTGTTGCAGTTGAAGCGTTGGAATACCCCAACGATTTACAACGGTTGGGAGCAGATCACCAAACATGACCGCACAAAGGGGTGCATGAATCTGGAAGAGACTCGTGACTTCATGCCTCAAATGGGGCCGATGATCGGCTATGCCGTTACGGTTGTAATCGAGCCCGGCAATCCTGACCATGCGCGGAACAGGCCGGATGCCTGGAAGGCTTACCGAGAGTACGTGGCCGGCGTGCCCGGGCCAAAAATCGTAGTGGTCCAGGACTTGGATAAACCCAATTGTGTTGGTTCATTTTGGGGAGAAGTCAACGCCAACGTGCACAAAGCGCTGGCGTGTGTCGGCACTATCACGGACGGTGCCGTAAGGGACATCGATGAAATGTGCAATGCGGGCTTCAAAGCTGTCGCGCGAAGGATGTGCGTTGGGCACGCATACAGTTTGCCAGTGCGATGGGGCGGCGAGGCAGAGGTCTTCGGCTGTAGAATCAGTGAGGGGGACCTCATCCACGCCGACAAACATGGCTTCCTAATCATTCCCCGGGAGGAGCAGAAGTCCTTGTACGAGGCTGTTTGTTTCATGGATGCCAACGAATGCCGAACATTGATTCCCGCCGCCCGGAACACCACTGGAAAACCGGTTGCCCGGATATTAAGCGAACTAAATGAGGCCGGGAAGGCATTCAGGAAAAACGCCGCAGAGAAGTTTCATCGAAAGGGAGATTAGTATAGTGCTCTCGATTGAAAATTCCCGTTTGTGCGCGGGTAAGTAGCTTTACAATAATAGTTTATGATTTTACACGCGGGAATTTACAACCCTTCAAGGGTATAAGTATGCAAATCGTTGTGCTTGATGGTCATACGTTAAATCCCGGAGACCTTAGCTGGTCCGGGCTGCATGAGCTTGGCCAATGTCACATCCACGACCGCACATCGCCGGGCGACATTGTTCGGCGCGCGCAAGAAGCCGAAATCGTATTAACCAACAAAACGCAATTGTCCAAGGAGACCATCGCGCAATTGCCAAAGCTCAGATACATCGGCGTATTAGCAACCGGATATAACGTCGTCGACGTCAAGGCAGCATCTCAACAGAACATTTGCCTCACCAATATACCGGCCTATGGTACAGTCTCAGTGGCCCAAATGGTATTTGCCCACCTGCTGAACTTGACCCAGCATGTCGCCGAGCACGGGCAATCCGTTCAGGCGGGCACCTGGAGCCGGAGCCGGGATTTCTGCTACTGGAATTTCCCGTTGGTTGAGCTGGCAGGCCTGACTATGGGTATCATCGGACTGGGCCGCATCGGCCAAACAACGGCAAGGCTCGCATTAGATTTTGGGATGAAGGTCATTTATTTCGATGTGGAAAAGTCGATAACTCCACAGGTCAGCGCTCGTGCCGTGGACTTAGATACGCTGTTCCGGGAAAGCGATGTAGTGAGTCTGCATTGTCCCTTGACCGATTCCAATTATCGATTGGTCAACGAGCAACGTCTGCAGATGATGAAGCCGACGGCCTTTCTCATCAATACCAGTCGTGGCCCGCTGATTGATGAGAAGGCACTGGCCGATGCACTCAATGCCGGCAAAATCGCCGGCGCTGGATTGGACGTTTTGAGCCGGGAGCCACCTGAAGCTGATGACCCCTTGTTAAAAGCGAAGAATTGTTACATAACTCCCCATATTGCCTGGGCGACCAGGGCAGCTCGTCAGCGCCTGATGGATATTGCACTAACAAACATACGGGCGTTTATGAACGGCAGGCCTCAAAACGTAGTCTCTAAGATATCAACCTAAACCGGCTCCGCATTTCAATCCTGATAATTCAATAATGCAGACCCTTTGGAGTTTCATTATCAGGGGAAAAAGACGCTCGTTTTTGGGATACATAAAAGTGCCCTGCGCTACAGCGACGAAGATGATAACACCTGAGCCGGCAAGAAAAAATTTGAGAAGCAAATAGGTGCTTTCTTTTCGCTTAATACAGGGATTTGACTTAGAGCAACGGATTTCTAATCCGAAATTGGGGTTTGTAAGTCGTTGTGAACAAAACCATTTATGTTTGTCAAATAAAGACTTATGACATCAACCGAAGAACAGCAGAAGGTCAACCGAAGGTCAAATGTGCATGTTTGGCACGCACTTTGGCACGCACTTGAGGTTGGTCACCGGCAGAATCGGTCCAAATAATAGAATTCATTGAAAGAAAAAAGCAGTAATTCCCGGGCATCGATGAACCTGCAGGCGATCGTTCTGGTCCTCAAAAGTATCGCCATTGCCAGGGCCGCCGGCGATCCCCTGAGTTTGAGAAGATGATCCTATAGGCAATCCCCCCCCCGGGTTCGGCGCTCACAGCAGCTCCGATGGTCCTGCATCTGATAAGACTCTGACACCGGTGCCAACAACTACAAAGCAAGTAGCAAACTTGTTGCAGCACATTCGAGGTTTGAACTGTCCCCACTATTAAATCCTGCCGCATGAGGAGAACATCGCACCCTCGTATTTCTTTACGCCCGTGAAAACTCGTCTATTTCGCGCGATAACCGCTGAATACAAGAAGGATCTTTTACAAAATCACGTTCATCCATAGAGATCAATACTTTGGGCCATTCTATTTCTTCGAAATATTCTTTGTAAAGTCTGTTTAATTTGATGAAATATTGAGGAGTAGTTTGGGTTTCAACATCTCGTTTTCTTCCTTCTATGCGTTTTAGAAGTAATTTATCTGAACACTGTAAACACACTATCACATCGGGGACTGGTAAACGCTCTGTGAGTGCTGTATAAAGATTCTTGAATATGATCAAATCTTTCTTGTCAAGGTTCATTTTGGCAAAAAGAAGGTCCTTGGAAATATGAAAATCAGAAATGTATTCCCCATTTTTTACTTGCTTAAGTTTGTGAAACACCTGGTGGTAATGAATAAGAACAAAGGCGAGCTCTGTCTCTAAAGCATATCTTGACGGATTCGAATAAAACTTATCGATAAAGGGATTTGCTTTGTGATTTTCTAAAATGCAATTAAGATTACGCTCGGCAGCGAGTAGCTTCGCTACAGTTGTTTTTCCTGACCCTATGCAACCCTCAACAGATATAAACACTTCTTTGCCTTCGATATTTTAGAACACAAATTACGATAATTGCACCTTAGACGTTTTTTTTTGGCCTTTGTATCTCTCAGTAGCATCTTTGTTAGAAACTTCATTTAGCGTTATGAAATTAGCCCACTGGACAACTTTTGAAAGAAACTTACTCTTGTCGGCTAAAGCTTGCTTAAGTGTACTATTTCTTCTGAGGTTATTTATGAATGCCTTCATGTCGCCATAAGTAAATCTGTCGAGCATTTCTTTTGTAGGAGCATCTTGCACATATTCACTTAATATGTTTCTACATTCATCAAGATCTTCTGCTTCATAGAATACATCCAGTCGCTCCAACTTTCTTTTCCATGACGGTGGCCACATACATAATAATAAATCAAAGCGGCCGGGCCTTTTTATCGCCTGATCAAATTTTTCTTCATAATTTGTTGCCATAAAAAATATAACTTTTCCTTCATCATGGAGTTGTGCAAGCTTAGGCAACATGCTTGTTGTAAGAAATCTGCTTGTTATATCTATGTTGTTTACCTTATTCTCTTCACGAGTGAGCACAAGAGCATCCATCTCGTCGAATAAAATTACTGCACCTGATAGATCTGACAAATCCTGAAAAACATCATCTGCTTTGGAATAAATGCTTTCCAGACCTTTGCTTAGGAAATGTGAAGGATCTATCAAAATACAGGGCCACCCAAGTTTCTGAGCAATAGCTTTGACCAAGGCTGTCTTTGAGGTGCCAGGAGGTCCAAAAAGTAGAGCAGAACGTGAACTTTTCATAGGGTTATTTCGAAAATGCTTTCGGTCTCCTATTGCAATCGTTGAAAGCATTTCTCTATTCAGAAGATCTTTTACTGTGATCTTCTCTTCGGTCTGCTCAAGCTCCAAATCGATGTCCAGCAGTCTGTCCCACTCTTCTGAATCTGCTTTGTCATGCTCTTTTGCACTGTAGTCACTTAGGACAAGACCCTCTATTCTGTCAGTCAGAACTTCCTGCAACTTATGCAAAAACATATGAACAACTGCAGTGGCCCAAGATTCTGGCATTCCCACTTCAAGGGTTGCAAGCTGGCCTCCTGAATTCCATCCGAAATACTCTTCATTTGTAGTGCTTTCCAAATATTCCAACCTGTTATCATCACACCACCTGACCGCATCTTCTAATCCCTTGAGGATTATGTCATTTTTATCTTTGAGAATAATGTCATGGCCGAATTCGGTAAGGAGTGCTTCCAACATTTCAAAAGCAAAACAATAATTGGAACCCGCGTCTGGATAATGAAATAGGGGGAAATGTTTTGGCCAAATGCCGCATTCACTTTGATGATCGTTAAATAGGATATGAATACTATTCTCTAATTCTAATTTCGAGGGCAAATTGGCTAATAGAGACGAAGAAGAACCCAATTTTGCCTCTTTTGCAATCTTTCGTAGTTTAGCCGATAAAGATGCTGCCATAGCCATGGCGATAGGATCCATGAGCGTTTCTTGCTTAGATGATACACGTGAAAATTGCCTAAAGAATGAATGGGAAGCCCAAATAAAGATATCTTGCCACGATTCAAGGCTGAAATCTGAACGCTCAACAGCATCTATAAACCAATAGACAATAGCGGGGGCTGCCGGATATTTCAGAACCCTAAATTCCTTGGGCATTCCAACTACAAGGGATTCTGCGACTTCACGAAGCGTTCGCTCCTTGCACCCCTTTTCATCTTTATGTTTCATTTCATCAAGGTCTTTTTCGCTAACATGTCCCTTCTCTTTGAGAAAGCTAAATGCCCTCAGTACAAGAGTGGACGTAAAGGGATTTGGCTCTCCCAGACCAGAGCTATCCCACTTTACGGAGACAATGCTCTCAAATGCTTTTCTCGCTGTATTCTCAGGTTTGGGGCCATAGAGGTCTTTCAATTTATCGGCCATTGTCAAGGCCATAAGGCAGGTGCACGTTGTGGTGACGCTTACGCCCTCTGTGGTGACGCTAACGCCCTCTAGTGTTGATTCGGAATAGGGCAAACGACGGAATGTTATTTCATCCTTTTCATAAAGAAATGGTTTAAGGTCTTTCACTAGCGTTATAGCAAGCTTATTTGCCTTTTTACGAAGCTTTCTTAATCGATCTATAGGAGTCTTATCCATGAAGAATCCTCTCGGAAATCTGCGCAAATATTGCCTCTTTAGTATCAAACCCAGTTCCAACTAGTTCAACTGGAATACCTGTTTCAAGCTTAATGTTGCATATAAACCGTTTAGCCTCCTCAGTTAGATCTGATATTTCTTTTATGCAATAGTTGCGAAAGTCTAACCTATCAATGCCCATAATAGCCAGAGAGGTGGGCCTGTTATATTTGCAAGCCATTTTAACTGCCTCAATATCAAAATGTGCTACCCGCCTCAATCGCTTTGTTACCGAGGTATATTCAGGGAACACTTCAGGGGCTCCTGAAATCTCCTTAATATCGTCCCAACTTATCTCTTCTGCAATTGGCCCACTGTTTCCCCCTACACGAATTGGAAAAGTTCTAATAACCATAATTATAGAATCAACTTGTCGAGGAGATAAACCAACCTCCATTGCAAAACCTGATGCAGTTGTATCTCTTGCTGTCAGATATGGATAATAAGGGCCATGCAAAAGAGAGAGGCCAAATCCTTGTGTTCCCTCAATAACAACATGACTCCCATTATCAAGGCATGAATGCAACAAGGGTGCTACAGACTCTACTCGAACATGTTTTTGTAAACTAGCCGAATCTTTTACAAGCCGAATATTGTGCTGCCTAGTCATTCGCCGAATAAGAGCCGCCCCAGTACCTGATCCAGTACTTCCAATTTGTTTCGATGCCTCCAACTCACTTTTACGATCAATATCTTCAACAAGAACGGCTCTTGGATCTACTATAATTCGGTCACGATCAAGTTTCAGCATATGTACTTCTTGTAAAAGTACATCTTCATCAATTACACAACCAGCCGCCAAAAGCAGCATCGCTTCTGGATTACTTGCTCCAGCAGGAACTTGCCTTAAAATTACTTCTTCACCGTTGATAGAAGTTGTATGACCTGAATTCGGGCCACCACATCTAACAACCCAAGGATTGTCGAGAGAAGAAGAATATAGCGATACAACTTTGCCTTTTCCTTCAGAACCGTACTGTCCACCGACTACTATCGTACATGGCATAGCTATTCTCCCTTATATCTCATGTATTTCTAACCAAAGTATCAAGCTTTTCATAATAAGCCTTAAAACTTCCCTTGTTGCTGACTATTTCAGATATATGAAAGCCAAGGGTAATTATTTCAGATTCGACCTCGTGAGTCAATAAATCTTTGATATCCTCCTCTGTCTTTCCCATAAAGAACGGGCTTTTCAAAAGACGCCTTGAAATAATCTTATCCGGACATTCAATCATCAAGGCTTTAAGTCTATTACCAAAATGTTCTTGTAGAGTTTGCAGGTCCTCTACCCACCTTACTCCATCAATTACAACATGAGTGTCTTCAGGCAAACTATCGATTAGCTTAAGCGTGATTTTCCGCTGACCCAATTCATTGTGCAATTGAAGCCCGGCTTTCTGTAGAGCATTCTTGTCATATTTCCCTTTGAAATTAGCAAGTTTGGCAATGACCTGGCTATATCTTATGTATTTGAAGCCATATTTTAAGGTTAGATAGATGGCAGCAGTACTTTTGCCTGAACCTGTTTCGCCCGCTAACGCAATCACCTTGCTCCTGCCACTTTTAACATCAAAGGCTGGTATAGAAGGAATGATAAGGTCATTTTCTCTTTCATCGCCAAGTCCAAGGTACTGTCCAGAAAGATAAAAATAACCCACTAGTGCCGAAGTTATGGCATCTAACTCATCATGTGAAATATTCGTGTCTTTAATGTCAATCCCAAACCGTTTAAGAGATTCACATAAAAGATCTATACCTCGTTGTTTTCGTGGCATCCCTAATATATCTTGGGCTGCCCCAGGGTAGCTTTCTATAACAGAAACGCCTTTCTCTTCGAAAGCTTTGGCGAGTCTTATGCCTCTCATTGTCAGATTTACCATAGAAGGAATCAGGCAAGGAAAAACGCCTATTCCAAGAGACATAAGAAATCTCTCACAGAAACGGGTTATTCCATATTGCCTGCACTGACAGTCGGTTTTTTCGCAACACCTGCCATAGGGAAGAGCTAAAGGTGAATCTATGGATACTATATCTGGCAACTGTTCCATAGTTGCATCAATTATTTCTTTATCTGTGCCGAGCCTATTTGTCTCTACTTTCTTGCCTTTTAGTACAGCCCACCCTGTATCTCTTTCCTCGGACGCAGTCAAATCAATTCCAACAATAACTTTTTTCTCTTTTATTAAATCACTGAAAAGAGAAGTCATATTATGTTGTCGGCTTGACCAGCATAGCCCCATGCCCTTTATCCTCTCTTGGTTGTCATCAATAACTATCTCTTCGGAAGGCTTCGAGTGAAGATATTTCTTTGCGGCATGCCAGTTATATGTATTAAGGATATCACTATTTTTACAACCAGCTCGTCGCACAACATCCAAACCACAGTTAATCAGAGGCAAATGACTCGCCGCATGAGCATCTGAGCCGATAGCAATCTTAGCACCATAGGATAATGCTTTTTGTACATCTTCTGGGCATAGGTCAAGTCGTTCAGGGAAAGCATTGACTTCAAGGGCTACATGATGCTTTGCGCATTCTTTCAATATTAAATCAAGATCGAAATCATATCTGTCTCTAGCTGCAAAGAAATTCCCTGGGCGACTTGTCAAACAACCTGTCGGATGAGCAAGAATGTGAACATTTGGATTTCGTATAGCTCTTAGAATACGTTCAGTCATAAGGCGTGGAGCCATACGCATATTCATATGAACCGCTGCTATCACAATGTCAAATCCCTTCAATACTTCAGACGGATAGTCTAGGCTACCATCTGTAAGTATTTCAACTTCAATGCCCTTTAGAAGCTGTGTGGAATTGTTTGCTGAATTCATCTGTTCAATTTTATCATGTTGCCTAAGCACTTCACCGATTGATAATCCATTTGCGACCCTAAGAGAATGAGAATGGTCTGTGATGGCAAGGTACTTATAATTGAGAGAACTAGCCTTTTGTAACACTCTCTCTATATCATCAATGCCATCACTCGAAGATGTATGAGTATGATAATCACCTTTAATAGATTCGCGATTTACCAGCTCTTTTGCGATACGTTTTGCTTCTTGCAAGGGGATATGTCTAATTTCGTGAGGGATATAATCCACCTCAATTAATTCATATATATTAGCTTCTGAAAGAGCACTGGCAACAAGATTTTGGGAGTTTAAGAAAATACCCTCATCATTCCATTTGAATCCTTTGTTTTTGGCGCAAAGCTGTAACTCTTCTATATGAGACTGCGGGGAAGATCGATTAAGCAATTCAAAGGCTTTCAATGTATCTGGTACTGAGTAGATAGTACAGAATAGCTTGGGATAAATAATTGCTTTAACAACACCCGCCTCAATAGAAAGTTGTTCCAGACAAAAACGAGTGTTACTTAATGCCTTTGCTATAGCTTTGTAATCTGGTTGGGTAGTAATAAAATCTAAGCTTCTTACCCTCTCGCATTTCATACGGGCTTCACCAACTAATTGAATCTTAAAATCAACAAGACTATCCTGTATTTCACGTGCAACTGAAAGTGCAATTGGCAAGGGAATGCCATAAAATTTATTGCTCTTTAAATCGCTTACGTCAATATATTCGTCAAGAGAAGCTGATGCAGCAGACGGCAGTGTTACACCTGTATTGTTTAGCTTTTCCTCCAATTCATAAAGTGAATTACAATCAACCTGAGATATCTTTGCAAGCAAGCGAGAACCAAATTTAGGGACTTCAGCCAGTTCAGCCATAAAGGGAGGAAAGTTGGCAGCCAATTCATCTTCCAGAGTCAACTTTCCTGTTTCTATTATTTCATTGACGGCCTTTGCTATTGAACGCCCAACTCCAGGAAGATCCATCAAGCTATTCTTATCAATGGATTCTTGAACAAAATAGCCAAATCCATCAAGAGTCATTGCTGCTCTCTTGAAAGCTTTAGCCTTGCGTCTCTCACCAAGCAACTGATAGTAGGTTGCCACCTTATAAAGGTGAGTTGTTATCTCAAAATCAAGCATATCAGCGCACTATTATAGGGGAAAACAGCAACAACACAACAGGGATCTCTTAATTACTCAACCCGTCAACTAGACAGATAGTAATGTCGGGGGCTGTCAATTTCAAGCCATTAGCCATTCCGGCGAACATGGAGCGTGTCTATCGAAAAAGTGCTTACGAGCACAAAATGGCCCATTTTTGAGAGTCACAAGTGAACAGCAAATTGTCGAGAAGTGGCTATTACGTGACGACTGACCTACTTTGTGACACACCGCTGCGAAACCAAACCGAGTCCCTCCTTATCACTTTCAAAGACATGACATTGCAATCCAAAGATGATGGAGTTCTATCTCATTCCCGCACATTCGACTATGCACAGAGCAGTAACTTGTAATGCCATTTGCCACGTCCTCTTCAATCGTCTTAAGAATTTCGCGATCGGTCCAGACACAGCCATCTTCTGTCTTGCCGCTCACAAGCTCCGAAATCCACTCATTGATCTTGTTATACCAGTGGCGAGCAGAGCGGCCTTGCACATAACCAATCATCGCTGCTACATTTAACTTTGCACCATGCAGTCCCAACTTGAATCGCTGAATCCCGCCACTCTTGCGTTCCTTACCTGTAACGTACTCTTTCTCTCGGTCGGAAGAAGGTGCAGGGAGCCGTTTGCCTTCAAGAACAAGAATGGGATCGTAAATCGTGTAAAGTTGTGCTTCAAGAACCGTTCTCTCTACAAGTGATGCTGCCAGATCGACGCTTCGACGTCCAGACTGGTACTCCTCATGATCAAAGTGAACCATTGGAAAACTGCTCTGAGCACAAAAGCCAAGAAACTTGCATAACTGCAAATTCAATTTATTCTCGGATTGTTCATTGGGTCTGTCTGGATCGTCGCGCCAGGCAGGCAACTGTTGCCGCACAAAATCGATCGTTCTGAGAGCGAGAGTGTTGGCCGAAATCCCGGAGGTGATTTGACCAATAAAACTTGTCTTACTTCGCTTCCTCCCCATGCTTAGTATCCCTGCTCCCGTAAGTCTATAAGAGTCTCATCGGCATCTCTAATCGCAGTTGAGCGAATCCAATAACGAAGTCGATCCGGCTTGACAATTAGCATAACATTTTCAGAGTATAAGCGGAAAATCCGAACAGTCTGCAGATGCTTATGGTTTTGGTAGTAAATCAGCTTTCGCAACTCACCTTCCGCATCTTCATCAAGCCAGGAAACGTTCGGATGATCGCCGAAGTAAAATGGCTGACAGGTCAATCCATTGAGGAAAACAGGATCGGTTGCTCGCAAGTTATCGTAAATGCTACAAAGCATTTCGCAGAACATGTTCGAATACCGAGCCAGATCGCTTTTTTCAGCTTTCTTGCGCAGCAAGTCTGAGTTTTGGCCAAGTCGAACATAGCTGGCCATATACTTAAGCACATCGCTCTGGATAGCTTGCTCCCAAAACGAAAGATCAAGCAAATGTCTCTGTTCAGGGAAAGGAAGTTGATCGATATCCCTCTTGAGAATCGCTGTAGATTTAGAAATAAAGGAACGCGACCCATGTAGTGTCACAATAAAACGAAGCAAATCGTGTTGCTGACAGAGAAAATCATATAGTTTTCTTAACTCCTTCGTATCTGATAAGGGTGCATGGATTCCAACAATTTCATTACGGTATGCAAGAAATCCACTGTTCCTAAAAGCGACGGGAAGACAATCATTCTCCTTTATCAAAACAAGTGGTGCACTATACCGATCCTCTTTATACGCAGAGCGAAAGTGTGTCTCCGTAACTGTTCCGATGCGGGTCTCATCAATGCCTGAAGCTGTGAAGGCGTCAGTTGGTAGAAGTGGTCTGCCTGTTAAGAAAGTAGCCGGTTCTCTCCTTCCTGTCTTTGCTGCAATGAAACCTTCACCATAATCCCACTTTTTTTCTTCCTTGTTCTTCTGAAGATATTTCACCATAGTACGCATATTCCGCAGACGCTTTGACATGCCAACCAGTCGTCCACCTCCAAGAAGGTTCGCACGCCACACAAACGGATTCTCCTCGGCCTCCTCCTGCAAGATGCGATGATGATCGTAATGATCCAACTCAAAGCAAATTCTCTCGTGAACGCTTGCTGTTCGCCGGAATGTCCAATGATTAATCCAGTGGTTTTTATCCGGCTTGCTGGCATAAGCCAATACTGCGAGTGTTTTTGGGTCTGCCTCGTACAGGTTGCGAATGGAGGTAAAGTCGAGAACCAAATCGATGCGATATTGTTTACATAGGTTGACAAAAAAGGCTCTGGGATCACGAGTATAAAGCAGTTGTGAGGGTTGAATCAGACACACTCGGCCACTGTTGGGGCGTAGAACAGTCAATGCCTGCTCAAAGAACAGGTAGGCGACCTGTTTGTCTGGGCATTTTCCCCGACTACTATTTTGCTGCTGCGCAAGCTCATCGATTTCCTTTCCAGCTTCCGTCAGCGTGGATTCAAATGGTGGATTTCCGACGACTATGTCGAATTGCTTGTCAAGAATAGCAGAAGAACCTTCCCGGTTGTCAGGAAGCAAGCGAAAGAAATCTGCTTCAAACAAATTCGATTCACGGAGAGGATCGAACTTCAGTTCATTCCAGATTACCTCCGGCTTCAAGGCGTCGCAGATAGCTAAGGACAAACTGAACGCCGCCAGATCTATGGCGTTTCTATCAAGATCGATTCCATGAATGCTCTGCGTGAGAATTTCCTTAAGCTTCTCAACATTTGGGCGTCTCCAGTTATGTCGGCTGCGCCAGACATTTACTAACCTGCGGAATGCGCCAACAAGGAAGACTCCGGATCCACAAGCTGGATCCAATACGCGCTCATCACCAGTAAGTTTGTCGTACGGCATAGCATGATCCAGCAATAAAGCTGCCAGGAATGCAGGTGTGTAGACAGTACCATGCCCATCCTCGACGAATCGTTGGTAAAGATGGCTAATTATCTCAACAGGCAGATGCTTGAAAGAGAATTGCTCCCAAAGGTACCGCTGGCGCTTCAGTGTCCTTGCTTCAACAAGATAGGCAAATGTTTTCAGAGTCGTCTTTGTGAGCTTTCGCTGGCATAAGCGTGAGAGATCAAATACGTCCCCGTTGAATCTATCTTCAAGGAACTTCAATAACCTTTCAACCTCGTCAGGTATTCCGCCTTTCAGAACGTCAAAGAAACTCCTTGCTCCCTTATGGAATCCACCAAACCAGCCACTATTGGGGAAGACTTCACGATCTTCAAGATACTTAATGAGCACCATTAACAGAAGTAGTCGTCTCGGGACCGGATTATTCTTGCCGTCAATCTCCCTGTCTGCTTCGACAACGGCTTGGATCAGCGACTGATGTGCTGCCTTATCATGCTTTGCCAATTTGGCACTGTGGGGATCTTCCCAAAACGTTCCGTCTGCGAGACGTAACGCAGAGAACTTGCGCATCTCGCTGCTGATCTCACCAGCAGTTTTCAGGATATCAAATTTTCTGGCGGGATTATATTGGCACGATTCGGCTTGTTCATTCCAGAAGTCAGGCCCCCGCGCGCATGTCAACACATCTACTCGACTAGGCCACGCCACATAAAGCAGGGGCGTCGTGCCTTGAAGCCAGACTTGCAGGTGAAGTCCCGCCAATGCTTCTTCGTCGAGTCTCTCATCGGAGTTATCAACGACGTATGCCGCAACCTGAGATGAGCGTCCGTCCAAGAACCGACGAAAATACACAAAATCAACGCGTTCGAACGACTCTGCGTCAAAGACAGCAGCTTTCTCGTCGATACTCAGAGTAGTCCTCGTATTGCCATCTTTGCGGACAGGGACTAAACCTGTGGTAAGCTTGCCGTCAGCACGAATAAAGTCAACAGATTGAAGGGCTATGTTGGTCATTCCGGCGAAAGCTAATTGCACCAAAACTCTTAAAAACCTACAAATTTCTGGAAAGCCCCACATCACGGCCGAAGCAATCCGTAGTCCGACCCTTGTGAAGCCACGCTCACGGCTCTGCCATTATAGCGGATGGTGATCGGAATCCGCTTCAATCGTATGTACTAGCCATTGTTACCATACTTGTCAATCCATATTGTACGCTTCGTCAGGATACAAGGCAAGGGAAACAAATTCAATGTCGCGCCGCTTACACCTAATCAGCTCATATAAGAATAGCGCTATCAAAAATCGCTAAATGAAAGATTCAGAGATCTTACGAAATCTGAAGATTTTACCTTCAAACTGACGCCTTACACTGACGTCCATGGTATCACTGCCACATAAACTATTTACTTTCAGTACTTTATTTCTAACGAGTTCTTGCTTGTCTATTAAGAGGTCTATAGAGCCCACGTGTGCGAAAAAGAGAAAGAGGATGTCGTACGCTTCGGACACAACGCTCATACCAGACAAACACCTCCAAAATAAAGAAACCCTCAAAAGACTGATGCAGTCTTCTGAGGGTACGATTACGAAATTCCTAACGCCGCTCTTCAGCGGAGCGGCTTGTCCGCGTCCGTTGGAAGAGCTTGTTATATCGTATCTTCCTTAGTCCCTCGATTCTCTTTGGCAGACGATCCCTTGCCTCCAGTCTCGTCGGCCACTCCCGAAGCTGACAAATCGAACTTGCCGAGCTTGAATGCGAATCTCTTGAGCATTTCAAAGAAGACAGCTGCGAATAGCATCACAAGGCAGAACAGTCCGAAGCGGTATAGGTTGCCGCTAATCAGGGGTGACAGAAGAAAAACTGTCGCAATACCCAGCAGGACTGACAGCACCAACTGGGCAGCTGTGCATGCCACCTTTCGATACAGAAGAATGACAGCATCCCGCTGAGCAACGACCCCTGACAGCCGTTGGATGCGTTTCTGTTGAAGTACATGGGCCAGCGCTCTGTTCATAGTAGGCAGCAGGTCCTCGTCTGAAACATCGCGCTTCTCCAGGAAGTCAAACGCCCCCCGCTTGCCTCCGCGAAAAACGGTAGCGCGATCCGCAACGCCAGTTGTTAGAATGACAAGCATCGCGGGGGAGACACTCTTAACACTCTCTAGGAAGTCAATCCCGGCGTCTGACGCCTCCCCTGCGTCTGTGAAGTCTATGTCCAGGATCATAATATCGTAATGCGTTTCTGCTAGCCGGGCCTGAGCCTCGGATGTGGAGGTCGCCACGTCAATGAGCCCGGCAAGCTGCGCGTAGGAGGTCTCCAGAGTGGCTTTTAGCGACCTTACATACGAAAGGTCGTCATCAACGAGCAATATCCTAATGTCCGGAACCTGCGATGTCTTTCCGCTCATGTCTCACCCTCCCATATCAGATCCCGTCCACGTTACTCGGGAGTTCCACAGTAAACGTGGTTCCTACATTACAGTGTGACTCAAAATCAATACGACCGCCGTGGAAGTCCTCTACAATGTACTTGCACATGAATAGGCCGATGCCCGATCCGATGCCACGCCTCCACGTGGAAAAGAAGGGCTTCCAGATCAAGTCGCGGAACTCATCCTCTATACCGGTTCCGACATCCTGAACCGTTAGTACCGCAGTCATCGCGGACAGTCTTGTTCGGACAACCACCGACCTCTCTTTCCGACTACGCTTGCGCATAGAGAGGAGCGCGTTGTCGAGGAGGTTATACACGACGAGAGCGACTAAGTAGGAACGCAAAAAGATTCATATAAAAAGTCCCATTTTGACGACCTTGTTAATAATAAGAACGAAGGCGGTGGAACCGCCGGGAGGTTGTCATGGGACAGACAATAAAACTGACAGATCCCCAATGGGACCAGTTGGATCATCTGCGAAT
>DATKYR010000219.1:0-48202 GCA_035528395.1 Sedimentisphaerales bacterium
GCCATCTCCTTGATATTTTTCAAATTGAAATGGCCTGAGTCTAAAAGTGATTTCAAATCGATTACAGTCATTTTTTCTTGTAACCTAATGTTATTAAAATCGTTATAATGTTTTCCAAATCAAACAACCGGACAGTAGTGAGTATTTATAATCTAACTCTTGTTGGAGAAACAGGTTCAAAAGTTCTTATCAATCCACGTTATGCTTGGGTAATGAGCTTCCAAAATAGTAAGAATATTAAAATAGATAATGTTATAATTGGTCATTCAGTTGGTGGCTATTGCCAAGGCGGTGTGCTTTCTTTTGTAAACTCGGAAGATATCGAGATAAATAACTCAGTTTTGTTTGGTTGCGGGACAACAGGTTTACAAATTGATAAAGTAGATCATTTAAGGTTTTTAAATTCAACCATTAAGGATTGTACTTACAATTTGTTAGGTATTTTCAATTCAACAAACATCTGTTTTGAGAAATCAACATTTGAGAATACCGGAAAGTTCAATCTTATATATATTTCTGATTTTACGTACAATGTGAAATTCTCAAATTGTATAATTAGAAATAACTGGAATGTTAATTATGAGCCATACCTTATAGAGATTGGCGAAGAGACAGCCAATATTTCTCTAATTGGTTCTAAAATAATTGACAATAAAACAAAAAAATTTATCAATCAAATTGATAGATTGACAATGGCTGATAATACCTTTTTATATAATAGTTTTTCCGATTTTTTAGTCGAATACAAAAATTAAAAACTAGAAAAAAATGAAACTAGGAGCAGCCACCTATTAATGTCTATGGACAGTACGCAAAAACGGTTATTGTCCCTAATAAAGTAACAGAAATAGCTTTCATTTTCAATCCACCTAAAATCACAATTTCTTTCAAATATTATGATTTTCCGAGGTGAATCACCTTATTACATTTATATCAAATTAGTCTTAATAGCATTCATACCAGAATGCAATAAACCTATAATTTCATCGTTATCGTTTAGACTGAAGGCTTCTGACATATTAGAATCAAAATACAAAAGCCCTAAAACAATATTTTTCTCATTCATTACTGGATAACATAAATATGACCTCCTGTCCTGTGTTCTTTTCTCTGTTTGACTTTTTGTATAGTTATATTCACCAACCATCTTAGAATAATATTCTTTACTATCATTAAAGCTTTCAACTTGTGGCATTTTTCTATTGTAGGCTCTCCCTATAATTCCTTTATCTGTTGGGAATGGTCTACCTTTTCCTCCTCCCCCGGCTCCACCCATCTGTATATAATCGAAGGTTTGGATTAGCTTACGTCGTAAAAAACGCCACCTTGGAACGTGAAGAGTACACCTTATATTTCCGTATGATTTTTTAATAAGGAGTAATAATAAGCTCATTTGATTTTGTATTGCTCTATATTTTTCGTCCTTGTGTAAAAAGAATTGTAGGAACTTCAATACAAACACAACGGAAAAGGGGAAAATAATGAACCACATATATTTTTTTCCAAATGCTAATATCACAGCTATAGCCGTTGTACAAATAAAATCCAAACCCCAGAACGTAAAAGTCTTTTTTGTCATTCGGGCTTTCTCGCAATAATAAGTTTTACTATTGGCAGTTCGTGTGGCGACACTCCAATAGCCTCAGCCGGATCCAAGATATCTTTCGAAATTTTTTCTTCACTTATTGGAAGGCACAGGTCATAACTCTCTATGTGCTCGAGCTGCGCCTGTGTTAAGCAATCCTCTATTTTTTTGTCGTCCATGAGAAAAGAATCGGATTCGAATATTTTCCCATCTTTTGTGACCAATCTAGCTTTATTAATACTATATCCACGTATTTTTCTGAGCGTCTTCCCCCAAATGTAATGTGGTAGAGTTCCAATAAATATACCTCCATCCGATAATATTCGACTGATTTCTCGATATACATTTGGTTTGTTGAAAGGGTCAAATAAGAATGCTACAACTCCTGCAAAAGTATGAGGCGGGAATTTGAGAGCCATAGCGTCACCGTGAATTTTCTCTTTGCATTTTTCTCTTGGAGTTAGATTCAGCATTTTACCAGATATGTCACATTGGACAATTCGATCATTGTCAATTCCGCAATAATAGTTTGTTCTTCCACATCCACACCCAAGGTCAAGAACAAGCCCATTTTTTGAGATAGGGAACTTCCATTTCTTGAAAAATGCTAAAGTTGCTGCTTCAAAATTTCTCGAGGTGATATGTCTATTGTCGTAATACTCATCAGCAATATCATCATAGCTGGTAGTGCTCACTTGTTTACCTCGGCACATAAGATTATCAAAGTACAAAGCTTCCATTTCCTATCAACGCAATCAAATCCGCATACTTTATTGAGATTTTACAGTATAAAGTTCGTATTTCAATAAGAAAAAGGGCAGCCAAAAAAAAGTGCATTTTTTGCCATTTTTTTATTGACTTATGTTTGAAATAGCATTAAAATATCCGCATGTTAGCCAGCAGGCTAACATAAGCCGCCAGTAGGCGAAGATGACATTTCAGTTTGCATGTCGTAAGCCACCGAGTGGCAAGGACTTAGAGCCAGCAAGCCCAGCCAATGAACCATGAACTATAAACCATGAACTAATTACCATTAACCAATGAACTAAGAACCATGAACTATGAACTATGTACAATGTACCACGAAATACGCAATACGCCGGAGTTTACCCCCGATTTTAGCTTGCTTGCTTTTCTGTCGGGGGAAATACAATCTACGAATTATTACGTACGAAATTATCAGAGAAATATGCAAAACAAACCCAATCTTGTCCGCCGTAGGCGGATTGCAAATGAATGTAAGTATCTATATAGAAATGGCTTATGAAAATAAACGCAATTGGACACTTGGTGAAAACAAACCCAATTTCGTTAAAGGCCCAAAATTAGCGCAAACATCTTTATTACAAAGGATTATGAAAATGAAACCGCCTTCCGGCCCAAAAAAACAAACCCAAAACAAACCCAATCTTGTCCGCCGTAGGCGGATTGCCAAAGGCCAAAATCGCTTGCCAAAAAATCTGCCCATATCTTATTTCAACAAACCAAAAAAAATTCTGGACAATCCCGGATGAAGCGGTTAAAATTGCAAGTTTAGATAAATTGTCAATTTCAGATTTATATTAATTAGAGGTATCTAATTATGGCACATAAAAAGGGACAAGGCTCTTCGAGGAACGGCAGAGACAGCAATCCGAAGTACAGAGGCGTAAAGCTGTTCGGCGGCCAGCAGGTCTCCGCCGGCTCAATCATCGTCCGCCAGTGTGGAACAAAGTTCTTCCCCGGCTCCAATGTCGGTATGGGAAGAGACTTTACGTTATTCGCCACCTCAGAGGGGACAATCCGTTTCCAGGGCCGAAAAATACACGTGGTCTGACAAGAAAATAAAATGACCGATACAAAAAAGGATGGTGTAATTACCATCCTTTTTTTATATCTATATACGAGCGACGAGTAACAAGACATGTTTATCGACGAGGCACAAATCCAGGCTAAGGCGGGCGACGGCGGCCACGGGTGCATCAGCTTCCGCCGCGAAAAGTACATCCCCAAAGGCGGACCCGACGGCGGCGATGGGGGCAGAGGGGGTGACGTCTGTTTCCAGGCCGTTGAAAATCTCGACACCTTAATAGACTTCGCCGGCAAACATCACTGGAAGGCAGGGAACGGCCAGCCCGGCTCAGGCAATAACAAACACGGAGCCGACGGCCAGGACCTGATAATCAAAGTCCCGCCGGGAACGCTGATTTACGATACCGACCTGAGTTTGCTTCTTAAAGATATGGACGAGGTCGGCCTGAAGGTATGTGTCTGTCGCGGCGGAAAAGGCGGAAGAGGCAATAAGGCCTTTGCGACGTCAATAAATCAAACGCCGAGAAACGCCGAAGCCGGCAAAAAAGGCCAGGAAAGAAATATTCGGCTGGAATTAAAACTTATTGCCGACGTGGGCTTAGTCGGAATGCCGAACGCCGGCAAAAGCACGCTCATCTCGCGCTGCTCAGCGGCCAGGCCGAAAATAGCCGACTATCCCTTCACAACGGTCGAGCCGGTGCTCGGCATTGTCGAATTGAGCGATTTTCGCCGGTTCGTAATGGCCGACATCCCCGGCCTTATCGAAGGAGCTCACAGCGGAGCAGGTCTCGGCTACGAATTCCTTAAGCACATAGAAAGAACTAAAATCCTGGCCCACATAATTGAGATAATGCCGATGGATGGTTCCGACCCCGTGGAAAATTACAATGCAATACGTCACGAATTAGAGCAGTACAGCAAGGCCTTAGCTGGAAAACAGGAAGTTATCATCGCCAATAAAACAGACCTCGATCCGGATGGAAAAATAGTAGAGGATTTGAGGAACAAGTTAAACAAAGATGTCCACCCAATCTCAGCAGTGACCGGCTCCGGAATAAAGGAGTTAAGCGAATTCTTATGGCAAAAGGTCAAAGAACTAAAAGACTAATTTTCCCATTATAAGCGCAAAAGACAGGCCGGGCCATAACAGCACGGCCTGAAATCTGCGAATTCAGATACCAAAAAAAAACAATCCTCTCTAGTTCTCAGCCAGCAGCTAATTTCAATGATAAATGTATCTTCTTTATCGGTCAGTTTAAGCACTGGCGTAAAGACAATATTGCGATACTTACCGTCCGGCCAATTATAATCACCTACTCCGCATTGCATCCCTTCGTTCAGCCACATGATGATTTTATCATTGGTTTTACTTCTATAGCCTTCCTCGGTGATGAATGCTACATCCAGCTTGTACACTGGTCCTCCGTACGCGGCATATCTTTCCCGCCAATAGCCCGGAAGGCCATCAACTGGTCCGTCATATTTATCATGAAGCCAAACTACCGCCGATTTAATTCCGGGAGAACCCTGGATATCGAATATGACCTCCTCGCCGTCGAGCACGATTTTACTCTTGCCGTGCGGTGCTTCACTGACAGTTGGCGGTTCAAAGAACTCCTGGGGCTTCTTCGGTTCTTCATAGTCGAAAATCAGCAGTTCATAGCCTTTTCCATAAAAGGCATCGTAATAGGTTTTGATTTGAATGGGCAAAAGGGAGTTTCTACCCACAGTGACGGAAGTGCCTTTGAGCCAATTTCGTTGCTCCTCCGGCGGCTCAAATCTATATACGAGAAAATCGCCGCCAACGTTTACAGGTTTCTGCTTATTGAACTGTTCATTGTCGGTGGATAGCAGACCTTTGCTCATCACTTCAAAAAAGGTTCGGCCGTCGGCTAAATCAGAGCGTCCCTTCCCTGTTCGGACCTTGTGCCTATCGAATCCCTGCGTTATCTGCCCGTCATCATAGGATGTGCTCCCAAAAGTGCTGAGTCTCATTGTCTTGCCATGCGCGTGCCATCCTTCGCAAATGGCTTCCAGACCGTTCTCATCGCATCTTAACTCGTAGAAATGTACATAATCAACCTGGGCAATACGCCTGGTAATTGTAGCCCACGCTATAGAAGAGCCGTTAGTGTTTAATTGATCAAAGCTGACAAAGATTGCTGCAATTATCACCGCCGCAGCGGCTAACTTTGTTATTTTACTTTTCATAATAATTCTCCATATATTTGGCTCAAGAGAAACTGACTGTGTCTTTTCGGGTTTGTCGAATGCCGTTAAAGCGTCATTGATAATCCTGTCATCAACTTTCGAGTGGACCGTGACATCTGATTTGGCAAACATTTTTTTTATCTTTTCTGCTGAGCTCATTTTTATATCTCACTATTTAATATCGACCGCAATTTGTTAATTCCGTACCTGTATCGACCCTTAACTGTATTGACAGAGATGCCCAAGGATTTAGCGATAATCCTAAATCGCATCTGGCCATGTATATGTAACACAATCACTTCTCTTTGCTCATACGGCAGCCTGGCTAATGCTGAACTTAACAGTTGTAGTTCTTCGTTGCAAACGATGAGCTGACCCGGGTCTCTCAAATCTAACGTCATCGAGCAATTCTGCTGCAAACTTGTAGCCTTTGTCCGGCTTTGCTTCTTCCGCATCAGGTCACGAACACGATTAGCAACGCATTTAGACAGGTAAGCTTTAAGACTGCCGGTCAGCTTAAAGTTCTCCAGGCTCTGAGCAAAGGCTACGAAAACATCATGAACGGCATCTTCTGCAATATTAACATCATGTGAAAGAGCGATAGCCAAAATAAGTAAACTATCTCTATACTGTTCATAGATATGATGCAGAGAATCCCTGCTTTCTTGCTTGCGCCTCATCACGGATAACCTGTCTGTCATTAAGACAATCTCATATATGAGCAATGAACGTTCACCACTCATATAACGATTCAGACGGTTGTTTGGGTATAAAGAAAATTGAATAATTGATAATTTTAGCGGGTTCTTGGTCGAAAAGCGCACAAAAAAGGCCGAGCCAAAGTAAGCCCGACCTTTGTGGTAAACAATATACTTGCTAAGCAAATTTACTTCGGCAGATTCTCAGGCGCCACGTCCTTAACACTCAAATCGCCGTAGATAACGCGGTAAGTTTCCGAACCTTCTGGACGGTACCAACAAACTGGAGATTCCGAATCACCAAGTTTGACATTCTTGCCCACGTAGTGCCAATCGTTTTCGGCCTTTAGGAGTTGAAAGAATATGAATCCAGGACCCATCTTCATTGCCAATTCCAACTTTTGTTCATCTTGAAGTGTCGCGAATTTCTCACGATTCTTCTTTACGTCATCCACATATACCTGGGTGCTAAGATCTCTGGGGAAGACACCATCCAGTATAACCTCTGCCCAAATACGAAGGCTTTCGACCAGGTCCTTTTCGGTTGAGCTTGCGATGGGAAGCTCAGCACTTGGAAGTTCAGAGTAACCTTCAGGTATTTCCATACTGAATAGCGATTCATCCATTTCGATATTGAACTGGAAATCAGTATAAACAAAATGCATCTGACGCCATTTTTGCTCCATCCATATTGGCAGGGCGGTTTGTGGGTCCGCCCAGACCGTCAATTCTACATCAGGACCGGTAGCCCGAAAGCCTTTTGCAAGCTGGCCGTCTATTTCCTTCTCGCCAAGTGGCTCGACCGAGACATCAGGATCATCCTGCAATTTTGTAATAATGTTTCTCATTTCTTCCAGGACATTTTCTGGTTTCTCCGGCAAATCTTTCAGATCGATTAATGCCGCTATCTTCTGCTTTGGATTTAGCGTGAGTATCCGGGAAGTGTCAAAATCGGTGATTACTATCGCCTGTACAGTCTTCCCATCTGGCGATAATACTTCGCCTCTGACCCGTTGTGTACCCATGTTCATAACCTTTGTTGTGGGAATATTTTCTCCCTCAACATTGAATATCACAGTACGGGCGGTTAGAATGGGCCGGACGACATCAGCCCACGCAATGCCTTCAATTGGACTACCTAAAAAGTGTATTGTTGTTAGTATCGCTATTATTATCACCGCCGCAGCGGCTAACTTTGTTATTCTACTTGTCATAATAGTGTCTCCAATAAATGCCAGTGCATGGCTAATTCGTCCTGCCCGTTTGTGCTGTTTGATGCTATCGGGCAGTGAAGCCATCAGCGTTTGGCGAAGATTGTTGTGATTTTGGTTAAACGATTCGTACACTTTAATCAAATCGTTATCCAACGGAGTTTTCATCGGTTATTCTCCTGTTCGGCAATCAATAACTGTTCCAGGCGTTTCCGTGCCCGCTCGAGGACGCGGTAAAATCCTGACCTTGACAGTCCCATTATCCTGTGAGCGGCCTCGGCCGAGCTGCCCTGGAGATAGAACGTATGCAAAGCCAATCTTTCCTTTTCCGGAAGCGTTGTAATCATTTCTCGAAGCAGCTCTATCCGACTATCATCCGGCGGGTCAGGAGCAACCGCCTGGTAATCTTTAAGCCCGACATTCTTGTTTTGGCTTCGTAATCTCTGGCGTTTCCATTCCCTACATCGCAGCCGGGCAATTCCGACAAGCCACTTTCCAAAACGCTCCGGATCACGCAAGTGGTCCAACTTTTCATACGCCCGCATAAATACGTCCTGTGCAAGGTCCTGGGCGTCGGCAAGATTGCCGGTCATATCATAACAGACAGCCCGAACCAGCGGCGCGTAACGGTCATAAAGTTTCTCATAAGCTGCTTTGTCGCCGGCAAACAAAGCCCGAATCAGCGTTTTATCACTTGGCGTTGTCAACTCGGGGCCCTCAAGTATTGACATACTCTATAAACATAGTGACCGAGTGAGGCGATTTGTCTACCGGAATCTTGAAATTTTACACATTATGCAAATTATTGGTGCAAATTGATACCAGATGAAAATGCAGAATGGCCTTTATCTCCTGTCATTATCAATCTTTCACATGGTGTTATGACAGGTTATCTTCAGGCTGTGTTTTCCAGCCTATGGCAGGTTTTCGAGGTCGGCCAGGTCCCTGTGCCTGCCGCATGCCTTCTTATTGATCTTCAGGTGCTTCAAGCTAATCAAGTTGACGTTCACGCCGTCAAGTATATCCACTACCCGTTCAGCGTAACATTCATTGAAATTGACACCGGAAACCGTTGTGGCGAGTTCTATCCTGACAGGTGGTACGCCCAGGCGGATTATTTGCCATTCTTTGAGGAAAAGCTCCGGCGATAATTCGGGAGGGTCGAAGCCAAACTCTTTTAAGACAGTAACAATTCTCTGGGAGTTGGCCGGATTCATAGCAATCCAAATATCCATATCGACGGTGGCCCGCGGATAACCATGATAACCAACAGCATATCCACCGATAAGCAAATACTCAACTTGATGAGCGTTGAGTAACTTCACAAACTCTTTGAAGTCGGATGGCAGATGGATCGTAGCCATAGATAATTTGCCGCATCAATTCAACGGCTTCCAGGCGTTCGTAAGGGGTTCTGGAAAGCCAATATGATTTCTCATCTGACTGCTCGAAAGCTGATGCTACTGTGAAAGCATCTCTTTGTACCTTCGGAAAATCGAACCTGTCCATACAATAACTATACCAGAAAAAGACAGGGGTGTAAACAAAACTTCTTGTCCGTAATTCTCCCTGATCTTTATGACAATTATTAGAATGGTCATAAATTGACATCAGCAAAAAATCAGACAAAAATGCAAAAGCAGAAAAGTACAATTGGCATAGTTAGCGGCTTGTGAATCGTAAATCGAGACACGAACCACGAGTCACAAGCGACGGGTCACGAACTATGCTCTGATAATATCGGTGATTTTCATAAGGCGTGATATATTGTCGCGTTCGGCTTCGGCTAATTTGTCGTAAATGAACCGGATGGTCTCGTGAAGTTCGGGAATGACAACGTGCTCCAATACATTTACCCTTCGGCGGGTCATCTGAAGCTCGACAGCAAGTAAGCGGGCCTGCTTTTCCTTCTCAGCCAACTCAATCAAACTGTCGAAAGCACGCTCAAGTGCCAGTAATGCAACATCCATCTCGCCGGAGGTCGTTGCAAAGCCATAGCAGATAATTTCACCCTCCATTTCCTTGGCCAGATGCGGCACCCTTATATTCATTATATTTGCGAACGTTACAGCTAAGCTGAATTTCTTTGTGGGGACCTCGAGGGCAGCCTTTATAGCTTCCGGCTCCATCGTCGCACGTGCCAACATAAACCGCCGGCACGTCTCCAACAGTTCAGCTTCAACACGTTTGCGCAGCGGCTGAATCTCTCTGGCAATCTGAATTAACTGCCGGGAAATCTCATCTCTTTTTTCACTTAGCAGATGATGCCCGCGACTGGCAAGCGCCACCCGCTTACGCAGTCTCAATAGCTCCATTCGTGTCGCATTAACGTTGGCTAACATAATTCGTCACTCACGTTCTTTCTTCCTGAACCGCGGCATATACTTTTCTATAAGTTTCACATCGATACGCTTTAGCTCGACGTTCTCGAACATGCTGAGCAGCTCCCAGCCCAGGTCGAGGGTCGCTTCAACTGAGCGGTTCTCGTAATAGTCCTGCGAGACGTATCTGTCCTCAAAGTTGTTGGCAAAGGTCATATATTTCTTATCTTCTTCCGAGAGTGCGGCCTCGCCCATAATGGTCGCCAGCTCCTGGCATTCTTTGCCGCGGGCGTAGGCGGCGTATAGCTGATTGTAAAGGTCGGCGTGGTCCTCGCGAGTCTTGCCCTCGCCGATACCTTTGTCTTTAAGTCGCGAGAGGCTCGGCAAAACATCAACCGGCGGCGAGACGGCCTTTCTGTGTAACGGCCGGGACAGGATTATCTGGCCCTCGGTAATATAGCCGGTAAGGTCCGGCACCGGATGGGTCTTGTCATCTTCGGGCATTGTCAATACCGGCACCATTGTAATCGAACCTTTTTTACCTTTGATTCGGCCTGCCCTTTCATAAACCGTCGCCAGGTCCGTATAGAGATAGCCCGGATACCCTCTTCGGCCGGGGACTTCTTTTCTGGCTGCGCTGATTTCGCGAAGCGCCTCGCAGTAGTTGGTCATATCATTCAAGATTACCAGTACGTGCATATCCAGCTCGTACGCGAGGTACTCGGCGGCGGTGAGCGCGAATCTCGGCGTAGCTATCCGCTCAATCGCAGGGTCATTTGCAAGGTTTATGAACATCACCGCACGTTCTATTGCCCCGGTTTGATGCAGGTCGTCGATAAAGAATTGTGCCGCCTCGAATGTGATTCCCATTGCGGCGAAAACGACAGCGAAATCTTCGCCCTCTCCGAGAATCGTTGCCTGCCGGGCTATCTGAGCGGTTATCTGGTCGTGTGGCAGGCCGGCACCTGAGAATACGGGCAGCTTCTGGCCTCGCACGAGCGGATTCAGGCCGTCAATTGTTGATATTCCGGTCTGGATAAATTCGTTCGGATAATTGCGGGCATAAGGATTAATCGGCTTGCTGTTAATGTCCAGCCGTTTCTCGGGAATAATGGCGGGGCCGTCGTCTTTCGGCTCACCCAGACCGCTGAAAACCCTGCCCAAAATATCGGGTGAAACCCCCAGCTCCAGCGGTTTGGCCAGGAAGCGAACCGTGCTTCTTTTGACGTCGATGCCTCGCGTGCCCTCGAAGACCTGAACGAGGACCTTGTCATTCTCGACCTGCAGTATCTGGCCGTGACGTATCGAGCCGTCGCCAAGTTCAATATCGACGATGTGCCCGTACTTGGCTTCATCAACCATCTCGACCAGCATTAACGGGCCGGAGATATCTACTACTGTTTGGTATTCTTTTATGGCCGGCATATCATATCTCCCGAATTATGCGACTAAATTCAATTGGGGCTCATTCTATTTATTTGTTTAGTCCTTAATTTTCCTTTTACTATTTATAACCACCGGAGGACTATGCCGTGCGGGCACCCTCAGGGGATTCTGTTTTCTCATCCTGCTCGGCAGGTTTTTTATTCTTTGCCTGCTTTGGTGCTCTGAACTTTTACATCCCGGTCGGAGCCTGTTTGCAATTTTTTCATTTGCTCGTCGATTGTCTTTCTTATAGCGGCAATATTTTCGATTGATTGCTTGCTTTGCTCGGCTCTTTCTGTTTCCTGCTCTTTCCCGGGTTCTTTTGATTCTTCAGCGGCTTCGACCTCTTTTTCTTCCTTTAGTTTTTCAAGCTGCTCGGCGGTCTCGGGGATATATTTTGCCCTTGCAATTTCCTCCCGGACGGGCAGCTTGAAGATATCAGCGGTTTCAACTCCGGCCTTAATGGCGGCGAGGGCCTGCTTGTGAAAGTGCAGGACGGTCTTTAACATCTCGTACTGTTTGTTCATCGAGGTGAATGTATCAACACTATGGAAGGCATTCTGATGCAGGAAATCCTCGCGAATGGACCTTGCCGTCTCGAGCGCCAATCTGTCCTGCGGCGACAGGGCCTCTGCACCCACCAGCCGAACAATCTCAAGAAGCTCGGCCTCCTGCTCCAGCAGGCTCATCGCCCGTGTAGCCATCTCTTCCATTTCCTGACCTTTGTCCTTATCTTCGAAGCACTCCTTGAGATACTGCTTGTAGAAGCTGTACGAAGTGAGCCAGTCAATTGCCGGAAAGTGCCTCTGATAAGCAAGCTCGCCTTTGAGCGACCAGAATACTTTGACAACGTGAAGTGTGGCCTGCACAACGGAATCAGACAGGTCGCCTCCCGGCGGGCTTACCGCACCGATAATTGATAAGGCTGCCTCCCGTTCGGGATTACCGCAGCACTTGACTCGGCCGGCCCTTTCGTAAAACGCTGCGATTCGCGCCGCCAGATAGGCCGGATAGCCTTCCTCGGCGGGCATTTCTTCCAGACGGGTCGATATTTCACGCATCGCTTCGGCCCACCGGCTCGTGCTGTCGGCCATCAGGGCCACAACGTAGCCCATATCGCGGAAATACTCGGCTATGGTGATACCTGTATAGACGGAGGCCTCTCTTGCGGCGACGGGCATGTTCGATGTGTTTGCAATCAGGACGGAGCGCCGCATTAACGGTTCGCCGCTGCGGGGGTCTTTTAATTCCGGGAACTCTGTTAAGACGTCGGTCATCTCATTGCCGCGCTCGCCGCAGCCTACGTAAACCACTATGTCGGCATCGACCCATTTGGCCAACTGGTGCTGGACGACTGTCTTGCCGGTTCCGAACGGCCCCGGTACACAGGCCGTCCCGCCCTTGGCGATCGGGAAAAAGGTATCGATAACCCGCTGACCCGTAACGAGAACCTGATTCGGTGCGAGCCGTTTTATTGTCTGCCTGGCGTTGCGGACAGGCCATTTCTGCATCAATTTCAGCTCGGTTTCGTTACCATCATCCCCGGCTATGACGCCTATTGTTTCCTCGACTGTGTACTCACCTTCTTTTATTTTTTGTATAGTTCCATCTACGCCGGTCGGCACCATAATTTTGTGCACAACAAGCGTACTTTCCTGCACCTCGCCTATGATATCACCCGAGCCGACTTTCGTGCCGTCGTTTACCGCCGGTTTAAAGTGCCATTTCTTTTCCCTGTTCAGGCCGGGCAGGGCACTGCCCCTGCTCATAAATTCGCCTTCGAGCTCGACAAGCGAGTTCAGGGGCCTTTGGATGCCGTCGTAAATACTTTCAATCAGGCCGGGGCCCAGCTCGACACTCAAAGGCGCCTCGGTGTCAACAACCGGTTCGCCCGGGCCTATGCCCGTAGTCTCTTCGTAGACCTGAATCGAGGCCCGGTCGCTGTGCAATTCCACGATTTCGCCGATGAGGTTCATTTTACTCACGTGAACGACGTCATACATTCGCGCACCGGCCATACCTTCAGCAACAACAACAGGCCCTGCGACTTTGACTATCTTGCCTTCTTTCTTCTCACTCATTATCAAAACCTTCCTTTTACGGCCACGTAAAAAACAGCCTTCACTGAATCTTTATCTATCTTTCAAGCCCTGAAGCATTGCTTTGCCTGGCAATCTTTTCCAACGCATCGGCGGCTACCTTTTGCACCTGCCATTCAGGATCATTGAGCATTTCTTTCAAAGCAGGTATTGCCTGCCTGGCATCGGGGCCGATTGCTCCCAGCGCCAGTGCCGCAGGTTTCCTGACCTGCCACTCCTCGTCATTTAGCGTCTTGATGAGATGAGATATCGCCGGTTTCGAAGCTGGTCCTATCGCAGCAAGAGCCTCGGCGGCGGGCTTTCGAACATGCCACTCCTCGTCGCTCAGTGCCTTAATCAGAGATGATACAGCAGGCCAGGAAGCCGGACCTATAGCAGCGAGGGCCTGGGCAGCAGCTTTTCGAACGTGCCACTCTTCGTCGTCCAGCGCTTTGATGAGAGTGGATACTGCCGGTTCTGAGGCCGATCCGATTGCGGCCAAGGCCTCGGCGGCGGGCCTGCGGACCTGCCACTCCTCGTCGGTGAGCGCTTCGGTCAGGGAAGGAACCGCCGGTCCCGCTGCCGGTCCCATGCGGGACAGCGCGTGTGCAACGGCTTTGCGGACCTGCCATTCTCCGTCCTCCAACCGCTCGATGAGGGAAGGGATAGCAGCTCTGGCCTCGAGGCCCATCGTCCAGATCTCGTTGGCTGCCTCTTCGCGCTGCCTCCACTCATTGCTGCCCAAAGCCTCGACCAACTCGCGAACCTTCGGATTCGTGATTGAATCCGCCGAGTGGGTAGGCGCTTTGCCTGGGGAGAACTGCCTTTTTATGATGCTGAACAATGGATTGTCCCGGCGTGGAACTTCCGGATTCTGCCCGGCTTCTTTGGCCTGCCAGTATGCCGCTCCCAAGCCGCCACTTCCTATCTCGTAGTCATATCCGTCCCATTCATCCTCACGGAACGAATAGAACGCCCAGTGCAGGCCATGTGAGCTCAATACAGCAATAACATCGGTGAGATACTCTTTGCAGCCCTGATTCCGACGGTAGCATCCAAACTCGCCGCAGACCAAACGGTTTGACGGAATCTTTCGGACTTTGGCCCACTCGCAGAACGGCGACAGATAATTCTCAATCTGTTGTTTGTTCCAATGAACATCCTCTCCGGCATAAGGTATCGTGCCTGGATATACGTAGTTTCGTTCTTCCCGGAAGTTCTTGTGATTCGTGAACTGATAAGGTTCGTACATGTGGAATGAATAGAGCACCTTCTCATCGCCGATTTTAGGCCAATAGACGAAGGCAGCGGGCTGGGCGTACCAACCTGCATCCAACATGATCGGGGTCTCCGAATCGACTTGGCGGATGGCAGCGATGACGGTCTCGTAGAATGCCGGTAGATCGTGAGAGGTGCCGCGGTATTTTTTGTACCAGGGCGCGTAACGCGAGGCCGGGCCGTGCTCTGCTAGACCCGTTTTCATTTCCGGGATCGGTTCGTTAAGGATGTTGTAGGCATAGACCGCCGGGTGATCTTTTAAGCTCGCCGCTAAATCTCGCCAGAAGTCAGCCGCTTGCCGCCAGTATTTATGATCGTTCCATAAGCGTAAATCGCGACGGTTGTCGTTGTTCTGCACCCAGCGATTGCCCGGCAAGCCCAAGGGGGCGATTACGACCTTAATGTTGTATTTGTCGGCCCAATCAAGTGTTTGGATGAGTCTTGCCAGGTCTTCTTGGATAATCCCGGTGAAGTTGTTGGTGTCCCCCATCAAGAAGTCTCGCCGCTGCCCTTTCCATTTATCATAGGTCATGCGAACCCAATCAATTCCCAGCTCGTGAGCGGCTTTGAACCATTGCTCTTCAGGTGTGACATTGAAGTAATTCGCTCCCTTGCGTTGAACGTCCCAAAACTCAATCTTCTTATTTGACGGCAGAGATTTCGAGGAAAACAACGCTACCAGAAGTATTATTGCTAACAATTTTTTGATTAATTGTCTGCTCATGCACAACCTTTCTTTAATAATGATTAACCGGAATTTCCCGTGCTCACGGCTTCACTAAAGATATAAACTTTCTTAGAGGTTATTATCTACAGCAAATTTGCTGCAGAACTTCTATCGCTTCTGCTCCTTAATTGTTTTGCAAAATGTTAATACCCGTAGCCATTTTGAGCACTTCTCCGAGGGCCTGGGTCGCAAAGCCCTCGGATTCGGTGGTAAACGGCACAACAAGAATACAGGGAGTCGGCGTGTTGTGATAATCCGCGAAAACTTCTTCGGCCTTCGGGGCTATATTCTCGGCGACCACCACGAGCGCATACTTTTCATCAATTATTTTCTGTGCATTTTCGGCAACGTCACCGGCGGTGAGGCCCACCGGGTACGTATCCACCCCGAGTGCCGAAAACGGCATCACAAAATCAGTACCACCTAAAACTGCTATTTTACCTTCCATACGAGTTAGTTAATTGGTTAATTAGTTAATTGGTCATTCTTTCGCTCCGTGCTTTCGTAACAGCTCGACGATTTCCGTATTTTCTTCATCTTTCGCCCAATCCAGCGGCGTTTGGCCTTCTTTGGTTTCTGCATTGATATCGGCGCCTTTGGCGATAAGGCGTTCTGCGAGGTCCTTGTGGCCGTGAGCAGCCGTAAGGTGCAGTGGTGTCTGGTTGTAATTATCCCTTGCGCTGACATTGGCACCCTTAGCAATAAGCAGCTCGGCAACATTTTTTTGGCTGTGAACGATTGCGTAGAACAGGGGCGCCCAGCCATTTTCGTCTTTTGCGTTGATATCAGCACCTTTAGCGATAAGGTATTCGGCAATGTCCTTGTGGCCCTTTTCGGCCACTATGTGCAAAGGCCTCTGGTTCGAGTCATTCCCTGAGTTGACATCAGCGCCTTTATCAATAAGCAGATCTGTGATGTCCTTTAGGCCTTCACCGGCAGCAACGTGGAGAACCGGCCAGCCGAGATTGTTCTTCGCATTGACATCAGCTCCCTTTGCAATGAGCAGCTTGGCCACAGCCACTTGGCCTTCGTGGACGGCCTCAAGCAGCGGCGTATGGCCGTAGTAATTCTTTGCATTAACATCGGCACCCTTGGCAATAAGCAGCTCTACAACATTTTTGTGACCCTTCTCGGCCGCGAGGTGCAAAGGTGACCGGCCGTACACATCCTTGGCATTGAGATCGACACCCTTTACCAAGTGTAACCGGACCTCGACAAAATCGCCATCCGCAGCAGCCTGGTGCAGGGATTTGGTGGGTTCAGAAGGTTTAGCCGGACTTTCAATGACTACGGATTCAGCTTGCATTGGAGACTCAGTTTCTTTTTCCTCACACCCGACAGCGATAAACATTAATACCAAAGCCAGGCAGATTAGTTTTATCGATTTCATACTTGAACCTCGATTCTTCCGCCTTCGCTGTCCTTCTTCGCCAAGGCTACGAAGGAACCAGCTACGGCGAACAAGCGCTTCTCGATGCTTGATACTCGATTCTCGATGCTCGTGTCCCGGGGCACCGATCACGAGATACGCTCCAAAATAAGTTTTGTATCCAGGAAATTCTTTTTAGCCGTCAATATCAATCTGACTTTGCGGATTTCATTTTCCTTCATTAACAAAAAAGCAATAATCGGCTGAGGGCCGGCGGTAATCTGAACGGCTGATTTCAAAAATCCGGTCAAATGCTCATCGCACTGCTGCTCAACCCTCAAAAAAGATTTATTCGACGCCAGGTAGTTAGCGCCTGTGTCAACGATTCGATGGTACGGCGTTACAAAGAACAACGGCCCCAAGGCTTCGTAGCCGAGCTCGGCGCCGTGCCTGATTCGCTCCAATTCAATAAAACCGCCTTCCAAAAAGACATTATCACGCACCAAAAAAGCTTCGGCTTCCGCCGTTTTGGCGCGGGACTCGGATTCGATGAACTTGAGCCGAAGCATTGTGCGAATGTTGGTCAGGTCAATCTGTATCCTAAAAAGCCCGAGCAGGAAAATATTTTTTAGCCGGTGTGCTCTCATTAGATTATATTGTGCCTGGACCCTGTCGATTGCGTAGTCAACCCGGCGAATGTCTTTGTTTTGATAATAGGCCAGAAAGGCCTGCTCTACGGCCTGGCGGATGTAATCAGGAAATACCGGCTTGCTGAACTCATCTTCCTCGGAAAATATCTGCTCAATCATCTCCGGCTGGACGTTGCCGTGGCTGCTGTAATCGGTGCCCAATTCCTTTTCAGTTAAAGTCCTCCTGACCGCCAGCCGCATATTTGCAAAATCATCTCGCGTCCTGAACAGCTCGACAATCGGCTTATCAAGCATTAAAACCGAGAAAAGCTCGCGTATCGCTGCTCTTTGCTGCTGCAGGATTTCCGCCACTTCGGCAAAATCCCTGCCGCCTCGCGGAAGGGCGTATTCGGTTCCACTCAATAAATCCGCAGCCTGCTCGAAGCTCCCTGCGTTGGCCATATCGAGTAAAGCAGCCCTGGTCAGCATCTGCATCTCGAGCGCGCGGACCCGGGCCGTCTGGAACGCATATCGCCAGTCATCGCGGCCGATGGGCGGGTATGTGTAAAAATCAATAACGGGCTGTTTGAGTTTTGCTGCTAACATTATTTTTGGTTATCAGGTTATCAGGATAACAGTGAAACAGGAAAAGACAAATTTATCCTGATAACCTGGTACCCTGATGACCTGATTTCCTTTATTATTCACTAAACAACACTTTTGCTAATTCAATTTCCAGCTCTTTTCGTGCCTGGTCCAGAAGCACACCGATAGAGACGTTGGTTTTTATCTTTCCACGTTTTAAGATAAAGCCGGCCCCGATGTCCTGTTTTTGGTCGGACAACTTTAAATCGCCTTTTTTACCGGAGCCTAATTCGCTGTTTATTTGCTTTATAAATTCCCGGTCGATGCGTTTTTCTTTTGTATCAACTACCACCTCTTCATCGCCGGTCTCGACGGTATCGAGTATTAGTTTTTTAATCAGATCGCGATATTCATCATCAGGCAAGTTTTGTAGCTGCTGATGCGCCTGTTCAAAGACCTCGTCGAGTATCTTCCTTTTCTCTGCAAGAAACTGCTTGGCAATATCCATTCTTGCCGCTGCAAGGATATGCGACTTTTCGTCTTCGCCGGCTTTTTTGGCGAGAATCTCCGTTTGCTTTTTGTATTCGTCCAGCTGCTCATTGAGCTTGGCCTGCTCAGCAGCTTCTTTTTCTTCGGCTTCTTTTGTTATTTTATCCGCCTCGGCCTTGGCGTCGGCCAATATCTTTTCTACTACCTGTTCAGCTTCCATAATTTTATATCTCGTATATGCGTATATGTGTTTATGCGTAAATGAGCTGATGCGTTGCCTCATCTACTCATCCACAGATTTACTCATTCACGCTGTTGGCCAATTAATACCGAACAGCAACATAAACATAGTGACCAGAAGACCCAGGACCGCATAGACTTCGACCATAACCGCATAGACAACGCCCGCCTTGAACGCCATCTCCGGTTTTTTGGCGGCCATCAGGATACCGCCTGAGCAGACCTTACCCTGAAAAATGGCACTTACCAGACCGGCAAAGGCAATGGGCAGACAGGAAATCAGAACCTGCAGTCCAACGGTCGTGCTCAACTCGGAAACGCCCTGCCCCGCCCCACCAAAGAATTTAAGATTGAGCATCACCAGGAACGCAGCCAAAAAGCCGTAGAATCCCTGAGTACCGGGCAGGACGACCATAATAAACATCTGACCGTATCGTTCGGGCTTTTCACTCAATACTCCGGTGGCGCTTCTGCCGGCGATACCGATTCCAATTGCCGAGCCGATACCGGCCAATAAGGCCGCCAAACCTGCGCCAATTAAAGCTAACGTCATTCCGTCCATTTCCAAACCTCACTTTCTTTAATTACCAGTTAAATTCAAAAATCCTTTTTGATGTAAATATGTTTGTATTGTTTGCTCAGGGGCTGAAATTGTTTTCCGCCGCCGACAAAGAACTTCGGGAAGAACTCGACATACTGCAGCCGGAGTGTATGTACGAAGGCGCCAAGAGCGTTGATGGCCAGATTGAATGTGTGGGCTCCTACAAACACAAGCACAGCGATTAAAATACCTACATAGGGAATCTTGCCGCAGATTATAACTATTACGTTTATGGCCATTGCCAGTCCTGCTGTAACCATACCCAGTGCCATCAATCGCAGATAGCTCAGGACATCGCCCATATAGAATATGGTACTGAACAGGTTGTAAAATCCCATTCCTATCCGGCCGCCCCAGCCACCTTCGCGCTGGCTGAATAATAATATGATTGACGCCGGGACCAGGGCTATGAGCCCAAAGATATTGGCAATATGAGCAGGGATTACTCCAAACTTACCGGCGAGGAAAACCACAATCGAATTGATCATTACCAGCCAGCTGAGATAATCGCAAATTGCTGAAATATAGTCACGCCGCTTAAGACTGTGTGCAAAACCGATAAACAGACCTACAATAATCTGGAAGTAACCGAGACCCAGTGCCAAAATAAAGAACGTCATTGGTTTCTCAAGCGGGTCAAACCACATCATTTTTTCCCGGAGGGGTTTCAATGCGGGCACGAACTGCTGCACCCCGTCGCCGAACCATCCGCCGGTAAGCGCCCCCGCCACCACGGTCGCGGCCGCACAAATCCCTAACATCCACATCAGCTTTTTGTCGCCCTGCATCTTCTTTATGAAAAAGACCATCAGGGCAATAATCAGTAGTCCGTAGCCGGCATCGGTCAGACACAACGCAAAGAACAGAGCAAAAAACGGTGCCAGAAAAACCGTCGGGTCCACTTCGAAATGCTGCGGCATACCGTAAAGGCGGGTTATCACCTCAAAAGGCTTGATAGCCCTCTTGTTCTCAATCTCAACGGGTATCTCTTCGTCCTCGGCCGGTTCGATTTTTGTTAAACTCGACGCCTTGAAGCCCGATACTATTTTCTCCAGCTTGGCATAATCATTCTTCTTTACCCAACCTTCCAAAAGGACCGTACATTCCGTAGCCGGTGCGGTATCCTTAGCCTGCTCTCTGTTGAGGAGATTTTGATAATGGTCGTAGAGAATCTCTAAATTAAGCAGATTTTTAGAAAGCGTCGCAGCGTTATCTACCTGGCTTTCTAATTGTTTTTGGGCCTGTTTGAGTTTTTTACTGTGCTCTTTAATTAGTTTCGATACGGTACCGGTCATCGGCTCGAAGCTGACCGGCTCGAACTCGGCCGACCGCAACAGCTTTTGTACATCATCTGCGTTTTCTTTCAGGGCAACGATGAGGCAGGCGGATTTGTTGGTGGTGGTTCCTATTTGCTGGATTGCCGCACCGGACTCGGTTAGCTTTTCCCGGGTCTGCTCAAAAAGCTGGATGGGCAGCAATCCTGTCCAGCAGGTCGCCTGGTGAAGCAGGCCGATTTCTTCTACGGGTGTTTCGAGAGACGCCCAGGGGCCGAGCATCTCCAGGGTGGATTGGAGGTTTTCAATTTCGCCCTTTGTTTTCTCCATTGATGCTTCGAGCTGCTCGGACTTGTCGATAGTCTTTAAGATTTGCCGGTCTGAAACGACCTTTTGGTACGATTGCACATCGATGACGGTACGCGGTGAAAGGACGCTTGCAAGGCCCTTTTGGGCCTGGGCGTAACTTTTGAGAAATGCGATGCTTTTTTCAAGTCGATTTAAGAGCCCTTCGATGTCTTTAGGCCGTTCGGCTGCGGCGCCAAGCTCTGGGAAGTCCCTGCTGAGAATCGCCTCGTCTGCGTTGAGGATATGACAAATGCCCTCGTGCTGCAGGGCTTCGAGAAGCTCGGAGGCCTGCGAGCGATGACTGACAATTATGATTTTTGCCATCTGCGCAATGGCCATCGTTAGCCTCTTAAGTAATCCATTACTTTTGCGGCCGCTGTGGCCATTTTATCAGCAGTTTTATCGCGCAATTGTCGGCGCTGGTCTTCGGCCTGGGCTTTAAGATTCCCAACTTCAGCCTCGGCTTGTGATTTTGCTTCGGCTATGGCGGCCTCGGTGGCTTGTTTCCGCTGCTGCTCGGCTTCGGTCATGGCTGCCAGGCGATTGTCTCTACCCTTTTCAGCCTGGTTTGCCGCCTCTGCTTTGGCCTGTTCGATAATTTCCTGTGCTTGTGCTTCGGACTGCTTGATTTTCTTTATCAGTTCCATATCTATCCCTGATATTTAAGAGTGCGTGTATAAAAGGCAATACACTATATTATTATTCGGCAAATGGCAAGAAATAGCCAAAAGAAAATTTTTACTTAAGAAGTTAGGCTGGTTCGAGCTGTTAGACAACACACTATTTAATCTGGGATAAAAAGCTCATCATCAGTCAGGTAGTGTTCTGATAGGCTTTGATTTTGTCTCGGTATTAAATTTATACTATTTTTGTTCTGCACCTAACGTTTTCTTTGAAATGAATTCATGTGCCCCTATATCGTAGGCTTTGCCCTGCGGAATGGAAGTTCCATAAAAGTCCCTGTTGCCCGGCTCAATCCCGAACAGGGACCGAAGGTCTAATCCCGCATCAATCAACGGGGAGTTTTTCTGCAACCGATAGGCGGTCACCGTATGGAGCTTAGTTGGGTCTCCGATAGAAACACTTTTTCCCATATCAATTAGCTTGGGATCGACAACCAGGCCAACGGGCTTTCCGTTCAGCATCTCCTGGCCGGTGGCTGCCCGCCAGTCTTCCAAGCTTTTATATCCTGCAATGTCATATTTTCCATCAACAGACCAGTAAACATTGCCGGCAAATGTTGCCATCGATTTGTCGGGATTTCCTACCAGTAATTTTTGATTGTTGGCTGTAATAAACAGGTTATTACAGACTTTCGTGTTATAGATTCCATTTTTTACCCAGAAAGCAATAGCCGGAGCGGTTGAACTGTAAATTGTATTGCCATATATTTGGGTATTATGGATTGGGTTATCTTTGGGACTGCCTGTCCAAAGTACGATACCACTATAATTGTTTTTTTGGCCGTCGTTCACACTGATGTTATATCGTACGACATTATTGTCGAACGTGTGCGGTGCATTTTTATATGAACAAATAAGATAGCCCGCTCCATCATTATCGTGGCTGTAGTTGTATTGCAGGATGGAATTGGTTGTGCCACCATCGAAATCAAAGCCACCGCCATCAGCACCCCCACCTGTACGGTTATGGTGCGACTCGCAATGCTGGATGATGACATTATTAGCTTGACACGCCCAGATACCAATGGAGCCTGTGCCTTCGTAGCCATTATTGTAAGCCTCACAATATTCGATCATGCCGCTGTCTACACCGCCCATTTCGATGCCGCTACCCGAATGGTTTTTAAGGTATTCAGGGTCTCCCGGATTGTTATACATCTTGCAATGACCTATATATACATCGCTAATGATAAGGTTGTCCTTGCCGTGGTAGCCCATAATCAAAATACCGTAGTATTCATTTCGATTGGTGACGCAATGGGTGATTCGGACGTCTTTATAGCCACTTTTGGCAGTAGAATATCCACCCACGATGATACCGCAGCCATTAGTTGACTGAACTGACGTAGGACGTTGGTACTGCTCTCTGCCGAAACCTGATGCTTCCACGTTGTGCACACGTATGTACCGAAGTATCTGGTTGTTGGGCAATTCATTTACAATCTTGATTCCGCTGCCCGCATTGGTTTTGTGGTCGTTGCCCATCACGATGAGATTTTCCACTACTACACCGCCGGCGTTCCGCACAGTCACGCCCGAGCCGTCCCCAGCCTTGATCCTGGCACGTCCGGAACCGTAAGAGCCAATAACAACCGGTTGCTTCGGTGTTCCAGCATCCTCGGCGGTTAAGAGCAGGTTGCCGTGGTAATCACGGCCGGCCTGAAAAAGCACTTTATCGCCCGGGTTCAAATCTATGGCGTTGACTTTATCAATTGTCCGGAATGGGGTTTGAGCAGAGGTGCCTGAATGACTGTCATCGCCGGAAGGGCTTACGTAGTAGGTTACTGCCAGAGTTGTCCGGCAAGCCATTATGATAAACCACGATGAAAAAATAAAAAGGAGGTTTTTAGTTTTCATTGTTCTGTGCCTCCATTTTTTACTTATATCAGCAGGGACAGATTTAAGATTCTTTTTCCGGGTCTGTTATGAATCCCTCTTCCATAAGCATTTTGGTTTCTTCTCTTGCCTTTTTTATGATTGATTCGGCTGTTTTGTACAGCTCTTCCCGTGTCATAACTTTTTCGGCAATTCCCTGCTCGACGGCCTTGGAGCCGACGGCAGCGGCCTCGCGGGGAAACACTTCCCATTCGTCCATTGAGGGAATTATGTAGTCTTCACTTAGTCCCTTGTCTTCGGCGGTCCTTGCCAATTCCATTGCCGCTTCGATACACATTTCGTCGGTTATTGTTTTGGCCCTGACATCAAGAGCTCCCCTGAAGATGCCGGGGAAGCCGAGGGAATTATTTACCTGGTTCGGGAAATCACTGCGTCCGGTTGCGACGATTCTGGCACCTGCTTTTTTTGCCTCCCACGGCCAAATTTCGGGCACCGGATTGGCGCATACGAACACAATAGAATCTTTTGCCATTTTTGAAATCCACTGGCCTTTAACAGAGTTCGGCCCGGGTTTTGAAAGGGCAATCAACACATCCGCACCCTGCAGCGCTTCGGCGATTGGACCCTGGAAGCCAGGCTCATTGGTAATCCGGCAGATATTTAATTTTTCCTTTAGAGAAGGATTGTCCCTTATGTCAGAGCGATTCTTGTGAAGCGGGCCTTTGCTGTCATACATAATACATTTTTTTGCATCGGCACCGGCCTGAAAAATAATATCCGAAATCCTTATATTTGATGCGCCCGCCCCCATAAAAACGATTTTTACATCCTCAATATTCTTGCCGACCACTTTCAAGGCATTAACAAGGCCGGCAAGGGTGACCGTTGCAGTGCCCTGCTGGTCATCGTGCCATACCGGTATGGGGCTTTCCTTCCTCAATCTGTCGAGTATGTAAAAGCACTTGGGGTGAGCAATATCTTCAAGATTAATCCCTCCAAAAGAAGGGTGTAATAACAGGACAGTCTCTATAAGCTTATCGGGGTCTTTGGTGTCAAGGCATATCGGAAATGCATCAACGCCGCCGAGATATTTGTAGATAAGGGCCTTTCCTTCCATAACGGGAAGGGCCGCATGGGGTCCGATGTCTCCAAGCCCTAATACCCTGGTCCCGTCACTAACAACGGCAACGGTGTTCCATTTACTGGTCAGCTCGTAAACCATTTGGGGATTTTTAACAATGTCTCTGCACGGCGATGAGACGCCGGGGCTGTACCATACGTCAAAATCATGCACGTCTTTCACGCGGCACTTGGGCGTTACAGCTATCTTGCCTTTGTAATATGAATGAAGTTCTGAAGCTATTTCCAGTGGTTTTCTTGCTCTCGCCAAGAGCTCTTCTTCGCTGTATTCCATAATGTCAACACTTCTTCCTGTTTTCTTAAATAGTATCTGTTGCATAAAACGAAAACCGACTATGTCACCCCTGCGAAAGCAGGGGTCCAGAGCGAAAAACTGGATTCCCGCTTTCGCGGGAATGACAAATATGGATACATACGCTTCTAACAGGCGTACTGTTTCCGCAACAGAAACTAAATAAGTGAGCTATAGAGTTCTCTAATTTCCTAACAACTAGTTTTACAAGCTTGTTTTTAGCGCTACAAAAAGAGACGCATTCTATTACTCTCGTTTTTCAGTGTCAATACGCTACTCAAGGACACCGCCGGAAAAGCTCGTCCACAACGGCACCTCCAGGCGCGATGCGGTATCAGGCATCGATTTCGGTGGCGGCTCCCACTCGTGGGCATCGGGGCCGGTGCCGATGGTCGGGAAGGCGGAAATGCGTAACCGGGCACAGCCCATCGGGACCAGCTTTACGGTCTCGGTCAGCTCGCCGGATTTGACCGGACTTTGCTGGAGCTTGCCGACTAAGCCGAGGTGGTCTTTCTGCCAGGCCGGAATCTTTTTGGCTTTGGCGCGCAATTCGATTGGAGCAGCAATAGCCTCAAAAGGCTGGTCGTCATCGGGCCAGGCCTTGTACACGGCCCGGAACGACGAGGCGGGGTCCGGCTCGTTCAACACAAGCCCATAATTCCAAGGGGTAGTTGGGTGTATTTCCCAGGCGGGCCATTTTTCGGTGCCTCCGGCTTTGAAGTATTTTTCACCAATCTTCATCGAGTAGGTAAGAGGCCCGCGGTTGACCGAGACGCTGTTTTTATTTTTCGTCCACTTCGTGAGTGTGATTTTCATTGGCAGATTAAGACTTATCCTGTCACCGTCTGTCCACTTGCGGTCAATAAGGATATACGCTCCGGGACGGGCTTTGACCGCTGCTTTTTTGCCGTTGATTATCAGCTTTGGATTTTCGCACCAGTCGGGTATGCGCAGATAAAGCGGGAAGCTGACCGGCGTTGCGGTTGTGATAGTCAGCTGGATGCTCTCGTCGAATGGGTATCGTGTTTTCTCTGTGATAGTAACCTCAGTGCCGTCGCCGACCTTTGCCGTGACCTGAGAAGGTGCATATAGCACGGCGGCCAGGCCGTTGCCGCCGGTGGCCATCCAGAGGTGTTCGGCGTAATAAGGCCAGCCGTGGCCGGTGTTATGCTGACAGCAGCGATGAATATGCGGATTGAACAGTAACATAGGCCCTTTGTTTTGCAGGCCCGGGGACTTGTTGTTCTGGTCGCACAATATCATATTCGGCGCGGTCAGATAATGTAGCGCCTTGAGGTCGGGCGTAAATGCCGCGGGCAGCGAGTTGAACGTCACATCCTCGCAGCGGTCCGCCCATTTCGTCTCACCGGTAATCGTAAGCAGTATTTCGTGCGAGAGCATCATTTCGACCATGCCGCAGGTCTCTACCGCCTGCCTGGGGTCGGTAAATCCGGGGCGGCAGTTCTCATCGCCGCCGAACATCCCGCCCGGCACCTGGCCGTACATATCCCGTATCTTGCTCCAATTCCGCTCGGCGGCCAAGAGATGATTCGGGTCTTTCGACTGCATATAGAACGTGGCCGGCTGGCCGAAGCCCTGCGACATATTCACGTTGTGCCAGTTGATTACATCCTTTTCCCATTCAGCGGTGCGCCGGTGGACCTTTTTGGCCAGGTTCAGCAAAAATTTATCTCCGGTTCGGTTGTACAGCCAATATACGCTGTAAAGCAAATCGCCTCCCCGCATCTGCGGCCAATAGCCCACTAAGAACCGCTCTTCGGGCACGGTCGTGAGATACTTCATATAGTTGGTCATCAGCTCGATGACCCGCTCATCACTGGCGAACTCGTAGTAGTTCTGCAGGCAGAAGAGCATTATCATATTGGGCCAGAGATCCTCACGGCCCTCCAATTCCGTTGCCGCACCCTTTCTGCCCTTGTCCGGTCCGAACCAGCCGTCGGGCTTCTGACTTCGAAGCGCCGCCTCGAGCCAGATTTTGGATTCTTTAATCATGCGCTCATCGCCGAGGATGTAGCCGCAGTTGCTGAATCCCTTTAGCCAGTAAACCGGTTCCTCCCAGCCGTGCAGCCCTTCGCCATCAGGATTAAGCCACGCATTTTTTTCCTTCTTGAGGAAATTGCTGATTTCGGTCAGGTGTCCGTGGAAACCGTCGGCCTGCAGTTCGAGCTGCCTGCGCACCCAGCCTTGCGGTTCAATCGCGCCTATCGGCAGCTTTATCAAAGGGCTTGGCAGCAGCGGCGGGCGGTTGCCTACGTAGAAATCATTTTTCACTTCGGTGCTCGGCAGTTTGACAGCGCTGAGGTCTGCATTGGCGGGGCAAACGAAGGCAAAGAGCAAAATAATCAGCGCTATACTGAATAGGATATTTTTGGACATTATCAGCCCTTTCAGATTCAGAGAATCAAAAGAACCTATGGTAATGATTCTCATTGAGCATTTAACAGGTTGCCTTTTAGCCTGAAAATGGCGAACGGAAGCCTGATTATACGCAAAAAAATGGATATTGCTAACGAAAAATACGCCATAGAAGCACAAATCAGGGTACTTCAGAAAAAAAATTCAAATATTTTATTTTTTTGTTGACGTTATGTGTTACATATGTAACAATTGTAAATGTTACAGATGTAATAGTATGGAGGCTAATATGAAAAAGACCCCTAAAATCTCAGAAGCCGAGTGGGAAGTTATGAAGGTTTTGTGGGACACTTCTCCGGCGACCGCCAACGATATTGTTAAGAGACTTTCCGGAAAGACCCATTGGAAACGGGAGACTATAAGGACGCTGATTAACAGGTTAGTTCAGAAAAAGGCCGTGGGCTTTGAGAAAAAGGGCAGACAGTACCACTACTTTCCGCTTGCTACGGAGGCCGAATGCATCAAGGCTGAAGCCAGGACGTTTCTAAAGCGACTCGGCGGCGGCTCGATTGAGCCGATGTTAGCGGCTTTTGTCGAAGAGCAAAATCTATCCCCAGAGAAGATTTCAAAACTCAGGCGCATCCTTAAAAAGGCTGCTGATGAAGGTAAAAAGAGAAAGAAGTAATCACAATAAAGAAGGGGCTGAAAAATGGAGGCCTTAAATTCACAGTTATTACGATTTTTTGATTGGCTCTTGTGGGTAAGTCTGCAAGGCAGCGTGCTGATTGTTTTAATTGTCCTTGTCCAGCTAATCCTGCGGCGCAGATTGGGGATTCGCTGGCACTACTTTCTCTGGCTGTTGTTATTGATACGCCTGTCGATGCCCTGGCTACCCCAGAGCAGGATAAGTGTTTTCAATTTAGTTCCGCGCTCGATTCAGCAGGGACGAATAATAGAGTCTATCTCGGAGCCTCAAAGCACTCGTGGCATGGGCTTTTATTTTGGTGCCGAATCTGCGGATGCCCGGGAGACACAACAGGAAGCCGACTCTAAAACTGTCTTTATTAAATTTGTGCGTATGTTGCCTTTGCTCTGGCTGGTCGGGACTGTTGTTATGGCCGGCTATGTTTGTATGCGAAACATCAGTCTTTGGCTGACGGTCAAGCGCGAGCGGCCGATTACGGACCAGAAGATTCTCGAGTTGTTGGAAGACTGCAAGATGCAGATGGGTGTCCAGACGATTTTAGGTGTGATTGTCAGCGATAGAATAAAAAGTCCCGCCCTATTCGGTTTTGTTCGGCCTCGGCTGCTGCTGCCGCAGGGTATGCTCGAAACCTATGGCCTTGAAGAGCTGCGCTATGTTTTTATCCATGAATTGGCCCATCTTAGACAGCGTGATATCTATTTGGGCTGGCTGATGGCGCTGCTGCAAGTTGTGCACTGGTTTAATCCGCTGATGTGGTTTGCATTCGGCCGGATGCGGGCGGACCGTGAATTAGCCTGTGACGGTTTGGCAATCTCGACGATGAACTCAGATGAGCCGCCCAGATATGGCCAGACTATTGTTAGTCTTTTGGAGAATTTCTCCCAGGTGCGTTACCTGCCCTCGGTGGCGGGAATATTAGAAGATACATGTCAAATTGAAAGGAGAATTAAGATGATTGCTGATTACAAAAAGACCTCACGCCCACGGTGGGCCGGTGCAGTGCTGCTGCTTGTGGTATTAGCCAGCGTAGTCCTGACCAACGCCTGTGTGGCCAAGGCCGACATGCCCACCCCAAGGTTCGGTCTTACCACCAGCGTAGTGGACGGCAAGATTTATGCCATCGGGGGTGGAAAAACTCCATACGGAAAATATCTCTCGACCCTGGAAGTGTATGACCCGACGACGGACACATGGACAACGAAAGCAGATATGCCAACCGCGAGGGCGTTCGTTTCTACCAGCGTGGTGAATGGCAAGATATATGCCATCGGTGGTGCTCCACGTGCCGAGACAGATACTCCGACCGTGGAAGAGTATGACCCGGCGACGGACACCTGGACGAAGAAAGCCGACATGCCAACCGGGAGGTGCTTTCTTTCCACCAGCGTGGTGGATGGGAAGATATATGCCATTGGCGGTCATCCTGAAGATTCCAACGTTCGGTCCGTAGAAGTATACGACCCCGCGACGGACACATGGACGAGGAAGGCCGATATGCCAACCGCGAGGACCATGGCTGCCGCCAGCGTAGTGGACGGGAAGATCTATGTCATTGGAGGTCTAACAGGTAACCTGAGCGGACCAGGTCTTTTAACGGTGGAAGAATATGATCCCGCGACGGACACCTGGACGAGGAAAGCCAATATGCCAACTGGAAGGAAAGGCCTTTCCACCAGCGTGGTGAACGGGAGGATCTACGCCATTGGAGGCTTTACTGGTATGTCGACTACTTTTTCGACCGTGGAAGAATACGACCCGGCGACGGACACATGGACGAAGAAAGCCGAAATGCCAACTGCAAGAGGTTTTTCCCCCACCAGCGTGGTCAACGGGATCATCTATTCCATCGGCGGGAGCGACAAATGCTGGCCTTGGACGGCTACTTCAACGGTGGAAGTGTATGAAATCGGATTCATACCAGCGGACTTTAACAGAGACGGAATCGTGAACATCGAGGATCTATTGATACTCATTGAAAAATGGGGCCAGAATGAGCCGTTGGTTGATATTGCTCCGTTACCTTTTGGCGACGGTATCGTAGATGTCCTGGACTTGGAGGTCTTGATGAGCTACTGGTGGCAAAAAATGGAAGATATAATAGCACACTGGGCACTGGATGAAACTGAGGGCGTGGTTGCCCACGATTGCATCAACAACAACAATGGCACCCTTCACGGAGAGCCACTCTGGCAACCTACTGGCGGGAAATTTGCCGGCGCATTGGAATTCGACGGAATTGATGATTATGTCGAGACCGACTTTATATTAGACCCATCGATAGGTTCGTTCAGCGTCTTTGCCTGGGTTAAAGGCGGTGCGCCGGGTCAGGTGATTATATCACAGATGGACACTACTGATGGCCTTAATACTCAGCCGGGAAGCGCATGGCTTTGGGCGGACCCATCATACGGCAGACTCATCACCAGATTGATGCATCCGCCGTTCGACCCATTAGTGTCGGAATCCGTAATCACAGATGTTCAGTGGCGCCATGTCGGCCTTGTTTATGATTTCGATGGGCTGAAAAGATGCCTGTATGTGGATGGAGCAGAGGTTGCCAAAGATACCGATGTTGTAGGCGGTGTAGGTTCGGATGGTGGTCTATACCTTGGTGCCGGCAAGACTCTTGATACAGCGAGTTTCTTCTCCGGCCTGATTGACGACGTTCGTATCTACGACCGGGTGCTGAGCGCAAAGGAAGTCGCAGAGCTGGCGCGGTAGGGGGACAACGAGTCAATTAGCGAATTAGCAAATTAGTTCATGAGCCGTTCCCAAGTGGGTCCCGATTCTTCGGGACCCGCTTGAGGCTGCCACAGGTCGTCTATATACGGCATTCCATCATCTATAAACATATCTTTTGTCTTAATTCTTGTGTCTTAAGTCTTGTGTCTTGAGTCTTGCGTCCTGAGTCTTATTGACCGTTAAGATAGGTAAAAATTTCAGTCAGTTTTCAATCAAAAACGATGATACCTCAGAACAAAATTTGAAATTTTTAAAAAATTTTAACTCACTTTCCCAAATCGAGTTACGAGAATCACGAATCGATATTCAAGGACTTTTTTCGCATCAAAAGTGCAGGTAGCTCTAATTATAGAGGGAGTGTTTTTTTACTCCCTGAGTTTATCCCCAGTGTGTGCTTACTTGCTTTTCTGCCGGGGGCTACTTTTTTCGCCTCCGGCAAAAAGAAGCCAAACTCTAAACTTGTCCTGAGCGGAGTCGAAGGGCCAATGACCGTTTAACCAAATTAACCATATTAACTAAATTAACCAATGAACCATCGCAACCATCGAGAATCCAGAATCGAGTATCAAGAATCGAGAATCCAGTTATTTACGTGCCTATAAGGCACCTGTCATCCGTCTTCTGTCCTCTGTCGTCTGTCCTCTGTCCTCCGCCCTCTACATCTGTCGAGAATCCTCTACAAATCAGCTACTTTTTATGCAAAACAAACCCAATTTCCGAAAAAGTCAAATGAATGTATATCCATATAATACAACGGATTATGAAAATAAATTCAATTGGACAATTGGTCAAAACAAACCCAATTCAAACCCAATCAAACCCAATCTCCGAAAAGCCAAAATGAATGTAAACTTAACTTTAACAAAGGATTACAGAAAAAAAGATGATTTTACAGTCCGAATAAACAAACCCAATTTCGTTAAAGGCTCAAAATGAACGCAAACGTATATGTTATAGAGGATTATGAAAATGAAACCACCTTCCGGCCCCGAAAAAACAAACCCAATCAAAGCCAATTTCCGAAAGTCCAAAATGAACTTAAAATCGCTTGCCAGAAAATCTGGCCACAACCATATCCGGTATTTCGAGTGAAATTTATTGACTGTGTGGTGTAATAGTGTATAATAATATAGGGCAGGCAGTATGGAGAATAAAGGGTATGCAATTCAGTTTACCTGAATATCCACTACTCTTAGAGCGGTGGTATCGCTGTATATTATGTGCCATAGAAGTTAGCGATTTTTAAGGATGGACAATGAAGCGAACAACCATAGTTTTAGCGGTTGTTTTTATATTTTTGCAGCTTTGCGGCAGTTTATGGGCACGGCCGACCACGGCGGACGAGGCTGAAAAGGTGGTAACAGGTTGGCTCAAAACCAACGCTCGACCACTTGGTACGGCCCTTGGCCGACAGATAATAAAGATCGAGACCTTCATCGATGATAATGACCAGCCGGTTTATTACGTTGTCTATTTACAGCCAAATGGTTTTGTGATTGTCTCGGCGGACGATTTGGTTGAGCCGATTATCGCGTTCGCCGATAACGGAACTTTCGAACCATCACTTGAGAGTCCATTAGGTGCCTTGGTAAACAACGACCTTAACGGGCGAATTACGGCAGTTCGGAATACCTCACTTGTGAGTGGTGATTGGTCAGTGGCCAGTGGCGAGCAGAGCAAGTCTAATTTCTCAATTAACCAATTAACTGCTCACCAATTAACCAATTTCCCTCGAAGCAAGTGGCGATACTTTATCGACCTTGCGGAGGCTTCCGAAAATGGGTTTGCCTTAATGGGGGCCGGAATAATTCCCGATGTTCGTGTGGAACCTCTCATAAAGAGCAAATGGGGCCAGAATACAACCTGCGGCAGGGATTGCTTCAATTATTACACTCCCAAAAACTATCACTGCGGGTGTACAGCGACGGCAATGGCCCAGCTGATGCGCTACCACGAACACCCCACCGGTAGAATGAAGATAGGCCGCAGAGGTTTCCTTATTAAAGTTGACGGCATATCGGAATCAGCATATACGCGCGGTGGTGACGGAGGCGGCGGACCGTACAAATGGTCCCTGATGGTGCTTGAGCCCGGCTGCAGCACAACGTTACAAGAAAGACAGGCCATTGGAGCACTTTGCTATGATGCTGCTGTTGCCGCCCAGACGGAATTCTCCAATAATAGCTCGGCGTCCAGCCTGCACGATGCGAGGGATGCGCTGCAGGATACCTTCATGTATAAGAATGCCATCCGCGCCTCGGACAGTATCGGCAGTCTTGGTGGTAGTGTGCTAAGTAATATGGTCAACACGAACCTCGATGCCGGCTATCCTGTAATCCTCGGCATAGAGAGAGAGGAGACCGGTTCGGGGCATGCCGTTGTAGCCGACGGATACGGTTATGACTTCTCGATACTCTATCATCATCTTAATATGGGCTGGAGCGGCAGTGACGATATATGGTACAACCTGCCCAACATTGACAGCTCCGGTGCGGAACTATATGACACTGTTAACGGATGCATTTATAATATTTTTCCTTCCGGTTCAGGCGAGATAATCAGCGGACGGGTAACCGATACATCAGGTAATCCTATCAGCGATGCTGCTGTAACCGCGGAAGGCCGCAGCGGCTCCTATACGGCGGTAACAAACAATAAAGGTATCTATGCCCTGGTGAATGTCGGCGCATACACGGCGTACATAGTCAGTGTAAAGAAATCCGGGTACAATTTTACATCGCAGGGTGCAAGTACAAGAAAATCCGAAGATTCTACTCGCGTTTCCGGGAATAAATGGGGAATCGATTTTGTGGGTGAGGATGTGTCCGTCCCTCCTGCCGACCCTGCTCGGCCTGCTCCTGCTTTATACTACTCTACGGAGGACTTTGAAACGGTCGATTTCACTAAACTTCCCTGGGCACACTCCGGCGACGGCAATTGGACCGTTACATCCGATGAGAAACATTCCGGAGCTTATAGCGCCCAGGCCGGCAGTATTAACCACGATGAAAGTTCTACTCTGTGGGTGAGACTTGACTGCATAGACGGAGATATCACATTCTATCGCAAAGTCTCTTCCGAATTAGCTTGTGACTATTTGGAATTTTACATCGATGGATTGAGAAAAGGCAGATGGTCGGGCACAACGGATTGGGACCAGGTATCGTTCCCTGTAAGAACAGGCACAAGAATTTTTGAGTGGGCGTATTCAAAGGACGGTTCCATATCCACGGACGCCGACGCCGCCTGGATTGACAATATAGTATTTCCAATAGACTGCGGCACGCTCTGTGATTTTGATGGCAACGGCCAGGTTAATTTTATTGACTTTGCCTTTTTTGCGAGCCAATGGCTGGGACCCCGCAAGGCGGAAACCCCGGGAAGTAGTACCTCTGATTATGCCGACCTGAATGGTGACGGCGATGTGGACTTCGAAGACCTGGAAATATTCGCTGAAAACTGGCTTGTTGATTTAACGCTCAGTACAGTACAACAGTGAACTCAGGCTGTACCCCTTTCTATCCGGTATTAGAACCTATCCAAATAACCCGCTCTATTGCGTCCGGCTGCAAAGTCCGATGCCTGCGTTGTCGGCCAAAAACGTTCTCAACGTGGAGCAAACCACGCCTCCGAACCTTTTTGGCCTGCCGCCTTGGCCTCGGACTTTTCGCTCGGTCTCATAACGACCCGGTTATTCGGATATGCTCTTAGTTTTGGGACTGCTCTTCGAGAGCCAACAACCATATCTCTATAAAGCCGTACAAATCATCGTTGTCCACTTGCCCATCACCGGTAAAATCAGCTTCATAATCTTTTTGGAGCCAATAACCAGCGAACAGGGTAAGATCTTCGAGGTCCACATTACCGTTGCCGTCCATATCGCCGCTTTTCGGTAGGCCCCGGTATAGATGCACCTTTCCGTCACCAACTCCAATGAGCACATCGGGGTAGGCATCTATTGGTCCGAAGTGGCCGTCTCCGGTCCAAAAGCAGAGGAACGGCCTGGAACGCGGCGAGCCCGGAAGGTCAATCGGAACGCCACTGGATTCAACAAGCTCATAATCCGAGAAACTCGGCTCGGCGTCGGTACCGACATTGTGATAGAGCAGCAATTGGCCATCCGTGTTTCCGGCAAGAATGTCTTTTCGGCCATCCTGGTCCAGGTCGAGAACGATGGGACTTGCGCGTTTGCCGGGGACAGCCAGGTCTGAGCCGTTTGCCTGTGCGAAGGTTTCGGCGAGAAAGTCCGGCTCGGTGTCGGTCCCCTCATTGATAAAGAGATGTATCCTGGCGTCATAGGCCCCAACGACGAGGTCCTTCCTGCCATCGCTGTTCCAATCCACAAGGCAGGGGGTCGCTCGAGCTCCCACGTTAATGTTTGTCTTTGAGCCGGGCAGCCCAACCCGGAGAAACGTTCCGCCATCGAATGCCGGGCTTTCATCGGTGCCAATGTTCAGAAAGATTTTGACGGCCCCGTCGGACTGTCCCACAAGCAGGTCCTTGCGCTCGTCCGCATCCCAATATTCCACCCTTGGGAAACAACCCATGCAGCCGGACGCAGGACAAACCAAATCAGAACCGTCGGACTGGGCATAGAAGTAATCCGAGAATTCAGGCCCTGATTCGGTTCCTAAATTAAGGTACACGCGGACTTTTGCATCCCCAAAGCCGCCGCCTTCGCCGATGACAAGGTCATTCAGTTTATCGTTATTCCAGTCCACGAAGGACGGCACGGAGTAACCGGGTACCCAGATATCAACGCCTTTGGCTTGAACGAGCTCTTCAGGTCCGAGATTGAGCAGTGTGCCGCCATCGTCTATATCGCCGGGAGCGGAAACAGTCACCAGTTTCAAAACAGCACCTCTCAAATCAACCGTTCCATCGGCATGAATACCATCTGGAGGGCCTGTAAGCATCAGAGTAATGTAGTTGTCAGCCAGGTCATTTGACCAATCGTGTTTGCTTATATCTATGTCAAATGTTATCCATGTCCAAACGTCATCTTTGTGCTCGATTATACCTACCTGTTCGCTCAGCACCTTGTTTTCCGGGTCAGTCCCGGTATCAATCCAACCATCGGAAGGGTCGTACCATAGCGTTCTTAGGGTTGGGCTGCTAGTATAATCTGCCATAACGGCCTTGAAAGATGCTGATATAATCTGTTCTACGTCGGGTATGCTCGAAATATCGAAGCCAAACCAAGCCTGTGAGTTACCAATCTGACATATCTCATCCGCGTCTTCACCCACAGTCGGCAGGGACTTTGCGACCGGATAGAATGTGTAGGTCTTCGGTATGTCATCCGCAAAAGCTGGAGTGGTCCCTAAGAGCAGAACCACCGCCAGGATACTCATTTTTGCTTTCATCATTCCCTCACTACTGGCCCTTTAACAAGTAACAGTGTACTTGATTGGGAAAAAAAAGTCAAGAGAAAACTACAACTTTCGGAATGTATGAATGTATTATAGCTGTCATCTTGAGCGAAGCGAAGGAACAGTTATAATTAGTATTCAATCCGAATCGGTGAAGCAGGGGTAGTTTGCGACTCGTGCTGCGCAGCGATTTCGCAGAGTAGTAACTGCTCCTGCTTATTTACTGAAGGCAAAAATGGCAGATACGGGATACAAAATGAGCATTACCGTTACTTATGACAACAATCCCTGCGAGCAGGGACTGGAAACCGACTGGGGATTTGCCGCAACAATAACCGGCACCGAAAAAACCATTCTCTTCGATACCGGTCCATCCACGGCGAATTCGCTGCTCGATAATATGCAAAAATTAGCAATAGAGCCTGATTGCGTAGAGATAATAGTTCTCTCTCATATTCACGGCGACCATACCGGCGGATTGAGTAGCTTTCTCGAGAAGAACTCCAACGTTACTATCTTCCTGCCAAAGTCATTTCCAAAAAAGTTCAAAGATAACGCACGAAATTCGGGTGCAAAAATAATTGAAGTCGAGGAGTCTGAGCAAATTTGTGAAAATGTCTATTCGACCGGCCGGCTCGGAAAATGGATTAAAGAGCAATCCTTAATTGTCCGGACGGACAAGGGCCTTGTCGTAATAATCGGCTGTGCACACCCAGGCATCGTAAACATCATAAAGACAGTACAAAAGCTAATGGAAGACGACATCTTTATGGTAATGGGCGGTTTCCATCTGGAATGGGCGACCAAAAGCAGGATAGAAAAAATCATCTCGACTTTTAAGCGATTAGGTGTACGCTACGTCGGCCCCTGCCACTGCTCAGGCCATAAGGCAAGAAGCCTGTTTGAAAAACATTTCGGCAGCAATTACATAAACATCGGCGCAGGAAAAGTAATAATTTTGACCGACTTGTGATGAATCCCGCCCATCGGATGGGCAGGGTGAAGCCGGCAGTTTTCAGTAGTCCTTAAACTTTCTCATCCATTTCGGCCAGTCCTCGGCGATAGCGCCGCCGGCTTTGGTCCAGGGGCCTGCGGTGTCGAACTGACGATGCCACTTGAATGTCCACAATTCTTTGAGCCCGACCTTTCTGACAGACCAATCCATGAAAAGACTGTTTGTACCTCCACCATGCCGATTGATGCAGACAGTACACGCCGGCCACTCAGGCTCATCAGGCGTATACATATCGTCATACTGAGGAGGTGGGTCATAGCTGGTATCCAAGCTGGCCCCGGCGTGGATGCAATCGAAAAACACCGGCACACTTGATGCACCCCTGGCAGACCAGGCCCTCCAGGCCCTGGTACCGATAGTCGAACTGGCAGGGAGGGGGCGGATGAACAAATACCAAAGCCAGGCGTTGGCGCCATAGCTGCCGGCAAAGGTCCCCCATGAAGGGTGTCCGTTATTTACCCAGGCGGAAAACTTGCTGCCCGGCCACTCTTTTGATTCAAAAGGAGGGTTGGAGCGCCCGAGCTTCGTGGCCATAGGGCACAGGGACATATCATTAAAGTCGCCGTAGTAAGCTCCCCATTTGGGCGTTTCTCCCTGCATCCAGGGCCACCACCAGCCTCCCCATGGTGCATCAGAGCCGTTCTGGCTCTCTGTATCAACAGAAAACATCGCAAATGTAAGGCCCCATTGGTGCAGGTTCGATTGACATTTTGTGGCTTTAGCCTGTCTCTTAACACGCTGGAGCGCGGGCAGCAATATCGCCATCAATAACACAATTATGGCAATGACCACCAAAAGCTCTATTAAGGTAAATCCTTTTCGTTTGCACATGAGGCTTTTCTTTATCTTTTGCCTGCACTTGCATAATCGAAGGTACAAGCGAAGAAGGTTCTTCCAAAACCGACATTTCCGATTCAGAACTGAAGCACCACCACTGAGCTTGCCTGCCATAATTATAACACAATCGGTCGCGGTAATGCACCCTATTGGTGAGAAAGTTCTTTAGCAGCAATTGTTTTTAGTTGACAAATTGTGCCGGATAGTGGATAATTATACATAGATCTTTAGAGCCAATATGCAGGGAGAAAAGCAGATGCGTTTGGTTGTAAAGCGAAATGGTCAAACCGTTAATGAGTTTCAATTCGACAGGGGCCCTGTCTATATCGGCAGACATGCGCACAGTCAGGTATTTCTGTCTGACAGAGCGGTATCGAGACAGCACGCAGCAATCTTTACGACGCAGGAGGGAAAATGGGTGGTCGAGGACCTGGATTCGGCCAATAAAACGTTTCTAAACGATAAGGCAATCCACAAGGCTGAAATTAAAACCGGCGACTGCATCCGTATAGGTGATTTTACCATTGAAATCGACCTCGAAGCCGGCACTGACGCCAAAAAACCCATTCATCTGGAAGATACCCTTATGCCATCCTCTCAACAATCAACTGCTGCGCTGATGGACCCGAGTAGTGAAGTTATAGTAAGAAAATCGGATGCTGAACGCGCCCCGGATATCACACTGCCGGCTAAAAGGGTAAAAGATTTTATGGAGGCCACCGAGGCCATCTGCAAAGCCAACGGTCTCGATGTGTTGGTAAAGACTTTATTGAGTCTCACATTAAAACAGTTCAGAGGATATCATAGCTGGTGTGCCTTGAGGAACCAGCCTGACGGCCCAATGACCTGCCATGCAGGTAAAAGCCGGGACGGCCGTGGGGTGAATTTAAACGATTTGAAACTCAGTGAAAAAATCACCCAGGCTATTGAAACGAGACAGTTTGTACTTTTGCCGCGAGTCTCAGCGTCAACAGAAGACAATAGAATACTTTCTGCACTGATTGGGCCTGTCGTTGACCCTGCCGGCTGTTTCGGCGTGTTATACGTCGACAACTCTATGGACCACGAACACTTCAGCCTGAGCGATCTGGACTACCTGATGCTGCTCGCAATCCACACAGCCGCAATCATAGAAAACTTCTGACACCCATAGTATCTCGTACAAATCCGAATCCCCGTTTTCACGGGGACAAGTATCGAAAGTCGAAACAAGCTCAAAGTGACTGAAGTTTAGAGTGCCTAAAGTGACACTTACGTATCATCCTGAGGCGAAGCCGAAGAGCCTGCCCTGAGCTTGCCGAAGGGATCTGGCCTGCAAATGATGAGATTCTTCGCGGAGTTTATCCTTGAACAAAGTGAAGAACTCAGAATGACAGCTTTGCTGTCACTTTAGCTCACTTTAGTTCACTTGAATTTGTTTCGTATTTCGTGCTTCGGATTTCGTATTTATCTTTTGTATTTGCCGACCAACTGTCCCTGGGCGAGGACATGGCCTTCCATGGCCTTGAGCAACTGGCGTTTATTGACGCCGGCTTCCAGTCCAAGCTCTGTATCGAGTGCGTAAATCTTAAAGAAGTATCTGTGTGTGCCGCTGGGTGGACAGGGACCGCCATAGCCGATCCCGCCAAAGTCACTAACACCTTGTCTGGCTCCGTCAGGCAAAATATTATCAGCAGGGATGTTTTCCGCCAGCTCATTGGTCTCGGCCGGCAGATTAAACAAAACCCAGTGCACCCACGTACCCATCGGTGCATCCGGGTCATCGCATATAAGGGCGATACTCTTAGTGCCTTTGGGAACAGCATCCCATTGCAGCGGCGGTGAGACATCCGCACCATCGCAGGTGTACTTGGCCGGAATCATACCGCCGTCCTCAAAGGCCGAACTCGTAATTTTAATCTCCATTTTTTTGCCTCCCGAATTATTTAATCCCACAAGCTCACATAAGAGACTTTATATATTCAATCATTGCGGGTAGCTGGTCCATGGTCAAAAACGTCAGAGACAAAACCGCAATAATCCACATTGTCGGCTTCACATCTCTTGCCTTACCCAGGATTATTTTGAGCAGTGTAAATGAGACAAACCCAAAAGCCAGTCCCGTACTGATACTGTAACTCAACGCTATCATCACGATTATGATAAATGAAGGAAAGGCCTCTTCTAAATTAGCTAAATCTATCCTTTTGACCTCCTTTGCCATAAAAAGCCCTACCATAACGAGGGCGGGGGCAGTTGCATATTTTGGCACTATTTCCACCACCGGCACAAAGGCCAGCGCCAGCAGAAATAACACGCCTGTGACTATCGAGGTCAATCCCGTTCGCCCCCCCTGCTCAATTCCTGCCGCCGATTCAGCGTATGCGGTAGTAGGTGAGGTTCCCAGAACCGCGCCGACCATTGTTGCGACAGCATCGATTGCCAACAGCTTATCCAGTCCTCTTATCCTGCCCTGCTCGTCGGCCATTTCTGCTTTATAGCAACAAGCCACCAGCGTCCCTACGCTGTCAAACATATCGATGAACATGAACGTAAAGATGCTCCCGAAAAAGCCCCACTTCAAAGCACCAATGATATTTAGCTTGAAGGCTATTGGGCTAACATCAAGGCTTGAAGATATGTACTGCTCGGGCAATCTGATTAACCTGAAAACAACAGCCAGAACGGTGGCGATAACAATACCTACCAGAAGTGAGCCGGTAACCTTTCTTATCTCCAGGTAAACCATCAAGAGCAGTCCTAAAAGGCCTATCAGAACTGTTGATGTCACCGGCCCTGCTGTAACCAATGTATTCTCATCACTGACTACGAGGCCCAAATCCTGCAGACCTATGAAGGTAATAAATAATCCTATACCAACAGCGATAGCGGAAATAAGAGAAGTGGGTATCGCTTCGACAATCCTTCTTCTCAGCCCCAGCCCGGTCAATATCAGAAAGAACAATCCCGCAATGAATACAACGCCCAGGGCTGTCGGCCAATCCATTTTTTCGGAAACAACAAGATAGGCAAAAATGGAATTAAGTCCGAGCCCAGGCGCCATAGCTATAGGTGCATTTGCCAAAAACCCTACGGTGAGTGTGGCAGCGCCGCTCATTATACAGGTAACAGCTATAAGGGCCTCTTTGTCCATTCCGGCGGCACTTAGAATGGCCGGATTGACGCAGATAATATACGCCATCGTAAGAAATGTTGTCAGACCCGCCACGCATTCAATTTTGATACTGGTTTGTCTTTCCCGCAGTTTAAAATATTTGCCTATCATTTCGAATTCCCCAACTTTTTATTTCCTCCGTTTTTCTCCACAGGAAGTTCCGCCCCTAAAAGCCCGACTAATTCAGCGACCAGGCTGGAAGAGTTTTTAGCAGCCATTATGTAAAACGTCTGCTTATCCAGTACCGCACCCTCATCGGCATTATCGCTGATACTGCGTATTACAAGATACCCAATCCCGCGCTGATAGCAAAGTTGAGCGACCGCTGCGCCTTCCATCTCTACGGCGTCAGCGCCGAGCTTTTTTCGCAATTCAATGCACTTGTCAGTTGAGGCGATAAAAGCATCACCTGTAACAACCACGCCTTTGACAACCTTTGGCGTCCTTCGGCCGGAGATTATTTGTATCGAGCTGAGCTCAACCCGCTCAGCCGCACGCTCAGCCAGTCTCAGAAGTCGCTCATCCGCGTCGAAAAAGACCGGATTCTCCCAGCCGTCCAGGCGGTTCTTCACCCCTTTATGGAATAGACCTTCAGGCCAGATTGTTCCCATATCATGGTGCGCTGTTTTCTCGGCTATCACTATGTCACCCGGCTGCAACTGCCGGTTGACAGCCCCTGCGATACCTGTAAAGATTATTTTGTTCGGCTGGAAGTGTTCTATCAGCAGGGTAGTTGTCATAGCGGCGTTGACTTTGCCAATACCCGTGAAGGCGATGACAACTCTCTTGCCGCTCAGTTTTCCACTGACGAATCTGATTCCTTCGATTCTCTGTTCCTGCGTGTCTGTCAGCTCGTCTTCGAGCAGTGTGATTTCTCTTTCAAAAGCCCCCAATATTGCAGTAATCGGCTCGGAACTTACTTCCCTTACTTCTCGGACAGGTGAGCTGCACGAACTAAGCAATAAAATAGCTGATACGCAAACGACCGCCCCGAGTCTGCCGTGCCTCATTGGACTTTTTCTCCACATTTACACTACTGAAAAATGCGAGCGAGAGGACTCGAACCTCCACGTCCATAAGGACACAAGGACCTAAACCTTGCGCGTCTGCCAGTTCCGCCACGCTCGCGAAATAAATTGAATAATTTATTTATTTTTGCCTGGTATTTCGTCTTCTGAAGCCTCTTCCCTGGTTATCTTCTCAATTCGTTTTTCAGCCTTATTTAGTATTGTCCGGCAGTGCTTAATCAAAGCCATTCCTTTTTCGTATTGCTGCAGGCTGTCCTGTAAGGGTATCTGGCCCTGCTCAATCTTACCGACAATATTTGTAAGCTCTTTTATCGACTCTTCAAAGCTCAGGTCGCCGAGGTCGTCTTTCTGCTTCTTGCCTGCCATTTCTTTTCCTTTTATTTTTTACCGCTGATTTCACAAATTCCATAGTTAGTGTTAGTCCGTGTTTTAGTCTGTGTAAATCTGTGTTCCTTTTTTACTTTTTTGTTACCTTACTTTCAATCAAATTCTCATCGGCAAGTTCCGTCATTAAATAGTCTCCGATTCTGATATCCTCTAAGGTTTTTACCAGCAAGCCGGTCTTTTTGTTCGTGGTAATGCTGTATCCCCGCTGCAGAACCGATTTTGGATTCAAAACCGCCAGGCGATTAGCCTGCGCTGTTAGCTGCATCTGACATTTGTTAATAATTGCACGAATCCCCACATTTACCCGATTTTGCCAATTGTCCAATTTGCCTGTTTTGTTGTTAATGATTGCACGAATCCCCTTATCGGCTCGATGCTGGTGGTTGTTCAATTCGACTTTTTTGTTTCCAAGGAGCCGATGCGGCTCAATCCTGACAATCTGCTCTTTAGCTGCCGAGAGTTTCTCACGCATCTCGGCCAGCAACTCTTTCACCGTCTCTGCTAATTCCGCACTCAGTTCATCCAATTGCTGCTCGGCATTTTGGACGAGTAAAAGTGGATTTCTAAATACCGCATTAGCCAAAATGATTTCCAGATTCTGCTGTGCCAGTTTCACCCTCGCCTTTGTTTGACCTGTTAATCTGTGTTCTATACTAATCAATTGTCCCAAAACTTCCTGCATATCCGGAACGGCCACAACGCCTGCTTTTGTCGGCGTTGAAGCCCTGGCATCTGCCACTAAATCTGCAACCGTAACATCTACCTCGTGCCCGACCGCACTTATGACAGGTATTTTCGAGCCGAAAATCGCCCTGGCTAAAACTTCCTCGTTGAAGGCCCATAAGTCCTCCAGCGAACCGCCGCCCCTGCCGACAATCAGAACATCGAGTTTAAGTTTTTTATTACGCCTGTTTATGTCTCTTAGTGCAGCCGCGATTTTCTCCGCCGCCCCTTCACCCTGCACCGGTGCCGGATAAAAAAACAGCTCCACGCAGGGCCAGCGGTGGTGAATGCTGTCAATTATATCGTGCACCGCCGCCCCTGACTCACTGGTCAGTATCCCTATTCTTTGCGGATACGGTGGCAGGGCTTTTTTGTGCGCATCGTCAAAAAGACCTTCGGCTTGAAGTTTTTTTACCATTTGCTCGAAAGCCAACTGAAGCGCCCCAACACCCTCCGGCTCCAGCTTATCGACATAGAGCTGATACTTACCCCCAACCGTATAGACGTCGATATGACCTGTCGCCAGTACCGCCATTCCGTCCTCGGGCGAAAAGTTGACACTTCTGAACTTGCTCGCCCACATAACACACGGCAGTATTCCGCTTTGGTCTTTCAGCGAAAAGTAACAGTGCCCGCTCGTATGATGTTTGAAGTCGCTTATCTCGCCTCTGACTATCAGCCGCGAAGGCAGGTTCTCTTCGAGAGCCACCTTGATTAGTGAATTGACCTGGCTGACCGTATATATTTGTGCTCTTTTCTTCATCTGCTGCACACAATCACTCGATTTGTTACTGAACCAGGACCGCCCAATAGTCCCGGGATGGGCATCGCAGTACCAGCTTACTTTGGCCTTCAATGCGTTTGGGAGATGACCATTGGCACTTCATTATATTCAGCCACCGAACTGTAGCCGGCTTTTTCAGCGCACTGATATCCAGCGTTACTTCGCCGCCGTCCGGAAAATAGACCGCATATTCGGTGCCCGGGTTTGCCAGGCAGTAAGCTTCGTTGGATTCCCTTTCCGAGAGCAAATCATTGCCGGGCGCACATTTAAAAACATTCATTTTATCCGTTATTAACCACATACTCCGTATATTCGCCTGCGCCTTTTCACCGAGCCCCAACCCCGAATCCGGACGATGGAACCGGGCTGACGCCAACCCGCCGAAGATATTGCGCCAGAAACGCTCCATACCGTCTCTGTCGTTGCCGAATCTGCCGGTATCGGCCCCGTAGATTTTCACATTATTCAACGGACGAATGTTATCAGCTATTCGTGCCCGCTGACGCTGCGCATTGTCCCAGTGTGTTTGGCCCTTTTGATGATTGTTCTGCGAGATGTCCACAAACGAATAAGTTTCCGGATGGTCAAATGTTGGATTGTGCTGTGGATGGGCCAGGTCCCACTTGTCCCACATCTCGGTCGTTTGAACCGCAACGCCGGCTGTTTTTGCTCCGGCTTTGATATATTCCGACCAGTATTTGCCCCACTCCGGCGTTACCGACGTTTCGTTGTCCATACAGTAAAGTACGTTGCCGAACCTCAGCGAATAAGAAAGTATTTTGTCAACGAATCGCCGTTGATATTTGAGCACGGTTTTCTGGTTGCGCTCGGCCGGCACCGACCAGAAAAAATTATTCTCCGTGCGAGTCGGATGGGTATCGACCTGCTCGGGCAGTCCCGTTTGCTTAGCGGTATAGTTGATATTGTTCTTCGGGTTGAATGGATTGACCACCCAGTTGTCGCGATAATAATCGAAAGTCGCCCAGACCTCTATCTGCACGATAATGTCCCGCTCCTGCATCAATTTAAGGAAGTTCTCGAACCTTCGCCAGTATTCTTCGTTCCACTGGTTCAGGTCGTATTTGTCGCTTACTTTTTGGAACGGCCAGACATTGCCTTCGTCCCGGCTGGACATAGTGTTGCGCACGTAGTTGCCGCCCACGGACTTGAGCAGGTCCAGGTGCTCTTTCAAATCCGGAATCTGGAACAGGTTGTCGTCTTTGGTACCGCCTATCAGCAGTACCGGCTTACCCTTATACTGCCAGTACGCCGGATTCGGTTTATAAATCTCTATCCTCTGCCGTTGTTTGCTTCTCTGCGTGGGAGCCTTGAGAACACCTAAATACTTTTTTTCGCTGGAAGCGCCGGTGGTGTAGTATATGCCCGCTACCTTATCAATTACGTTGGTTCCTGTTGGAAAGGAGACTTTGAACGTCTCCGGGTTTGTTTCAATGTTTACCTTTAAGGATTGGACTTTAAATCTGTAAAGTCTATACCCGTCTCTATCATTGACCTCTTTAGTGGCCTGCTCAGGGTACCATATTTTGCCGGTATCAGTTTCAACAGAACCGACTTTTGTAACGATGATCCTCCTGGTATACCCCGGCCGATTGCGTCTCTCAAATTTCATTGGCAGCCCACCTCTATCGGCTGCAAACCAGACAGTATCGTATGGTTTTGATTTACCAGGAGAGAATGAATCAACAACATGGCACCATTCGCCGCTGACTTGCTCAAGTTGTGGACGCACGCGAGATTTATCTGAAAAATAAGATCGTATCAAAGGCTCGTCCGGGTGTTTGTGTGGTTGACGTCTATTGAGTAGCATATAGGACCAAAGCATACACATTTGTTCTCCGGCTAACACGCTACTCCCGGGAGTAATTTCCCCGGTTTTGTAGTAGGGGCCATACTGCTGATATCGCGTAGTAGCAGAACCGTCAAAAGCTTTTTCCACCACACGTTCTGGGTCAAAGCCGTTGGGGTCATTGGTCCAGCGGACATAGTATTTCTCGCATGCTTCTTCTTCGATAGTTTCAGTCGTATCGAATCTTACATACGACTGCAACTCAGGTGAATCACCTTTGGTTTCTTCTAACATGTTAGTATAAAGAACATGCCAATTATGAATCTTGGAGTACGTGCTCTCATATAGGTCTAATAATTCTTCAGCGCTGAGATGAGCTGGTCTCGAAGGTTCCGCTGCCAGGGAGGATATTGATATGAGAAAGCACATAGCCATTACGAAATTAGGTGGGAATTTAGTATTCTTGGTCATAATACAACTCCTCATTTTTTAGAGCTTTCCTGTTATGCTGATTATACACCCAAATCACCCGGCCATCAATCCTGAGTCCGCCCCTCGCCAAAGAACCTGAACAGGCATAAAAATACCATTACAGTATTGAGAATGTGGTGGATGTTGCTGTTTAATGAAAGTAGAGGAAAGTAAATACAGTAGGGCTGTTGAAAAAGTTTGAGGGCTGTTTTGCTTATTTATCGATTCGCTGCTTTTAGGACTCCTTGGAGGGCTGTGTCGTCTGGGATTCTTTCTCCTGCTGCTCTTGAGCTTCCTTTTTCTGGCTTTTCTCACGCTGAATTGCGTCGTATATTTCTCTTCGATGAACCGGTATCTCCTTCGGGGCCGTTATCCCCAAGCGGACCTTATCCCCCCGGACATCAACTATGATAATCTCAACATTATCGCCGATCATAATCGACTCATCTCTTTGTCTGCTTAGAACCAACATTTCTAACTCCTTTTGTCGGCTGGTTTTACTGTCATATATGTTACGAAAATTCCGGTCAAGTGTTCGTCCGGATGCTCATCAAAAACATATTTATATATACGCCATTATTATCATAACTACTTAGTCCAAAACTACATCCGACCGACAAATCTTAACACAGTATATTTCGGCTAATTTCAAGCCCTAAAATAATCATTTTTGTTTTTGTTTGGGCAAGGAAGATTTATTATAAGACGTTATATATATAACTGCTTAATATATACAAAGTTATATAAAATGGAAGACTTAAAAAAAGATGTGTTGAATTTGCCAAATGCTGCAGACTTAGCTATTTGCTTTCGTGTTTTCGACAATAGCTATAGCGTACCCCCATCCAATAGCCGGCAATCGAGCCTAATGTTCCGAAAGCCACCATCTGCAGAGGCAGCACAGAAACAACTGAGTTAGAGAAAAAAGTCGGGGGCCATCGCTGAACAAGATATTGCAACACCTCTTGATTGGCATAAGTACTTGCAGCAAAGGCGGTTACCAAAGCACAGGCAATTGCGGGCCAGATATAGCTGACATCGAGAAATTTCTTGACTACGAAAGCGGCGAGTCCGAATGAGACAAATACAGCAAAAACTATCTGTCCAACCGAAGGCTGGGCCATAAGTGAGCCTAAACTGTTATCGAATACTTCAACATCCTGAGCAAATATTTTGATACCAAAATGAGCTATTAAAGCTGAGCCGACTAAAGCAATTATTGCGTTTAAGTATTGAACCGGCTTAGAGTTAGATTGTTTCTGTTTCTCAGCCGGTCTGGGGCTTGACAGTATTTTCTGCCCTAAAAGCACACCGGCGAAACCGGCGGCGACAATAACCAGCCAGAAAATGGAATCCCATTTAAACGTGGCAAGAAGCGCCTGGCGCTGTTCAGCGGCAGGGTTTAGCTGTACCAAAGCAGCCATACTGCCGGAGCGTACAGCCAAGATTGCCAAGCCGGATGGTGCGGCCAAAATGCCGATTTCTCGGCCGTAGGGCCAGGAAACAAAATAGGCAATGAAACCTGCCAAAAATGCCAAAATCACCAAAATTATTGCGCCGCCAAGACTTATGTCACCAGCACGCACAGTGCTAAGCGGCCCGGATGGTGTTGCCAGCGGCCAAGCTAAAATACCTATCAAAACCACACCCGTGACAATCGCAGCAGCGATTCTTAACTTCATTAACCCGGATAATTCCATGATTTAGATTCCTTAATTACACCGGCGATAGAATAACAATAAAAACGAAACAGGTCAATGACATATTCATATTGCTTTGGGATGTCCAGGGAAATTCCATTTTATCTCAAGATTATGCTTGACGGGAAGACGGCAATTTTGTATAAATGAAACTTGAGCTAATATGTGGTTTTTTTCTCCCTGTGGAAAGATTTCTGTATTTTTTAGTTGAATTATCCTGGTGGGAGAATTAATATATAAGGTACAAAGTAATAACGGAGACCCTGAGGTCGGCCGTTGAGATTTTTAC
>DATKYR010000220.1:0-9333 GCA_035528395.1 Sedimentisphaerales bacterium
CAATACAGGTTCACCCGAATACAAAGGCACCAGAGACCTTGATTCCGAAAGCTATGACCCCGGAAAACTTGAATGGGACAGCACTTATTACTGGCGTATTGATGAGGTCAATAACGCCCATCCCGACAGTCCGTGGGTAGGTCTTGTCTGGACCTTCACGACCGGCAGCTTCATTGCCATAGACGATTTTGAGTCCTACAATGACCTTAACCCCGATGAACCCGGGAGCAACAGGATATTTAATGCGTGGCTGGACGGTTTTGAAATCCCAACAAACGGAGCTCTCGTTGGTAATGAGAATCCTCCTTTCACCGAACAGAGTATTGTGCATAGCGGTTCTCAGTCGATGCCGTATTTCTACGACAACAGTGTTGGGAACTCTGAGGCAACTCATACGCTGGAATATCCGCGTGATTGGACAGAGAAGGGCGTTAATACATTGTCACTGTGGTTCAGAGGCGAAAGATTTAATTCTCCTGAACAGATGTATGTGGTTCTCAATGACAGCGCTGTAGTCTATCACGACGATCCGGAAGCAGTTTTGACAATTGATTGGACGGAGTGGAACATCGCACTGCAGGAGTTTGCTGACCAGGGTGTGAACCTTGCCGATGTCAATACGATTGGCATTGGTTTTGGTAATAGAAGCAACCCACAGGCTGGTGGTTCAGGTACAATGTACTTTGATGATATTCGTCTGTATCCTCCGCCGCCGGAACCGGCACCTTAAGCAAAGATTTGGCTGGCAATTATAATTGACATTGACATAGCTGATTTGCATCAATTCGGGGCTTATATCGAATGATTCGGTATAGGCCCCATTTTCTTGGAGCAATATCAAAGCCGTAGGTCAGACCAGCTCAGGATTTTCTGTAGGACGGCTGTGAGAGGTGTTTTGTCCCGCTACAATGGCCAAACTCAAGCCGAAGGGTATCTGAGGTAAAGGGATTTTGACGCAAATTAGAACAAAAAGAGCGGCTTTATCTTCCTACCATTTCCATACTTACGCCGAGTATAAAAGGGCAGAGCGGGATTTTTTCGTTCTTTTTTGCTTAATTTGGACAAGGCTATAACCGATGCAAGGATTAAACAAAATTCACAATACGGTTATAGCTGCAGAGTAAGAAGATGGTCTTGAAATATATGGTCTCAGGTACTGATTTGGAAAAGCCCGAATTAAGGCAGCCAGAAACAGAAGTTGACCAGCCAAGGAGAAAAGCTGTACAGCCGGCAAGAGAAGTTATCCAGCCAAAAAGCATTAGACCATCATCCAGGAAAAGAGTGAAACTCTGGCTTCTCTTGATGACCATAGTGATTTTAGGTGTGGTTGTCTACTGTCTTTGGCCTGCCGGTCTAATATCATCTACTTTGGAATCTTTGCCCACCAATAAAGTAGCTGTAAGGGCGATAGTGTACAGTGAGGAGAATGCATCCGCTATAGTTTCTGACAGAATTGTTCACGAAGGAGATATGATAAACGGTTACAAGGTCGCTAAAATATATAGAGACAAAGTTGAGTTTGAGAAGGACGGAAAAAGTTTCACAAAACAAGTAAGCAAATGACCAAATCCCACTTGCTAAGAGGTTGATTTCTTCATCACTCAAATGGAAATTTCTGAAAGAAGTTTTTCTACTCCGGCGTTTATACCAGCTCAGCACCTTCTGTAGGAATGCTCTGAGAGGTATTTTATCGTTCTACGATGGCCAAACTCATGCCGAAGGGTATCTGAGGTAAACTCGCAAATCAGAACGAAATTCACCCAAAGCCGGTTCAAAAGCAATTTTTGTTTTGAGAATTGGGATTTGTGACATTCGATATTGTTTCGAATTTCGGATCCCCGTTTTCACGGGGACAAGTTTACCCCTGCGAGGGACCCCGCCTTGCGGGAACCCAAAGCAGGGGTGCTTCGATTTTTAACATAAAAACCAGATTCCCGTTCAATAGTTTTTCGGATTCTACTTTTCAAATCATCATTATTCAAAGCATCAAAGAGCGGCCGTCTGAGTCGCATATTTCCCGATGACCTTCCGAAAATCGTCAGTAGAGCATTTAATGAGGTTCGTATGGTCATTGAAATAGCCGTCTTCAAGCGCATGGCCAAAATGCCCTCTTGCCTCTTCATAATATGGAACAACCAGACGTCTCATTAACTCACCAAATTCCTGTACATCAAGTACCTTGACACCATAACTATCAAGAAAATGAAATAGGTAAGCTATCCCGGTATCGCCGGTCAACCATTTCAGACGTATACTGGCTCGATTAGCTCCGTTGTTATACGGGTAACAGCTTGAAGATGGACTGCGGGGAGAAAACATTACATGATGCACTATTTTGAAGTTATGCGCTTTCGAGTCCTCGTCTTTGAGAAATCCTACCCAACCAGCCGCTGGAGACTCAATGACTTCCCCACACGTATCGCAAATCCACTGTCTTAATGGTTTCAACATTTCCATCCTCCTTTCTTACCGCTTTCGGGATCAAAAAACTGCGAGCCTGGCTCCGCTACCTTTTTTTCGACCATTTTTTGAGGACACTTGATGGGCTTCTTGGCTAAAAAAGAGACAAAATCCCTGAAAATGCCCTCTGAGGCCTCTTAAATCGAAAACGCTCTGTAGAAAACATCAGGCCAGAGGTTGTCATTGCGAGCGAAGCGAAGCAATCTCAAACGCGATGATGGTTTTTTTGCCTACTACGCAAGAGATTGCCACGGCCCGGAGTTTACCCTGAGCGCAGCCGAAGGGGGCCTCGCAATGACATTTTGTAAAAGTTTTCTACAGAGCAAATTAAAAGCTGAGGAGTGTCCTGTGAGATTCCACCCTGGCTGGGTGCCGCGGCGACTGCAAATAGACTTAACTGCTTTTTCTTTCTCAATATCACACCACCAAAACAGCTCTGTGGTTTTGGAAAGGAAGTCTCTTCGATTGATGATTGCTACACTAATACTGATACGCAGATTGTTTTGTTAATGTTGGTGGCCTAATAAAGTATGTGTTTAGCCTCTGTTGATTTCTTGGTGGCACGGCCATCTTGGCCGTGTTTTCACGGGCCCCGAAGCCCATGCCACGTCTGGAAACTGCTGATTCAGTTATCTGGCTAAACATATACCGAAAAAAATTTTACATATCAACGTTCTGGTTCATATGCCAATTTCCCCCATATACCCCTCTGCACCCATTCCAAATCCTCATTGCCCGGATGGGACACACTCGCATAGTCAGGATTCACATTCTCATAAGGAGCACGCAGCACGGCAAGGTCCATCGTGCGGCGGTCTCTCCACTTATAGTACTCACTGTGCCCATCCGCGAAAGACCAGTCCGTCCCGTCACTGTGTCGTATCGTAGGAATGTCCCACCACATCGGCTTATCATGCCAAACCCCCCAGGGGCTGCCCGGCCACTTGCCTTCGTCTACGAAAACTATCCTTTCGCCAGGCCTTTGAATCTGCAGCCTGTTTTCAACACAAAGTTCCTTGGGATGTCCCCCCGAAACCGGCGTGCTGCTGCCCCACATAGAGCCGACAATTGAGTACGTCACCATCTCCCCCCGAACACCGGTCGGGCACTTATAAAGTTTTAAGTTCTTCACGTATGGAAACAGCACTCCGGTTTCCATAGCCTTTATTTGCTGGGCCTCAGAAGCATTGAGCCCGGCCACACTTACCCAGGAGTCCGTCTGGCCTACCCAGGCCGTGCATATCTTGCCCTCGTTCTCATCTGCGTAAATAATCCACGCAAGCGTCAGTTGCTTTAAATTGCTAAGACAAACCGCGCGTTTACCCTGTTCTCTGGCCGTTTGAAGCGCAGGGATTAATATCGCCATCAACAACGCAATAATGGCAACCACCACCAGAAGCTCTATCAATGTAAACCCCGTTAGAAGTGCCGCACGAAGCTCTTGCACTTTCTGAATTCGATTTATTTCTAATGGGGTAAAACCGTTTTCTTTGCGCATAATAGATCTCTTCTTGTTTCTCTTCTTAAAAAGCTTTTCCAAATCGACGATCCAAATTAAATCTTATGACTTCTGCCGCTGAGCTTATCTGCCATAATTATAACACACTCCGTCACGGTAAAGCAAGCTATTGGCTGATTTTTAAGTCGGGGGATACTCTAATACTCCACAAGATGAGTTCCTCGTTTAAATGGCCTTCTGAGGCACTTAAAATTGAAAGTGCTCTGTAGGAAACATCAGGCCAGAGGTTGTCATTGCGAGCGAAGCGAAGCAATCTCAAAAGCGATGATGGTTTTTTTGCCTACTACGCAAGAGATTGCCACGGCCCGGAGTTTACCCTGAGCGCAGCCGAAGGAGGCCTCGCAATGACATTTTGTAAAAGTTTTCTACAGAACAAATTGAAAGCCGATGAGTGTTCTGTGAGATTGTCTGGGAAGGCTTAGTTAATAAAAAAAAGGCTTTAGTAGCAATTTTATGATGGATTCAGCACCACATTTGGCCGAAAAATTGTATTGTAAGGGTGCGATACGATAACAGAAAGCCCCTACGGTAGCAATGGTTTCCGATGAATTTGCAGAAAGTTCTGCAAGGCCGGAAGTAGCCTCAGGGCAACGATGCGACTTAAAGAAAACAAAGATATAAATTCACAATAAAATTCTAATCAGCAAGAAAGAGGCAAAAAATGAAGTGGAGGCAAAAAAAAGTAGAAAAGAGAACCGTATTATTTGTGGACGATGACGAAGTAGTCCTGCTGTCCTTAGAAAGGGGCCTCCAGGACGAGTCGTACAATAAACTTTTCGTCAGGAGTTGCAATGAAGTGCTTGAAATCCTCCAGCGACAAGAAGTGCATATAATCGTAACCGATATGCGCATGCCTGAGATGACCGGACTCGAGCTTCTTAGAACCGTCAGAAAAGAATATCCCCACATCATCGGGATAGTACTCTCGGGATATGACCAGGACGCCACTCTTCAGACGGCAGTCGACCAGGGAGAGATTTTCAGGTTAATTCCTAAACCGTGGAAAATTGGGGGGGTGGACTTCGAAACGCTTGTCCGCAAGGCTGTAGACCATTACAATCTCCAGAGCAAATGCAAACAGTCTGGCGGCAGAAAATTAGAGAAGTGTAAAGCCAAACTCAGAGAGTAGGAACTGGCAGGAAGCTACGAATAAGCGTTATCATAAAAAGCGGGCCGGCAAGTGCAGGAAGGAAGGCAATACACCTCGGCCCGCTAAAATTCATCCTTCCTTATTATTATACGATTAGCAATAAGCCCAGGTTCAGCCAGACAAAGAGCAGACATAAAAAAAGCCCCTGCAGTGCGGAGGGAGAGGGGAGAAAGCGAGATCCCGCAGGGGCTTGTAGGCTAACGATATTTTAATAAGAGCTTATCCACGGTGTTCTGCGTTTTCGTAACGTTCCTGTTTGCTCCCTCAAGCTGAACCTTGAACGACGTAGAGGCTAATGATTTCGGCGTTTTTTCATTTCTTAACATCTTCCAAATGTTCAAGGGTTTGCAATCTTTTATCCTCAGACGTATGTTTGCGACGGACAAACAGGCGATGCCGGTTGTGCCATAGAATCTTCACTGCCTTATCCAGGCTGTAGTGTACAAGCTTTTTTCTCGGATCAGACCAACGGGATTCACAGCAATCGCAAACACCGCGTCGCTTGTCATACCACCAAAGCTGAAAGCCGCCAAAAGAGCGATATTGGTCGTCTTTGATACCCAACACGCACTCGGAATAGAGTAATAGTTTTATGTGCGTTTTGTCTTTGACCTCGATTTTCTTCATTTTTGCCTCCTCAGCGAAAGGACGCCGCAAAATCGAGCTCGCTAAAGGCTCACAAGCCATAAACAGAAGGCTCAAGCGGTGCCCTTAAGCCCGCAGGCAAACGCACACCGAATTTCCTGCGTTCACGAACTTAAACATTTAACACTATTGGGTGAGGCACTAAAAAGCTCAGGATGATAACACTATTTGCTCGCCGGAGTTATTATACCCGTCAACGGCTGACAAGCAACAAAATAATCAGAAAAATTATTGCCTTTTAAGCCCGGAATCCTGTAGTATTTCCGGTATAGAAAAGGCTGAACAAATTAAGAGCTTATCCGAATAACCGGGGCGTTATGAGGCCGAGCGAAAAGTTCGAGGCCAAGACGGCAGGCCAAAAATGCTCGCCATAAGTGGTTTGCTCCACGTTGAGAACGTTTTTTCACCGACAACGCAGGCATCGGGCTTTGCAGCCGGCCGCAATAGAGCGGGTTATTTGGATAGGCTCTAAATGCCGAAAGGAATTAACAATGACCGAAGAAAATGTAAGCAGTAATCCAGCATGCGAGAGTCCTTCACACACCCAGCACCTGTGCTACATAGTCTCCCAGGGTTTTCATCTTAGCGATGAAGCTGAATATCAGGCCATGGTAAAGGAGCCGCAGTTCAAATGCCAACAATGTGGTCGAGTTGCAAAAAGTGAGAATAATCTTTGTAAGCCGGTCAAACTGTAGCTGTATCGAGCGGTCGGCTGTGAAAATTGAAGAGCAAAGATATGAAGAAATTCAGCTCTGTCGATGAAGTTTTGGATGTTGCCATCGCTTCAGAGAGCAAAGCACACGAGCTTTACATCGAGATGGCCGCTATGGTAGAAAATCTGTGGATGCGCACAACCCTCGAAGGTTTCGCACAAGAAGAGCTCCGGCACAGGGCAAAGTTGGAAGCCGTCAAGGCCGGCAGGATTACCTTGGAACGAGAGGAAGTTGGTGACCTCGGCATCGCCGACACGCTCGAAGACACTAAGCCCCACGCAAAAATGGACTACCGTGAGTTACTCGTCTTCGCCATTAAGAAGGAGGATAGCGCCCATAGGCTATATGCCGCAATGGCCTCGATATTCTCAGAGCCGGACTTGAAGGACATTTTCAACAATTTGGCTGAGGAGGAAGCAGCTCACAAACGCCGATTCGAAATTGAATACGACTCAATAACGTCCTGAATTGGAATTTATCCCCGAGATTAGCCTACTTGTTCAGAAACAGGGGAGTTATCCCCGAGAACTACTCCCTTGACTTACTGCAGGGGACAAGGAATGCTTTATTTTTCACCGGCCTCTGGCCGGTGGCGGAATTTGTGTTTGGCATTATCCGAATAGTTTTGGCATAGTGCGCCAGGCCCCGAAGGCTCATGCTAAAAGTTATTTGTATCATTCGTTTTATACAAAATGATGATATGGAACTTTTTGTTTCAGGTCCCGAGGCACTTGATCCCGATGTATATGACAGTAATCATGATGGTTATAGATACTCAAGATACACTTGCAGTGCGGAAACATGCATTTCCTGCCCTCTTCCGAGGTCTTTAGTGTTTTTACCATCGTTACTCCTTTGTAGGTAAAGCGCCGAACAAAAAAGCTGCAAAGGTTAGTTCCTCTGCGGCATAAAGATTTTCTAATCCTTTGTATTTTATTAATTATACCACATTATTGGGCTTTGTCAAACAATCTTTTACTAAAGGACCGCCGCACGTAAAGATTCGGAGAGTAACATAGCCGTTTACCGTTGCTTAAGCCAACACCGGGGATAAAACTTAGAGGGCAAAGGATTCTGCGTTTATTCACAATAAGGCAGGGGTGGGAAAAGCATAGTTTGGGGCGATTGTAATAACTCTCATCTATTGCAATATTTTTACCGAAATGGTATAATTCTCAATTTTAAATAGGTGTATTAATTATAAGGTCTCACAAAAGGTTTATTTATATGAGAGCAGTGCTCGCTTTTACATCCTATGCGAGCAGGATGTTAAACCAACCCGTCGCCAATAAATAACAATATCACAGCAAGGTGCCTTTATATGTTCCGGCTTAAGAACTATCGTCGCAAGCGGCTTTCGCAAAAACAATTTCCTGATAAATGGTTAAGGATTGTTGAAAAGAATGTGCCTTTATACAAAAAAATGTCTGAAGAGGACAGGGATGAGCTGCGGCGTCACATACTGATATTCATAAGCGAAAAACGATTTGAAGGCTGCGGCGGTCTTGAAATAAATGATGAGATAAAGGTCACGATAGCCGCTCAGGCCTGCATACTGCTTTTGCATCGAAAAACGGACTATTACCCGGGTCTGTCAACAATTCTGGTATATCCCAGTGCATTTATAGCACGTCGAACCGAACATCTTGCTTCAGGAGTAGTGGTTGAAGCACCAAAAGTTCATCTTGGTGAATCATGGCACCGCGGCTCAGTCGTGCTGTCCTGGGATGATGTGAGGCATGATATTTCAGATGTTAATGACGGCCACAATATAGTGTTTCATGAATTCGCCCATCAAATAGATACATCCAGCGGCAAAGGCGACAGCACCGAAGTTCTAAAAAAACGGTCCAGATATATTTCATGGGCGCGTATATTACAGAAAGATTATGAAAAGCTCAGAAAGGCGGCGTCTCGAAATCGACCAACTTTTTTGAACAAATACGGCGCAACTAATCCGGCCGAGTTTTTTGCGGTAGTCACGGAATTCTTTTTTGAAAAACCCGGAGAATTAAAAGGAATTCACCCTGATTTGTATAACGAGCTAAAGGAATTTTACCATCAGGACCCCGTGACCTACTTTATTTGAAAAATAAGGTTGTCAGAATCTACGGTCTTGAAATGGAAAGGAATCTATGTATAATGTCCTTTACTGTTAATGGAATAATGGATTTATAAATTAATACCTGGAGAATTTTTTTGATGGAAAATCATCGTATTAGTAAGATAAAAAGGTCTCGAAAAATGGGTTTCAGAGCTCGTGGACGAACCAAAGACGGCCGAAAGATATTCAACAGAAAACGAAGGGCAGGACGTTCAATTAATTACGTTTAGAATCTATTAATTTCAAAAGAACAGGCTTCTTTATTCAGGAATCACAATGTTCAATCTTTGATGAGCTGAACCGACGAAAAAAGCCTCATAAAAGAAAATATAGATTTGCACAGCCTCCAAACCGGCTGGCCAATAAACCCCGTGAGATGCAAAGCATTATCTCACCGGGCCCATCTCCTAATTTACGATTTAACTCATCAACGCATCTACCCATCGAAAATCGAGAATCCAGCAATAAGCATCCAACTTTAGCTCACTTTAGGCACTTTAACTTACTTTAGCTCACTACTCACCAATTAACCAATTAACCAATACCCCCTAATCCACTAAAAGTACCTTTTGCCCTGGAGTTGTTTCGAGATTGGGTTTGAATTGGGTTTGAATTGGGTTTGTTTTTTTGGGCCTGAGGGTGGTTTCATTTTCATAATCCTTTTGTGAAAAAGCGTTTGCGCTCATTTTGGGCCTTTAACGAGATTGGGTTTGTTTATTCGGACTAAGAAATCATCTTTTTT
>DATKYR010000221.1:0-24392 GCA_035528395.1 Sedimentisphaerales bacterium
CAGCAAATCCGCAACGTTTTGTTCTGGGTCGTATTTTAAGTGGATTAGTGGTTTGTATTTCCGGGTTTACGGTGATTTGATTATTCTGGTGTAACGTGGAGCGTTTTCGCAAGGGCAATTTAGGGTTGTTTTCTCAACTTAGGACGCACCGGTAGTGTCCTCGTCTCTTTTCCACGGGCGATTTACTGAACGACCTCCGTTTTTCAACACCGGAAGAGTCACAATCAAGGTGGTCTGGCTGTTGACTGTCTGATGACAGGTTCGCTGACACCCATACCCAGGCTTGCATACAATTGATTCGTCAGAGATATCAGACTGTTGATTATCTTGCGTATTTGCGGCTTGAGATTGCGCTTGTAGAAGCACTGCACAAGCGAAAAGACGATAAAAAGCATAAGAACGAAGTTAACAATGGCAACCGGATCATGTTTATAGCAATGATTCAGTGACCAATGCTGACCGAGTGTATTGAAGATATTATTCTCAGTCTGCCATCGTGAATGGCCCATTTTCCATAGATGCCTTGTCCTCAGTCGTGAGCTTGATATCGTTGTGGCCCACCACCAGCTTTTGGTTACTTCTCGCTCGACGATCCGGCCATTTTCTTCGACCCTCTCGGTATATGTTTCTATCGTATGCAGGATTCGCAATGGAACATCAATCGTATCAGCGGTAAAACCCTCAAGGTCCCAGACCTGTATGGTTCTGTCATTTACAGACCAAATTTCCGGTTCCATTTGGCTAAACAACCCTTGGGCATCTTCCATCAGGCTTGGGTAATTGTCCTTAAGAACAATGATAACATCCTTGCCTTTTCCAACGCAATAATTTACAAACGGCCCCTCCATATAAAGGGCATCGGTAACGATGACATCGAAAAAACGAGTATAGTGGTCACAAAGCCTCTTAACGATTCGTTTTGCTGCAGCCACCTCATTTTCGCCGGCCAATATCGGCTCCGTATCTAAGGGCAAATCGATCTGAGTATTTAAGAGATTACAAACCACCATGCGATAATAATATTCCGGCTCTTCTCCGTTTTTGGTTTTATGCTTTCGTTCGCAGAAGCCCGGCCATTTACGCTTTTTGGTGGGAAAAAAACTCATGCCCGTCTATGCCAATGGCATGGAGAGGCAAGTCCGTATCAAGCACTTTATTACGCTTGAGCTGGTAACAATTGCTCCAGTGCAGTCTTCGCAAGTCTGTCGAGGAAATCTTTGTAAGAACTCTGCCAATCGTATCAACACTGGGTTTCTTTTGGCCAATAAAGCTTTCGATCCTTTTCGGCAAGCGGAGTTCCACATCCAGAGCGTTCAAACTGCCCAGCCTGGTTAAGTGCATAATGAAGCTGCTCCACAAGACGGATGGCGTACTGATTCGGGACGCTGATCTTGTGTCTGTGATTTCCGACAGCGCCTTGCTAAAGCCAAAAACCTTGTCAGTATAGTCCAAAAAGCGTCTAAACATATCAATCCTTATCTTCCATGAAACGTGTGAGAGAATGGGCGGAAATATCGGCCATGAGTTCATTCGCTTTCTTATACTGTTCGACCCATTGAGTAATGGTGTTTTCCCATTTCCTGGGTATGCAGATCATCCTTCGTTTTTCGCCATCTCGTATGCTCAAATACAATGAGACGTGTTTTTGCCCCTTCTTGATACACTTACAGCGTGGATTTCCGCAGGTCCTTGCCATCGTGACCAGCGATCCGCACAGTAGTCTTTTAGTGCTGGCCAGCTTCGCAAGCTGCGAACGGGTTTGCCTGTCTTTTTGAGTAAATTTTCCTCGATGTCTCACAAGAATCCTTTCGATTAAATATGATATAACTAAATATATCATATATCGTTAAAAAACCCAAGAAAAATTGAGTGCGAATTTGCCGCTATTGAAAGATTTATGCGAAAATGCCTATCTGTAAAGACTTACAGACACAAAAAAGCAAAGTTGCGGAATTGCTGCTTCGTGCTTGTAATCAACCTTTAGTTCTGTATAATTGTGAGGCTAATTAAACTTATTGGAGAATCTGACTATGGGCAAAATTGCCAAACTTGACGACATCGTGTCGCTGTGTAAGCGAAGGGGTTTTATATTTCAATCCAGTGAAATCTACGGCGGCCTGGCGAGCTGCTACGACTACGGGCCGCTCGGCGTCGAATTAAAAAACAACGTCAAAAAGGCCTGGTGGAAAAGCGTCGTACAGATGCGCGACGACGTCGTCGGCCTTGATTGCAGTATCCTTATGCACCCGATGGTGTGGAAATCGAGCGGCCACGCCGACAAATTCGCCGACCTGATAGCCGAGTGCAAAAAATGCAATACCCGGACCAGAGTCGACCACCTCAAGGAAAAAGTTACCGAGCAAACCCAGGAGCATACCGAGCACATCGCGATTGATGCGGCCATGGCCCAGGCGCATGACCTGAGCAACAAGGTATGTCCCGCCTGCGGGGCGGTGGGCCAGTTTACCGAGCCGATGCCTTTTAAGCTGATGTTCGAGACGAAGATGGGAGCCAATATCGACGACTCGATGACGATACAGCTTCGGCCGGAGACCGCTCAGGGAATCTTCGTCAATTTCAGAAACGTTCTCGATACCACCAGGGTCAAGATACCTTTCGGCATCGCCCAGATTGGCAAGAGCTTCCGCAATGAGGTAACGACCAAGGCATTTATCTTCCGGACGCGCGAATTCGAGCAGGCCGAGCTTGAGTTTTTCTGTGAGCCGGGCACCGATGAGCAGTGGTTCGAGCACTGGAAGCAGGCCCGGTTCGACTGGTATATCGAATTAGGTATGAGAAAAGAAAACCTTCACTTCCGCGAGCACGATGCTGATGAGCTTGCCCATTATGCCAAAAGTTGCGTGGATGTCGAATACAAATTCCCATTCGGCAGCGGCGACTGGCAGGAGCTTGAAGGCATCGCCAACCGCACGGACTACGACCTGCGGCAGCATCAACGCGGCATGAGGACGCTCAATAAATGGTATGAAAACAACCGGGAGCTGACGAATATTGAATTGGCCAAAGAAGCCGAGGATTACAATAAAGGCCCGCTGTCTTATTTCGACGACGAGAAGAAACATCGCTACATCCCTTATGTGATCGAGCCCAGTGCCGGCATCGACAGAAGTGCACTCGCCTTTTTAGTCGATGCTTATGATGAGGAAGAGGTTCGCGGCGAGACAAGAAACCTATTAAGATTTCATCCCGCCCTTGCGCCCGTGAAAGCCGCTGTCTTCCCGTTAGTTAAAAAAGAGGGTATGCCGGAGATAGCAAAGAATATTTACAACGACCTTAAAAAGTATTTTAATTGCTTTTACGATGAAAAGGGCGCTGTGGGCCGGCGTTACCGCAGACAGGATGAGGCCGGCACACCGTTCTGCCTTACAGTTGACGGCCAGACGTTGGACGACAACACCGTAACCGTCCGCGACCGCGATTCGATGGACCAGGTAAGAGTCTCAACCGACCAACTGCTCAGCCACCTGCGCGAAAGACTGGATATGTAAAATGGCCGAGGAAAACCAGAAAAAGAAAAAGCACAGATTGGTCTGGCGAATCTTTAAATGGATTGGCTTAGGTCTTCTTGCATTGCTGTTACTCGCAGCTATTATCTTTCAAGCCCCGTGGAAAGCAATAACACTTCTGGCCATTATTCTTGCGGCTTGTACTATCCTGCCCAAACCTGCCAGGAAATGGTTCTGGCTTTCAGCCGCTGCGATAGTTGTAGCCTTTATTATCTGGGTCTTTTTGCCCGAAGCCGATGAAGGTTGGCGACCCTATACCTTTGATGAAGAGCTGGCTGCGCTCGAAGCCAAATACGCGATACCCGATGAAGAAAACGCCGCCATGATTTATAATGAACTGTTTGATACTCTGGACGTAGATTCCAATCAGCCCGAATTCTTTATCAAACTAAAACCTTCATCCAAAGATGAGCCCTGGCTTACAAAGGACCATCCGGAAACCGCCGAATGGCTCAAAGGTCACCAAAAAACAATAGGTACATTAATAGAGATATCAAGAATCGAAAAATGTAAATTTTCAATCCCTGTTGGGCCGGCAAGTCTCGATCTGTCTATGAAGCGATTACCCAAGATCCGTCGTTCTACGTTTTTGCTCGTTTCGGCGGCGAACAATGATATGGCCGAAGGCAGAATTGATGCCGCCCTTGAAAAATGTCTCTGTGTTATTCAAATGGCCAACCACCTTTATCAGCAACCGGTAATGATAAGTTTTTTGGTGGGTTTTGCTATTGAACATATGGCCTTAGAACGACTTAATAGGTTTGTGATAGAAGGTCAACCCAGTGGAAAACAACTGCGATTGATAGCTAATTCCATAAAAGGCCCGAAAAATAACTGGGGCCCAGATTGGCAGAAGATACTGGATTTTGAAAAACTATATGCCAAGAACATGCTTTGTGGCATGGTTTATGAAGCAGACTCCGAAGGCAAAACAAGATTAACTCGCCGATCATTTGCATCGACAATTGGACAATCTCCGAAACAGCTTCCAACCGGGACTTACTCTCGTAGGAAATGCGCCAAATTGGGCGTCATGTTTGTATGGCTATATGTCCCTTCTGCACCGGAAAAGATTGGCGAGATAGTTGATGCAAGTTATGCAAAATACTATGCAATGACTGAGCCTGGCTTTGACTGGGATAAGGAACCCGTTGAATTCCGACCGAGTTGGAAGGTCAATTACCTCTCAGGGGTTAAGTTAATTGCAAATCTACCTGAGCAAGCGTATTACAGGGTTCACGAAATATATCTAAGAAATCTTGAATTGCGCAGAGGCTCAAGGCTGCTGACAGCAATAAAACAATATAACATTGAACATGGCAGTTGGCCGAGAAGTCTTGATGAAATAAAACCCGAAGCGCCGGCCGAGGCTTTCATTGACCCGGTCAGTGGGAATGAATTCGATTATGAAAACCACGGCGAACGCTTCTCATTATACGGAGAAACGATAAACATCTGGCCGAAATAAATGAAGTTATCAAAGGCATAACGTCACACAGATAATCAATTAGGAACCTTTGAATTATGAATGACCAGTATACTACGATTAATTGTTTATATCGACACGAAGGCAAAGAAGTCACATTAGCCGGCTGGTTGTATAAGGGCCGTTCAAGCGGCAAAATCCAGTTTCTAATCGTCCGCGATGGCACTGGCTTATGCCAATGTGTCGTCGAAAAAGGCAATGTCCCTGACGAGCTTTTTGAGCAATTAAAACATCTCGGCCAGGAATCATCGCTGACCGTAACCGGCACAGTTCGGGCCGATGAAAGAAGCGTGGGCGGCTGCGAATTAGCCGTAACCGATGCACAAATAATATCACCGGCGGATGGTTATCCTATCACGCCGAAATCGCACGGTATCGATTTTCTCCTCAAGCATCGTCACCTGCACTTTCGCTCGCAGAAGCAGTGGTGTATAGGAAAGATTCGCCATACTGTTGTTGATTCCATCCGCAGATTTTTCAACGATAACGACTTTGTTCTAATTGATACACCGATACTCACAGCCACCGCTGGCGAAGAGCAGCAAACACTCTTTGAAGTCGATTATTTCGGCGCACCCCTGTACCTGACCCAGACGGGCCAGCTGCATCTCGAATCAGCGGCGATGAGCTTCGGTAAGGTCTATTGCTTTGGGCCGACCTTCAGGGCCGAAAAGAGCAAGACCCGAAGGCATCTGACCGAGTTCTGGATGGTCGAGCCGGAAGTGGCTTTCATCGACCTTGACGGCCTGCTCGAATTGGCGGAAAATTTCGTCTCCTTTATCGTCGCACAGGTCCTGCAAAATAACAAAAATGAGTTCGAAACTTTAGAGGCTGACATTGCATCGCTTGAAAAAATCAAACCGCCTTTTTACAGATTAACTTATACCGAGGCGGTTGACATCCTGACCAGCCGGAAGACACGGGATTTTCTCGCCGGGCAGTTGAAGGAGCTGCAAGAACAAAAGCAGCAATACGAAACCAAAATCGGCGAGCTTGAAACCCGGCAGGCAGGCCAAATAAAACAATGGCAGAAAGATAAAATCGCTGCTGAGCTGATTGAATTGCGCAGTGCACTTGCCGAGACGAATACAAAAATCGAAAACAATCCCAGGCACGCCGAATTGGCCGCCGAATTTCGATGGGGCAAAGACCTCGGCGGTTCGGATGAAACCATTATTTCACAAATGCACGACAAACCGGTCTTTGTTACGCACTATCCAAAAGAGGCCAAGGCCTTTTATATGAAGGCCGACAGGGACAATGAAAAGGTGGTTTTGAATTTCGATTTGCTTGCCCCGGCCGGCTTCGGCGAAATCATCGGCGGCTCAATGAGAGAAGACGACCACGATTTGCTGGTCGCACGAATCAACGAGCAGGGCTTGGCTGTCGAAAATTACGAGTGGTACCTGGATTTGCGAAAATACGGCTCGGTGCCGCACGGCGGCTTCGGACTCGGTGTCGAAAGAACCATTGCTTGGCTGACCGCCCAAAAGCACATCCGGCAGTGCATACCCTTCCCAAGAATGATGGACAAGGTTTACATCTGACGGCGATATTTCATCCCGTCACACTGGAATTTGAAGTGCGTTTAGCGGAATGGCACGACCTCTTATCCCAATTCTATTTATTGATTGCCGACCCGCTGCGACGCATCGCGGCGAGTTACCTGACTCTGTCATTCCCGCTTTCGGGTCTGTTGCCAAAGTTCAAAATGAACGTTTTGAGATTGCCGCGCGATTTTTCAAATCGCTCACAATGAACTGAAAACGCACTTTGTGTCATTGCGAGGAGCCCTTCGGCTAAGCTCAGGATAAACTCCGCGACGAAGCAATCTCGACTTTTTCAACAAGCCCGAAAGCAGGAATCCAGTCCTTCCCATTTTGTATAATGTATAATTTTTTCGGCAATTTTTAACTATAATTGGTATTAGTCTCGCGGCCATTGCGGACAGAGGAATCCTTACGATACATAAAAATATGAGCCGGGGCGTTTGATACGCATATCAAACGCCCCGGTAAGCTCCAGTCGATAGTGTTCTCAGTTACTCGACCTTGAACCACTCTTCAGTCAATGAATTATCCTGCAGCCAGTTTTCTTCCAGCAATGCCATATCGGCTTCATCGACCCGGCAGTCACCATTGAGGTCCCCTACCAGGGGCACATAGTCCGGCAGTGACTGTGCTGCTTGGCAACTGTCACTATACACGTTGATTGTCACCGTGTCCGAACCGGGGTATTCACCATCAAAGGCCTCCAGCCGAAAGACATACTCGCCCAGCTCTGCCAGGGTGATACTCGTATCCTCGGCAGTCGCTGTCTCTATAACGGCAGCCCCTTCACTGGGTTCACTAACCACCGTCCACTGCACAGTGTAGGGACTTATCGCACCATCGTCAATGATGGTCGCGTCCAGATTCCCGGTCCTGGAATCCCCTTCCAGCCAGGTCACTACATCGGCGCCGGCGTTCACTTTGGGAGGCATATTATCTGACAGGAAGCTAAAGATAGGACCGATGACCGGATCGGCATCGCTGTCAACATAGGTATCGACGGCCCAATAGTAACGCGTTTTTGGTTGAGTTTGCACGACAACGGAAGTCACGTTCTGCTTGTTAACAACCTGGATGGCTGCCGGGTCGGTAAACTGTTCCAGCAATGTCAAGTTGTCGGTAAAGTAAACGTCAACAGGTACCGGCTGACCGGGCACAGACGGTTCGGGTAAAGTCCAGCTCAACTCTACGCCTCCTGACGATGAAACGCCGTCATCTGATGGTAAGGGCTTAAGAGGATGAACACCTTTGACAATAATCCTGCCCGGTGTTTCATCGGAATCAACAACAACCTCGCCGACTCCGCCATAGGCCTTGATAATACCGTCACCAATAGCCTTGCTGAGATTTTCTCGATTTGCCGTCGTATCCTGAAGTGTCATGACACCGCCCCGGAAATCTATGCTGGCCTCGGAAGTATATAGATTCAGACTATTCGCATCAGTCCTCTCGAGGAGGTTCAGTGAGCCGCCTTCGAGTTTGACAACGCCGCTACCCCCCGGTTCCTGACCGACCCCTAAGGCTTGAGTATGTATGTTGACCGTTCCACCTTCATATACTGTCAGGTACCCTTCACCCCTGAAGCCCACATAGAAACGCACCATGCTATTCAGCACCCCGCCATCATACACCTCTACATGACCTGCATTACTACCTGTATTGCCTGCGTTATAACCCAGTATGAACCAATCGGTGACCGTCAGGTTTCCTCCGTCGACTATTTTCAATGGACCTCCGGCCAGGTCGATCTGCCACGCCCCGGCATCCGCAATATCGACTATGCACTCACTGGGGCTGTTAAAAAAGGCCTTAATATCCGGCGAGGGTAACGTCTCACCAGACCAATTAGTAGCATCGCTCCATTTGCCGCTTTTCGCCTCCACCCATGTCGTTGACGATTGGGCGCCAAGGGCCCCGGCCAAACACAAAACAATACCTGCACACAATACAACTCGAGTTCTCATAATACATCCTCCTACAAAAAAGGTTACAATAACAATGACTATGTTTTGGCCACACACCAAAACACCGTTGTCCTTAATCAACACTACTTTTTAGGTCTTGACTCTACCTTCTTCCTTCAGGAATCTAAATTGAAATGTAACAATCTTGATTCTCCGAGAGGAGTCCAAAAGGACTGCGGCCGATAGCTTACGCTATTGCTCTGTCCCTTAGGACCTATAACTCCTCCTTTCAAAAAAAACTGCAAAACGCCATCGACTCAAAAAACCAAAAATCACAAACCTTGTCTCGCTTATTTATACCAAATCAGCTACCTCCTCGTCAAGGCAAATTCTTTAAAATAGACTACGCATTTTTTTGATAATAAGCCAAAAATTTTAAGGCCCTTGTTTAAAAAGGCTCAGAAATATTCGTGGAGAAGAGCTCATCTCCCGTAAGGGATTCTGCGTAAAGCGAAAAACCTCTTGTATATTCCGCCTTGGCAGTTATTAGAAATTTTATATCGCAAAGAAAGTAGGTTTAGGGTATATGATTTTAATAAAGCATTTCCCATAAGGGATACTGCGTATAAAATTGCTAAAAACAGTCCTGCGAGGACATAACGAAAAATGAAAGGTAACAGGTATGTCGGTTTCAGTAAAAACTTCAAAGGCTTCTAAAAAAACACAGTTGGCCCGCCGCAGCTTCCTTGCATATTTCTCCGGCCTGGGTTTGTCTGCCACGGTTCTACCGGGTGTTCTCTGGGCAAAAATGCAGGACGATGAGGTCACCAGGGTTACTAAAGAGATGCTTAAAGACGCTGAGCAGATAGCCGGGCTTGAATTTACTGACCGGGAGCGGGAATTGATGGTGGATGGACTAAACGAACACCTGAAAAGCTATGAAAAATTGCGCGAAGTCCGACTGGATAACAGCGTGGCACCGGCCATTCAGTTCAATCCCGTTGCACCGGGCATGAGCTTTGAAAAAAAGCAACTGCCGATAATGGCAAGCAAGACCGGCAGAGCAGATCGCCCTTCGGATATTGAGGAGCTGTCGTTTTGGACGATTACAAATCTGGCCGGACTGATTAAATCGCGTAAAGTAAGCTCACTGGAACTCACCAACATGTATCTGAGCCGGCTGAAAAAGTACGACAGCAAACTGCAATGTGTTATAACCTTAACGGAGGAATTGGCCCTTCAGCAGGCGGAACGTGCCGATAAGGAAATCGCGGCGGGTCGTTATCGAGGACCTTTGCACGGAATTCCCTGGGGCGCCAAAGATTTACTTGCGGTTAAAGGATATAAGACCACCTGGGGTGCGATGCCCTATAAAGACCAGGTTATCGACGCCGATGCCACCGTGGTCAGGCGTTTGGAGGAGGCGGGTGCGGTTCTTGTAGGAAAATTAACTCTTGGTGCGCTGGCCTGGGGAGATGTCTGGTTCGGTGGCAAGACCCGTAATCCCTGGAATACGGAGAAAGGTTCGAGCGGCTCTTCCGCCGGCCCGGCCGCCGCTACCGTTGCCGGTCTGGTCGGTTTCTCGATTGGGTCGGAGACCTGGGGTTCCATCGTTTCGCCCTGCACGGTGTGCGGAGCAACAGGGCTGCGGCCAACCTTCGGGCGGGTTAGTCGATACGGTGCGATGGCCCTGAGCTGGACCATGGATAAGATCGGCCCCATCTGTCGAAGCGTTGAGGACTGCGCGCTGGTTTTCAACGCCATTTACGGACCCGACGGCAAAGACAGCACGGTTGTGGATTTACCTTTCAATTGGGATGTGGGCCGAGGCATAAAGGACTTGAAAGTCGGTTACATCAAGAGCGATTTTGAGAAAGAGCGCAAGGACGAAGAATCCAGGGCCAACGACCAAGCGGCTCTGGAGGCACTGCGTCGCCTGGGTCTTGAGCTTATACCAATTGAGCTGCCGGATTATCCTGTCGATGTCATGGCATTTATTCTCGGTGTCGAAGCGGCGGCTGCTTTCGACGAGCTGACCCGAAGCGGTCGTGACGACCTGCTCGTTCGCCAGATACAGAACGCCTGGCCCAATCGATTTCGAGAGGCCCGCCTGGTTCCCGCGGTCGAATACATCCAGGCCAATCGACTGCGCACGCTTCTGATAAAGGCCATGCACGAGCTTATGTCGGACATTGATGTTTACGTGGCCCCGTCCTGGGTGGGAGACAACCTTCTTTTAACCAACCTAACGGGACATCCGGCCGTAGTGTTGCCCAACGGGTTCAACAAAGAGCAGGAACCCACCAGCATTACCTTTACCGGCAGGCTTTATGGCGAGTCGGAAGTGTTGGCCGTAGCCAGGGCTTATCAGGATGCCACCGGCTTTCATTTGAAGCACCCCGTGTTATAAGCATGTAGTTTACTATTGACGTATACATCTGGAAAATGCCCGTTGAAGAGATTAATACCAATTCTATTTATTGATTGCCGATTGCCTGACCTTGTCATTCCTGCGAAAGCAGGAATCCAGGACCTTCCAGTTAGTATAATGTACATTTTTTTCGGCAATTTTTAACTATAATTGGTATAAGATTGGAGGAAAAAATATCGTAATGCACAGACAATGCGACAAAACGCCGTTCTGGTAGAGGCTTTATCTCTGTTAGGGCTGGTTGTCACGTGGGGGGGACAATATAGTCCATAAAAACATTTGCACATTCGCCGATTTTTTGTACAGTGTTCTTGAATTCGTTCGATTGTTATATATTCTCCCGTTTGTAGGAGCAATCCAACTATATTTTAGGTTTCTTTTCTGGAGGTGAATTATGAGAAAGAGAATTCTTGCTTCAACAACTCTAACGCTGCCGGTGCTGGCATTGATGACAGTCGTCTTTGCTTGTTTGGCACCGGCGTCCGAGCGTAACCGCTCCGGCTCTCCACTGGGCAGTGAGCAGGTTCGTGCTGCCAAACTGGACAACCCCGGCAAGCTGCGAATCATCGCCTTCGGTGCCCACCCGGACGACTGCGAAATTCGGGCTGGCGGCGTGGCGACAATGTGGGCCGCACAGGGACATCACGTCAAGTTCGTCTCGACAACCAACGGCGATATCGGCCACTGGAAAGAGGCCGGCGGGCCTTTGGCTCAACGAAGGACAGCGGAAGTTAAAAAGGCGGCTGAGATTTTCGGTATCGAGACCGAAGTCCTGGACATCCACGATGGCGAGCTTATGCCAACCCTCGAAAACCGCAAAACTTTTGTTAAGCTCATCCGCGAATGGAAAGCCGATATTGTGCTCGGACCTCGTACGAATGACTACCATCCGGACCACCGTTACACGGGGGTCCTTGTTCAGGATGCTGCTTATATGGTAATCTGCCCGTTCATCTGCCCGGATGTCCCGCACCTAACCACGAACCCGGTTTTCCTGTATTTCTCAGACCGTTTTCAGAAGCCAAACCCGTTTGAGCCGGACCTGGTGGTTGCGATTGACGACGTCATCGAGAAGAAGCTGGATGCCATTGCCGTTATCGAATCTCAGTTTGTCGAGGGCGGTGTTTCCGGCAACGAATCAATGATACCCAAAAACGAAGCCGAGCGCGCTGCCGCTCACCGCAGGGTTCGCGAGAGTTTTCGCCGTCGATTTGAGTCAACCGCCAACCAGTACCGGGCCAAACTGATAGAGGCCTATGGCCAGGAGAAGGGCAAAAAGGTAAAGTGCGCCGAGGCCTTCGAGGTCTGTGAATACGGCCGCCGGCCCTCCGCCGCCGAGCTCAAAAAGCTCTTCCCCTTCTTCGAACGATAAGAAAATTTTGGCGGGAATTGCAGATTTAAAAGGTAGGGTGCGATATTTCGCACCACTTTGACTTCTTTGAATCGTCCGTTTGTCATCCTGAGCGGAGCGAAGCGCAGTCGAAGGATCTATTAATTAAAACGCCGACGTAGTCGGCCACAACCGACGAGCAACGCAATACGCAATACGACATACGCAATACGACATACGCAATACGACATACGAAATACGAATTGTCATTGCGAGGCCTGCCTTTTAGGCCGAAGCAATCTCAATACTGTTTAGCCCCCAAACCTGTCCTGAGCAAGGCCTGCATTGAGCGCAGTCGAAATGTCGAAGGATTTATTTGGGGGTCAATTAAAAAACAAACCCTGGCACTGCCAGGGTTTTCCTTATTGGTTAGCCCCCTGCACCGTGGGGGGGGCCACGTCCCGCGACTCCTTACCTACCCTCCGACTTGTCCGTCGTAGCTTCAGCGAAGACGGAAGCTGTTTTCCACGTAGCCTCCGGCGAAGGAGAATAGCGAAGGTGGGAGCGGAGTCGAAGGGCTTAATCCTTCCCTTCGAAGTTCGATATTCCTTGTTGGATATTCGATATTTCTTTTCTCCATTCTGCTTGTGCCCGCGAAGCTTCTTCTCGACTCTGATCGGGGAGCGGGAGCGCATCCGAAGGGTAATCCATCAACGGAGCCCCAGGTGTGAACGCGGGGTAATTTCGAGCGAAGTACACCCACCCTTGTCATCCCGAGCGTAGTCCGCCTTAGGCGGACGAAGTCGAGGGATCTGGCCTCACAATGACTGCAAGCAACCCTGTTCCGGCGCGCCGGGATCCAGCATCCAGTATCGCTTGTCCGCCATAGCTTCAGCGACGGCGGGAGTATCAAGTATCGAGAATTCAGAATTGAGCATCCAGCATTCAGCTTTGTGGCATGATAAAGCTCGTAGTCATTTGACTATCCGCAGCCGTCATCATACTTGATAAATCTGTGCAATCTGTGACTAAAAATCCGTGTAATCCGTGAAACTTGTCCTGAGCGAAGTCGAATGGATCCGTGGTTGTGGCCGTTAAGATAGGTAAAATATTCCGTCAGTTTTCAATCAAAAACGCTGATACCTCAGAACAAAAATTGAAATTTTTAAAAAATTTTTAACTTACTTTCCCAAATCGAGTTACGATAATCACGAACCGATATTCGAGGACTTTTTTCGCATCAAAAGTGCAGGTAGCTCTAATTATAGAGGCGCTGCTTTTTTCGCCTCCGGCCAAAAGAAGCCAAATACTAAATCCTAAACTCTAAACTTGTCCTGAGCGAATGCGAATGGATCTTAAACAAATATATAAAATCGTCAATAATCAATCAGAAAGGGGGTTTCCCAATGGCTACCGAAGCCCAAATACTCACCAATCGGCGTAACGCACAAAATTCGACAGGCCCACGCACGCCCGAAGGCAAGGCCGCCGTCTCACAGAACGCCGTCCAACACGGCCTTTCCGCCCGGCAGGCCGTAATCAGCTCAGAAAGCCAGGCCGACTTCGACCTCTACCGCGAACGGATGCTCGCCGAGTTGGCCCCGGCTGGCCCTATGGAATCTATGCTCGCAGAACGCATTGTCAGTCTCTCATGGCGCCTAAAACGAGTCTGTAGAATCCAGAACCAGGTCATAGACGCATTGAACGCAGATAATACCTCCAGCCCATTAGCCAAACTCACCCAATCCCTGTTTTTCAAAAACCACGAACAATCGCAGGCCGGGCCCTCCACCTCCACTGCCCATCTGGCTCTGGGTCGTATGGCCATAAAGGACTTCGCAAATGCAAGGGTCCTCGACCGACTCCTGATGTACGAACGACGAATAGAGCACAGCCTCTACAAAACGCTACTCGAGCTTCAAAGACTCAACCTCATCAGAAAAATGAATACCGAATGTGAAATGCCATTTAACCAATTAACCAGTTAACCAATTAACCAGTTAACCAATGAACCATCACAACCATCCAGTATCCAGCATCGAGAATCCAGTATCGAGTATCCAGAATCGAGTATCCAGAATCGAGCATCGAGAATCCAGAATCGAGCATCGAGAATCCAGTTATTTACGTGCCTATAAGGCACCTCTACATCTGTCGAGAACCCTCTACAAATCAGCCCTTTTTATGCAAAACAAACCCAATTTCCAAAGCGCCCAAATGAACATAAAGTTTTGTAAAAAAATGGCTTATGAAAATATACACAATTGGACACTTAGTGAAAACAAACCCAAACAAACCCAATTGCAAACCCGGCGCCTCTCTAAGATCTTTTTGGCTTTTACTTTTCTTTGCCCCGGCTATAATCTGGCAATGCAGACCTGGACAATACAAAAGCTCTTAAACTGGGTTACCGAATACCTCACGGGCAAGAGTATCGATTCGCCTCGTCTAAGCGCGGAACTTCTGCTCAGCGGCGTTTTGGCAATGAAGCGGATTGAATTATATACGCAATTTGACAAGCCCGTCGCAAAACAGCAATTGGACATTTTGCACGATTTAGTGAAACGGGCCGGCCAAGACGAACCTATAGCTTATCTGGTCGGCAAAACCGAATTTTATTCATTGGAGATAAATGTAACGCCGGATTGTATGATTCCTCGTCCGGAAACGGAATTACTCGTAGAACGCGCCATAGAATTTTTGAGGATCCGCCCCGTTAGAAATTCTACAATGGGCAATATGCTGCAAAAAGGAAGTATTTCTAATGGCCCCCGCCCCGGCACTCAATTCGTTTGCGACCTGTGCACCGGCAGCGGATGTATCGCCGTGGCAATCGCCAAAAACTACTCCGATGCCCGCATAATCGCAACGGACATCTGTGATGCCGCCCTTGCTGTCGCCGCCGGAAACATCGAAAAGCATCAATTGAAAGAGCGAGTCACATTGTTATACGGCGACCTATTCGACCCGATTTTGCCTCAATTGGATGTTAATGAATTTGATTTGGTCGTCTGCAACCCGCCATATGTAAGTACCGCCGAGTATGAAAAGCTCGATAAAAATGTAAAAGACTACGAACCCAAAGTGGCCCTTTTTGCAGGTGTCGATGGCCTGGATATTTATCGTAGAGTTATTGAAGAAGCCGACCGGTTCCTCAAATCTGATGCGGCGTTAATGCTGGAGATTGGTTACGCCCAGGGGCGGGCTGTTAAAGAACTGCTCGAACAAACCGGCGCTTTCCCCGAAATCAGAATCGAAAAAGACATCCACAACAACGACCGAATCGTGATCGCAAAAAAACAAAAAAGACTTGATATGGAAAAATAAAGCCCTCATTTATCTCCCAAAAGCTGTTTTGGGCAAAAATTCGGAAAATCATTGTATCCTTTACAGCTTCTTTGTACACTGATACCGCAAAAGTTCCCAGCGAGAAAGGAACAACATTGCTTATTTCTCAGGAGGAGAAACTAATGGGTGAGAGCGAGGTTCTTTTTGTATTAATTGTGGCGCTTGTGTTTCTCATCGGTAAAGCCGATTTTTTTGCTCCTTGTTTCAGAGACTATTCGTGCGGTGGCTTTGCATACGTTCTCCGTTGTCATTATCGGCCAAACCCGCGCCGGCAGAAAAAAGTATAGCTGGAGTAGAGCAGATGTTTGTGGAACAAAACCTTTGGTAACTAAAACGGATCGCTATAAATCCCATGGATTGGGAATAGGATGAAAAAATTACCGACATCTTGTGCTGTAGTAGTGTTTTTGGCAGTCCTCGCTTATCAGGTTAAAGCGACCACCGTTGCATTAACGAAGGACACAGTGACGCCCGGCACGCTAAGCGCAGCGGAAACATTATTTCCTGACAGAGACTTGTTTACAATAAATGAGATTCTCGGCGCTTTATATATTCGTGATAATAATGACGTTACATTATCGAATATACTTGGTGCTGTTTCTTTTGGCTTGACTTCCGATGGCAGCGACCTTCCCAAGTACATCCCGATAATCGATATCACCGTACTGCTCTTTGACGAAGACTCCTCTGCAGGAAATTATATCCGCGACGCAGTTTATGTTCGCGTTGACAACGGTTTAATACTCCCGACCATACCTGCTGCGATGCCCGGCGGCCTGATATTAGAAGACAAGGGCTTTCCAGAGTACAACCCGATGCCGGATGTCACAACATTGTTCTATTACAAAGACTTGTTTGCAGTAAGTGACATCCTGAATATAGTTTATCTTCGCAATAACGACGGCACAATACTAACAACGTATCGTCCAATGTTCAGCAGCCTGATTTTTGGAGACCTCGACCTTCCCTACTACAATCCTATAAGTAATATCGCGATATTATTCTTTGACGAGGAGTTGTTTGTGCGAAATCAGATCTTCGATATGGTTTATATCCCCGGCAGCAACATAATACCGTCGGCAGCCTCGGATGCAACGCTTGAGGACCTGACTTTCGACAATAAAGGCCCTCTCGGATACAATCACCCAATAAGCATCGAGGCCTTGTACTTAGGAGAAGGTATCTTCGCTAACATCGGCACCTTTTACATTACCACAGATAGCTTTGTGATTCCGGAGCCGGCGCCGATTGCTGTTCTCGGCCTCGGAAGCCTGTATTTGCTCAGAAAACGCAAAAGTAGGGGCAGACCTATGTGCCTGCCCAGGGCAACGCTCCGTCGCCAAAGCTATGGAGCATCGGCAACCACATCGGGTTGCCCCTATTAGTATGAAATAATTGATTTGACGTTATAGCAGCTTATTTTTTCTCTTCCGCGCAGTGCAGCAAGCTCTATGAGAAATACTATCCCGACAACTTGTCCACCTATTTTTTCGATAAGTTTACAGGCCGAGGCCATTGTCCCCCCCGTCGCCAATAAATCGTCAACCATCAAAACTTTGGCCTGGTTTTCAACGGCGTCACTATGCACCTCCAAAGTGTCTGTCCCGTACTCCAAATCGTATGTGATGCTTTCGGTCTCAAAAGGCAGCTTGCCTTTCTTCCGTATAGGCACAAAGCCGGCTCCGAGTTTCTCTGCAACCGCCGCTCCAAATATAAACCCTCTGGCCTCCACGGCAGCAACATATTCGATACCCGCCCCCGTAAAATCGGCGCACAGGGCATCCACCGCTGCTGCAAACGCTTTCGGGTCGGCCAGCAATGGTGTGATATCGCGGAATAAAATCCCTTTCTTCGGCCAGTCAGGTATACTGCGAATGTATCTTTTTAGGTCAATCTCATTACGCATTATTAGTTTTCCTCTATGGTTCTTTTCGAAATTAAGATTGCTCGAACAGACGGACCGTTCGTCTGCTGCTGTCTATTGTTGATATATTTATAACGAAATGCAAGTTTTATTGAGATGTTATTCAGCGCTATTCTTCGTTCATATATTCGTAAAGCTTGGTAAGCGCATCGCGCCGAATCTGCCGAATCCTCTCTCGCGTCAGGCCTAATTGCTTGGCGATTTCTTTCAGCGGCATCGGCGTGTTTCCATCAAGACCGTAATGCAGCCTCAAAATGTTCGCTTCTCTCGGGTCGAGTTTGTTCAGCAATTTCAAGGCCTTTAGTTCTTCTTCAACCGCAGCCAACACATCTTCCGGTCTGCCGGCATTTGGGTCCTCCAAAATCACCTCGAGCATTTGGTCTTCGTCCGACGCATCGCCGCTGTAAGATTCACTTACAGAGCCAAGAACCTCGACGATACGATGTATTACCTTTGCCCTGCGCAACGGTAGTTGCATAATATCAGCCATCTCTTCAACACTCAATTTTCTGCCGAGCTCACTTTCCAGCTCGGCCGTGGTGTGCCGCCACTGATTTATCAATGCGACCATATAGGTTGGAATATGCACCGGCTGAACGTTCTCCAGCAAGGCACGTTTGATGCTTTGTTTTATCCACCACGCTGCATAGGTGCTGAAACGAACCCCACGGTTAGGGTCAAAGTAATCAACGGCTTTTATGAGGCCGAGATTACCTTCTTCAATCAGGTCGCCGAGACTCATCCCCCGGCCGCCGTATTTCTTCGCGATATTAACGACCAGCCTGAGATTACTTCGCACCAACTGTTCCCTGGCCCACTGGTCGTTTTCTTCGGAAACCAGTTTGCCCAACGAGCGCTCCTCTTCTGCGTTCAGCAGCGATGCCTCGTCGATCTCTTTTAGATATTCCTTTATGGTGATATCAAATGCTATGGCTCACTCCCGCCCGGCCGAAAGCCTTTCGGCTCCGGCTATAAGGGCAAATTGTGGCTCGAACTTACCTCCTTTTTATAGGACCCTCGGCTCCCTGCCAGAGACAAACTTATTTGAGGTATCGGTTAAATATGCCTGTGAGTTTACCACGCTAAAATTTTTCCTTCCCACCTCACCAAGTGAGTTGCTGACTTCTAACACGGCTCGTGCTGCTTATTGGCCTCGCAGGGCAGTGCAATCTCCCCTGGCTGGGCGCCGCGGCGATTGCAAAATAGTTAATATCGCAGTCGAAGATCCGCCGTCTTTTGGCGGAGCTGATGAAAAAGGGGCCTATACCAAATCGGTATAAGCCCCGAATTGACACGAATTTACTTTAACAACTGCGCCCCTATATCCTGCTTCGCAATCCGAAGTCCACCGGATGCCTTGCGTCAAAAGCAACGGGGGCCACTTCAATCGCACGGTTTATGGTGCCGGTGGATACAAACGGATATCGTCAAGGTACATCGTACCTGAACCGCCGGCCTGCGGATTATTCTTATTGCCTAATCCAAGGGCAATCGTATTGACATTGGTTAAGTTCACACCCTGGTCGGCAAATGCCTGCAGGTCAATATTCCATTCGGTCCAGGAGCCTGTCTGTGCCGCATTGGGATTATCATTCGTGACAATCGCATTGCCGTTGAGAGCAACATACAACGCCTCGGCAGCGTTATCCGAAATGCCTCTGAACCAAATCGTTAATGTGCTGACACCTTTTTCGGTCCAGTCACGCGGATAAGTCAACGTCAAAGTTGCCTCAGAGTACCCAACACTGTTGTCGTAGGAAAGCGGCATCGACTGGTTGCCTCCGTGAACGATAGTTTGCTCGGCAAATGGAGGATTCTCATAACCAACAAGAGAACCGTTTGTCGGGTCGTCGTATCCGTCCAGCCACACATTAAATATCCTGTTACTCTCGGGGTCGGCGGGGTCAAGGTCATTGTAAGATTCAAAATCGTCCACGACAAAATATTCCTGTGTCGTAAAGTCCCAGATATCGCCTTGCCACGTTGTGGGGGTCTCGGCTTCATTGACCTCGTCGACCCGCCAGTAGTAAGTCTTGCCTAAATCGAGGGACAAAGGACCATAGCTGGTATCGGTCACAGTAGTAACAGGCGTATTACCGTCTATCACTGCTTGCTCATCAGTGCTGAAGTACACATCGTGCATAGATACCTCTCTTCCTGCTCTGAAGCCAAGCGTAGGTTCCAGTTCCACATCTGTTGCCCCGGAATCAGGGTTGGGCTCTCTTGCCCGGACGGGTATGTAGAAGAAGCGAACCTCGCTCAGACCATATTGGTCCAGGATGCCTCCCCAGTTGCTGTTAGCTGTAAGCCTGACGTACTTTGCTGGGACATCACTAAAATAAACAGTGGTATTGTGTGCGTAGTCGGCCGCACCTGACGCCCGGGCAAACTCATGAGTATTGCCCAATGTCGTATAGTCAGTGCTATTGACCGAATACTCAATCGTAACATCTTTGAGCCCGAAACCGATAAGAGACTCAACGGCGGTATTATGGTTCCATACCCGCATCTGGTACAGTTTGTAAACCTCATCAAACTCATATTCGATCCAGACCGCGTTAGGATCAAGGGCATTACTGAGCCACATATCTGTATTTTCTGTCGAGTGCAGGTCATCAGAATTCAGCCCGGAGCCGTTGATGGTATTTTCAGGCCCCTCATCTTCGCTGTTCGAGCTGGAAGCAATGGCCGTAATATACTCACCGGCAAGCGAATAGGCAACCGGCTCAACGGTAAAACTCCAAACTCTGCCTTTAAACTCTATATGGCTGGTTGGTGGAGCATTGACTTCATCGACCCGCCAGTAGTAAGTCGTGCTCAAATTAAGGCGTTGCGGGGGAGCATAGCTGTTGGCATCCTGAGCGATGCCGCCAGTGGCATTATTGACGTCATCGAAGCTCTCACCAAGATAGACTTTGTGCCCGTTCGTTTGTGCTGCAAAAGTTCCCGGCTCCCAGCTAAGGACCACATCCCGCGGCACATCTGTTGCCTCATTACCCGGACTGGGATGAATCGCGAACGGTTGGTCGGGGACGATTCCCGCAAGACCATTGTTCATTATCGCTTCAATATCTTCAGCCTCCAGAGCTACATCGAATAAGGCGACCTCGTCGATGAGACCGTTGAAAGGATTGGCATTCACGTTTGTTTGTTCACCCCTTCCGATGCGAGCTTCTACTGTCGTAGAGGTTAACTCTCCTGACCTTGTAGAACTGCCGTTTAGTTCACCGTTCACGTATATTTTGAGTGTAGTTTTATCCCAAGTTACAGTAACGAAAAACCATTGTCCTATGGTAGAAGCCACGTTGCTCTGCGCTCTTGGTTCCACAGAACCATCGGACAAATTAACAAATGCTTCAAACGGATTATTTGAATTCTCATTTTCTGGCATTGTTCTCAAGAAAAATTGATGGTTGTTAAATATAACTTGACAAGAAGGACTATCACCATTCCTTTTCACCCATGCACTAAACGTAAATCCATTCGTTATAGGAGGCTGGTTTGTGAGGTTAACATAATCATCCACCCCATCAAAACTCAAGGCGGAGCGGTATTTGCCCGAGACCCAGGCAGAGGAGATGGCACTGCCAGCCAGAACCAGGGTGCCGTCATTGCCGTTGCCACTTGAATCATAAGCGATGGTCCCGGAGCCCTCATCGAACTTCCAACAGCCGACAAGACCCGGGTCAGCAGCATCAGCTGCTCTTGTCAGAATCAGCCCCAGCACCAAAACAAAAGAAACCAAATAAATCAATTTTCTACACATAATAATCCTCCTATAAAAAAGTTAAAAAACGACCTTTCTTTGGCTACACACCAAAATCCCAACCTCTCGGGGTTGTTCTTAAGAGGCATCAAAATCCTCATCTATGAGAATTGCCAATCACACTGCTTATTGTGCCGGCGGAGGAGGATACAGACGAATATCATCAAAGTACATCGTACCTGAACCACCAGCTAACGGATTGTTCTTATTACCAAGACCAAGGCTAATCGTATTGACATTGGCAAGGTTCACACCGAACGCCTGCAAGTCGATATTCCATTGGGTCCACTCATCTATCTGTGCTGCATCAAGATTATCATAGGTGACCACAGCGCTGCCATTGAGAGCAACATACAACGTCTCAGCAGCGTTAGCAGCATCGCCCCTGAACCAAATTGTCATCGTGTTGACACCTTTCTCGGTCCAGTCACGCGGATAAGTCAACGTCAATGTCGCCTCAGAGTAACCAACGCTGTTGTCGTAGTAGAGCGGCAGCGACTGGTTGCCGCTGTGAACGATAGTTTGCTCTGCAAAAGGAGGAGTTTCATAACCAACTAAAGAACCATTTGTCGGGTCGTCGTATCCGTCTATCCACACATTAAATATCCTGTTGCTATCGGGGTCGGCGGGGTCAAGGTCGTTGTAAGATTCAAAATCGTCCACGATAAGGAAGTTAGCGGTCGTGAAGCTCCAGAGGATGCCTGTCCACGGACTATCTGGGTTGGTATTATTGACCTCATCAATACGCCAGTGATAGGTGGTATCCCATTGGAGCATTCCGGGGTCATAGCTCTCAGCACCAAGGTCCCTGGTGCCTTTGTACTCCGGCGAGCCGGTATCGGCATTTTTCACGGTGTCTTTATCTGTGCCGAAATAGACCTGATGCGAAGCTGCAAAGACTCCCGGCGACCAGGTAAGAATCTGCGTTTGCTTTACATCCACAGCGCCATTAGCCGGGTTCGGGCTGCCGACGGCGCCCTGAGTAGTAAAGCTCCAGATGTCGCCTTTATAGGTGTCGACGGCATCAAACTCATCGACCCGCCAATAGTAAGTCTTAGCCAATTTTAGTGTGCCGGGGTCATAGGTTGCAACTCCCTGAGGGAGACCTCCGGCGGCATTGCTGACATCGTCAAAATTGTCGCCGAAATATACGGTGTGCAATTTTGAACCGAAACCTCCCGTCCAGCTAAGCTTCGTATCCGGTTCTACAAACTCGGCACCATCAGCCGGGTCGGGTGCATAGGCGATTTTGGGGGGAACCGAAAAGCTCCACACATTACCTTTGTTTATTGTAGTGCCATCGCTCTCAACCTCATCAATCCGCCAGTAGTAAGTTGTGCCCGGAACAAGACCGTCCGGATAAGCAAATCCGGGAAAGCCAGCAACAAAAAACGCCGAGGGCTGATTGCCCTGGAACGTGCTTTCGGCACCGGCGTCCACATCGTTAAAATTCTCGCTGAAGTACACATCGTGCGAAACCGCACCATATCCCGGCAACCAGCTAAGGTTCACCCACGTATCCTCATGAAGTGTGTCGTTGCGCGGGTTGGGTCCATAGGCCTTGACGATGGCGCCGCCCTGATTCTCCATGCTTGACTTGATGTCTTCCTCGCTCATCACGTGATTGTAGATGCGAAAGTCGTCGATCATGCCCGTATAGGACTCATCAATCCATGTAGGATCACCTCCAATGTAATAGGTCGCGTTCGTGCCATCTGTTGTCTGGAAGGCTGATTCCTGTGAGAGGGCCCCGTTGACGTAGATGCTAAAGTTCGTCCCATCCCCTGTCACTGCGACGTGTGTCCATTGGTCGGCAGGAACAACACCTGGGGCTGTCTCACACATACCTCCCGCCCAAGCTCCGCCAACGGTCCCACGCCATGAAAGCCTCCCATCGTTGTTAATGAACAGCGTGTCATTTGTGGTATCATCCTCTCTAATCGACCGAAAAATCTGCTGCCACGTGTCGCCAGTTCGCTTCGGGTTAATCCAGGCAGACAACGTAAATGATCCCTGAAACATATCGGCGGTTAACGAATCAGAGGCGGGGATTGCGACGCGACTGTCTTCAAATGCGAGCGCTTGAGCAAATTGTCCGTCGACAACTGTCGGACCGTCTTCCAGTGTTCCGTTGTTGCCGTTGCCCGTCGCGTCCAGCGCGGTCGTGCCGGAGCCTTCATCGAGCTTCCACTGCCCCACAAGCTCAGCCGAAGCATCACTAATCAGCCCCAGCACCAGAACAAAAGAAACCAAATAAATCAATTTTTCACACATAATAATCCTCCTTAGAAAAAATTAAAATAACTATTTACGCTTTGGCCACACACCAAAATCCCGACCTCTCGGGGTTGTTCTTAAGAGGCATCAAAAACCTCATCTATGAGAATTACCAATCACACTGCTTATTGTGCCGGCGGAGGAGGATACAGACGAATATCATCAAAGTACATCGTACCTGAACCACCAGCCTGCGGGTTGCTTCTGTTACCAAAACCAATGCCAATCGTATTGACATCGGCAAGGTTCACTCCCTGGTCAGCAAACTCCTGCAGTGCGATGTTCCACTCCGTCCAATCAATTGTCAAAACTACTTCCGGATCGTCGTGATAGACTACAGCGCTGTCATTGAGAACCACATACATCTGTTCAGGAGAATTAAATATTTCGCCTCTTAACCACAGTGACAATGTATTAACGCCCTTCTCTGTCCAATCACGCGGATATTCCAGCGTATGAGTTGCCTCAGAGTTCCCAACACTGTTGTCGTAGAAATACGGAATCGACTGAGAACCGCTATGCACAATACTCTGCTCGGTGAAAGGAGGATTCTCATTACCAATGAGAGCTCCGTTTGTCGGGTCGTCGTATCCGTCCAGCCACGCATTAAATATCCTGTTGCTCCCGGGTTCATCGGGGTTAAGGTCATTGTAGGACTCAAAATCGTCTATGGCAATGAAGCTGCCGGTCGTGAAGGTCCAGACAAGGCCTACCCACGGACTGTCGGGATGGGCGTTATTGACCTCATCAATACGCCAGTAATAAGTGCTGTCCCATTCAAGTTTTCCGGGGTCATAGCTTTCGGAATCAAGGTCTCTGGTGCCTTTGTATTCGGGTGAACCTGTATTG
>DATKYR010000222.1:0-10960 GCA_035528395.1 Sedimentisphaerales bacterium
TTTCGTTTTGGCTCCAGCGAGGACAAGGCTGGCAAGGAAGCAAAATGCAGGCCTACTGGTTGGTAGTCCGAGTTTTGCTGACACCGCCAGCCGAAGCCGCAGCCAGCCAAAAATGGAAGATAATTTATTTACAAGTCCTTATAGTTCCACCTTCGGACTTGAACTTATTATCACTTAGAGTTATGCAAAATCGAGGTTAGTCAGGAAACTTATTACCATTAAGAAAGGAGTTTACATGGAGGTTGTAACAATGGACTGCAAGAAATTCGTCGAGGAACAAATCTCTAAAATCAAGCAAACGGTGGGGGATGCAACGGCTATTAACGCCCTCAGCGGCGGCGTCGACAGCTCTCTTGTAACGGTGCTCGGCCACCGCGCTCTTGGGGAGCAGTTCAAAACGGTCTTTGTTGACAACGCCCTGATGCGCCAGGGCGAACCCCAGTGGGTAGTCAAGACCTTTGCGGATATGGGAATACCTGTCGAATTAGTGGATGCCCGGGAGGAGTTTCTCTCTGCTCTGGCCGGCCTAACCGACCCGGAGGAAAAGCGGCAGGCCGTCACCGATACATTTTACGCGAAGGTGTTCAGCCGGCTCGTCAGGGAATCGGACGCGAAGTTCCTGCTCCACGGTACTATTCTGACCGATATCGAAGAGACAATAGCCGGTATCAAACGTCAGCACAATATTCTTGCTCAGCTTGGCATCGACCCTGAAGAATCCTATGGTTATTCGGTTCTCGAACCACTCAAGACCTTGCGAAAAGATGGTGTTCGCGAAGTCTGTGAGTTTCTGGAGCTGCCGGCTGAAATCTCCCAGCGGATACCATTTCCCGGCCCGGCACTGGCGACTCGAATCGTGGGTGAAGTAACACGGGAGCGGCTGAATACCGTACGGGCTGCAACGGCAATTGTCGAAGAAGAGCTTAAAGACAGCGGAGCGTTCCAGTATATGGCCGTCTTGTTGAACGAACGTGCAACGGGCATCCGGGACAACAAACGCGAATTCGGCCAGATCATTGTTGTCCGTTGTATTGAAAGCACCGATGCGCGGACCGCAACTGCGACCGAACTTCCCTGGGACAAGCTTCAGCGTATATGTGAGCGTATTATTAATGAAATTGAAGACGTCAACCGCTGTCTATACGACTTGACTCCCAAGCCTCCTGCAACTGTAGAGTATATATAATACTAATTCTATTTATCGATTGCCGATTACCTGACCTTGTCATTCCTGCGAAAGCAGGAATCCAGGCCCTCTTAGTTAGTATAATGTACAATTCTTTAGGCAATTGTTAACTATAATTGTATTACGACTTGGCAACAACAGCATAGGGCAAATCAGAATCAGGCTAAGTCGTACGGTCCACGTGTGTGGAGAGGTATTTTATTCTGGGTGGATATTTGTGCCCTGGAAATCCGGTCTTCGGAGGCTTGAAGTATCGCCCCGGCGTAACTTTTCAATGTCCCTTGCTACAATCTCTGCAATAATTTGCCCTTGTTCTGATAACGTCAGTGGCGGCTGCTGAATAGTATAGCCGATTGATTCAGCTTGGGATTGCTGGTTCGCAGGTTCAGTCTTTTTGCCCGCAACCTCGTCTTGCGCCTGCACTCGCGTAACTCCCTTGTCTCCTGTCGCAGACAGCAAAGGGGGTGCGAGCGACGGGAGTCGCTGGGGCTTGCCCGGGGCCTTTCTTCTTATCGCCGTGATTTTTCGCTGCTCGGCCATAATCTGTTCAGCCAGGTCAAACTTCGGTATTTCACTCGCCTCCCGGACCGCACCGGCTGGTTCGGCTGGAAGGTCCCTGGTATCATTTTGTTTATTAGTATCAGTCTCGCTCACTGCTACAACCTCTTCAATTGTACTGCCTTAAGGTCGATTGCCTGGTCTCCGGGAATTTCCAGGGCCTTGACACAAAGGATTGTTCGCCCTCTGTCCAGCTTAACATTGCCGAGTCTCAGCGGCGCCCAGATTTTTTCAAAGACTTCGCCGCGAGGAACACGGTCGGGGCTGGGGATAGGATCGGGATTATGCGCTTTGCTTACCACGCCCTCTAAACTCTCCCCGCCGATTTCCACACGCACCCTTACCCCGACGTTGTCCTCCGAACAGACATACATCAGCGTTACCTCAAAACGGCCTGCTTCAACCACTTCGACCGGCCACCACGGATACGCTTCGGTACTGGTCCAGTTTGTAACATAATCGTTGGCCCAGCCGGAACGGCCCAGATAACTAATCCCTTCCTTTGAAGGTGTTTCCAAAAAGGCCTCGTGCCCCGGCAGGTTAACAACCGGCCAATGCGGATAACCTATGGGTATGGGCAGAGGATCAAAACCGGATTTGGTTACATCTCCAACCATTGCTTCGTAAGCGGCGATGAGCTTCTCGGTAACTTTCGGGTATTTATTAGCGACGTTTTCCTTCTGCCCCGGGTCTTCGACCATATCGAAAAGTTCCCAGCGCTTACCGGCTCTGACAATCCGCCAGCGCTGTGTGCGGACCGAGCCTGGAATTTCATCCGTCCGGCCTCCCAGCGTTCTAAACGTAAATATCATACGGTCAGGCCAATTTGCAGTTTGGCCTTTGAGCAGCGGCACGAGGCTGAGACCATCCTGCGGCAGCGTCTTGGGCATAGGTACGCCGCACATCTCGATGATTGTGGCAAAGATGTCGATGTGGGCGACAATCTGGGTAACAGTGGTGCCGGGGGCGATATGTCCGGGCCAGCGGACGAATAACGGGACACGAATTCCTCCTTCATGCGTACTTCCCTTGCGGCCTTTCATATTACTATTGTACCGGTCGGTGTTAGGCCCGTTGTCCGTAAGGAAGAGCACGATTGTATTATCGCTCATATCCAATTGGTCAAGGCGCTTCAGGATACGGCCGAGGTTGTCGTCGATATTTTCACACATCCCATAGACGCAGGCGGTTTTATCATCAAGTCCGCGGGCCTTGTACTTATCAAAGTATTTGTCGGGCACCTGGAATGGCGAGTGCGGGGCGTTGTAGGGTATATAGCAGAAAAAGGGCCGGTTCCTGTTCTTTTCAATGAACCGCAGCGCCGCATCGGTAAAAACATCGGTAATGTAGCCCTTGGTTTTGATTAGCTGACCGTTTCTATCGAGCGTTGTGTCAAAGTAGTTGTTCCAGTGTCCGCAGCAAAATCCCAAGAACTCATCGAAGCCCTGTCCATTCGGATGGTAGGGGTAATGGGCGCCGTTGTGCCATTTACCGAAGCAGCCTGTAGCGTAGCCTGCCTGCCTAAGCGCCTCGGCGATTGTAAGCTCTTCGCTGCGCATATTCTCGTAACCGCGGGTCACTCCGTGGGTGCCGGTGCGCAGGTTGTAGCGGCCGGTCAGCAGACTCGCACGGGTCGGGGCGCAAACGGGACTGACAAAAAACCGGTCAAAGCGGGCTCCATCAGCAGCGAGCTTATCCATAACCGGTGTGTCGATTTTGTCGTTGCCGTGCGAATGAATGTCACCCCAGCCCTGGTCGTCGGTCATAATGAGAATGACATTCGGTCGTTTTCTATCGGCTGCGGTTATCTGGTCTATAGCCGTGCAGCCGGGCAATACCGACAGCGCTTCGGCCGAGAGCGCTAAAGAGCCGGCTTTCTTCAAAAATTCTCTTCGTGTCTGCCTGCTCATAATTCTTTACTCAACTCTCTACAAGACTTTTGAAAAACTCCAGTTTCTATTATAGACGTTTCGCATAGACGTAATAAGCACCGCGAGAATTGCCCCCGCCATCCGTAAACCATGTTTGCAGACGTGTCTTGCCGGCTTTAAGTTTTAACTGGAACGTTACGGCGTGCGCATCTCTTGGAACGGGCACAGTCATATCCGCATCAGCAATTTTGAGTCGGGCCTCGGTGACGGTAATGACCTTGCCACCGGGAATGGCTTCGTCGATAGGCGCATCCAATTCCTTCGGCCAGCGCCGAAGTTCAAATTGATACCTTCCATCACGGGCAACCTCCACCGCCCAGAAACCATTGGCCTGCATCCCGCTGCGGACGGCGCCCTGGTTCCACGGCACCGTCTGAGCGTGCCAGTCGTGGGACATCAATCGCGTGGGATTCTGTTTGTCCGAGCCAATTATGATTTCGCAATACTCATCGAAACGCTGCGAGACATCCGCCCACCAGTTTTCATAAGCCTCGCGCAATTTCTCGACGACTATAGAGTGCCTGTCGGCGACATCGTTCTTTTGAGCCGGGTCGGCCTTTATATCGTATAGCTCCTTGCCGTTTATCAGCCGCCAGCGGTCGGTCATAACCGCGCTTTTACGCCACTTTTCCGGATGTTCAATTCGTTGAGAATCGGTAATCAGCGTACGGTCAGGCCAGCTCTTGTCCCGGCCCGTCAACAACTGAACAAGACTGTCGCCATCGAACTTCACTCCGCGGGGCTCTTTAAGCCCGCACAGCTCGATAAGTGTCGGCAATATATCGACGTGGGCAGTGAGCCGGTCGATGTCACTGCCGCCCGTCAGACCGCCGTCAGGCCAGCGGATAAAACAAGGCACACGGTGACCGCCCTCGTACTCCGAGCCTTTTTTGCCCCGCATTCCCCCGCTGTAGTCGCCCGAAGTACCATTGTCGGTCATAAAAATAAGGATAGTGTTTTCTTCCAGGCCTAATTGTTTCAGATGCTGTATAAGCCAACCCATATTCTCGTCGATGTTCGCAATCATACCATAAAAATTAGCCTGCCCGCTTTCCACGCCTTTGTCCCTGTATGGCTTACTGTATTTATCAGCGACATTGTAAGGCCCGTGTGGCGCGTTGGTCGGTATATAGCAGAAGAAAGGCCTCTTCTTATTGGCCTCGATGAATTTCATCGCCCCATCAAACCATATATCGGTACAATATCCCTCAAATTTTTTCGGCCTGCCGTTGTGGAAGTAGGTGTCATCAAAGTAATCGTTGCCCCAGTAGTCGGGTCCCTGACCGACTCCACCACCGCCATGGATCAACACTTCGCCGAACCCCCTGTCCTGCGGCCGGAACGGGTAGTTATCGCCTAAGTGCCATTTACCGAAGATAGCCGTGCGATAGCCGCCCGCTGAGAAGACATCGCCTACCGTTACTTCATCTTTGCGCAAAAGCGACCGGCCCATAATGGTATGCCATACCCCCGTTCGGTTGCAGTAGTGTCCCGTCATTAGCGCCGCACGCGTGGGCGAACAGGTAGGACCAACGTGAAAGTTCGTCAGCCGGATGCTCTGCGTATATAGCCTGTCCAGATTGGGCGTTTGAATAACCGGATTACCGTGACAGCCTAAGTCGCCATTACCCTGGTCGTCGGTCATTACTAAAACCACGTTCGGACGTTTTCTTTCCGCCGCTGTTATCTGGTTTACACCTTCACAGACCGGCAATATCGATAGCGTTCCGGTTGAAGCCGCTGCATAACCAATCGTCTTAAGAAAACCCCGGCGATTTAGCCGGATGACTGTTGACTGGTGTCTTCCGGGCAGCTGCTTTCGTGTTTGATTATCCATCTCCCTATGTCCTTATAATCAAATTTTTTCTGCAGGCCCCATAGAAAGCTGCGTAAATTCGCCCGGACTAAACTGCTCTATCAGCACATTAACATCGTCAACAGCAACAGTCTTAATCGCACTGATGTCGTCCTGGACAGTACGATACTGCTCCAGATATATCCAGTTAAAACCCAGGTCAACCAGCCGACCCATCGGCAGCTCATTCTTAATAACCAAAGCGCTTAATACCTTGTTTTTTGCTTTTCTCAATTCATCTTCGGTTACGCCGTTTTTGGACAGACTTTGGAAAATATCACTGACAATATCAAGTACCTGCGCAACATTGCCGGTGCTGCAGCTGATATAACTGTAAAACGCCCCTGTGCCGTCCATTGCCCCAAATTGCATTGTTGCCGCCTCCGCTAATGCTTTGTCAACCAGCTCCCAGAAGAATCGTGACCCGACATTGTCGCCGATGATAATACCCAAAAGCGAAGCGGCAAACCTCCTCGGGTCCTGAGCGGACAGGCCGGCACTCATCAGACATATATGCTCGCGAGCCAGGTTTGATTTTTCAACCCTCTTTTTCTTTTTGCTGCCGCCATAGTGTTCCAGTTTTCTTCCGACAGCTTGTTTCTGCCACCTGCTGCAGGAATCTGCGGCAATCGAACAGATTTGGTCCCAGTCAAAATTACCTGCGCAGGCTAACACCATATTGTTCGGTGCGTACCGCCGGGCGAAATAGTCCCGCATCTGCTCAGCCATTAAATTATCTATACTTGCCTCACTGCCCAGAACACTGTTGCCGCAGGGATGACCATCGAAATGCAAAGTTCTGCACTGGTCCATAACGTCAAAGCTCGGCATGTCCTTATACATTGCAATTTCTTCTTTGATTACATTTTTTTCAATACTGAAATCATCATCCCGCAGGGCCGGCCTCATCAGCTCTATCCACAGCCCTGTAACCTCGAGCAAATATTCCGGAAGAACAGCGGCATAAAAGACCGTATTTTCCTCACTGGTAAAGGCGTTGAATTGCGCCCCTGTCCTGTCGAATGCCTCATTAACTTCGAGAGCGCTTAGCTTTTCTGTGCCTTTGAACAGCATATGTTCGAGGAAATGCGAGACCCCGTTTATCTGTTCGCTCTCGTCACGGGAACCGGTCTTGACGAAAAAACCCACAGCAGCCGATTTAGCGGATTTGTTGACCTCGCCGACCACGTCCAGACCGTTTGACAATGTCTTTTTCTTAAATTCCATACGTTTTCCTACTACTGTGTTTCATAAATGTATAAACTATACCGACCTTACGATGACTGTCATTGCGAGGCCTGCGAAGCAGGCCGCGGCAATCTCATCCTTTACGTTTTAGATTGCTTCGCTTCGCTCGCAATGACATAATCTTACGTTCAGCAGAGGAACTTATGAAACACTGTCCTACTTAACAGTTACCTGCTTTGGGCCTATTGTTACGACCGTAAAGTCTTTGAACTTATTGCTTCGTAAAAATCCTAAAACCGAATCAACGCTGGTCTCCTCGATTTTATCCTTAATCTCATCCAGCCCTCGGACCCTGCCCAACATATAGTAATCGCTTGCAATTGCACCGGCCCGACTGCTGGACGATTCGCTGCTTAGAATCAGCGAGCTTTCCAGTCCAACTTTGGCTCTTTGGATTTCCTCTTCGCTGATTCCATCGCCCAGTTCATTGAACTGCTGGATTATCACATCGAGCGTTTCCTGGGCCTTATCCGGCGTTGTGCCTGCATAGCACATTATACCAGCCGCATCTTTGAGGCAGTGATACCGTGCTCCGATTGCATAACACAGGCCTCGTTCTTCCCTTACCTTTGTAAATAATCTGGCGCTCATCCCGCCCGAAAGGACCGATACCGCTACTCTGGCATTATAGTAGTCCTCATCGGTTGGCTCGACCGTCTCGGTCATCAGGCCGATATGCACCTGGGCACCGTCATTATCTATATGTGTATATTTGCCGGCTTTGGGACCCAACGTTACCGGTTCGACGGCCTTTTGCTGCTCTGTCTCAAATAGTCTTTCTATTTGCTGACAAACCGCATCGAAGTCGTATTTACCCGCAACCGCGAATATTGTCTGCGAAAGATTGAAATTGTCATTTATAATCTGCTTCGCCTTTTCAGCCGTCAAAGCCTTTAGCTCTGCGATTTCTCCAACAGGACTGCGTCCCAAAGGGCTTGGATAAAACTGCTCTCGCAATTTGAGCATAACCTTTTGCCGGGGGTCATCGTCCAGAGACAGTACCCCATCAATCGCTAATTGCCTGGCTAATTCAAACTGGTCCTCCTCCAGGCTGGATTTAAGTATAATATCCGCATACAAATCCAGGGCCTGTGCTAAGTTGCCGGCTTCAAGGGCCGCCCCGACGGCTATATGCGAGCTTCCAACCGACCGGCTGCGAGCTAATCCCAGGCCGTCAAGAGCATCACCAAGCTGGCGGCTGTTTCTATCGCCGGCGCCTCTGAAAATCCAGTCGGCAATAACACATCCGGCCCCACAGCAACCCTCAGGCAGTACGGCGGCTCCGCTCGGCAGCATAAAGCCAAACGCCACCGACGCAACCCCCTCCATCGGCTCACCAAGAAGTACCATCCCGTTTTTTAAAACGTGCTTATCAAATCTCTCTGCCATCACCGGCCTTTTTGTCATTCACACAGCCCTTTTGTTATTCACACAGCCCTTTTGTCATTCCCGCGAAAAGCCTGCCCTGAGCGAAGCCGAATGGGCGGAAATCTATATATCTATAGAAACGAGGCCGGATTGTACCAGTAAACGGAAACCTTTTCAAATGCGAAATTAAAACGCCTCTGTTATTAAAAACCTAAAACTAAATCCATGGTTGAAAAACTATACCCTATATGCTATACGCTAAACGCTATGGGTAATTTGTATGGCTTAATATTTGACGTTGATGGCGTAATTGCCGATACCGAGGCTGTCAATGCAAGGGCTTCTATCAAGGTCTTTGCCGACCTGTTTGGCCTCGAAGGTGTTGTACGCAAGGATTTCGAAGCGGGTCTTGGCCGAGGAGCTGAGGAATATGTAAAAGCCGGTGCCAGAGCCCACGGCCTGAAACTGACCGATGAACAAATAAACAAAGCAACTCAATTACGTCAGGAATATTTTCTTAAGGTTCTTAGCCAAGAGCCGTTACCGCCCTTCCCCGGCGTATTGGAATTGATGGACAAGGCGATGAAAGAGAAGAATTTTCGCCTGGCCATCGCAACGTCCGGCACACTTGAAAAGTCCCGTGCCGTTTTAGACGCCGCTAAAGTTCCATACTGGAAAATGGTTTATATAAACGGCGACCACGTCAAAAATAAAAAGCCCGACCCTGAGCTTTTCCTCCTCGCCGCCGAACGGATAGGCATTGAACCTGCAAATTGCGTCGTAATAGAGGATGCACCCAACGGTGTGCAAGCGGCCAAGGCCGCAGGTGCCAAATGTATCGCCGTTACAAATTCCACAAGCGCTGCAAATCTTTCCGAAGCTGATTTAGTCTGTGACTCCCTCGAGCATATAAAGCTCGATATGATTCGGGAACTGATTGACTCGAACTGACCGGTCTTACGGTCATGCTGAACGAGATGGAGAGATATTTGGAAATGAGATCGGCAGTATACTATGGAGAAGCGATAATTATGGCCCTACGTATCAATAAGGACGAGTTTGTAAGCCGGGTTGCGAAACGTATGAAGGTTAATGAGACAACAGCTCAAGCTTGGGTCGATGCTGTGCTCGATACTATGTACGATGCTTTCCGAAGCGGAAAAGGAATAACGCTGCCCGGGTTTGGCGGCTTCTATTTGGATAGAAGACGTGATGGCTGTGCCTTCAAATTCAATCCCGGCCAAAAACTACGCGCTCTGCTTGGGTGGTCATCCACCTACAAAGGGCCTCTATAAATCCCAACCGCTTCGCTTGAATTCGAGATTTTGAGGACGATTTCTATTGCTTTTTGAGAAGGTCAGTGCTATCATCTTTACTATAAACGAAGAAAAACCAGTTGTTGGGAGTCTCTTAGACTCACGATGTAATGAGAGCATTCGCAACAACCCAATGTTGTACGTCTATGGTTATGGGTGGGATGTTTCTGCTTTCGCAGGCGTTTAGCCCCTTATAAGAGATGATATGCGAGTCATAAAAGAATCTTATGGACGGATAGGCGATAACGAAGACCGCTTCGACATCGAGTTCTGGCAAGGGCAGGGAGATCAAGCCATTTTCAACGCAGCGCTCGACATGATATTGGATTACTTGATGATCAGGCACGGACATGTTGACAAGCCCAGACTTCAGAGAACTATTGAGTCTTTTGGAAAAGCATAAGGTACGCTATCTCGTGGTCGGCGGATATGCGGTCATGAAGTACACCGAGCCGCGTTTCACGAAAGACCTGGATATGTGGATCTCCACTGATGAGGAGAACTCAAAAGCGGTTTATGCGGCGCTGAAGGAGTTCGGTGCACCCCTCAAGGGTCTGGCCCCGCCTGACTTCACCCAAGAGGGCTATTTCTACCAGATGGGGAATCCTCCATTCCGACTTGACGTCATGATGTCTATACCTGGGGTGACTTTCGAAACCGCATGGGCAAACCGGGAAAAGGTGCAGTTGGAGGGATTGGTCATTCCGTTCATATCGAAAGCGGACTTGATAAAGGCGAAAGAAGCCGGCGGCAGACCTCAGGATTTGATAGATGCCAAAGAGCTTAGAAAAGCCGGCCATTGAAAATGTTCACAAATTTCATGTTTTTTATAATTCCTTGGCATTACAGAGCTTATGGAGTGAACATTTTTGTTGAATTGGCTGATAACGAGCTTTCCAGTTGTACTTCGATTATAGGGATCAACTCACGAAAAGAGGGCCATACCTTCCTGACGTATGTCACTATATTTAGGAGTGCTTCGTGCGCAGCCCAGTGCTCTTCTGGTTGGCTGGCGGGAGCGGTCCAAAAGCTTCTGACGTTCTGGTGCTCTTATAACAAATATATGGTGTGCTATAAGGACCATAAGAAGTGTGCTTACCAGAGTATTATCAAGAGATTTTCCTTGACGGGAAATTAGCTGATTTGGTATAAATTACGATAGTGAAGCTTGTGCCTGCGCATCCGGGCATGGACTATTTTATTTTCTGACCTCTGGAAACTTTGAAGCTTTTCATAGAGGAGGAGTTATTATGCAAGGCACGGAGTTAATCGTAAAGGCGACTATGTCCTTCGCGAAAGAAATTGGTAGCATTTCAACGTAAATTCATATCCCGCTTCTGGGCTTGTTGAAAAAGTTGAGATAAACTATGAAACCGGAGCCTCCCGTGTGGGTTATGATATGGGCTCGTTAAACGGCCCAAAGTTTTACGTGGTCGTTAAGAAACGCCACAATAACCTTTATTACAGGAGGCTCACAATGGAAAAGTATATCGGATTC
>DATKYR010000223.1:0-26559 GCA_035528395.1 Sedimentisphaerales bacterium
TACTTCGTAATCCACACTAAGTGAAACTTGATATCATATGTCGTATGGCTGGATTTGCGATAATGCTCCATGCCGAAACAATACTAAAGTCTTCGCCTGAAGGCGAGGGATTTTCTCCCATTCCCCGAAGGGGACATTAAACTTGAGGAAGTATCCTCCACCACGGCAAGCACCTTCGCCTCCTAATACCAATGGCACTGCCGAACCCCAGCCTTTTAATATTGCCAGAATAACCTCATTTTCCGCGTCAGTACCTTTAATGTATGTGCTGGGTCTTCGTTTATTATATTCATCATACACTGTCGTTTTCTTCGCAGTAAAGTCATTGATTATTTTATCTTCAATGCTGAGTTGCTTATCAGTCGACGCTGGGGAAGATACCGCTTGAATTATTTCCTGGTCTTCCTGACTTAGGTCCTTATTAAGCACATCAAGGCGTGATAGCATAAAGTCTATGGACTTAATTCTGTCCTTATCGTCGATTTTTTCGAAGAATTTCTTTGCTTCTAATAAATCGTCTTTTGCCTTCTTCTGTTCGCCTTTCAGATTGTAAGTAATGCCACGCATAAGGATAGCCGACGCCTTCGATTTTGACGATGCATCGAGCATTTTAATGACGGCAGTAAAGTCGGCTATCGCATCTTCTATTCTAGGCGTCTCTAACTGGGAATATGTAATACCACGGTTAATGAGAGCACCCGCCTTATGTTCAGCCGTAGCATCGGGCATCTCAATGATGTCGATATAGTCGTCTATCGCATCTTCTGTTCTCGGCGGATCTAACTGGCCATATGTAATACCACGGTTAAGGAAAGCCCGCGGCTTCTGTTCTACCAGAGCATCGGGCATTTCAATGACGGCAGTATAGTCGGCTATCTCATCTTCTGTTCTCGGAGGATCTAACTTGCCATATGTAAAACCACGGTTTAAGAGAGCCCATGCTCTTAATTCAGAAGTAAGTTCAGGGTAATCCAAAAGTGAAGTACTTAAATCGATAGCGATATCGTATTGAAGATTCACTAATGCCAGGCGTGCTTCAGTTAGTAGCACCCAATCCTTTAACCCAAGTTGCTCGGCTTCGGTCCGGAGCTGTTCCAGAACGCTGCGTTTTTTGTTGTCATCCTCAACCGAGTATAGTTGTTTATAGGCTTCATTTATTTGTTGTTCTGTCATAATAATAGCCCTTAAGAAAATTAAAAAGGTCAGACACGCTTTTCAGTTTATCACTTTATTATCTTACTCTCTTTTTTTTATAGACCTGGCTAATCCGTCTTATAAACTCTCTATAAAACGACAAACACAAACTTCCCGCCAAACACTTTCGTATCTCGTATTTCCCTTCGGCCCATTCGACAAGGCTCAGGGCAGGCTAAGGAAGCGTATCTCGTGTTGATTTCGCTCCCGGATGAATCACGCCTTTAGGGACAGAAAATAACACAGAAGAATGGAAAAGGCAAAGGATTTTTTGGGTTAATTGGTTAATTAGTGAATGGTGAGTGCAAGTGGTGCGAAATATGACCCCGCCCACAGGTGGCGGGGCTAATCGGGGTGGCGTATGGGGGGAAGGGAATTTCGGATTTGTGATTTGCGATTTCATATTGAATTATGGATACATCTCGGGTGTGGGCGGACCCCGGGTGGAACCCGGGGCTAAGCGAGGCGGAGGCCCTGGCCCCCGACAGAAAAGCAAGTAAGCATACACCGGGGACAAGCTCCGGGGCAAGCAACCCCCGACAATGCCAGGGCGGTTTTTTAATTGGCCCCCAAATAAATCCTTCGACTCCTTCGGTAGAACTCAGGACATAAACAAAAATCGCTTCCATTCGACTACGCTCAGGACAAGTATTTTTTGCTTTTTGACAGCATTTGGCCAAATCGGTAAAATGACAGCAAAGCTGTCATTCTGAGCGGAACGCAGTGGAGCGCAGAATCTCTTTGCTGCACAGGAGATGAGATTCTTCGGCTGCGCCTCAGAACGACACGTAAGTGTCGTTTTTGAACTCACCTGTACCCGCGTTTTCTGTGCGGGCAGCACAGGTGCGGGCAACCTTTATTGCGAAACTGTTCAGCAGGAGGATAACCGGTGGCTGACAAAAGAGCGGTAATTTTAGTAAGCGGCGGCCTTGATTCAGCTACAACTCTGGCCATAGCCCAAAGCGAAGGTTTCGAGTGCTACGCCTTGACCTTTCGGTACGGCCAGCGACATAAGCGGGAAATCGAAGCGGCAAAGAAAATAGCCAACTCTCCGGGAACGACTGAGCATCGCATTATCGATATTGACTTAGCTGCCTTTGGCGGCTCAGCCCTGACCGATTTAACCATTGAAGTACCAAAGGACAGAGCTGATTTAGATAAACACCCTTCGTCTGCGCTCAGGGCAAGCTCTCAAATTCCACCTACCTATGTGCCTGCCCGCAATACGATATTTTTAAGTTACGCACTTGCCTGGGCGGAAGTGTTAGGTGCATTTGACATATTTATCGGCGTTAACACAACCGATTACAGCGGCTATCCCGACTGCAGGGCTGATTTCATAGCCGCCTTTGAGAAGACCGCCAACCTCGCTACAGCAGCCGCAGTTGAGCATAAAGGCCGATACAAGATTCACACCCCTATTATCAATATGACAAAGGCCGAAATTATCCTCACCGGCACAAAGCTCAGGGTCGATTTCTCTCTAACGCATAGCTGCTACGACCCGGACAAACAGGGCCGAAGCTGCGGCCGATGCGACTCGTGCAGATTAAGGTTGAAGGGCTTTACCGAAGCGGGCATCAAGGATCCAATAGAATATCAAAAAGTGAACTAAAGTGAGCTAAAGTGAGCTAAAGTGAACTAAAGTGAGCTAAAGTGAGCTCCAAACTTTAGACGCTTCAAACTTTAGACAATGACGAATACGAGATACGATGAGAGTAAATGAGATATTTTATTCATTGCAGGGTGAGGGATTTTTAGCAGGTGTGCCCAGCGTGTTCATACGTCTTGCCGGTTGTCCTTTGCGATGTCGATGGTGCGATACGAAATACGCCTGGGACCAAAAGGCAGGACAAGATTATAGCGTCGACAAAATCGCACACACTATCAAGCAATGGCCCTGCAAGTTCATCGTAATAACCGGCGGTGAGCCAATGATAAATTCAGACCTGCCGCAGTTAGTACGCCAGCTAAAAACCGCCGACAAACACATAACAATCGAGACTGCCGGAATAGCATATATCCCGGATATTCCCTGCGATTTGATTAGTATCAGTCCGAAATTAAGCAACTCGGCGCCGACCGACCCTGAACTTGCCGCGACTCACGAAGATTCGAGATTGGACATAGCCGTCTTGCAAGAGCTGATTAGTAATTATCAATATCAACTAAAATTCGTTGTGGACTCACAGGCCGACTTGGCTGAAATACAGCAGACCTTAGAGAAAATAGGAAACGTCGATTCCGATAATGTAATGTTAATGCCGCAAGCAACGACAAGAGATGAACTTTTAGCCAAATCGGCGATAGTGGCGGATATGTGCAAGCAAACCGGCTTTGTATTTTCACAACGTTTGCAGGTTCTGCTCTGGAACAATCAAAAGGGCAGATAATTGTGTTTGGCCATACCCTGATTTTAAGGCGTTTTATCTTAATGTTTGACATACTTGCCGCAGCCTCATATCATATTGACCGAATTCGTATGAACTCTATGATGAGGACGAGGTAATGCCTCGTCTTTGTTGCTATTGATTGAAAGGTTCTTTTTTTATGGCGAGACGAAAAGCAACTTTAAAAAATAAGCCGTTTGTATTAATCATCCGTGACGGGTGGGGCTACAACCCAAATCCGGATGAAGATGAATATAATGCCGTCAAGTGTGGAAATACACCGGTAGATGATATGCTGATGGCCGAGTATCCAAACTGCCTTATCCACACCAGCGGCGAAGACGTGGGCCTTCCGGACGGCACGATGGGCAACAGTGAAGTTGGACATCAAAATATCGGCGCCGGCAGAATCGTCCCACAGGAATCCGTAAGAATCAGCAAAACTATTCTCGACGGCTCTTTCTTCGAGAATAATGAATTTCATAACTTAATCAAGTTTGTGAAAGAAAAAAGCGGCAAAATGCACTTAATGGGCCTTTGCAGCGACATCGGAGTACATTCGCTGTTAGACCACCTCTACGGGCTGCTTGAGCTGGCAAAGAGAAACGACGTAAAGGACGTTTTCATCCACGCATTCACGGACGGCCGGGATTCACCGCCGGACAGCGGAGCGGGATACATCGCTGAAATCGAAAAAAAGGCAGGGGAAATAGGCGTAGGTAAAATCGCAAGCGTTATGGGCAGATTCTATGCGATGGACCGCGACAGCCGATGGGAACGTGTACAAAAGGCTTACGAATGCATAAGGATAGGCAAGGGGAATAAAGCAGCCAGCGCAGCAGAGGCGGTTGCCAAAAGTTATGAAAAAGAAGTAACCGACGAGTTTATTGAGCCTACGTGCATAGTCAACGAAGACAACGAACCATTAGCCACGATTAACGATGGTGACGGCGTAATATTCTTCAACTTCCGCGGCGACAGGCCCCGCGAAATTACCCGGGCGTTTGTTGATCCGAACTTCAAAGAATTTACCAGAACAACCAAACCAGATATATATTTCGTCTGTACGACCGAATACGACGCCACGATACCTGCGGCAGTGGCATTTCCAAAGCTGCCAAAGATGAAAAATATCTTGGGGGCATACTGGGGCTCTCTGGGTTTAAAGCAATTTCGCTGCTCCGAGACGGAAAAATATGCGCACGTTACTTTCTTCTTTAATGACTACACCGAAAAACCGTTCACAGGCGAAGACAGGCAAATTGTGCCTTCGCCGCGGGTGCGAACATACGACCTAAAACCCGAGATGAGCGCATACGAGGTCGCTGAGGTTGTATTAGAAAGACTTGACTCGAATAAATACGATGTGGTGGTGGTCAATTTTGCCAATCCGGACATGGTCGGCCACACCGGCGTATTGTCCGCAGCGATTAAAGCGGCTGAGGTGGTTGACGAATGCGTGGGCAGGATATTGGACAAGGTCAAGACTATGGGCGGAGCAGTAATAATCACCGCCGACCACGGTAATTTTGAGAAAATGTGGGATACGGCAAAGAATCAGCCCCACACCGCTCATACCGTCGGCGATGTGCCGCTGATAGTATTCGACGAACGCTACAAAGGCTGCGAGCTCCGTGAAGGCGGCAGATTAGCCGACATAGGGCCTACCCTGCTGGAAATGATAGGACTGCCGCAACCCCAGGAAATGATCGGCAAGAGCCTTATAGAATAACGAATATCGAACAAGGAGCTTCGAATTTCGAGGTTCATCGTTCATCATTGGATATTTAAATGCGCTTTCCGGGGACGGGAGAAAATAATGGGCCAGATAGTCGTCCTTGACCAGAATATGGTTAATATGATTGCAGCCGGTGAGGTGATTGAACGGCCTGCCAGCGTGGTCAAGGAGCTGATGGAAAACAGTATCGATGCCGGGGCTACAAAGATAACGGTGTCCATCGAAGATGGAGGCCGAAAATTAATATCGGTCGCCGATAACGGCTGCGGAATGGACGGCGAAGACCTGGGGCGCGCATTTGAGTCGCATACAACCAGTAAAATTAAAACCAGCTCCGACCTACATGGCATATCAACGCTTGGCTTCAGAGGCGAAGCGTTAGCAAGTATTGCCTCGGTTGCACAAGTGAAGGGCACAAGCAGAACAAGAGGGCAAGACGGCGCTAATTGTATCGAGATTGATTGCGGCAATAAGGGCAGCATCAGCCCATGCAGCGCAGATTACGGCACAACAATCCAGGTCAGAGACATTTTCTATAAATTACCCGCCCGGCGGAAATTCTTAAGAACCACCAACACCGAAATGGGCCACATAGCCGAGCAATTCACTCGCATCGCGCTTGCAAATACCCCTGCCAGCAACAAGCAGGGGCTGGATTTGACGCTGCTTCATAATGGCAGAGAGCTTTACCGGCTATCAGACAAGGATAATCTTCACCGTCGCATAGCCGAACTGTTCCCGATACCTTCGAGCGGGATTTCTGAAAATCTAATTGAGACCGAAAGCAATGAAAAAGGCTTACACATCCTCGCCTTGATGGGCAAACCGAGCATTTCAAGAACAAGCAGGAAGTTTCAATATATATTTCTAAACGGCCGATTCATCCGCGACAAATTCATCTCGCACGCAATCAAAGAGGCGTATCGCGGCCTCCTGGAACCTAACAGATTCCCCGTCGTCTTTTTGTTTATTCGAATGCCCTATGAAGACTATGACGTGAACGTACATCCGACCAAGAGCGAAGTTCGTTTTTATAATGCCAACCTGGTTCATTCGCAAATCCTGGCTACTCTTCGGGAAAAGCTTTTAAGCACAGACCTCCAGATGCAGGCACAACTGCCGAGTCCGGCAAATTTTCCTGGAAGCCAGGGCAGCCCTCCAACAGGGCATAGAAGTCAGGCAATTGCTGATGCAATGGCCGAATTTTTCAAAAAGCACAGACCGGTCCAAACGCAAGAACAATTCAGCTACAAATCAAAACAACACCTCGTTGCGCTGCACCCCCCTACCGGACAGATACCCGAAAGCCACACCGGCCCCGCTACGGCCTCGGCCTTGCGGGCTACGACGGACTCCGCCGAGACGAGCCCACCTGTGCCGGAGATTCGCTCGGAAGAAAGAAAATTTCTGCAAATACACGACAGTTTCATTGTGGTACAAACTGATGATGGATTTGATATCATCGACCAGCATGCGCTACATGAGCGGATAATGTATGAGCATTTGTTCAGGCGAATACGAAAAAGCAAACTCGAATCGCAGAAATTGCTGATACCTGAAAGTTTTGAGGTTACACCCTCCGGTGCCGATGCACTCAAAACCAATGCAGAGCTGCTCGAAAAATTAGGAATCGAGCTTGTCCCGTTTGGTCCCAAGACTATGGCTATTCAGGCCTTTCCCACCTTGTTGTCAAAGGCCGACCCACTTGATTTTGTTCAGGATTTAATCGACTTGCTCGACCGTAAGGACGTAAACCTTGATGGGGAAAGATTACTCGACGAGGTTTTGAATATGGCTGCGTGTAAGGCGGCAATCAAGGCCGGCCAAAGACTAACGATGAGCGAAATAGAACAACTGCTTTGGGACAAAGAAAACGCCGAGTCCGCAAGCCGCTGTCCGCACGGCAGACCCACCACGATAAAATTTTCGATAAGTGATTTGGAAAAGCAGTTCAAAAGAACCTAATGAATAAATGGTGGTGGCTATTGTTGATAATCTCGGGTTGGATGGCCGCTGGATTTGCCATTTTTGGTCCAAAGCAAGGTCAAAACTGCTACGATACCCCCCTGCCGACCAAGGCTGACAGAATTGTTTCCTTAGCTCCAAACCTTACGGAAATTCTTTTTTCGCTCGGGCTGGAGAAAGAAATTGTCCGTGTTACACTTGATAGCGATTACCCAGCGGTGGCGGCCCAAAAGCCAAAGGTAGGAACATTCTGGCAGCCGAATATCGAAGCGGTGATAGCCGCCAGGCCGGATTTGGTAATTACGCTCGGATTCCACCAGCAGAAAAATATTGCCGAGCGGCTGAAGCGGACAGGCTATAACACTCTGACGGTGAATATTGAAAAGGTGAAGGACCTTTTTGAGGCCATCGAGAAAATCGGTGCAACGACCGGTAAACAGCCTCAGGCAAATGAGCTGGCAACCAACATCAGGAAAAATTTGGACAGGCTCTCAGCTCTGGTTGGTACGGAGACAAAAGTAAGGGCGCTCTGGGTTGTTCAGAGAGAGCCTTTACGGGTGGCCGGACGCGATACGTTCGTTAATGAGATGATTGAACTGGCCGGAGGTGAAAATGCTATTGGGCGAACGGTACATAAATACCCTCCAATTGGGGCCGAACAGGTCATTGTCTGCGACGCGGATGTCATTATTGAACCTGCGATGGCACAGGAAGTCCCGGCGAGACAACAAAACAGAGCGCTTCAATACTGGAGTAAGTTTGAAAATCTTCCCGCCGTAGCAAACAAGCGGATTTACGTGATACCCGGCGATACAGTCTCACGGCTTGGGCCGCGTCTATATGAGGGGACAGAAACTATTGCCAGATGTTTAAGGCCGGAGCTTTTTGAGAATTGAAGTAATGAAGGAGCTGCTGACACCAAAAAAGTTAATTACAAGGGCCGCATTGGCACTTGCAGTGCTTATTGTGGTGATGTTCGTGTGCTCTCTAATCGGCACCGAGAGCGTCTCCTTGAAAGCAGTATTCAGTGGGGGCCGGACACGAGCGGCAGCGAATCCCGATTACGAAATATTTGTGCAGTTCAGGTTACCACGAATTATCCTGGCTTGTCTGGTCGGAGCGGCGCTGGCGTGCTCAGGTGTCGTTTTTCAGGCCCTCTTGCGGAATCCCCTTGCCGACCCATACATATTAGGTATATCGAGCGGGGCCGGCTTAGGGGCAATTATAGCAGTTATCTGCGGGCTGGATTGGGTGCTTTGGGGACGCTCTCCGATAGCGGTTTTCGCCTTTGCAGGAGCCTTGGGAACGGTTTGGCTTGTGTGGTTCATCGGCCGCCTGACGGGAAAGTTTCACGTAACCGGCCTGCTACTTGCAGGAGTTGTCGTTAACGCCTTTTTTTCCGCGGTCATTATGTTCCTGACATCGATAGCCAAAAGCCAGCAGGTTTATTCAACAATATTCTGGCTGATGGGAAATATGGCCGAAGAGGATTTTCTTGTGCTGTGGATTGGGGCCGGATGTGTGGTCGGAGGGATAATAGCGTTATTCTACATAAGTCCACAGTTAAATGCCCTGAGCTTTGGCGAGGCTGATGCCAGAAGTATGGGCGTAAACATTGCCGGAACTCAGATAATCGCCTTTGCAATTGCAGCGGCCATAACTGCCATTGCAGTCAGCCTGAGCGGGCTAATAGGATTTGTGGGGTTAATCGTTCCGCACGCAGTTCGACTGGTATTCGGCCCGGACCACCGTCAACTGCTCCCCCTAAGCGGTATTTTCGGTGCGATATTCCTGGTAATTGCCGACACACTGGCACGGGTCATCATCGCTCCTGCACAACTGCCGGTAGGCGTGGTAACAGCCATTGTCGGCGGGCCATTCTTCCTGGCCCTGTTGGTTAAATACAATAGAAAAGTTAGCTGGTTAAAATGAACGCCGTTATAAAAGTTGAAAATCTGAGCTTTGGTTATACGCGGCAAGACACAATCTTGAAAGATATTAGTTTCGAAGTAAATCAAGGGAAGTTTCTGGCCATAGCAGGGCCTAACGGAGCAGGTAAGACAACGCTGTTAAATCTGCTCTGCGGCCTGCTCAGACCCAAAGCCGGTTCCATAAGGATTGACGGGGTGCCTGTGCAATCGTATTCGGCAAAAAAACTCGCACAAAAAGTCGCCGTCGTTCGCCAGGAATTTGTGCCGGTATTCGATTTTACCGTTGCAGAAATGGTATCGATGGCAAGAACACCATATTTGGGTACATTCGGATTCGAGAGTAAAACAGATGTACAAATGGTCAATGAAGCGCTCGAGGCAACCGAGACGGCCCAGTTTGCTCTGCGACCACTCGGAAGCCTGAGCGGGGGCGAACGGCAGCGGGTTTTTATCGCCAGGGCGCTTGCGGCGAACAGCCCGGTTTTGCTTTTGGATGAACCGACAAGCTTTCTGGATTTGAAACATCAGGTCAGGATATATGATTTGCTCAAAACCGCACAACTTAATAAAGGTAAAACAATTGTGGCTGTAACGCACGATATCAACATGGCAGCCCAATACTGTGACGAAATTTTACTTCTGGGTGCCAATGGCAATTATCATATCGGCGAAACCAAAGATGTTTTGTCACCGGAGCAAATCGAGAAAGTTTTTGGCGTCAGGACATTTGTGGGCAAGCTTGGCCAGGAAAAATTCTTCATTCCCCTGGGAAAATTTGCAAAAGACAGCGGACAAATCGCCAGCAAACCACACAACATCCAACAGGAATAAAAACGGCATATCGTTGACGTAACTGCTTATATACCAAGAGGTTAAAGCTGCCTGCGTAATTTATCTTGAATAATCTTATTATACTGACTATACTTTTGCCGCCTGAACAACAGCCTGTGCATAAAACAAATACTATATACAACATACTTTTTAAGGTGTTATAATCGGGTTTTATACGAAACGTAAAATCAGTAGTAAGAAAGGTAAACCAGCAAGTGGCACAAAAACGTAAAAAAGCATCCAGAGAGAAAGTAAGTTCGACTCGAACAAAGAAACGTTCTTTGACTTCCACCGATACTGAGCATTTCAAACAAATGCTGTTGGAAAAACGCAGAGAAATCCTGATAAATGTAAACGAATTTGAAGACGAAGCCTTGAAGAAATCCCGGCTGGATGCAACTGGTGATTTGTCAAGTATGCCAATCCATATGGCTGACATCGGAACCGATAACTACGAGCAGGAATTCGCTTTGGGACTAATGGACAGCGAAAGAAAACTACTGAGAGAAATCGATGAGGCACTGGGACGTATCGGGCAGGGAACTTATGGTATCTGCGAAGGCACCAGTAAGCCGATACCCAAAGCCCGGCTTGAAGCTCAGCCCTGGGCCAAATACTGTATCGAATATGCACGAATGTTGGAACAGGGCTCTGCACAGGAAGAATAAATATAAGATTGATATATTAGTATGAAACACAGATGTCCAGTCTGTCACAAAACCATTAAAGCATCAATTCAAGAACAATCTGAACAAGCAACATTCTTTCCCTTCTGCTCCAGACGATGCAAGCTGATAGATTTGGGCGCCTGGCGGGATGCCAAATATAAAATTGTCCCCAGTCCAGACTCGCAAGAATCCGGCGAGCCATTCGATACTTCCCCTGACACCAATTCCGACAAGCTGTAAAGAACCGCATTTATGGGTCTTTGCAAAACAAATGAAACCCAAAATTTACAGAAGAGGCAGGCTTTACCGGCAAAACCACGCTCCGTCGCCAAAGCTTTGGAGCGTCGGCGACCTCCAAACAAACCTTCGACGAACACAGTCCAGGGTTTGAGGGTTCCACCCCATATTCCATTAATATGGATACATACGCTTGCCCCTGTTGGAAGGGGTCTTCGACTAACAGGCGTAACCCAAAGCTCAATAGAAACAAAATCTTAAGAATTTGTTGAAACCAACCGATAATACGTTATATTTACATTCGCGGTTATTCTTTACGAGGCCAACAATTTTTGTAACTTTTAGAAAGGAAGCAAAATGGTCAGCGAAAAAGAATCCTCCAAAATTTTTGACGATCTTCTCTTTCCGAAAATATTTAAAACCTTCCGCATGGCTATTCAGCCAACCAAATTAATAATTGCCTTTTTGGCACTGGCTATTATATGTCTGGCCGGCTGGCTTATGGACTTCAGCGAAACAGTGGTTGCAACAGAAGGTACCCAAGGTAAGATCACAGAGTTGGATATATATATGACTAATCCGGCGCAAGTAGACTCTTACATCGAAGGTTTTAAGGGAAAAAGCCGGGGCACAGGAGTATTCTCTACGCTTTGGCGCTTCTCCGCCACAAAATTCCAGGGCGCAGTAGATTCGGTATTTGAATTCAAGGTCCGAGGTGTAGTGAGAAATGTTGCTGATTATTTTAGGGCTGTGGAATGGGCATTAAGGCATCACCCCGTTTATTGCATCATCTTTTTTGTTATAAAACTGGCTGTGATTTCCATCGCCGGCGGCGCCATCTGCCGAATCGCAGCTCTGCAATTCGCCCGGGGCGAAAAACCCGGCCTGACCGAAGCACTGCGATTCAGCACAAAAAGATTCACAAGTTTCTTCACCGCGCCTCTGGTACCGGTCGGCATAATCATCTTCATAGGACTGTTCATATTTCTTCTGGGGCTAATAGGCAACATTCCCTGGGCCGGTGAGCTGATAATGGGTATCTTTATGCTGTTGGCTTTGATTGCAGGCGCGCTGATAGCGGTCGTTTTGATAGGGGCTTTTGCCGGATTCAACCTGATGTTCCCCGCTGTAGCGTATGACGGCTCAGACTGTTTTGATGCGATAAGCCGTTCCTTTAGTTATGTATATGCCAAGCCCTGGCGAATGGGCTTTTACACGGTAATAGCCGCGGTTTACGGTGCAATTTGTTATACATTTGTTCGATTTTTTACCTTTCTGCTGCTCGGCGTTACCCACCGGACCTTGCAGTTAGGCGTCTGGGCTGAAAACAGCAAAGAGGTCGACAAGCTTACAACAATCTGGCCGAAGCCGGAATTTATGAATCTGCTTGGCTCTTCAGGTTTGGCAACAACCAACTGGGCCGAATCATTGGCGGCCTTTTTGGTGCTCTTATGCTTACTGGGTGTCGTCGGTTTAGTAGTTTCTTTCATAATAAGCTTTTATTTTTCCGCCAATACCATAATCTATTCGCTCATGCGCAACAAAGTTGACAATACTGCTCTGGAGGATATTTATAAATATAACGACGAGGCAGAAATCGAGCCGGCCACAACCGAATCCAAGACTGACGAAGCCCAGCCGGATTCATCATCTTCACAAGAGTAACAGAAAAACCTTTTAAGCGAATACTTACAATATGCCGGATAAATGGTTTTGGATTGCAGGTTTTTTCGCATCCTGCTTTATGGACGCACACTTAAGTCATTGTTATTCTCAAGTTCGTTTATCAACAATGATGTGTAGAAAACACAGTATCGATAAAATATGCCTGAGACAAACACAAATACACAGTTGAACTTTAAGAACCAAAACCTACTAAAATCCTCCACTCACTCCCCTACTATGTTGCTTCGTTTCCGCAGAGGCATGATCATACTTGCCCACATAATTGCCTTTGCCTGCTCTTTGATGCTTTCCTTCTTAGTGGTACATAAAATGCGGTTCGAACGACCAGGTTGGGTAGATATATATCCTCCTTTGTTACTTTTTTTTCTCATTGTCAAGCTGCCGGTATTTGGACTTTTCAAGCAATACCGTGGCTGGTGGCGTTACGTAGGGATTTCCGATCTTCGCGACATATTCAGGGCCTCGCTGATAAGCACTTTAATTATCGTAGCTTTATGGTTTATAATGGGCCGTATCGATGCCGTTCGTGCAAATCTACCCCCGGATATGAAAAGGCCTGCCGAAGGTGTATGTATAGCCGATATGTTTGCCACAGTTTTGATGCTTGGCGGATTGCGGATAGTAATACGGCTATACTATGAGGAGTTTCGAACTGCCGAAGCAGGCCGACTGAAGCGATTTCTTATAGTGGGCGCAGGTAATGCAGGCGAAGCACTGCTGCGAGAAATTCACCGTATGCCCGTAGCCCAATATGAGGTTGTCGGCTTTATTGATGATGACCCCATTAAAAAAGGCACTAATATTCATGGAATACCGGTCCTCGGCACTGTTGAGCAGCTGCCCAAAGTATGTGAGGAACGCAAGATCGAAGAAATTGCCATCGCAATGCCCTCGGCGAGCCACAGTGAAAGAATGCGCGTTGTACGGGTATGCGAAGGCATCAAAATTAAGTTCCAGACCGTACCATCAATAACCGACATTGCTTCTGGAAAGCTCCGTGTTTCACAAATTCGAGAGGTGGATATTAACGATTTGTTAGGCCGAGAAGCTATACAGCTTGACCTGGACCTAATAGAAGCCTTTGCCAAGGACAAAACAATTCTGGTTACCGGCGCAGGCGGCTCCATCGGTTCGGAAATGTGCAGACAACTATGCAATTTCAATCCGAAGCTGCTTTTGCTTATTGAGCAGGCTGAAAATCCACTGTTTTACATAGAGCGTGAATTGCGGAAACAATTTCCCGCAGTTCGCATAAATGCACTTATTTGCAACATTACCGACAGGACCCGCGTGGATGAAATTGTCGAAAATTACAAACCACAGGTTGTCATTCACGCTGCCGCCCACAAGCACGTACCTTTGATGGAGCTTAACGCCGGCGAAGCCGTCAAAAACAATATCATCGGCACACAAGTCGTCGCTGACGCCGCAGATAATTATGGTACTACAAACTTTGTAATGATAAGCACCGACAAAGCCGTTAATCCAACCAGTATAATGGGCTCATCCAAAAGAATTGCAGAAATGTATGTCCAGGATTTAAGCACAACCAGCAAAACACACTTCGTGACAGTAAGGTTTGGCAATGTGCTTAATTCTGAAGGTTCGGTAGTACCTATATTCAAAAAGCAGATAGCCGAAGGTGGACCATTGACTATCACTGATCCAAAAATGAAACGGTACTTTATGACCATACCGGAAGCAAGCCAGCTCATTCTCCAGGCAGCAGCAATGGGAAAAGGTGGAGAAATTTTCGTGCTCGATATGGGCAAACCAATAGAAATCATGGAACTGGCCAAGACACTTATTACCCTCAGCGGTTTCAGGCCCGGAGAAGACATTGAAATGGTTTTCACCGGACCCAGAGCCGGCGAAAAACTCTTCGAGGAACTTTCGATAGAAGGCGAAGATATGCAGCGCACAAGGCATCCTAAAATTAGTATATGGAAGAATATTCCGATGGACCGCGACAGGCTTAGGGCGGGTATAAACGAGCTTGTAAATATCGCCAAAGCACAAAACAACAGCCAAATAGTTCAGAAAATCAAGGAGCTTGTACCGGAATATACCGGCGGAGACTCCACCTTGTAGAAACCCGGCAATAAGAATATACAAAATTACTCAGGACTAAACCATCCCCTGCTTCCGGTTTCAAAGATACCTACAAAAGATACCTACTACGGAAGAGGCTATAAGCGACCGCTTATGTTTGAGAAGTCAGACTTTGAAAAAAAATCAATCAAGTGATAAAATGACATTTATTGATATGTTCCCCCCTTGAAACCACTCCAGCTTTATAGCACTCCAGCACAAGGGAACTTATGATTTATGCTCCTGTTTTCGGCGCATTATGCAAAACCAACACAACACGATATACGACATACGAACTACGGTATCCTCTTGTCGGTCAGTTTGCTGGGCCTATCAAGAAGCATAAACGTGTCTAAGTCTGCCATTAACTCCTGCCGATTAATACGAGCAGTACGCTCATGCCTTCTTCGCCCTTCAGCGGCAGTCTCACCCATCTGGTTATAAGAACTGCACCCTAAAGGCATAAAAAACAGAGCGCACAAAACAATAACCAAAATCACCTTACATACAGAAACGCCTTTCATCATCATTCCCTCATTGAAATCCACACTTTCAGCTACAGTTATCGGGCTGGCCTAATTTATCGGTCAGCCTGTGTTTTTATTATTAAGGCGCTAAAAAACACGCCCCTGACTATTTCTATATTATAGCAGCCGCCAATGCAATTGTCAAGCCCGTTGCCAAATTCCTGCCGATATTGCCGGAATATTTCCAATTTTTAGCACTTCCACCGTGCCTTATGCCGCAATTTCTAAGCCTGCCAAGACAACAATTCTCCCTCGCTTAGGAAAGAACCTGCCCCCTTAAATACCAAAAAAAGTCTTGTTTATACCGCCGAAACGCCATTTCTTCTGAAATCGCACCTCTTATATGCCGATAATTCGCTTAATCAAGTGGAATATGATATGTAAGAATGGAAGATGCCGGAAATGAACGACTCACTAAGCACCCACAGTTATGGACCCGACACGGGCGCCGTGTTTACCCTTGAATTACCCTTCCAAACTCAGGAGACCGTAAAATGAATAACGGCGAAAAAGAAATGATTGGGTTCCCGCAAGGCAGGGTCCCTCACCGTATTCTCGTCATAGACGACAATCCCGATATTCAGAGGGATTTTAAGACCATTCTCCTTGAAGAGCAAGCCAACGCAAAGTTGGACTCGCGTAGTGCCAAGCTTTTCGGCCGCAGCACCCGTAAATCCACGCCCAAGAGCAAGTATGAGCTCGATTTTGCATCTCAGGGAAAAGATGGCCACGAAAAGATTAAACAGGCGCTCTCACAAAATCGCCCATACGAGCTGGTTTTTGTCGATATGCACATATCTCCGGGCTGGGACGGCCTCGAAACGATAGAGCACATCTGGAAGACCGACCCTAACGTTCAGGTCGTCATCTGCACAGCCTACACCGACCATTCCTGGAAAGAAATAAGCCAGCGGCTCGGAAGGTCGGAAAACCTTCTGATTCTCAAAAAACCCCTCGACAGCGCCGAAATCGCTCAACTCGCCGCCACACTAACTGAAAAATGGACCTTAGCTAAGCGGGCCTCTATCAAGATGGACGAATTAGAGCAAATGGTCAAAGAACGGACGCGTGAACTGGAAACAACCAATAAGCAAATCCAAAAGGAAATCGCTGAGCGCAAACAGGCAGAGGAGACGCTACGGCAGAGCGAAGAGCGGTTGAAGATATTATTTGAATACGCCCCTGATGCCATTTTCCTGAACGACACCAAGGGTAATATCGTCGATGGTAATAAAGCTGCGGAGGAAATGGTTGGATATGCGAAAGAGGAATTAATTGGGAAGCATTTGTTTGAGACGGGATTGCTGTCAGAAGAGCAAGTACCTAAGGCAGCCAAACATTTAGAAGAGATTGTCATCGGCAAACCAACAGGGCCAGACGAGTTTACCTTAAAAAGGAAAGATGGCCGTTATGTTACAGTTGAGATAAGAACTTTCCCAGTAAGAATAGGAAACCAAACATTAGGATTAGGCATCGCACGCGACATCACCGAGCGCAAGAAATCCGAACTCGGTCAGAATGAACTTGTCGAAAAAGTGGATAAAATTAACAGAGAACTGAATGATTTTGCATCGATAGTCTCGCATGATTTGAAGGCGCCGCTGCGAGGGATTAAGACCTTGGCCAATTGGATATTAGCTGACTGTGCGGATAAGCTTGGGGACCAGGCCAACGAGCAAATAAATTTGCTTTTGGACCGCGTAGAGCGGATGTATAACCTCATTGAGGGCGCACTTCAATATTCAAGACTCGGCCAGACAAAAGGAAAACAGATTCAGGTCAATCTCAATAAATTTGTTCCGGAAATTATTAATATGGTGGTTCCGCCGGAAAACATTACAGTTACAATCGAAAACGAACTGCCTGTAATTGAGTGCGATGAAACTCAGATTATGCAGGTATTCCAGAATCTGCTGAGCAATGCTATAAAATATATGGACAAGCCACAGGGCTGGATAAAAGTCGGCTGCGTCGAACAGGACGGCTTCTGGAAATTCAGTGTCGCTGATAACGGGCCTGGTATCGAAGAAAAGCACTTCGAAAAAATCTTCAAAATATTCCAGGCATTGCCGACCTCTCCAAGGTTTGAAGGTACCGGAGTCGGACTTACCATCACAAAGAAAATTGTTGAGTTATATAACGGAAAGATTTGGGTGGAATCGAAAGTTGGCGAAGGAAGCACTTTTTTCTTTACTTTGCCAAAGCAGAAAGTAGGGGCTAAAAAATGAGAAACTCAAAGCCGATATTGCTCATTGAAGATGATGATGTGGACGTGATGACCGTGGAACGTGTGCTCAGAGAGCTGAAGATTGCAAACCAGCTAATTAGCACGAACAACGGCGAGCAAGCTTTGGAGTATCTAAGAACCAACGGTAATAAAAAGCCATGCGTTATCTTGTTGGATTTGAATATGCCAAAGATGAACGGCACCGAATTTCTAAAAAATTTAAAAACAGACGATGCCTTGAAAAAGATTCCCGTCGTAGTACTGACTACATCCAGCCAACAGCAGGATGTAGTCGAAAGCTTTAAGCTCGGCGCTGCCGGTTATATGGTCAAATCTGTTGATTATGGAAAGTTTGTGGAAACAATCAGAACAATTAACCTGTATTGGACTTTAAGTGAACTGCCGTCAAATGGAGATTAAAACAATGGAAAACACAAGATACAAGATTTTGCTCATTGAAGATAACAAACTCGACCAGATGGCTTTTAAGCGCTTTGTGGACGATAACGCCATTCCGTACGATTGTGCAATCGCCGGCTCTGTTTCAGAGGCCCAAGACGCATTGAATTGCGACCGGTTTGATATTATAATTGCCGACCACTCACTCGGTGACGGCACAGCTTTTGACATCCTGGCTTCGGCCAAGGATACTCCCATTATAGTCGTTACCGGAGCAGGTGATGAGGAAACAGCCGTAAAAGTCTGGAAAGCCGGCGCTTATGACTATCTGATAAAGGACCTCGACCAAAACTATCTCAAAGCCATTCCAATAACCGTCGAAAATACCGTCAGCCACAAGAAGGCTGAAAAGAAACTCCAATTGCTCTCCGGCGCTATTATGGGCACCGATGACAGCGTCTATATTACCGATATGCAGGGCAGGGTTATCTTCGTTAATAAGGCATTTTGCAACACTTACGGGTACGAGGAACAGGAGATTATCGGAAAAAACAGCGCTGTCCTCTGGATAGGAAAACATCAGACCGAAAATACCAGAAGTGTCTTCCAGACCCGAACTGTCGGAAGCTCCTGGGAAGTTGGGTTCTACCATAAACGAAAGGACGACAGCGTATTTCCTGTCTCTCTTTCGAGGTCAACCATCAAAGATTCAAAGGGAAACGAGGTTGCGATTGTCGGAGTCGCTCGCGATATTTCCGAGCGAATCCTTATAGAGGGTGAACTCAGAACTGAAAATCAGAATATGAAGAAACGAGTTACGGAGCTGGAAGAGAAACTTGGAATAGAGCATAGCTATTCAGCCACGAATGCTTAACGCTCTCATCCCTTCCAGCATTGAATGGAGTATAATGGTTACAGAACAAAACAAGGAAAAAACCTGCTTTTTAAAGAGAGCGTAATGGCAGAAAATAGCAGCAGACAACAACACAGCGAATTGGTCGAGAGCCAGATAAGACATAGTTACTCCGCTCCTTTGACGGCCACCTCCAGGAATTGGCTGGAAGTGGGCGATATAATGACCGAAAATGTCACTACTGTCTGTCCGGGAAGCTCTGTGGTCTTGGCTGCCAAGATCATGTCGGATAAAAATATATCCTGCATCATTGTTTCAGACAACGGAGATTTGTCAGGGATTATTACAGAGACAGATCTGCTGAAAAGGGCCGTAGCTGACAGTAACGATTTCCGCAAGATGAAAGTAGAGCAGATAATGACCTCTCCCGTCCGGAGCGTACCCTGCAATCTTTCGGTCCTGGAAGCCAGCAAAATCATGGAAGCTGAAAACATCAGGCGGCTTGTCGTTCTGAAAGAGGAACGGCTGGCTGGTATCGTAACACAAACCGACATTGTCCGAGTCCTGACATCTTACGGCATGTGGAAGAATGTCTCAGAACTTATGAGCTCCGATGTGGCCGCTATAGCCGGTTCTGCAACTGTCAGGGAAGCGGCAGAGGTCATGGCTTCACGAGACATATCCTGTCTGGTCGCTATGGATAAGGACGAAGTTGTGGGCATCTTTACGGAACGAGACCTTCTCAAAAGAGTCATCGCCCTGAAGCGAAATCCGGCCCAGACTATTCTACAAAACGTAATGTCTTCTCCGGTGATGAGCGTACCTTCCAACTACTCTATTCCAAGTGCCAGCAAAATGATGGAAAAGATGAGAATTCGCCGGCTGCTCGTTATGGATGACAGCACTTTACTCGGAGTAGTAACTCAGACCGACATTCTCAAGGCCATCAAAAACAGGCTCCAGGAAGAGGAAGAAAACTACTTCAGACTTCTGAACGAGTCCCGCAACTGCATTTATATCGTCGATTTGAATAATAATACAACCTATGTTAATCCTGCCTTAATGGAATTGCTGGAGACAACCGACCCGGACGAATTTATAAACAAGAAGTTTTTGCCGGAACGATTCTGGGACAATCCTCATCAGCGAGACCGGATTTTGAACCAGTTGAAGAAAGCAAGTGTCGAAGTCGAAGAGCTGACGCTGAGAACTGCCGGGGGCAAGAAGCTGTTCGTTACGCTGTTCTCAACCCGCACCAAGAACATCAAAGGCCAAACCAACGGAAGTCAGGGTGTTCTTTACGACATCACGGCGAAAAAGGAGCTGGCAACCCTCAGAGAAATGGAGCACCAGCTCCGCAAAAGTGAGGACCTCTTGAGAGGAACTCTTGAATCTACTGCTGATGGTATTCTGGTGATTGATGAAAAAGGCTGCATCAGCCATATGAACAAGCGATTTGTGAAGATTTGGGATGTTCCGGAAGAGCCGATTCAGCAGGGAGATTTCCAGAAACTGTTTGAACATCTTGGCTGCCGGATAGAAAACCCATCCACCTTTCTTGAAAAGTTGCACACTTCCTGTCCTGCTGACCAGGACAGTTCCGACATCTTGTACTTAAAAGAAGGTAAGGTTCTGGAAGTATATTCCCTGCCATTGATTCGAGAAGGAAGATTTGCAGGACGGGTTTGGAGTTTTCGCAACGTCACCGAGCGCAAGCGAGCCGAGGAGGCGCTGCGGAAAGCTCGCGACGAGCTGGAAGTACGCGTTGAGGAAAGGACGGCAGAACTTGCGAGAGCCAACAAAGTCCTGGAGTCCGAAATCGCCGAACGTAAGAAGGAGGAGGAAACGCTGGACAAAGTTAATAAATGCTTTTTGAGTTTTGGTCCAAATCCAGAAGAGAATATAAATAAAATTGTTGAAACTGCAGGACTTATTTTCAAAGGTACATGCGCGCTCTATAACAAGGAAGAAGGTGCTATTTTATGCACAAGAGGAGGGTGGAATATTCCGGAAAACCTCAAACGAGAGGACAAGAAAGAAGGCCATATTTGTTATGATGTTATAAGCAATAATAAAGATGAGCCATTTGTAATCAACGGTCTTGATGAAACGCCTTATGCCAAAACTGATCCCAACGTCACGAAATATCAACTCAAGACATATGTCGGCTGTGCTGTTAAAGCCCACGGTAAAGTCATCGGCTCTTTGTGCGTTGTCTTTCAAAAAAATAGAACGTTCAATTCAAACGAGCTGAAAATTTTCTATATACTTGCCGAGGCCCTCGGCGTTGAGGAAGAGCGTAAGAAGGCAGAGGAGGTCTTGGAAAAGCTCAACACGTACCTTGAATCAACTGTCCGCGAGCTGAGGCGTACAAACAAAGAGCTGCAGGAGTTTGCATACATTACAGCCCACGACTTAAAGACACCACTGCGGGGAATCGGAACCTTAGCCGAGTGGTTATCAACAGACTACGCCGATAAGTTTGATGAACAAGGCCAAAAACACGTAAAGATGCTTGCCGAAAGAGCAAAGCGAGCTGATAAACTGGTCGATAGCATCCTTCAATATTCCAGCGCCGGACAGCTCAGAGAAGAACAGGAACAGATGGATTTAAATACGGTACTACCCGAAATAATTCACGAGATCAACACGCCGGAAAACATTGAAATCACTATAGTGAACGAACTGCCTGTCCTGATGTCCAGAAATACACAGATTAGACAGGTATTTCACAACCTGCTGAACAACGCTGTAAAACATATGGACAAAGAGAAAGGTCAAATCAAAGTGGGCTGCCTTGAGGAGGAAGGTTTTTGGAAATTCAGTGTCACAGATAACGGCCCCGGAATTGACCGGAAGTACTTTAAAAAGATTTTCAAGATATTCCAGACGCTTTCACCGCCGGACAAAACTGAATCCACCGGCATAGGCCTTTCTGTAGCGCAAAAAATCGTTAAGCTGAACGGCGGCAGAATCTGGGTTGAGTCAAATCCCGGAGAAGGAAGCACCTTTTTCTTCACACTCCCAAAGTCAGGCGTACCCTGTGAAGTACCTATAGGGGCCGCTTCGGAAGATATAAAATAGTTCATTTCACAAGCCCCGGTTGACCATTGTGTTACGCCTGTTAGTCCCAAGGACTCCTTACGGAGAAGCGTATGTATCCATATTGAAGAAACCAGGAGTAGCGCCCTCAAATCCTGGCCTGAGTTAGTCGAAGGCTTGTTTGGTGGTGGCCTCAACAAAAGCCTTGAGGAAAAAATAAATCTTGACATCACACCCATCAGACGTTTCAATTCCTTCCCTGTCGATATGTCGAGTTGTGCATAACCGAACAGAGCTTTGTGGAGAAGCACAGATGAATAAAAATCAAGAATTGCTTAATGCCATCCTTAAATTCGCCAACGGCAGAGCAGGGTCGGATGACATGGGGAAAAAGAGGTTGACGTGTGCTGAGGCCTTTGAGCTGGCGAAAAACTTCGAGACGGAAATTATTGAGATTGGTCATATTTGCAATCAGCAAAATATCAGAATCTGTAAATGTCAGCTCGGCTGTTTTGCATGAAAGCCAGGAGAACAGGAACGTGAAAAAGTTGAGAGCAAGGTTCAAGCTCTGGCTGAGCACAAGAGACATCGAAGGTGTTTTCGGTGACGGCAAATGGCGGCTGCTTAAGGCCATCGAAAACACAGGCTCATTAACTTCGGCCAGCGAGTCGCTCAGGATTAGCTATCGAAAGGCCTGGGGTGACCTGAAAAAAGCGCAGGAGGCTATGAATATCACTTTAGTAGAAAAAAAGCGAGGCGGCATCCTGGGCGGCCAAACCAATTTAACCGAGAAAGGCAAAAAATGGGTCAAAGCATATACGAGATTTCGTGACGACACCGAAAAAGCGGTAGAAAAGGCTTATGAAAAACATATCAAGGCACTTCTGAAATGAGCAAAACGCCCAAGGTTACATCTCAGTCTGCTTTGCGTTCCGCTTTTAGCCTTGTCGAACTGCTGGTCGTTATCTCTGTGATAGCTTTGCTAATCGGCATTATTTTACCGGCGATTGAGATGTTGACTTGGCAGACTTTAGTATTTTCGCCAAACATTGGCTGCAAACCGGATGTAATGAACCTGATTGGTGTAGTGGAGCTGACCTAACTAAAGAGAAGGCGGATGGACTTGTGGACACCTTTGATTTATTAAAATTCGCCCAACTTCGGCTTGAAGGCAGGTAAGAGCTATGATATAACCTTAACGGAACAAACAAAGATTTAATTTAAGGAAAGATACAAATGAAGAAAGAGCATATTTTAGGAGTCCTGTTTTTTGGCGGCTTGTGGGGTATTTCCGAAGCTGTTCTGGGCGGTGCCTTGTATCGTGCGGCTGTGCCCTACGCATCGGTTCCTTTAACTATTATAGGCTTTATCGTGATGAGCACCGCTAAGGTATATTTCCCGCAGAAAGGCACCGCGACGCTTATTGCCGCCTGTGCGATGTTGTACAAGTTTCTGAACGTCCCGTTCTTTGCCTGTCATCTCCTGGGTATCCTTCTGATGGGTCTCTGTTACGATTTGTTTTTTAGCGTATTTAAGATAAAGAGCCGGTCGCTCTGTGCAACGGCAGCCGTTTATTTAAACTACACGTTGTTTGCCTTGATGATTACTTATGTTTTCCAGTATGAGCATTGGGTGCAGGGTGGATTCACTGGGGTGTTGCGACACGTCGGAATCAGTGGCAGCATGGCAGCTCTGGGATGCGCGGTTTTGGTGCCGTCGAGTTTCCGTCTTGCCGAACGGCTCAAGGCAAATTTTGTCAGACCATTCAACTTACGATTGCAGTTGGTCCCGAGCGGGGTATTGGCGGCTACTGTCGGATTATGGGTCTTCAGCATAACGGCATATATCTTTTGAATTAACAACCGCGCCGGTAAGTTTCTTAACGGCTATCATAACCAAGAAAGTTCCCGATGGTATCAACGCAAAACAGGCTCATTTTGTGGACTGGCCCAAAACACAGCGGCAAAACCACCGGCGCTACGAAGCTTGCACAAATCGCCAGCGCTGAAGGATTTAACGTCGCAGGACTGTTGTCGCCTTCCCTTTACCGTAACAGCAAATTGCTCGGATTCGACGTCCTTGACTTACACAGCCAAACGCGAGCACCTCTGGCAAGACGTAAAACAAGCCAAAGCAAAGCCGGGCCGTTCACTTTTATCGCCGACGGACTAAAACTCGGCAATGCTGCCCTGAGCGCAGAAGCCACGAAATCCGCTGACCTTGTCATTGTCGATGAATTCGGGCCATTGGAACTAAACAACGAGGGCTGGCGCAAGAACGTAGATTCATTATTGATTTCGAGCAATGCCGTCGTATTACTTGTCGTTCGCCGGGAATTAGCTGACACAGTTCGACAGGTATATGCAAATGTCCTCTGCCAGGAGCTTGCCGCAACTGAGGGGAACTCCATCGATGAAGTAATCACTATGCTCAAAAATCGCCGTCATCACATTGAGGGACCCCGCTTTGCGGGAACCAAGAACATGTTTAAGCTTGATGGAATGTTGATGATTGGCTCTGCCGGAAGCAATGTGGGCAAGACAGAGCTGGGCTGCACACTTCTTAAGAAATTCTGTAAGACCAGTGATATAATAGGAATAAAGGTTACTACTATAAAGGACAAAGACGGCCAATGTCCTCGCGGCGGTGAAGGCTGCGGCGTCTGCTCTTCGCTGGAAGGCGTCTATTGTATTACGGAAGAGACCGATAGCAGCTCAGGTAAAGATACAGCAAGACTTCTAAGTGCCGGTGCAAGCCGGGTTTTCTGGCTTCGCGTTCTCAAAGAACACCTTCAGGAGGGCATAACCGCCCTGCTGGACATAATCGGTCCTGATGCCGTTTCAATTTGCGAATCGAACTCGCTGCGGCAAGTGGTCGAGCCGGGACTTTTTCTGATGGTCAGGAACCGTAATTTGAAAATCTGGAAAAGCTCAGCCCAACAGGTAAAAAAATATGCGAACAGAATTGTAGTCTCAGATGGCAGCAGATTTGATTTTGACCTCGACAGGATAAAGCTTCTCAATAACAAATGGACACTACAAATAAAAGCAACAGCGATAATTATGGCCGGCGGAGGCAGCAGCCGAATGGGCACTGACAAAAGCATGCTGCCGATTAAAGGCCAATCTATGATAGAGGCAATCTGCGAGCAGCTTCGTGGCTCTTTCGACCAGATACTTATAAGTGCCAATGAAGTGGACAAGTTTGCGTTTCTTGGCTTCGAGGTCGTCCCGGACAAAGTGCCGGAACAGGGGCCTTTGATGGGTATAGCTTCGGCTCTGGAGGCCTCGGCCAACGAACTCAATTTTGTAATTGCCTGCGATATACCAAAAATAAATTTGTCCTGTGTAAACAGGATGCTCACCGAAGCCGTTGAAAGCCAGGCAGACATAGTCATTCCAACCACCCGGAAACGTGAAGTCTCTAAAACTAAAAAACGCGATACAAGATACGAACCGCTCTTTGCCATCTACCGCAAAAGTGCACTCGAAGTCATAAACAAAGCACTCTCATCAGGGAAACGTAAAATAACCGATGTATTCACCCTGTGCACGGTCAAGTATATTGAGCTGGACGACACCAATTGGCTTGTGAACCTTAATACAATGGCTGATTATGAAGAATTCCAAAAAAAGATGATTTGATGTGCAAAGTTACGCAGAAACGAAATTGCTTTGTAGAAAACATCAGGCCAGAGAGCGTCATTGCGAGCGGAAAAAGCCTTTAGCCCTGAGCGAAGCCGAAGGGGAAGCAATCTCAAATACAACGATAGCTTTTTCTGCCTATCACGCGAGAGATTGCCACGGCCCTTCGGGCCTCGCAATGACATTTTGCAAAGGTTTTCTACAGAGCAAAACGAAATCCAAATAGAGGTACGAAGCACAATGGCTCACGAAGGTCTTTGGGAACAACTTGACAAACTCGACGGCACTAAAACAGCACAACGGGCAAAGTGCCAATATCTCACCAGCCCTGAGCGTTACATTGTTACCCTTCTGAACGCCGAGTATGTGGTCAATCTTTCGGACAGGAGTATCTTTTCCGCCCGGTCCGGTTCTCCACAGTCCGCAGGACACCAGACGATGGAACCTGCGGAGTTTCTCGAACAGCTCTGCATACTTGCATATTTGATAAATGCCCAAGATATCCCGTTAGCCGACAAACTTGTTGGCCCCGAAACCTTACGGGGCGGACAGTTCTTCTTTAGAGGCCTGCATAGCCTTCCTACTAAAAAGTTAGAACAAGCCTTTGGCAGCCGTCCCGAAGTTTTACATCATATTTCGGCGCAATTCGATGCTAAACTATGTGAATTTGGCGACGCCTCAATCCGGCTGTATGCACTACCTCGAGTACCGTTGACCATAGTGATTTGGCGCCGCTGTGAGGAATTCGACGCACGGGCATCAATACTATTCGACCAAACCGCAGCTTCTCAACTACCATTGGACGCCCTGTTAGCGGCTGCGAATCTGACCGTAGAGGCATTAGCAAAGACCGCAACTGAGGATAGTTAAATGGTGAGTAGTGAGTAGTTAATTAAGCAATAAACCACTTACCAAATTAACCAATTGCAAATAGTACCACCTAAACGCTTGACAGATTCTAACAAAGCTGTTAGATTCTTGGCCCATAACGTATATTGAGACGATGTCCCATCCATAGTTGGAGGTTGAAAAAAGCGATGGCTACTCCGGCCTGATTTCGTATAAGATCAGGCCAGTTTAACAATTATATTTTTTGAAAGGAGTAGCCATGCAAAGAAAATTGTACCAGATTGCGA
>DATKYR010000224.1:0-29395 GCA_035528395.1 Sedimentisphaerales bacterium
TCGCAATCTGGTACAATTTTCTTTGCATGGCTACTCCTTTCAAAAAATATAATTGTTAAACTGGCCTGATCTTATACGAAATCAGGCCGGAGTAGCCATCGCTTTTTTCAACCTCCAACTATGGATGGGACATCGTCTCAAATGTCAGAATATTCGGGTCGGTTGCCAACGGGACAGCCGACGAGAAAAGTGACATTGACTTTTTAGTGGATTTGGAGAAGGACCGCAGCCTTTTTGATTTAGGCGGCCTGCTAATGGACTTACAAGGGCTATTCAATCGAAAAGTGGATGTAGTTACCGAGAACGGCTTGCATTGGTATATAAAAGAGCGCATCATCAGCGAGGCAAAACCGATATGAAAGACGATCGGCTAATTTAACGGACGGACAATTCGTCACTCGTAGCTCGTCGCTTGTGACTCGCTAAGCGGACGACAGAAGACGGAGGACAGAAGGCAGACGAAGGACGAGAATATAAAATCAAGAATCGAGTATCAAGAATGGAGCATCGAGAAACAAATACCTGAGAAAAAGAAGATGCGAAGCTTAATTCCCTGGAAGATCGTATATGCTAAAGCCGGGATACGAAACTTGTGAAATGCAAAAATTCGTGACTTTTCCCATTTTCTATAAGGAGACTTGGCGATGTTGTCAAAGCGTACATACCGGAAATCTCAGATTTCTGTTCTGATGCTTATCATTTTGACCACAACACTCTTGCCCACACTTGCACGCTCCCAAAATACCCGCCTGCAGGCATCGGATTTAACGTCGTCAGGCCGCAAAGAAATTCCAGATACACCTGCCGGTCGTCGTGTTCGACAGTACCTTGATGTGCTCAATTCAGGCGACCGCAAGGCCATGCGAGACTACATAACAGAGAACTATGATTCGTCCTTTTTGCAAAATCCTCCTATATATATACATCTCACAATACAGATGGGTTTTTACTATGCCAGTGGAGGAGCGGGATACGAGTTTTACAGTATGGGTGATTCAAAAATGAACGAGGCTCGCGCCGTGCTATATAATGTACTGACCGGCTCATGGGTAGAGCTGCGTATCCCATTTTCAGAAGAGCCGGCGCACAAGATCAATCAGTTCATCAGTTTCGACCCAGCCCCTGCCCCGCGTGGTGTTCAAAGGTTGACGAAGCTTGGCGATGAAGAGATTGTCCAACGTCTTGAGATTTGCCTGACAAAGCTTACTGAAGACGACGAGTTCTCAGGCGTCGTGTTGCTTGCCAAAAACGGTAGGTCCCTGTTTCACAAGACCTATGGCCTGGCAAGCAAGTCATATCAGGTCCCAAACCGCTTGGACACCAAATTCAACATTGCCTCGGTTGGAAAGATGTTCACAGCGGTAGCAATTGCCCAGTTGGCCGAGCAGGGAAAGCTCTCATTTAGTGATCCTGTAGGCAAGTATGTGCCTTCAGATTGGCTCAAGCCCGAAATCAGCCAAAAGATCCAGCTTCGGCATCTTTTGACCCACACATCCGGTTTGGGCGATTACTTCAAGAAGCTGTATAGCCAGAAAACTCCGCTCGTTTTCCGAAACCTGGACGATTACAGGCCCCTCGTTGCCGATAGTACCTTGTCCTTCGAGCCTGGAACGAAGTGGTCGTACAGTAATACCGGTGCGCTGTTGTTGGGAGTAGTGATTGAAAAGGTCACCGGCCAGAGCTATTTCGATTATGTTCGAGAGCACATCTATGAACCTGCCGGGATGGTGAACACCGATGCCTACGAGAAAGATACTCCTGTTTCGAATCGGGCCACCGGTTACATGAAAGAATATTCGGACAATGGCGTTGTATGGAGGAGCAATCATTTCACACGTGTCATGAAAGGCATGCCTTCAGGAGGCAGTTTTTCAACTGCAGAAGACATGTTGAAATTCGATACCGCACTGCGCTCGCACAAGCTGCTCAGTCGCGAATACACCCAGATAGTGCTGACCGGCAAGCCCGAACTCAACTCCCGGCACCACGGGTACGGATTCTTTGTGAGCCAGAGCGATTCCGGACACACTGCAGGACATAGCGGCGACGGTTCGGGTATCAGTTGCCAGTTCAAGATGTATCTTGACTCCGGTTACACAGTCGTTGTCCTTTCGAACTACGGCCCACCCGCAGCTACCACCATCGAACAGGTAATCCACCAAATGATTGCCTCGCGATAGACTACTAAGCAAACTACATATATACATTTAGCCTATAAAAATTAAAAAATAGTAAAACCGATATGAAAGACGATCGGCTTTATCTTATCCATATTCGCGAATGCATCTAACGCATAGAATCCTACATCGGCGGGAAAGGCAAGCAGCAGATTTCACAGATTAGGCGTATTGTGGCGGCTATTTGACTAAAGTCGCAGCAATGTATGGACGAAATAACCTCGTGCGCATTATCCTTCAGGGTTCGACTATACCATCAAAGACAGGACTTATGAAAAAAACGCAAAAAAAGAGTAGAAAATCCCTCAAGGATGTGATAATTGACTGGTTTACCAAGCCAATAGAGTTCAAGTCTATAATCACGACAAAAGCCCCCGTTAAGGCCAGGGACAAAAGCAAGGACAAAGAAAAGGACCAAGCGAGGAACAAAGCTAAAAAAACAGTTCATTCCAAATCAACGGCCAAATTAAAAGAAAAGCTCAAGGCCGAATCTCTCGCAAGGGCCAAAGCGGAGAAAAGGCTGAAGGCAGAAATTAAAGCCAGAGAAAAGGCTGAAGCAATCCTGAAGGCCGAAAGCAAAAAACAACAAAGGCTCCAAGCTAAGGCTAAGGAGGTAAAGGTGGAAGACGAGGTTGAAGCAGAAGAGAAATTCCGTTCCTGTGCAAATGAAATAAAAGATTGCATAGAAATGATTAATAAAAGTAGCGGCGGCACTGCAGATAAGCCGAACAGAGATAGTGAACATGCAGATATGGATAATAGAGACAGCAAAGCCGGCAGGGACGCACGTAAACATAAGGCCACCGGCGGCAAGGACGTCGATAAAGGCACTAAAAGCAACAAGCAAGATGTCTCCCCTGCGGAAATGGTCTTGTTAGTAGCCAAAGCAGAGGAAAACATATCCAAAGCTGTAATTAAAGCTAAACAAAAAGACGATAAAAAGGCCAAAAGAGCAAAGTGAAAAAGCCAATCGACAGGGAAACTACGATTTCCCCACTGAGAAGGTACTAACATTCCTTACGAGCATCGAGGGTCAAGCACCAAAAACTCTGAGAAAAATCAGCTGCCCCGCACGAATTAAACCCCTGCCGCCTGCCCCCAGGGTTAGCTCCCGGGCACCGCCGAACCTGCCGTTACGAATATTTTTATTTTATTTTTATTTTTATTGACAACCGGTCAGCTCTTACAGTATAGTAAGAGAAAGTTTAGGTGGGTATATTCTCACGTCTCTCAAGAATATCCTATGAAAAAATAGAGAGACACAATTTATGGCCATTGAAAGGCCAAAAGGAGTACGATAGTGAGTACAGGTAAAGTAAAATGGTTTAATGAGAAAAAAGGTTTTGGATTTATCTCCCCTGATTCCGGTAGTGAGGACTTGTTCGTTCATCACTCGGAAATCAAGACGACTGGCTACGCCAGTCTAAGTGAAGGCCAGACGGTCGAATTCGAGGTCGGACAGGGCAAAAAAGGCCCGTGTGCGAACAATGTAATACCTTCATGATCAGAAGCATAAAACCGTAAAAATCAACGGGCCCCGCTTCAAGTCGGGGCCCGTCTCATTTTTAAATCTTGTCCCCGCAAGCCTTAGACGGGGATCCAATCTCAACTTCCTTATTCGATATTCTTTGTTCGATATTCGATATTAAATCAATGTCTGTCTTCTGCCTTCCGGCCTCTTTTTCCCGTCTTTCTACGACCAATGTCACCCATTATGATTATTTTTTATTTATTTTTGTTGACAACCGGCCAGTTCTCCTGGTATAAGGGGAGATTAGTTTAGTTGGGTATATTCTCCCGTCTCTCAAGAATATCCTCTTAACAAAATACGAGGGACACAATTTACGGCCAATAAGAGGCCAAAGGAGCACAGTAGTGAGTACAGGTACAGTAAAATGGTTTAATGGGAAAAAAGGCTTTGGTTTTATCAAACCCGATGACTCCGAGAATGATTTGTTCGTTCATCACTCGGAAATCAAGACGGGGGGCGGCTACGCCAGTCTCGAGGAAGGCCAGAGGGTGGAATTTGAGGTCGGAGAGGGTCAAAAAGGCCCGTGCGCGACCAACGTAATCCCTGGTTAATCCGAAGCAACAGACCTGACAAACCAACGGGCTCCGCTAAGAGGCGGGGCCCGTCTCATTTGTAACTCCAAAACCGCCGAATAAATACCACCGGCAATAGCAACTTCTTATCTCGATATTCCTTGTTCGATATTCCTCGTGGTTTTCGTCTATTAGGTGTAGGGTGAGGTATGCCCCACCAAAATTAAAAGCGTAATTCTGTTCGGTGGGCTAAAGCCCACCCTACGGGCTGATCGGGGGTCGTTCCTGCGCAAGCAGGTAGTGGGGGCCGAATAACCAATGGAGAAGCTGTGAGTAGTTAATTGGTGAATGGTGAGTAGTAAATCGGTGAGTGGTGAGTGGTGAGTAGAGGAAGTCAAAGTAAATAATATGGTGTTGAGAAAACACTGACATTTCCGGACTTTGCCACTCGAAGAATATTAGTTATATTTTAATAGTTGGGGCATAGATAGGATAGTGGGCATAGTGGTCATAGTGGAGGTTTTAACATTATGAAGCTACAAGGTAAACTGCGCAGCGTTACATTTTTTCTGGCGATATGTGCAAGCGGTATCTCGGCGTGCTTTTGCATTCTGTTAATAGCCGGAGAGTATCAATCGGCACGCTACAAACTGGAGATACACAGCCTGGAGTTCCAGGGCTGGGAGGCCTGCAAACAAACTAGGCCCGCTTATTTTAAGGACAACACAGAGGAGGTGGCTGCCTGCATAAAAGGCTTAAACGAAGCGCGAGAAAATTTCTGGGTCAAAATACCAAAAGTGCAATTGGCAGGGCTGTTCCTGTTAGCTGGTGTAGGCAGTGCAATCAGCGGATACCTAATTACCTGGATTGTTGTCTGGTTCGGCGGCTCAGGTATTTACAGATTCATTAGATGGCTGGGGCACTGTTTTCGGCGTCATTCCGAGCACAAAAAGCTTTTAGCCATGAAAATAGCCGAAAAGGCAGTCAGACGCGAAGAAGCTCAAAGACATTTAAGCAATAAAAAAGCTGTCTTTAGTGACTGGAAATTAGTGGGTAGTAAATCCAAGTAAAATAAAGTGACTAAAGTGAGCTAAAGTTGGATGACAGAGGAGGGAAGGCAGAGGACAGAAGAAGGAGGACGGACGAGAATCTAAAATCCAGAATCAAGTATCGAGAATCGAGCAACTAAAAAGTCTGAGAAAAATCACCTGCGAAGAAGAATTATTTACCCCCCGCAATTCCCGGCAGTTTCGTATATCGTACAGCGTATTTCGTATATCGCAATGGTTAATTGGTTGTCTTTAACTCACTACTCACGAATTAACAACTCACTAAATAACAAGCGTTTCCGGCCGGTCAATTTTCATATCTTTTGTTTTATTACCGCTCCATTACTGTCGCGGCTCTGTTTGTTAGAAACAGCAGGGGCTGACTCGTGCTGCGTAGCGACCCTTCCTCCGCAGCAGCGCTGCTACGGAGGGTAGAAGAGCTACTTCGCAGAGTAGCAAGCCCATTTTACAACTATCGTGTGAAGTAATTTGCTTTTAGCCAGTTGAAGTTCAATATTAAGTGTACAACAACAAGCACAATCAATAATATCCCGCCGCCCTTATGAAAAAACTCGAATACCCAGGGCGATAACCTCGCGTTAAACAATCCGGTCAGCGCCTGGCTGACTAACAGCACCAGCAGAACCGGATTCAAAATCTTAAGCGCTTTGTTCCTTTTCATAAATGTTCCCATCCAATGAAAAAAACTTATATCCTGAATCGTGAAGCGTATCTCGCAAACAAAGAGCAAAAGGCACAAATTCGTCTCTCCCTTCGACAAGCTCAGGGTAAACTCAGAAGCGCATCTCGTGATGATTCGAAGTCCCTTCGACTAAGCTCAGGGCAAGTTAATACGCCCCCTGTTGTCTATCTTGGCTGATGGGAGAAAATACCGAAGAAAAAGAGGAAAGTCAAATAAAAAAAGTGAAAACTGCACAAGGCATAAGGCACTTAACCTCGTATCTCGTATCTCGTGAAGCGTGAAGCCCTTCGACCCATTCGGCCATGCTCAGGGCAGGCTCTGCTCAGGATAAACTTCGAAGCGTATATCATTGCCCGGCGGGTGGTCATTGAGAAGCGGGTTTTTACTTTGACGGCCTGTTCTAATTCGGCTACATTAATCTTTAAACGAAGGTTTTAATTTTTCAGGAGAAATGATATGTTCAGCAGGGCCCTGACCAACGAAGAAAGGCAATGGCTTACGGAGCTCGAATCTTTCGTGAAGGAAAAACACGCTGACCTCGGCAGCCACGATTATTCTCACGTCCTTCAGGTCGTCGAGTACGCAATAGAAATAGCAAACAATATCGAAGAGCAGGCCGACCCGGTGGTGGTCATCTGCGGTGCCCTTCTGCACGATATTGGAAGGATGATCTCGGACAGCATGCACGGCCTGGCCGGCGGTGCGTTGGCCGAGGAGCTTCTGGAATCGCTGCCCCTGACGAATGAGCAAATAATAAGGATAACCAAAGTCATAGTCCGCCACACAGCTACCTCTCATGTGCCGCCCCAGACGACCGAGGAGAAGATAATCTACGATGCCGACGGGCTGGACCGACTGGGCACGATGGGCCTGCTGCGGGGGTTCGTCGATAAAAAGGGAAGCATGATAGATGTGCTGGAGAGGTATATGGCCAAAAGGGTCAAGGAATACGATAAACTTTTTTTCCCCGTCAGTCAGAAGATGGGCAAGGAGCTTGATACCGAGATGAGAAAGCTGATAGCACTTTTCACCAAGCGCCTTAATGAGAGGAAAGAAAGCGTCGAACAATTAATACTGCCATAGAAATAGTCGTTGCTCGTGGCTCGCGGTTCGATTCTGGATGCTCGATGCTCGTGAAGGAAAAAGGTGGGGCAAGCCGCCACCCTACGCCTGAATACTCGATGCCGGATGATCGTGAAGCGAGTTAATCGGTTAATTAGTTAATTAGTTGATTAGAAAAACGATAGTAAAGGGCTACCGTCAGATAAGCCTTGTTATCTCACGGGGTAAAATTAATTTTTGTCGAGGGGGTCGTACCAGCGCTTGGGTATTTCTTCTCCCAGTGTTTCATTGATGGTTGTTAGATGGCCGTCCAGCCAGAGACAGTTTAGCTTGCCGCCCGTCTCGTAATCGCTGGCAGATTTTACAGAATGTCTGAAGATACCGCGATACCAGGTCCACCGGCCGCCGCCTTCCCTATAGTGAGCAAAATTCTTGCCGCTTTCGTTGGCGTAGAGCATATCGTTTCCATTCTCGATTCTCGGCTCCATATGGTCGTGGGCAACGACAACTTCCGAATGACGCGGGATGATAATGGATTTCTCCTTGGTCAGCCAGCCGTTCATGGAGTACGCCGAATTTTCTATCTCACCGGTAGTATACAGCATTTCCTGTGCTACTATCTGAGAGAAGTTTTTGTAGGTCGGGCAGCCGAAAAGCTTCGGCTCTTTTACATAGTCAGCGTAGATAACGCCCCAATACGAGTTATTTTCACTGGCCTTGAGCAGCCTTCCGCTGGAGTGATACCAGAGATGCCCGTTACAGGGGGTCGTGTGCGTGTAGAAGTTGGGCATCGTGTAATCGTTGTCCTGGAGGTACATCAGAATACCGAGGCCTATACCCTTTAGATGGGCCTTGCAGGCTTGTTCCCGCGCCTGCTCCCTTACTCTCCGCAGAGCCGGCATCAGTATCGCCAGCAACAGCGCAATTATCGCAATGACAACGAGAAGCTCAATTAACGTAAAGGCCTTTCTCCTGTGCATCAATAACTCCTTCCTGAAATCTACATTTGTTGATGGAATTGACCCTTGGTCTCCAGCAACCGTTCGCGGGCACTTTGAAATGATTGGACAACACACCCAACACTAAATACCCAACTCATAACACTCTAATCACTATATAACACATTTGAAGATGTAATCAAAGTAAAAAAACCTCCCTTTTTCAAGTGGAGGTCGGATATGCAGAAAACTCATCGCTCGTCACTTGACCTAGTTAATTGGTTAATTGGTGAGTAGTTAATTTGTTAATTGGTGAGTAGTTAATTGGTTAATTGGTGTTTTTTTTATTCACTACTCACTGACCAACTACTCACCATTTACCACTCACCACTCACACTGTTCTTATTATTTGGAATAATAAAGTGCTCCGGTACGGTAAATTGCGAGCACAGAAGCAAAACATCTTTTCCAACCTCTTCGATAACCGTCTCATTATCAATGTTCTCAGCAACTTTATTTATGAAGGTGGCGATCTGCCGGGCCTGCTCCTCTTTCATTCCGCGGGTGGTAATTGCCGGGGTGCCAATACGCAGGCCGCTGGGATCGGACGGATGTGACGGGTCTAAAGGTGTCGTGTTATAATTAGTAACAATCCTGGCCCTGTCCAGGGCCTTTGCGAGTTTTTTGCCTGGTATTTTTTTATTTTGCAAATCGATTAGTATTAAGTGGTTGTCGGTCCCGCCGGACATTAGGTTGAAACCATACTCGAGCAGTTTCTCGGCCAAGGCTTTTGCGTTTTTGACTATCTGCTTCGCATAAGCGACGAACTCCGGCGTGTCGGCCTCAGCCATTGCGACAGCAATAGCGGTCAGAGTGTGCATATGCGGGCCGCCCTGGAGGCCCGGGAAAACAGCTTTGTCGACATTGTTTGCATGTTCGGCCTTGCACAATAACATACCGCCACGAGGTCCCCGCAGCGTCTTATGTGAGGTGGTTGAGACTATGTCAGCGTAGGGTACGGGACTTTTGTGTATGCCGGCCACAACCAGACCCGCAACGTGGGCTATATCGCTGACGTGGTACGCACCCACCTCTTTAGCTATTTGGCCGAATATCTCAAAGTCAATCTCTCGCGGATATGCGGTGGCGCCGGAGATGATGATTTTCGGCCTGTGTTTTTTGGCAAGCTCTTCAATCTGATTATAGTCCATTCTGCCGGTATCAGGATTGACTGTGTATTGGACGGAGTTAAATATTCTGCTTGTAACGCTGACCTTCCAGCCGTGTGTGAGGTGTCCGCCGTGTGGAAGTGACAGGCCCATAATGGTATCGCCCGGCTCGATGAGGGCCAGATATGCGGCCCAATTGGCGATTGAGCCGGAGTAGGGCTGAACGTTTGCGTGGTCGGCCTTGAATATCTTTTTGACCCGCTCCTGAGCCATCCTTTCGATAAGGTCGGTTACCTGCTGGCCCTCATAATATCGTTTGCCTGGGTAACCTTCGGCGTATTTGTTTGTAAGGCAGCTTCCGCTGGCCAACATCACGGCTTTTGATACATAGTTCTCCGAGGGGATGAGGCGAATTGAGCCGCTCTGGCGAGCCGCCTCCTGCCGTATCAGCTCATAAATCTGAGGGTCATACTGCTCAAGAGCATTTATCATATTAAGTTTCTCCCTAAAGAAGTTTTTGTTCAGATTGCTTCGGGTTATCCAAATGCCTGCCTCTTCGACACTCGCCGCTTGCACCCCCCGCTCCTGCTTTTACAAGAAAGCACGGGGGTTACGCGAGTGCAGGCGCAAGACGAGGCAACATGCAATATAACGCGATTGGGCCCCTTTATAGCACAGGCTGACTTTTTCTACAAGTTTTTTATTTGTTGACAAATTTTGGGCGAAGATTACCATAAGCCGATTGAATAATGTATCAGAGAACCGATTTGGTAAAAACGTATGCCGGAAGAAGATGCCCAGGCGTTGGCCAAGGCCGAGGCTTTTTTTGACAAAGCACGAAAAGTAGCGCAGACAAACAATTTCGATTACGCAATCGATATGTACCTGCAGGGTCTGCACTATAGCCCGGATGCTCTGGAAGAGGGGCACCTTCCGCTTTGTGAACTGGCCCTGCAGCGGCAGGCAAGGAGCGGCAAGAAACCTTCAATGATTGAAAAAATGAAGCATCTGCGAGGCAAGACGCCGCTTGAGCAGATGCTTAACGCCGAATATCTTTTCACAAAGGACCCGGAACATCTGCCATTTGCCGAGGCAATGCTAAAGGGCGCGGTTGCGGGCGGCTATAACAAAACGGCCGGCTGGATTGCCAACCTTGTTTTTCAGAAAAATAATGCATCCAAAAGACCGTCAGCTCAAACATATATCCTGTTAAAAAATTCCTATGCCGCCTTAGGGCAATTCGACAAGGCCGTTGTGGCCTGCCAGTATGCCTCCCGACTTAGACCGGAGGATGGAGCATTGGCAGACGAATTTAAGAACCTCTCGGCGGAACTGACTATGGCCAGAGGCAAATACAATGAGGAGGGGGATTTCAGAAAAGCCATCAAGGACCGTGAGGGCCAGGAAAAACTTCACGCCCAGGCCGGCGTAGTCAAGACAGAAGACTATCGCGTTAAAGCGGTTGAAGACGCCCGCAAAAAGATAGCCGAGAATCCGAACATTCCGGCCAATATATTTAGTTTGGCCGACGCCCTGTCGGATATGGACACCAACGAGGCGGAAAAGGACGCCGTAGCGCTGCTGGAAAATACGTATAAAACCAAACAGGATTACAGCTACAAACAGCGGGCAGGTGAGATAAGAATAAGAGGGATCAAACGAAAAATACGAGAGGCAAAAGCCTGCCTTGAGACTAATCCGGAAGATGCTCAAATCAAGGCCGGACTCGAACAACTCCTGGGGCAATTAAACGATGCCGAACTGGAACATTACAAGCTCTCCGTGCAGAACTATCCGACCAACCTCGCAGTCAAATATGAATATGCTCTTCGTTTGGTCAGGAATGAAAAATACAACGAGGCGATACCTTTGTTCCAGGAGTCACAGAAAGACCCGCGACGAAAGATTGCATCGATGAATCAAACAGGCTATTGCTTTTTTATGAAGGGCTGGCTGGCTGATGCAATTGACGTTTTTACCAATGCGATAGAGTCCCACGAGCTAAAAGATGATGCAGCGGGGAAGGAATTGCGGTATAATCTGGCCCGGGCTTATGAGGAGCAGGGCGATAAAGAAAAGGCATTGGAGATTTATCGCAAAATCGCCCAGTTTGATTTCGGATACAAAGACGTCAGCCAGCGAGTAGATAAATTGAGAAGCCAAAAAACAGAACCAACCTCTCAGTGAGTTTTTTAATATAGAATAACGATAATTTTCAGGAGATTACTGTGGCACAATCGTTACAGGCGAAAAAAAGGGCGAAACAAAATACCAAAAGAAGGACGACTAATCGCGCACGTAAAAGCCAGATAAAGACACAAATTAAACACTTCGAGACGGCTGTGAGCGAAGGTAACGCGGAGGCGGCAAGCGAACAATATAAACTCATTGTCAAGAAATTAGACAAAACCGCATCTACGAGCACAATGCACAAGAAAACAGCCGCACGAAAGAAATCACGACTCGCCAAGAAACTGAACGCACTCAAAGCCAAAAAGAGTTAATTGGTTAATTGGTGAGTGGTTAATTGGTGAGTGGTTAATTGGTGGAGCGGCAAGAGGACGACCCCGTGAGATAGTAACGAAAGATCTCACAGGGTAAATCTCACGGGGTTAACTTCAGTGGCATAAGAATGAGAGGATGGGATAATTCATAGCCGTCTATGAAGGACGCTTCATACCGACTGTGATTACATCATAACAAATCAATCGAGCAGGCTGGCTAACGTTAGCACGATTGCAGGAAAAATGAGTTATCCAAGATAAGTCTTTATCGATACAAGTATCCTAACTTTTTTGTTCGCGTGTCGTTAGCGGATTAGCGAACTACCACCTGAAGGGAAAAGGTATTCAGAGGCTCCACGTCTTCTTCCCAGGATCTACGATAGACGAGCTGGAGAGTCATCTGCCCAGCACTTACGGCCTTGAAGCGGAAGATTTCCCAGCCACCCGCGCCTACAAGCGGCGGCTCACCTGTGTCAGATTGCTTGAACTCCGCTTCACCCATCTGCTCTAAGATAGACTCCTGGTTTTCAACTACTTCCCACCCATATCCGGTGGTGGGATTTGATTCCAGTGTAACGACGAGAATCTGCCCCTGCTCAAGCTCAACCTGGCCGCCGTCATCTTCCTCATCGACATTGACCTCTTCAAGTTCAACTGGCGGAATTCCCTCAAACAAATGCTCAGCAAGGACGATAAGGTCCTGGACGTCTACTATACCATCACCCCAGGGCGTTGGGCCAATATCATATAATTGCTCATCTGTGCCCCAGTGGTCAACCATTTCACACATGTCCACACAGTCAACTACTCCGTCGCCGTTAAGGTCAACAACCGGGCTGATTGTTGTCCGGCAGATCTTATAATTACCACCCCATCCATTCATATCGTTGTGGGTGAAGTGGAAAGTGCAACCGTCAACTGAGAGGCTCGGGGAAATATCGTAATATGGGGTGTTGATCTTCGGCCCAAGATTGACCGCCGGCCCCCAGGCATCAAACACAGTCGGCCGCATTGTCATGTATATATCCATACCACCATATCCACCCGAACGGTCTGAGTAAAACAAGAGAACCCGCTGATCGGCGGAGAGGTTAGGGAAACCCTCCCATGATCCAGTGTTGACTCCGCCTTTCACCCGGACCCGTGCACTCCAATTATCATCTCTTGTTGGGCGTGTGGCCAGCCATAGGTCACCGTCACTGAAGTGTAATGACAGGCCATCGGCTGATATGTTTGGATAGGTCTCCATAGATGAACTGTTGATCGTCGGTCCAAGATTGACCGGGACGGCCCATTCGTCATCTCTGTTTGCTCGCCGTGTGACCCATATGTCGCCACCGCCGTGTCCACCGGACCGGGCCGGGGTGCCCCAGGGGCTGACATCACTGAAGTAGAGTTCCATGCCATCAGCCGAAATGCAGGGCTGGCTTTCACATACTGAGGTATTTACCTTTGGGCCGAGATTCACCGCCGGACCCCAACCATCTTCCGTCGACTGGCGCCGGCAGACCCAGATGTCCTCTCTGCCATAGCCCCCGGGCCGGTTCATGGACACGAAGTATGCCTCCAATCCATCGGCGGTCATTGTGAAATCTCCCGAAATGATCCCGGGCGTATTTATCGGCTCAGGAAGTGGCTCCATATCTCCGAAGACGAAATCCGCGTTCGCAACTTCCGTAGTCAGGCCAAATGCCAAAACCAATACGAACAGAATTGTTTTTTTCATTTTATCACCCTTTCAAAATACTATGCGCACTTTCACCACATTAGCCTTGTATTTTACGAAAACTCGCTGATTGAACGCCATTTGGATTATCTCCTTCAAAAAAGAACATCGAAAACAGATAAGTGACATTATAGCAACTCCTTCCTGTTTTTCAAGAGAAAAAAGATTTTTACAGGAGAGATGACAATAAGAGCGAATACAACTAAGGCAGGATTTCTACCGGGGAGGTTCTGAGCCAATTGGTTGCCAACAGAGAAAGGTCAGCGGCGTTAATTAGGCCGTTGCTGTCGAAATCCGCTCCGGCGTTATATTCCGCCTGGTCTTTAGACGCAAGCCAGCATGTCGATAAGACGACATAATCATCAAAATCAACTATGTTATCCTGATTGACATCGCCTTCAAGAAGTATGCCCAGGTCCACTGACGTGCTTGGCGCAGAAATGACCACGTTTTTCTTAACATTCATCAGAGTGGACTCGCCAAGCGCTGTGATATCATAGGTGCCTGGTGCGAGGCCGGTAGCCTGGCAGAGAGCCGTGTTCTCTATAGCAGACTTAGTGGTGGTCAAATTGAACGCATAGGCCGGAGTATCATTTAATACATCAGCTCCCGGCGTAAAGAACTTTACCGTTAATGGAACGGCCCAGCCAATATCAGGACGGCCATCACCTTGAAGAACAACAGAAATAGACACAAGGACTTCTACCGAACCTATGCTGACTATGGCCTGGGGGATGTGTGAGGCGGGAATGTTTGTGGCGGATTGAATATTTCTCTGCTCAGTAGAGGTCAGCGCAGGATTAAAGTGACAGCCTAAATCAATTGCAGTGGCCTGGATGAGCATATTACCAGCTACAAAACCCGTTTCCAAATGAGCGTACTCCTGGCCTACATAAGAAGAATCAAGGCAAATTATGACATAACACGGCGCCTGAGGTAAACCGCTAACGGCGGATTGCAGCCTGCCTCGAGCATCGGCAGGTCGCGTATCACCTCTGCCAGCACTGCTTGAGTCTATTTGCTCGATTCTATGGTCCCTTGCAGATAAGTTTGTGGCGGGATTTCTATTGTGATAACGATAAACCCCATTTTCGTTCGCAAGATAAATGCTCCGTGTCAAATAATAGTTGGCCCAGGCAGAAGGAACGGTTAAACCCGCCTTGCCGCTTGGTGTATGGTCGGTGCAGCCATATCCGGCCCATAGAATCTGGGAAATCTGCTGCAGTGTCAAATTCGTTTGAGCAAAACTGCTGACGTAGTTCAGATTGGCCAACACTTCTTCAAGGCTGTTATCGTTCGTAGTTGAAGGGTCCGGCAGCCAGCCGGGCTCGCCTTCCGGCACAGAAGAATGCACAGCCAATTTAGCTGTCAGCCCACTAACCGACTGTATTCCAAAAATCAACCTTGCCTTGGGGTATCCAATTCCTTTTGGGCAGCTCGCCACGGGCGATTCAGTACTGTTGCATAAAGAAACAGATGCGAGCAGTGCCGGCATAAACGAAACGCCGGTGTCGAAATCAAGCTCGCTTTCATATCTAATCGCGAAGGCACCATCATCCCTTGCCTGGCTTGAATGCCAGCTTAGTGAGTGACTATTCGGGTCATATAAATATGTCGCAGATGGTGTGAGGACATATATGTCCCTGTAAGTCCCTGTGAAGGGAGCTTTTCCAGCAGCCCATACGATGTTACTTATCTGCCGGTCACTGGCAGTGCCACGCAGGGAATGTTGTGAGTACCTGCTGTTCAGGCAGACTTCCACGGAGTTTTCTGTAATTATCGGTGACGGGAGGTTATCGGCGTCGATGAACTGGGCCTGACAGAAAATCGGGCACAAAGCTAAAGCTAAAATTGTTGACATTGTCCTTTTCATCCGATTGACCTTCCGAAAAAATATTCTAACACTGCAAACTGTGCGCATGTTTGAGAGCTTAAACTTGCTTTGATGAAAAACTCGCTGCTTGAACATCATTCTTGACTTCTCCTCCAAAAAGGTTATGACACAAAAACATTATAACATCTGCATAATCCTTTTCAAGAGAAAAAAGATTTTCTACAGGAGAAATGGTATACACAGCATACCCTACCTTAAGTATTAGAATACTTCCACGAAGCGGTTCCGAAAGAACGAAGGTTTACTGTTTGAATAGATTTCTCGACTGCGCCTTCGGCTACGCTCGAAATGACGGTTGTGTTGACTGCGGTTACGCAGCCCCCCATCGGAGTCGAGGGAAGCCGGGAAATCTATCTAATTTTTTACTTGCTTTTATAGACTAATGGCCTGTAATACTAATTCAATAAATAATCCCCCAATAAATTGGGGGGCTAAATATTACTGTATCGCCCCTTCGGCAAGCTCTGGGCAGGCTGACCGGCGAGGGCTAAACGACCCCGAGTAAAACCGGGGACTAAAAATGAGATTGCTGTTACAGATAGACTTAAATGGCGGAAATATTTAAAGAGCGAATAATCAAACTGCTGAAGCATACCGATTACGCGCCGGTGAAACTCGGGCAATTAGCTAAAGCATTAGGTGTAAGCTCGGAAGCTTATCCACAGTTCAAAGAGGCCTTCGACCAGTTGCGGCAGGTCGGGCACGTGGTGATAGGGGCGAGGAACCTGGTCAGTTTGCCATCATTGTCCGGTCAAATTGTGGGGACATTCAGAGCAAACCCGAAAGGATTCGGCTTCGTAACACCCCGTGAACCCAATTCGCACGGCGATTTATTCATTCCACCGACGGCTACGGCCGAGGCAATGACCGGCGACATTGTTATTGTAAAGGTCAAGAGAGAAGGCAAACGCGGCGGGCAGATGCGGTTCAGCGGCGAAGTAATTGAGGTCCTCGAACGGGCACAGAACAGATTCGTCGGGACCCTGCTGAAACATCCGGAGGCCTGGATTGTTCAGCCGGACGGAGCGAGCTTTATCGAGCCGATTTCCGTTGACGATGTCGGTGCAAAAGGGGCCAAGGAAAAAGACAAGGTCGTGGTCGAAATACTTTCATATCCGACAGAAAAACATTTGGCACGCGGCGTAATTATTGAGGTATTAGGTAAAGCGGGACAATACGAAAGCGAGATACAATCGATAATCCGGCAATATCATTTGCCGGGCGAGTTTGAGAGTGATTGTATCGAGCAGGCGCGCGAAGCCGCTGCCCAATTCAATCCCGAAGAGCTGAACCATCGAGACAACATTACGGATAAAGTGATAATTACAATTGACCCGCCGGATGCGAAGGATTTTGACGATGCAATAAGCCTTGAAAAAAACGCCGACGGCAACCGGGTCTTAGGCGTTCATATCGCCGATGTCAGTCACTTTGTGCAGCAGGATTCGCCGCTGGACACCGAGGCAAAAGACCGTGGTAACAGTGCCTATCTTCCCGGCAAAACAATTCCAATGCTGCCGGAGATTTTAAGTAACGGTATTTGCAGTCTCCAGCCCAACCAAAAGCGCTTTGTTAAAAGCGCGTATCTAACTTACGACCAGAAGGGTAACGTTGTATCCCGCAGTTTTGCGAATTCTATTATACGCTCGACGCAGCGTCTGACCTATCAGAAAGCCGACAAGATTTTGAAAGGGCACACCAAAGATGTGAAACCCGAAGTAATTGAGCTGCTGAAAGATATGGAGACACTGGCCCAAGTAATTGAGCAAAGACGAACTAAAAACGGAATGATACATCTGGATTTGCCGGAAATTCAATTGAAAATGGATAAATCCGGCCGAGTTGTTGGTGCCCACGCGGCCGATACCAGCTATCCGCATACGATAATCGAGATGTTTATGGTCGAGGCGAATGAAGCCGTAGCTTCACTTTTAGACAGGCTGAACCTGGCCTTCATTCGGCGGATTCATCCGGAGCCGGATGTTATGAGTATGAAAAACCTCGCCAAACTCCTTAAGGCCTTTGGATTCAGTCTGCCGCGAAACCCCAACCGCAGGGCGATACAGGATATTTTAGCCGCCGTTAAAGGCGCCGACTGCTCATTTGCAGTTAATTTAGCCGTCCTGCGAAGTTTCGAAAAGGCCCAATACGCACCGCTACATATCGGTCATTTCGCTTTGGCCTCTACTCATTATTGCCACTTCACCAGTCCCATCCGTCGATACGCAGATTTAGTTGTTCATCGCGTTTTGGAATACTACCTTCAAAAACGTCCGGATTTGGCGAGGGACGTTTCAGCAGGTCTGGATTTAACAGAGATCGGTAAACACATCACATTCACCGAGCAAAGAGCAGAGGGCGCAGAAAAAGAATTAACGACAGTGCTGATACTGCAAATGCTGAGCAAGAAAATCGGCGAGGAGCTCGACTGCGTTGTTAGCGGATTAACAAGCTTTGGCATATTCGTGCAGTCGCGAAAGTTCGGCATCGATGGGCTTATCCGGATGAGTGACTTGGGGCAGGACTATTGGAAATACGACACAAAGACACAGTGCATCGTAGGCCAACGCTCAGGATGCAACATTCGCCTGGGCCAGGCCATAAAAGTGCGTATAGTATCAGTGAATGTCCCCGCCCGCCAGTTGAATGTCACTCCTATCGAGCCATTGGCTACAGCGCCAACGAAACCAAGTAAAAGCAAACCCCAAAAAAAGTATAGAAGAAGAAAACGAAAAAGCTGAGATTGAAAGCTTATATCTATAGCATATACCTCAAAGTCCTCATTTCAAAGATCAGGAGCATAAGTAATGGGTGTAAAAGTTGTTGGAATCGTTGGAAGTTATCGAAAAGACAAAACTATCGACAGTGCCGTTACGGCGATGCTTGAAGGGGCGAAAGCGAAGGGGGCCGAAACGAAAAAGATTTACCTACTCGATGAGCATATTGAGTTTTGTACAAATTGCAGAAGCTGTGCGCAGGAGAAAGTTGAGTCAAGGAGGGGCAAATGTGTGCACGACGATGATATGGAAAGTATATTGGCGGAGATTGACGAGGCCGATGCAGTGGTGTTGGGGGCTCCAATCAACCTTGGTAATGTTACAGCTATTATGAAGAGATTTATTGAGAGGCTAATCCCATATTCTTACTGGCCCTGGGGTAAAGCAGTTGCACCGGTGTATCGAATAGAGAAAGCGGACAAGAAGGCGGTAACCGTTACATCGAGCGCATGCCCTGCATTTATCGGCAGGATTTTGATGCCGGGCGCACTGAGTGTGATGAAAAAGGCGGCAAGGATTATGGGGGCAAAAGTGGTGAAATCACTTTACTTCGGGCCGGTTTGCGGTGATAAAGATTCAGAGCTATCTGAGAAGGCACTGCTTAAAGCGCAAAGGGCGGGTGAAGAATTAGTTTCGAAAATCCAAGCGAGGTAAAGTTTCTACATTTCTCACTCTGCGTTATTGTTACTGTCATACAATTTGCGCTGAACCGCAAACAATCGAGCGGGCTCTTAAAATTGAGGCACGAAAATGTCACTATCTTATTATTATCAATCATAATTAAGCAAGAAAGGAACACGAAAAACCTGTGGTTTTAGGGTTTCTCTCTTGACAATTTTATCTTATGAAAATACAATTTTATTTAAGGACGAGGGTGAGTAAGTTTGTTTTAGCTGCAACTTAAGCTTCCACCCCCAGATAACACTTTTTTTACAATCCTAACGTAGCTGAAGCGTAAAACGGAAAGGAGATACGTTATTAAAAAAGCTATGTTTGTAATTGGGTTGTGTATTATAATAACTCCCTTATCACAGGCGAATGTGACCGGAAGATATATATTTTACAACAATTCATTTTTCGATAGCTATGATCCTGCAACAAATGCAGCGGATGATGGTGCAATAGCGCTGGACAAAGCAGCTCTTTTGCCCGGGCAGACTGCAACATTTGCGAACTATACCTCCTACAACCGAGGGATTAACGGCATCATAATTGATATTGACAGCCTTACGGGCGTTCCTGGCGCACCTGATTTTCAATTTTATGTTGGCAACTCCAGCGACCCATTCAGTTGGGTGGACGCCCCAGCGCCATCGAGTATCGCAGTCCGTAGCGGTGCAGGTACCGTCGGATCAGACAGGATGACCCTAATCTGGGCAGATAATCTTATTGAGAAGCAGTGGCTGCAGATTAATGTATTGTCAACAAGTACTACAGGATTACCGGTAGATGATGTTTTCTATTTTGGGAATGCTGTGGGAGAGTCAGGCAATGACCCAACAAATGCATGGGTGAATAGTTACGATTTCATTCTTACAGGAGGCAATCACCTGGATCCTGCACCTATCGATTCTAATTATGATTATAATCGAGATGGATTAGTTGATAACGCTGATGAGTCAATCACCTTGAACAATCAAATCCATTTTCTTAACGCGTTAAGGCTAATCACAGTGCCAAGGGGACCTGAACCACCTGTCATTCCCGCCCCCGGTGCTATTCTGCTGGGCAGCATTGGGGTAGTGCTTGTCGGCCGGTTGCGCAGACGCAGAACGCTTTAGTCGCGTCTGTTAATATATATTTCATAGGGGCTGCAAGGCCCAACTTAATCGGGCCTTGCAGCCCACTTTTTTTATTGGCCATGCTCTTATTGACCGGCTTGCACTATAGCATTGTCTGAGACCGCCTTACGCTATTAGGCCAGTGTTCAGAGACCGGGAAAAGATGGGCTGAAGCGCATCCACAGCAGAAAAAAAGATTCCTCTATATGCTTGACCTTATCAGCCAAACGGACTATTGTGGAAGTAATGTTTTATAGAAGGAGATGGAACCATGAAACAATATCTTTTTTTTACTCCGTTATTGTTGACAGTCTGTGTCGCAAGCTGTGAAAGCATTCAGGAGAGCCTAAACCTGAGGAAACCTACTGCGCGATTAACAGGGCTGAAAATCGAGGACGTCAAGCTGGATTCAGCGACGCTTCTTTTCGATGTCGAGATTGACAATCATTATCCGGTCGCTTTGCCATTGTCAAACTTCGATTACAGCTTATCCAGCGGTGCCGAGAAGTTTCTTTCAGGCAGTGCCAAGTCGCAAGCCGCCGTGCCGGCAAAGAGCAGTACAACAGTTTCTCTGCCGGCCACAATCAATTATATAGAGATGTTGAAGGCTTTGAAGGGCGTGAGACCCGGCTCAAAAATCCCGTACGACGCAGAAGTGGGCCTGTCTGTTGACACACCAGCTTTGGGAGTAATCAGGCTGCCTTTAAGAAAAGAAGGTGAGCTGGTTCTACCGAGCATTTCCGGCGCTGATATCAATGATATCTGGAATATTATCAAACCCAAATAAATCAGCTGAAGACGATAGGTAAGAACTAATAAATCCGAAAAGATGAAGGACGGATAAATCTAATTAGTTCTTGTTGCGGAAACATTATTTGTCATTCACACGGAAGTGGGAATCCAGCTTTTTCGCCCTGGACCCCTGCTTCCGCAGGGGTGACATCGTAGATTTTTGCTTTCTACAACAGATACTAATTAACAAAGATACTAAACAAGTAAGGCATCAAAGAAAAAAGTATGTATTCCGACGGCTTTGTAGAGACAGAAGGTCTGACCAAGATATACTCTTCGGGTAAGATTCACGTTAATGCCCTTAAGGATGTGAATCTATCTGTCGAAGAAGGGAAATTTTTAGGGGTAACAGGACCTTCCGGGTCAGGCAAATCGACCCTGATGAATCTGTTAGGCGGATTGGACAGGCCCTCTTCTGGGAGTATCAAAGTCGAAGGGAAATTTATCTCCGAATTGAACAAGGAAGAGCTGGCCCTTTACCGGCGATACCAGGTCGGGATGATATTCCAGACATTCAATATTATACCCTCCTATACAGCTCTGGATAACGTAGCTTTTCCGCTGCTTTTTGCAGGTGTGCCTAAAAAAGAAAGAAACCGTCGGGCAAGCGAGGTGCTGGCAAAGATAGGACTAATCAATCGCAAAGACCACCGACCAGCCGAGCTTTCCGGCGGTGAACAACAGAGGGTGGCCATTGCTCGTGCATTAGTCAATCAGCCGAAAATCCTGCTTGCCGACGAACCCACCGGCAATCTGGATACAGGGACATCAAGACAGATTGTACAAATGCTGTCAGAGTTGAACAGGAAGCAGGGCTTAACCGTTATAATGATATCCCATGAACAGGCTCTCTTAGCTGAATTCGCTGATAATATTATTCACCTGCGCGACGGGGAAGTTGTTGAACAGGAAAAAAACAGGTAAGGAACAGATGAAAATTTCCGACTACATCGAGCAATCCTTTTCCAACTTGCGCAAGAAGAAACTGCGCACGTTTCTTACTACTTTCGGAGTGGTAATAGGAATAGGGGCCCTTGTTTCGATGTTTTCTTTCGGCAAGGGCGTTCAGAAAAACGTTACAGACAGTTTCAAAGAAATGGGGCTGTTCAATTATATCGCAGTCTATTCAGCCTCCAATAGAAGCAGAACCGAACAGGCCCATATGGACCCCGATGACCAGCATGACCAAATCCAAAATGAGCAAGTCCCCGATTCGGCAAACAGTCCAGTCCTCGACGATGATTTTCTTCAGGAAGTCAGAAAAATTAAAGGCGTGGAAACGGCTTTTCCCGAAATTCGTTTCCCCGCTCTGATTAAATTCAGGGAAAAGGAACAGTTCAGCATTGTCCAGGTTATGTCTGCTGATGTTTGTCAATCAGAGCTGATGAAACTAAGGGCAGGCAAGACTTATGTCGAAGATGCGGAAAATTCTTTGATTATAAGTGATTCGCTGCTGCGCCGTATGGATATCAAGGAGTTCGAAAACGTGCTCGGAGAACAAATTGAGGTCTCCACTTTAGCTATTGATTCGGCCCTTCTTAATCCGGCAAATATGATGTCGATTATGCAGGGTGAAAAGCTTCCATTCAGCCAGGAGAGCTACAGCTTCACCATCGTCGGTGTGGCTGAACGTATGGGAATGGGTGGATTTATTCCGGTGCGCAGCGATGTTTATATGCCCCCCGGCCCGGCTGAAGGGATGAAAAAAATATCGCTGACAAGTATCCGGGATTTTTTCCAGCCGGCAGAGAAGCTCAAAGGCTATTCGGCGGTAACTATCAAGGTGGCTTCGATAAAATATATTGACGCTATTAAAGAGCAGATGGAAGCGAAGGGGCTTAAGACTTTTGCACTTATAGACCAGCTAAAAGAAATCAAGACCGCATTTTTATTTATGGACATGTTCTTAGCTGCGGTCGCGATGATTGGCATTACAGTCGCTTCTTTAGGGATAATCAATACGATGGTGATGTCCATTCTGGAAAGATACCGAGAGATTGGAATTATGAAGGCCATTGGGGCCAGTGACAGAGATATTAAAAAAATCTTCTTTTTTGAATCCGGAATGATTGGCTTTTTAGGCGGCATTTTCGGTCTTGCTCTTGGGTGGTTCGTAAGTACGGTGATCAACCAGATCGCCAATCATTTTTTAGCCAAACAGGGTGTTCCGTATGTCAATTACTTCAGCTTTCCCCTGTGGCTTTGTCTGGGGGCAGTTGCCTTTTCCATCCTGGTCAGCCTGGCGGCCGGGCTCTATCCGGCGTTGCGGGCGGCACGCGTTGACCCAGTCGTGGCACTGCGGCACGATTGACCTGGATATTTCACATCATATCGCCGGTTTTTCCCTTGAAAAGGACTCGGGGAATGTTATAAAGGCCCACAAAAATAGGTTCCGCGTCGGACGTGAATCATTATTATCAGGACACATTTGGAGAAATCGAACTATGAACTACTGGAGACAGGACAGCAAGGGGCGCTGGCACCGTGTAATAACTCAGGAGTACGACTATTCATGCGCTATGGCCTGCTGTGCGATGCTGGCCAGCGCATATAAGGGTAGATATATCAGGGAGGCAACATTTCTTCAGGGAAAACAGGGTATGTTGGGTTACAAAGCAGGTGCCGGCACTTTTGCCCTCGACAACATGGCCAGCCTGTTGAGGGCAGAGGGCGTGAACAGCATTTACGATCGGCTCAGCGGCACGACCGTCATCCGTCAACTGGAGCCTTATCTTTCGCCTTCGAGGCTTGCCATGGTCCAGGTTGCATGGGATGCTGGCGGCTTTCATATGGTCGTCGTAGCCCGGATATATCCGACCGATGGCCTGACCATCATAGTGGACCCGGGACCGGGACTGGTTGAGCAGAATCGCAGCGATTTCCCCGATTATGAAGGCATGGGCTACCTCACAGGAAATTATCTTCTTGCGGTATGAACAGTGTCACAGGTTAGACTCGTAGATTATTAGCCGACCTCACAAACACATTGCAATTGTGGGGTTTGGTACTATAATTTTCTTAATGTTTAAGAATATCTCCATAATCGGCGATGGCGGGATGGGCACTGTTTTGGCTATGCTGCTATGTGGAAAGCGTGAAGCGTTAAGCGCCAAGCGTGAAGCGAGCGATGAGCGACCTGTGACGAGCCACGAAGTACGGATGTGGGGTTACGACCGTCGGCAGTTGGAAGAAATAGAGCAGGGCCGTGAGAATAAGAAATTTCTGCCCGGGTATAAACTGCCGGAACAGCTTGTGTTTGAAGCCGACGATGAGCGTATAACGGCCGGGGCCGACCTGATTGTCTCCGCTGTGCCTTGTCAGTTTATGCGCGGGGTTTGGAAGCGCTTGAAAGATTACGTTTCGCAGGACGTTCCCATCGTCTCGGTCGCCAAGGGTATTGAGAATGATACTCTGCTGCGGCCGACCCAGATACTTGGGGAGATATTGGACGAAAAACGAGGGACGAGAGACGAGGGACGAGAGACAAGATTTGCCGTCCTCTCCGGGCCTACGATTGCCGATGAATTAGCCCGAAGACTCCCGGCGACGGCCTGTGCGGCAGCTGAGGATGAGGCGCTGGCTAAGGAAATTCAGCACACTTTTTCCGATGGGGTGCCCTGGCTGCGTGTCTATACAAATACCGACATTGTGGGAGTTGAGTTAGCCGGCGCTATGAAAAATATTATTGCCATAGCTGCGGGGATTATAGACGGCACAGGCGCCGGTGATAACGCCAAGGCGGCGCTTTTGACCAGAGGGCTTGCCGAGATAACCCGCCTGGGTGTTACAATGGGCGCCAAAGAGCAGACCTTTGCGGGATTGACCGGCCTTGGTGATTTGGTAACGACCTGCATTTCGCCAAAAGGAAGGAACCGCTCATTCGGCGAAAGAGTAGGCAAAGGGCAAACCGCAGAGCAGGCCCAAAGGGCCACCGAATCGGTCGTTGAGGGCGTTGCCACCTGCAAATCGGTCGTTGCTCTTGGGGAGCAATATAATGTTGAGATGCCGATTACACAGGCTGTCTATGAGGTGCTTTTTGAGAACAAGCCGGTACATACGGCTATTGAAGATTTAATGAAACGTCAACTCAAGTCTGAGTGATTAAGCTCGATGCTTCCGCCTTCGCTGTAGCTTCCATCTTCGCTAAAGCTTCCGCCTTCGCTGAAGCTACGGCGGACAAGTCGGCGGACAAGCGGTACTCGATTCTCGGTACTCGTACCTCGTCTCTCGTCCGCCATCTTTCTTCCATTGTTTGCCTGATACCCTGTTCTCCTGATAACCTTCAACCTGATTTTCTGATAATCTGATAACCACTTACCGTCTTACGAGCATCCACCATCGAGTGTCGAGCATCCAGAGTCCTATAACTTTGTTTTCTCCAGACCTGCTGCAAGAACTCCCACAATCATCTCATATTCATTTCAAGAGGGCTTTTCGGTGTGCGAAAAATCTCTAATCTTTTGATAAATTTTTCTTTAGAGGAAGATTTCAAAATGGAACACTGGTTATCTGAGCGGAAGCTGTCCCGATGGGTTTGGAACGATGATTTTATCAGAAGTGAGGGCGTCTTTTTGTAACATTCTGCAAAACGAGCTGTTGAAATTTTAACAGTTGATTGGCTGGGGCGGCTTTTGTTTTATATATTTTAGTTGGTATCACGGTTGTTAGAAGAAAAGGGCTGAGTAATTTAATGCAGGTAACGACCGGGAATCCCGATAAATCAGGATAATTCAGCAGGAGACGTTTGTTTTATCGTAAGTATCGAAATGAAAACCCATGCCCGAGTTTCGGCTAATGTGGAGTGGAAAAATAAAAACCCTTACAGGTGTTATAAGCACTACGTTTGATAATAAAATGCGCCTTTGCGGGTGAAATTCTTATGTTTAAACTCTTAAAAAACTGCGCATATTCGATTGGTGTGGATATTGGAGACGATTGTCTCAATCTGGTCCAGCTTAAAGATAACGGAAAGGGTATAAGTTTAATTGCCAGCAACACTGAAAATGTGCCGAAGGATGTGAAACCCGGCAGCAGCCAGTGGCAAAGATGGGCTATCGATGCTATGCGTCAACTGACATCGAACGGCGATTTTCAGGGCAAGGAGGTGATAGCGGCAATGCCAAAGAGTGAGCTGTTTATTGACCATATAAGAATGCCGAAGGCAGATGACAGCAAGCTCAATGATGCTATCTTTTCGAGGATAAAACAGAAACTTCCGTTCGAACCGGTCCAAGAAAACACAATGGTGAAGTACATCCCTATGGAGCAGGATAATGCTCTGGTAATAGCAACTGAGCGGAAGATTATCGATAGACATCTGGCGATATATGAAAAGGCAGGCCTGGCGATTAAGTCCATAGGTGTTTGGCCTGTCGCTCTGGCAAACTGCTATACCAGGTTTTTTGGTCGGCGTAAATCCGACCTTGAAGCGATCGTAATGATAGTTTGTATTGAGGCGAACTGTACTAATATTGTTATTTGCCGTCACAAGAATTTGCTTTTTGCTCGTTTGATATCGATAGGACTAAAGCAACTCGGCAACAAGAAAGGGATAAACAGATTGGTTTTGGAGCTGACCGCGTGCAGGCGGCAGTTCGCTTCAATGTACCCAAAAGCTCAAATCGAGCGTCTGCTTTTCCTTTCAGGCCAGGCTGTAGAAAAAGATATATGCATGGCGATAGCAAAGCAGCTGGAAATGCCGGCACAGCTGGGAGATTGTCTGGCGGCAGTGGAAACAACGGATCCCTGTCGTCTAAGGAGTGACTCCAAAAGTGATAAAGGGTCTTCAGGGGCCCCGATAGATAGAAGGAATTGTCAGGTTAACTGGGCTATTGCCTTTGGGCTTAGCCTGTCGTAGAGACACTGACGGATACTGACGAAAACACTGTAAAGACACTGACAAGTCAGTGTTAGTCCGTGTTCCAAGAGGAGACAAACAAGAAAATGGTTAATATAAATTTTGTGCCCGATGATTACGTTCAAGACAACGAATCGCGCAGAATAAACTTGATGTATCTTGTGTTATTTGTGGTTCTGATGATAGCGTTAGTCGGTTCATTTATGACCATCAAAATACGTCAGCGTGCCTGTAGCGTTAAAGAAAAACTCGTGAATACAAAGATGACTCAGATACAAGAGACCATAAAACAGTTCGAAGAGCTTCAGGCCAAGCGTGGTGCAATGATGAGGACAGCTCTTACGACTGCAGAGCTGATTGAGCCGGTGCCCAGAAGTGTTTTGTTGGCGTCGTTGACGAACAATCTTCCATCGGGTGTCTCGCTGTTAAAACTGAACCTGATTCAGAAAGAGCCCAAGCAAAGCAGCCAATCTGCGTCAAGCAGTAAATATCAAGCCGCACAGGCTAAAAAGGCAGCAGCAGAAAACGACGTCTCACCAGAGACATTAATAGAGACCCATATAGATATCGAAGGCATGGCTCCGAGCGACCTTCAGGTTGCAGCTTATATCGAACGGCTGAGTAATTCGAGTTTGCTGGACAACGTAGCGCTGGTGGAATCAAAAGAACATAAAATCGAGGACAGCACGTTCAGGCGATTCAAACTGACGGCAATGCTCGGGAAAGACGTTCATCTTACCAGGGAAGACGTTAAGAAAATCAGGGACGGAGCTGAGAATACATTGTGGAATTTTTGACCACAGATTGCACTGACGATTACTGATTTCACAGATTTATCCGTGTTAATCAATTCGAATCTGTGTCATCTGTGGTCCCTAAGATGAGGGCATAATTATGACAAGCGCTTTTAGAAAAATAGTGTTTTCCGCCTTATTGTTCGGTGTGACTATAGTCGGCTACCAATATATGATTAAGCCAGCCAACAGACATCTGGCCGATACAAAAGGGCGTCTTGAGACAAAACTGGTTCAATTAAGCAAATTTGGAGAAGCCGCTACAGCGGCAGAGGACCTTACAAAGCAGCTTGAGCAGCTGAAAGAGGCGATAAAGTTTTTTGAAAGCAAGCTGCCTCCGAAAAGCCAGATTCACAAGGTGCTTGAGCAGGTAACTTTGATTGCCCAAAAGCAGGGTCTCAAGCCTAAAACAATTCGAACACTCAAAGAAAAAGATAATAGCGGCTACATAGAGCAGCCGTTAAAAATGGAACTGGAGGGCAATTTTAGTTCCTTCTACTCGTTCCTATTAGAGCTTGAGAAGCTTCCGCGTATAATGAAAATTCGTGAACTTAAGCTTGATAAGCATAAAAGCATCGAGGGCCAGATAGCTGCCGATTTTATAATAAGTATATTTTTCCAGAATAAAAACGGATAAAAAAAGTCCATCTTAAACGAGATACAATTTAACGGAGCTTAATTATGTTATCTTTTTTACGCGACCAAAGCCTTGAAGATATACCGGCACAAAAAAAGACGAACAAAACCGTCGGTAAGGCACCTAAGGCACCTGGTGACGGCACCGACAAATCACAGGAATCTGAATACCTTACCGTAGCAACTCAGAAAATACGAGTTCGCAAAAGTACCAGGCTGCTTGCGGTTTTGTTTATTATAGGCCTGCTGTGCCTTTTTTTTATGATAAAAAAGAGCACCCCGAAAGCAGCATCAGCGGCGTCTTTTGAGACGGAAGACACGCTGATTGAGACGGCCATCGCCCGACTGACCGGCGTTAAGTCAAAAATCTTTAACGGGATGGATGAAATAGTCAAAAAATTCTATGAGTTTTCGAACGTACCACAGGTCAAGGTCGATGAGCTATCAAAAAATCCTTTTGAGGTTGAAACGTTTTTAGCCAATTTAAGGAAGAAACCCGGTGCGGGGGAAATTGACGCAAAAAAGCTCTGGCAACAGCAGATAAGATACAAATCAGAGGGCATGCAGCTTTTGAGTATTATGCAATCGAACGGGAGAAATTGCTGCATGATAGATGATAAAATCCTCTATGAGGGTGATTCAATAGAAGGTTTTAAGGTGCTCCAAATTGACGATAGTGACGTCAAGCTTGAATCGGATGGTGTGCAAATAATTTTGAAGCTATCGGAATGAAACTACCCTTTATATCTGAAAAAAGAAAGGATTCATCAAGCCCCAAAAAGGATTTCAAACGGAGCTTAGACACCGGTTCGACACCAAGTCCGGACTGCTCCGAGGACCAGTCGGTGCGCGGGCTAAGTGAGCTTTATTCTCCGGAACAGGCAAGCGAATCACACGTGTACGATATTGCTGACGTCCTGCTGGAGATGGGCAAGATTAATTCCAAGCAGCTCACAAGCCTGCGAAAACAACAGCAGGCAAAACCAGCTTCTGATATCACACCATTGCTGTTGAAGATGGAGAAGATTAGTTCTGATGATATTTTGACGGCCACGGCCAAGATATATGACCTCGAGTTCAGACATATATTACCGGAAGACGTGCAGAAGGAAGCTATCGAGAAACTTGACACTGATTTTATAAAGAGCAACTCCGTTTGTCCGATTGCGATAGAGCAAGGGACTTTGGTTGTTGCAACAAGTGAGCCGGCAAATGTCCTTGCGATAGAGGATGTGAAAAGACAAACCCAAATGGAGGTGAGGGTCGTAGTGTGCAGCACGGAAGACGTCAAGGCCGTGTGCGATTCCTTCAAGGATGAAAGGCTTGATTATGACCTCGATAATATCATAAACGATATGGCGGATGTTGAGGTCGTTCAGGACCAGGAGGAGGATTCCAAAGACCTGGAACAAATGGCAGGCCAATCGCCTGTTATTAAGTTCGTAAATTATCTGATTAGCAACGCAGTGCGTGAAGGCGCCAGTGACATCCAC
>DATKYR010000225.1:0-16944 GCA_035528395.1 Sedimentisphaerales bacterium
TTAGTCCGATGCTCAGTCGTTTACTGGGGCTTGGAGCGGAAATGCCAGACACAGTGGAGATTGGTCTGGCGGTTGTGACCTACCTGGCCTACCTCCAGTCTCAATATGACACATTTTGTCTCGATTTTTCACTTGAATATCTTACTTCTGCATATATTGTCCTCAGCGGTTGCACCCAGATGTCTTGAGCCAAGAGCGAAGGTTCTGTGCCCTGCTCGTCGTTTGTGGGACGGAGACGGAGTCTAAGAAATACCCATGTTCTGAAGCGCTGAGGCCAAGGTGTTCGAAGTCCGATAGACTCCTTTTGAACAACGAGAGGTCTGGAGTCTTATACGGAAACCATATATACATTGCTACCGAGGTCCCGGACAGGTCTGAGCTTAAGGTGTAGCCTCCACTTTGGACCTCAGTTCAATTCTGTGGATCAGAAGGGGTAGTTGTACCGTCGGTTAAGACAACAGCGTCAATCCAGATTGTGACGGGAACTGTCGGTTGGTTACCAACCACAAAGGCCAGACCTACATAATCGTTCTGTGGAAAGTTATTGCGGTTAAAGGTAAACATCTGTGGTGAAGTCGTTAGGGACAGGTCCCGATCCATGTAGATGGTGTAGGGGTTACCATATTTCTGTATCCATACCTGGATATTTGTTGCCGGATCTGAACGGGCCAAGAACTGCACCTCATAATCCCTGGTGGCATAGGCATTGAAGAACTGCTCCAACTGCATGTGCCAGTCAGTAGTGGTACTTTGGGTGATGTATAACTTGGCAGAATTCTGCCCTGAGAGTTGCCCAGTTGCGTCAATGCTGGCAACTATACTATTGCCCGCAGCATAAACCTCTCGCGTCCACTTGGTCAGGCTGTCATCGAACTGGCCATTAATGATTATATTGGCCGGGCCTGGTGGCACGACGATCATTATGGTTGAAGAGTAATCACCCTGATTGCCACCTTTATCTACGGCATTGACAGCGTACACGTAAGTCTGACCGAGGTGAGCACTGTAATCTTTATACTGATTCTCATGACTGTGACTTGCGAGTTGCCCGTTACGCTCAATCTGGTAACGGATTATATTGGTATCATCGGGAGTCTCGTCCCACCTTAGCAACAATGGATAATACTTATTGGTATCGGCGTATAGGCCGGTTACTTTTGGCGGGATGTTGCTATCAGTTACTCCCAGGTATGTCTGACGAAATGTGATTTCATCTGTGGCATGGCAGTAAAGCGACGAGCTCATCTCGTCGCGAAAGTTCTGTGCAACAGTTGCATTTGAATTAAGCCGACAATCTCCCCAACCGCTAAGCCCCGGCGTTTTCACCGGCCAGTTCCTGTTAATATAGGAGAAGGCCTTGATTTCCGGCCGATTGTGGATAAGGTTGAAATAAGGAACAAACCAGCCGTTCCAGCTGGTCCAGCCCTGGGTTGTTTGATGACTGGCTGGGGTGGATTCACCTATCATTACGGGCTTTCCGTGCGAATCTGCATTGTCCAGGAAATTGGATGCGTAACTGCGTTTGATTTGCCAATCGGTGAACAGATTTAACGACCACCAGTCCACATACGCGTCTCCAGGGTACCAGTTCATGTACGGCCTTGACGTTTGATCTGGCAAGACGCACCAGACGGTAGCCACATCTTCAAGGCCGAGATTGCGGATGGTATTCGTTACTTTAATGAAGGCCGCTTTGTAATCTGTTGAATCGTAGCCGTTATGCGAACCATTGGCCTCGTAGCCAATCCTTAAGTACACGGGATGACCTAACCACCCCAGTTGGCGACACCAACTTTCGACTTGGCCATCAAGGTTGCCGGCAGCGATTTGCTGATAGCTGTTGACTAAGTATAGCCCAATCTGTGCTGAAACATAATCGCCATATAATTGGCTGTAGGAATCCAGCTGAGCCCGAAGGTCGTCTGCATAAGAATCCCATATGTTGTAATAGACCATATAAAGGGTCGGGTGTTCATTGGGATCCATTTCGTCTATATAATCGTCGAATTCTTTGGGGTCACTTTGCCCAGCCCCATTCAAGACCGTGCTAACCGGTTCCAATCTGGCCCCGTAATAGTTGCGGGCCTCATAGCCCGAAGTAGAACTTGGAAAAACCAAGAAAACTGCAACCGACAAAACCACAGTCAGAAAAGATGTCGATTTGCTTGTTAATTTGCTAAAGACATACCTGAGTCTATAATAGAGGTGTTGTTGAAAAATATGTATTTGTGAAATCTTATTATCACTCATAATTAGTCTCCCGATATGAAATCATTGTACTTGTTTTTAAGTGTAAATCAAATAAAAAAATCACAAACTGAAACTGGGGACAGTGGAACTGTTGAAAAAGGTGGTGTTTTCCCTTTATCTGACTTGTTGTTTATCTTAACTCTCAGAGGTGTTTTGTGGCCGTAGAATGGACGATCTGCTTTTGAACCACCACCTACTCCTTCACCGCTTCAGAAGCAGGTCATACACATCAGCCACCCCAGCCATTCTCTTCTCAAGGCTTTTCAGCTTCCGAGCCTTCTTCGTGGGTTTGCCCTTGTATGTCCAACGCTTAGTTTTTTTATAAAGCTCTTCATACAGCCTTTCGGCTTTTATTGGGTAGCCGATACCACCATAGCGGGCTAAACATGGCTCATTCCGGCTCTCATAGGATAGATTATAGCAATGCCTGCAACCAAAATAGCCCCCACCTGGTGCTTTATACAGTTTCGCCACTCTCCTGCCACAATAAACACCATTTCTGCTCAATGGGCAAATAAACCAATATCGCACTCCGCCGAAATTACACGGCGTAGTTGTTAGCTGAACCTTATAGTCATATTCAGTCTTTTCACCTGTGTTTCGATCGGTGGTGGTGTATTGAAATCGTATGTAATTATTATCGTCCAAAGTTGAAACTACAATGCCTATACTGCTGGTTTCTTCACCATAGTAGTTTTTCCAAACAATCGAACCTGACATAGAACAAGGCTCAGAAAGATAGCCGTGCTTTCTCAGGAATGAAATACTAACGCTCCTACAATCTTCAACTGTGTCCTTCTTGTCATAGTAATACCTGCTCATTTCTTTTTTTTATTTCCTCTTTTTTTGCCGAAATCATTAGAGATACGGTACTTCACAAAACTACGCCCGAGAGGACTCGAACCTCTGACCTTCGGTTTAGGAATACGTTCAGGCCCATCATTATAAACGCATAACGGCGTTTTTTCAACAGAATTAACTCTTTTCATTCCGCTGGTGTCCGCTGGTGTTTGTTGATGTCCGTCCTCAAAACAAGAATTTAACAAGAAATCGTTATCCGTTCCGGTTTTGACCTGTGCCTGTGTCTCTTTGCTCGGCTGTGTCAGGTCGGGCAGAGCTTCAACCGCCTCTCGCTGCTGCTGTTCGGAAGCGTGGGTATAGTGCCTGGCCATCTCTGGGTTTTTATGTCGTGTTAGCTGTTGTCGTACCGCCTCCGGCGTGTCTGGATTCATTCCAAATAATGAGGCGCTTTGGTGTCTCAAGCTGTGAAAGTCGAAATACTCACCGTTGCTGTCAACGTAAGGTATATCGGCGGCGGCAAGGTCGAGCCGAACCATTTTTGAGGTCTTATCGGTAAGGTGGAATACTTTGGTATGCGGTAGCTTGTTTTTGCAGTATTGTTGTAGCTCTAACGTTGTGGCCGGTTTCAGATATACGAACGAACGCTGTTTGTTTTTAGTCCGGCCTGCCTCAATTACAATCTTTCGCTCCTCAAAGTTGCAGTCCTGAACGCGGAGCCGGTGAAGGTCAATACTCCGCAAGCCTGTTTCGGTAGTGAATCGGTAAACGAAATTCCGCTCGTGTCCGGTCATACCATATATCTTCGGCCCTGCTAATGCGGTATCGAGAAAACGGCGAAATTCGTCAAGCTCTAATACCCTGCGTGAATGTCGCTGGTCGGTCTGGGGGTTATCGAGTCCGTCCAGATAATCTATCGGTGAACCGGCTGCCTTCCTTTGTTTCACCATCCACTTGCAAAAATGTTTTGCTGCTCCCAAAAGTCCGTTGTACCGGCGTTTGCTTATGCCTCGGCCTTCGTCCCTCAAGCCGTCAAGGAAATTCATTAGCGGTTCCGGCCTGATGTCTGTCCACGTTACGAATCCGCACTCCCTAAAGATGCGCCTTAATGTGCCTGTGATTTCTCTGATGTGTATCGGGTTACGCTCTTTCTTTGTCAGATAATCCTCAAAATCCTTGATGTGTTCTGTTAGGGTCTTGCTCCAGTCCGACATCTGCCCATCCAGTAGGTTTATCTTGATTAACTCGGTTCGTATCGCCGATGATAGCCCCTTGATAAACTCATTCATTTCCTTATCCAGTGGCTGATTGTTTGCCTTATAATTCAGGAGCTTCTGGACGTTATCTGCCAGCCGTTGTGTGGCCTGCTTGTCGGTATATCCCTTGACGCTCCGGCGGATTCCGATGTTATCCTCGAATCTGATATACCACTTCTTCGATTCGCAGAGAATCCCATCGCCGGATTTCGTTAACCTGGCTTCCTGTAATGTCCCTTTGTTGTCTTTGAATCTTGCGTATTTTATGCCCTTGCGTGTAAATATTTTCATTCCATCCGGCAATGGTTTGGAATATGTTGGTTTGTAAAGTCTCATTGTTCTACCCTTTCAGTTTTTCGATTTCTTCTTTCGCAAGAAATACCTTCGACTCAAATTCTTCTATTTGTTTTTTACTGGGTGCATGTTCAGGTGGTTTTTCCTTTCTTAATTCGTAAAATTCAAGTTGTGATTTCCACAACTTGACCATTGGTAGTACTTCACCATCAATTAGCATTTCTACTTTTTTCAAGTCTATCTTGCCTGACTTGACTTTCTGAATTATTTCGTCCACATCTTTTCCCATTTCTTCAATGGTTCTCATAGTTCACCTACCTTTCATAAAAAGGAAAAGCCCTCGGCAGTGAGACCCGATACATAGACCGGCTGCTTTGGGCTTTTCGTAATCTCTTAATTGTATCGGGTCTCATAATCATAATTATATCCCCTTGTCTTTTTGTGTCAAACATTTTTTTAATTTTTTTTCAGTTTCTCGTTGCAAGTCTTTCCTCAATCTCCTGCTTATACTCCCGCGCTCGTTTCTCCAGAAGTGCCAGGACGATTTTTAGTTTCTGGTCTTTTGCTTTGAACGTTTCGTCCATTAGAGTTTTGATAACTCTGTATAATTCGTTCAGTTGCAGTTGTAGTACGTGCGGCGGGTCTTGCTCACAGATTGTCTCTTGAACATCGTTAAGAAAAGCGTTGATTCTTTTGATTTCTGGCTTTTCCATGGCCGTAATTCTATGGGATATTGGCTTAAAAGACAATGTTCAGCTTGGGTGCGGTGAAGGTGAGAAGTTAAAGCTGTGAAATTAAATAGTATAAAGCCACTCAAGAAGCAAGTTCCTTCGGGATTCGTGGCTCCAACCTCAGAGCACTCTTGACTTGTTGGTGCGCATGATTTAATAACGGGCATATAACCGAAAACGCATGGTCTGTATGATAAAGAACGGTCTTCGGAGGTTGCTCCAGCGCAATTATGAGGTCTCCAATCTTTGAGCAAGTGTCACATGTCGGCACACTGGCCTTCTTTATTAGAGTTTCCAATTGCTGTTGGAGCTTCATGAAGCCCTTTCTCCGTTCGGAAGCGAGCTTGCTCGAATCCGCATCTCTCACCTTCCGCAGTTTTGGACAGCCGCTTTGAAGATTTAGTAGTGACTCGATCTTGCAAGTATGGCTCGGCGACATAAACCGTCGGTAAAAGTTGCGTAACATATCCTTCCGCGTCTCTGTCTCAAAGTTCATCGGGGTCTCGCCGCGTGTACATCCTGTCTTCGGTTGAACGTAAGTACGAAAAATCTTGTCATAGATTAAAGCAAGGCTTACCACTTCCCAGCCAAGTTGCTCTACGGATTCAGTAATATCATCGGATTCTCTTGACTTGATATAACGAGTGGCCCAATGTAGAGCTATCTTCGCTTCACGCCCGAATTTATTACTGAAGTATTGAAATGTGCTTGCTACATCGCCTTCAACATATGCCCGGAAATATATCTTTATTCCAGTAACAATCCATACTCTGAGAAACTCCATACGCAGATATGGTCCGGTGTAGTATATGCACTTACGTCCCATTTTAGGTAGCTGCTTAGCAAGACCCTGCTCCAATTCGGGACTGACAACGCCGTATACACAGGACGAGTCGAACATTACTTTTCGTAACATGTCATTAAGCCTTCTTGAGAAGACCGAGGTCATATAAAGTATCGTGGGCGGCTTTGTATGTGGCCATCATGATCGTTTTTTGGCGCAATAATGTCAAGACATCCGTGATAGGTCCCTCTAATCTTTCTTTCTGGACTCGCTCAAAGTTAGGGCCGCTTATCGCATCTCGCACGAGTTGTAGCACGCCGGAAGACACATCCTCGTTGGGAATATTTCGAAAGCGTGGCATGTACTCCTCTAACTTACTGATAACTGCATCCACATATACAGCAAAACCATCGGAATTTATGTTAGACGAAGCCTCTTGCCACATGCCCAGGAGTTCTCGAGCAGCACGTCGCCTGTCCAGACCCCAAGCCCCTAAGGTCTTACCCCGAATCTCCCGCCTTAGGCTGGGAGGCTCTGGAATCAGCTTTACGGGACTTAATATATCACCTGTTTTTTCCATAAAAAAAGTCTCCGTGGGAGTGTGTAAGCGAAGTAATGGTTCAGTCTCAACCGTTCCCATTATATCAGCTTTCAAACTGGTTTGTTGCTTGTCACTAGTCTCACCAAGAACATCTGACGTTCCCTTCTGTGCCGCTACACTGCCCACACCCATTAGTCACACTCCAAAATAAGTTTCTTAAGGCCATCAAATAACTCAAGTTCGTACTGGATCGTTTCAGTAGTGAACGCAACCCACGAGTCCACACCGTGGTCTTCTTCAACATGGGCATCGGCATCGAAGTATAGAAAAGAATCGGGCACGCTTTCAATGAGGTCCATAAATTGCCTACTCTGGTCAGGTGGTTGGAAAACTTGCTGTATGTTTCCCACCTTCCTGAGATAACTAACTCCTTGTTCTTTCTTCATAGGGCCGACGCGCAGTTCCACCTTCTTGCTGTCTCGGCGGTAGTCAAAGTTCAATGCCAAGTCGATTATGTCTGTTGAAGTCAGATTCTCAAGCTCGGTGCTTATTGGTAGACATGTAGATTGCACTTGTCGTTTCAGATTATCAAAGTCAAGGTTAAGATCAGCGTATATTACGAGTTTCACACCCATTCTATTGAAAACCTTGCGACCTAATTCCTGAGCAAGTGTTTTACACGCCTGGGCCATACGTGCAAGAGCGTTCACCACATCCTCTGGGTTAAATACCTCAAAGCCTATTCGCTTAACTGTCAAATGAATAAATTCATGTTTTTCTTCATTCTCGAATAACGTGAAGGTTACTCCATCAGTTTGCCAATGCTGGAAGTCCTTTCTTAGGGATTTTGCTGCACCGCTCAGTTGTGGAATAATCGTGAAGTCTGGCTCGAAGTTTACTGCACCCCACAACCGTACTATATTTCCCAGTGCCATCGTCTTCATTAGCCTCCCGATTCAAACAGTATTGTACTGCTTGTTATTCTACAATGGTCTTGTGAGGATTGCAATAGAAAATCCCGTACAAGCTCCTTCTGGGCCTCCAGCAATAATGTATAACTTCTGCTAATTCCTTGGGCCTATACTGGCATCTTAAATGCTGTTGTTAGGCTGTCAAGCGCTAAATTTTTTTGTTGGAATATTCGCTTTTAACGCCGAGTATTCCGCCAAATCGCTCAGGCCGTCAATATTAACTTTTCAAAGAGCGAAACCTAACGCATTAACCGGATTTAGTCATATTGTACGGGTCTCGGCTCCGCACCCCCAAATTCTTAACCGTAGGGTATGTTTGGAGGCACTCTGTAAAGTTAAGTCGTTAGGATGAGACACGGTGAATCCTGTAATATTTCCTTTGTCTTTCTCGGTTGGTATTTCGGATACGTTTCTTTTTGCAATCATCGCAATATCTCTGCCTCGGTCTTAGTTTCGGTTTGCCGCAGTCCGGACACTCTCGCAGTAGGTACGGGTTCTGCCGCTCGATTATTTTTCTCGGCGTGGCGTGGTGCGGCGGACTACCCCAGCCACTTATCAATTCTATTGACCTTATTTTGATTCCCATATTGTTCAATTCCTTAACTCTGCCAGCAGACTTGTGCCCGCCCAAGTACCACAGCCGAGAAGGAGAACGAAAGAGAGCTATAGCACGTCAAGACGGGCATATACTCCTTAAAAGTTAATCATTCTGTTTTTCTTTTAGTCTCTCCATTCGTCCCAGCCTTCGTCATCCACCGGCGAATCTGACAAATCCGGCCGGTTTTCAAGCTCAATGACTGCAATACCCAATGCCGACACAGCCGGAAAATCACTGATCCGAATATTCGCTATATCACCTGTTTCAATCACCTTCAGATAACCAATTACCGCACTACTGGGGGGAATAAATAAACGCCGTTTTTCCTTGCTCAATAGCCCCTTCAATACCGGCAAAATATACTGGAACGGCTCGGCCATTTCGATAACAGCGCTCTTCGTAAGCTGCATTGTGCCCCTGTGCCTTTGATATTTTAACTTTCTCGATATTACACCAGGCAATTGATATTTACGCTCAAGCTCCTCGTTTAAACCATCAATAAACCTTCTGCCGGCAGCATCGTCCGTGTCACCGAACCACAAATGCGGCAAATACTGCAAGTCCAGGCCGCTGCAAGCCTGTATAAGCTCCCTGGTGTTGTGGTCCTCAACCTCAGCTATCAGGTGAAATTCTGGTTTGTCAAAACGATGCTCTTGGCTTTCGCCAATAACAACACCACACCCTGGATGATTTCGACCTGCGAAGCATACAGCTCCATACACGCAGTTATACGACCGATTATCTTTTTCTTCTGTCATACGTTTAACATTTCCGTTTACGATAAATCTTCTGCACTAAAAAATCCATTCGACCGACCACTGCTCGCAAGCCAAATGGCAGTCGCTACACTGTCGGCTTCGTCCCCGTGGCCTTCCGCAGTTCTTTCATGTACAATGCTTAGCTGGTTCGATTTGCCGTAACTTGCATTAGTCCGCAACAGTCCTTCCTTCAGTCCTTTGGTGTCCGGTAGAGATACACGACCGCTAATAACCAGAGACTTCAAGTTAACGTATATCGGGGGCAAAAGGTCGCGGACAGTCACCTCAAAGCCCTGCCTCTCAAAAGCCAGCTTTACCCAGCCGCCGGCGTATCGGTCAACTGCGATACTTGATATGCCGTAGGGCTTGGTTATTTCTCGTATCTCGGCAATGATAGCGTCACCGGCTTTCGTGGCCCATGTCCTGCTTACATCAACAATGACTTTGTCCTTTTCCTGGTGGGCGATGGACATCGCAAATCTATCCCGGCCGCTTAGTCCAGACTGATCGACCGCACAGTGATAACGATATCTACTGTCATAAGGGACATCCCCACCAAGCACAAAACATTCCCGCAACTTATCGGCAGGAAAGAAAGCGTCCACGCTTTCGCAAAACAGGGCCAGAAATTCCCGGTCGTAATTATCAATATCACGCCGCTGCTCCGATTCCAGAAAGTCAGGATCCACCATCGGATTAACAAATATAGTCTCGCCGTGGACAGTCAGCCTCGCCGGTGTTGGACGCTCAGGGTCTATACCCTCTTCGTACAGGTCGTAAAGCAAACCCTGCTTACTGGCCGGCGTCGAAATCGCTAAAAACTTAGCCCCACGAAATTGCGACATACGGGGACGCAACGCCCGGAAAATCTCCTGGTCCTGTTTGGGACCTTCCTGCCTGTACCAGGCAAGCTCATCGCAAATAAGACAGCAAATCGCCAGACCCCTACCTGCCGTAGACGAGCAAGGCATGGAAAGAATAGAAATTCCGTTCTCCAGGAGTATCTCGCAGGCAATAGCATCCGTAACGAAATGCTTTATCTGTGAATTTTCCAACATTCTCAAGCAGGAAGCACCAATAACCATTTGAGATTGTAGCAGCCTGGTCGCTGTAATAATTACATACGCCCGCTCGCCTACATTCAGAAACTTACGCCACCGCGGCTCCCTGATAACAGCCTCATAAATGGCAACAATACTCGCCAGAAAACTTTTGCCCGACCGCGCTCCCAAGACATAAACACCCTCTGACCTCTCGTAACCAGGACAATACCTCTGACTGTGGGTGAGCTTGTCGTACATCTCAAGCTGCTCAGCATCCAAAGGCAAACCATACTGTGCCCGGAGAATAACTTCCTGGACTGGCCTTTCAGCAAAACTTACACCAAGTACGTCATTGGCAAAGTCGATAACGTCCATGCCCTCCAAATCCTTTGCCTGTAGCTTCGCCCGAGTCGCTAATATACCAGCCTTCTCACGTTTCGCACGCCGGCCCCGACCTTTGGCGAGATTTTCCAACTTCTTCTGACGGCCTGCCTCGGTCTTCGCCCTGTAGCTCTCGCGGGTGCGCCGGGCTTTGCGCCTTTTCGATGGGTAATAATGCTTCTTTCTTGTAGTTTTAGTCATTAACACTTGCCCTGTGCCTGTCTTTATCGCCGGCATCGTTTACGACAACCGATGCATACCGCTGTTTCTTCTCTTTATTGCGTGTTTCAAGCTGTTTCTTGTTTGTTTTCTTGTTTAAGGCCATTTCTGCTACCACATCCATTCAAGCTCCAGACATCCCGCCTAATGGCCAAACTCCAAAGATGCAGTGAAATACCTGCAAAATGTATCGGGCGCTTTCTCGAATACCATCCTTTTCTGCCACAAATCCACTTGACATTTCTAATCATTTTATTTATCCAATTTGCTACCAATTCAGCTGCTATTTGTAGCCATTTGTAGTCATTGTAGTCACGCCGACATTATCGTTTTATGTAAATGCTCCTTAGCGCTTATAGAGTAGAAACGACTACAACGACTACACTTTACATTTCAAATCCTCGTAAACCTATATTATGCCAATAGCTATGCACTTTTTTATCTTCTCTTTTATCCTTGCGCCACGCTCCGCGTTCTTCGAGGTAGTTGTTAAAGTTTCGTTTACCCGGCTTGAATTTTCCCTCTATACCGGGCCATTCCTGAAATGCATTCCACATCTCTGCTACTGATACCAGTTGGCCGGGTCCCAAAACACATTTCACTTCAAGGAAATCTGCGAGCGGGTCACTATCTTCGCGGTACTGTGCGGTGGCGGCTTCGACCGCGGCTGGTTTTTTCAATAGGTACCCATCTGCCTGCCATTTCCGGCAACCGGCCAATAGCCAATTCAGTATGCCCGGGTATTCCGGTTTGAATTTCTCCATTAGCTTCGGGTCAGCTTCGCCCGGCTCAAATCGGCGGCTCCATTTGAGCAGGTGGACCCGGTCCCAGATAGCGTCGGCGGTCTCGGTGATGACGGGTAGGTTCTGTGTCATTAGTATCGTTTTATGCGTGGTCTTAAATTCGGAGAAGTTCTGCCTCATTAACCGGCCTTTTAGCTCACGGTCCCCGGTCATTCGCTTTACCAGGGAGGCCCTGAGTTTCATATTCTTTTTTGTTTCGTCGACGACGACCAGACGCCGGCCTTTCAGGTCTGCAATATCGCAGGGATGTTGAGGCATCTTCTTTTCACCCAGGAGGTCCTCGGAGCCTACTATCGCATAGTCGCCTAAAATCTGTTTTATAGTATCCAGGCATAGGGATTTCCCGTTCATGCCTTGACCGTGGAAGATAGGAAAAGCCCGGGCCGATATATCCCCGGTCAGGCACATGCCCAGGGTTCTTTGAAGATAGTCGATTTTATTATCGTCACCGTCCATCCACTCACTGACGCACCTTTTCCAAGTAGGGCAGTCTGCATCCTTGTGGTATTCGCAGCCGCCCAACCTGGTTATAAGAAACTCGGACGAATGTTCCGCGGTTGTCATGTCCTTCAGATTGATAACGACATTGGGGCAGTTGAAGAGATACGCATCTGCATCGTACTTATCCGCGTAGTCCGCGATTTTATCTTCTGAGCGGGCGCTGGACAGCATTGCTTTTTGTCGTACCTCATTATCGGTGGAGAATCCCCACTTTAAGAATTTCTTTCTTTTATCTGAATCAACTATCTTAATAGCTTCGGTTTGAATCTGTTTCCTGATTTTCTTGGCGCACCTATGGGCGCACTCATCGCCTCTTTTTTCATTCCAGCGCCGGCCATCATAATAAAGCCATCCTTTTGTGTCCCAGCAATAGCGCAACAGGTGACCGAAGTGCTTTGAAAGACGTCTGGCATTGCCGGCGTCCGTGAGGCCAGATTCAAAAAAATCATCTTCGGACATTTCGACCGCTCTGATATTATCATCAGAGCAAGACTCATCGGGGGGCATTTCAATACCCGGCTCTTGTTCATTCCGACTCGGCTTAGTCTTTGGCCGGCTATCGACCAGCTTATTGCCTGGTGGATATTTGGCATATTTTTCACCGTTGAGAAATGCTTCCTTGAGCTCCGTCTCCTCCAGCGGTGGTATGTTCGCTGTGTTCCACTGCTGGACAAAAGGCCAGGCCGTTTCAAAGCTCAAACCGAAATCATTCAATAGGACAGCCCCTATCCGCCGGGCGATATTATTTCTACCCTCACCTTCAGCACAATTTTCGACTTTGTCGATATATGCTACTGCTCTTTTGAGCTTGTCATCCTCAGGTACCGGTAACGTCGGCTTCGATACCGGCACCGGCTCCGAAGGTAGAGCAACTAAATGTTCCTCCAAATCTTGAATATCATATCGCCGGCTATTTTCAGCAAAGTTAATTTTGGCATCGGCCACCGGCGCCTTATGATTCATAAAACCCGGCAGCCGCATAATCCTGGGCGGGTCGTGGATGCTTTTATCGCTGCCCAAAGTTGCTATCAGTCTCTTTTGGTACTGTGTCCATTTCTCCAGGTCGTTTATCGGGTCGACAAGGCGCCAATAACAATGGCACCCGTGCCCGGAGCTAAGCATCAATGTCGGCTCCGGGAATCCTGAATCGCCGAGCAATCCCTTGATACTTTCACCGGTAGCTCCCTGGTCAAAATCAACAAATAAGCAATGGGCCAGCGCCACATCCTCGGCGGAGGTGCCACCCCTTATCTTCCGCGGATTCGCGCCGATATAAATGTTCTGGCCGGCTTGGTTTTCGGCTATCAGATATTCGATTTGCCCGGCCAGATCTTGAGCAGAAAACCATACGCTCTTCCCAGACGGCAGGAGCCGGACCTCGACGATATCTTCAGGTTCAAATGCACAGGTACAAAACTCAGTAACATTTTTCTTGACTCGCTCATTCATTATACGTCATCCTTGACTACCCGCACCGCCGACGGCGCCGAAAACTCAATAGACAATTGGCCGGCGTTTTCATAAACTTTGAATTCCGTTGTGTTATTCGACCGCATATCGTATATCACCACTCTTTCTTCCAAGTGGATAGGCATCGTGAATTTTGCCATTTTACGCCTTTTCATTTTGTAACATCCATTTTTCTCTTGATGGCATGCCGGCGTTAACCCAATTTTCTAATTCCTGTCGATTTAGCAGCGCTCTCCTGCCAATATGTTGAACCATTACTCCGAGCCGGCCATCGCTTGACATTGAATACAAGGTGGCCCTGCTTATCGACAGCATCTTTGAGGCGGTGGTGAAATCTACGAGCAAAGGCATCAAAGTGTCAGCCATTGAGCACACTTCCCAAAAGAGTTTTAATTTTTGATGGTTGCTTAAGAAGTCGCTTAATTATAGCTTCATCGAAGCGAACCTCTCCGTCAGGCAGGTGGATACACGGAATCTTATTTGCCTTAGCAAGTCTTAATGAGCGCCCCGCTGGATAGCGCAACATCACATCAACTTCTCTCGGTTTTAATAGATTTATATTCATAGCAGTAAAATACCATTGAAGGAAATTTCTTTATAGATAGAGGTGTGAGAGTTTTGACCAGTTTTAACCAGTCGAAAGAAATACCTGCGTTAATTGGCTAAAAAGAGGGTCTCACTTTAGAGTTTTGACCAGTTTGCAACCTGAGCCGAAACCTAAAATTATATTTTTTCCAATTTCTCGCGGTCTTTTGAGTTCATTTTGTCTAATCGAATTTGAAATAATTGACGGTTACTTCCCACTTGTCGGATACCGTGTCTCTTGGCAAATTGATTAAATGTCCAATAGCTATCCATTTTGAGCTTGGCCATCATTTTGCTTTTAGTTACTTCTCCTGACCATACCACATTTTTTAACTTATCCGCGCCAATATTCTCGCCGCCGTTATATGTAGAGGCTGGCTCTGTTGTTGGTTTTTCTTGCTCTGGAGCTTTTTTGCTTTTTGGTTCTTCTGCGAGTATTTGCACTACCGGTTCCAGTTCTTGATATATCTTAAACATAGTTTTGACTGCTACGGCAGGGTAATGACAAGTTAAACGCCTCATCTCGATTTTATCTGAGAAATTTCCTTCAAAGAGGCCAGCGTTCTTAATTTGGCGTTCTTGCCAATTCAAGAACAAAAGATAATTTTTGCGTGCAAAGGTCGGCGGCATTAAGTACAGGTAATCTGGACGGTTAAATTCGTAGTAGAATTTTACTGATTTTAGTTCGACCAGTAACTCGATACATTTTTTGTATGTTTCTGGGTAAGCATTTTCAAGGCGTTTCGGTAGTAAAATCAAATCTTTATCTATAAGATTTATGCAGTCTTGCAATATGTTTTTCCTGTGTGCGCACCAAGTTATTATTCCATCTGTTGGTTGTAATTTTATTAGAGCGTCAAAGACTGACAAAATCCTCTTAATGGAATCTATCATACTGGAGCTTGACTTTTCGATATTGGCAATATTCGGCAAATCTTGTTTGTTAATGATATGGCTCAATACGGGGCAAATAGGAAAAAGGTTTTGGCCATATTTTTGCCGCCAGTCAATACATAATTTTTTAGCATAACATTGGCCGAAATACATTTTTCACCTATACAAAAAAGGCCAGGGGTTAATGACGCTCTATAGAAACGCAGCATTCCTTGCGGATATGCCTTCCCCGGCCGATGTCCAATTCGTTTTCCCCGATAAACCATTGTGATTTATGATTTTCCATAGGTCTTCAACTCCTCTGCACTATGACTACACCGCATAATGATTACGCTACTACTTAGGCAAGTATTTAGCTTCCTCGTTTTATCCACGACATAATATCGCAATTTAACATATTCGCTTTTCACCGAACCATTCTAACAATTGACGTTCCTCTTTGTCACACCCTCCAAAATAGCTGTTTTTGTTGCTCGTTTGTGGTCTTCGTAAATCATTTTCATCGTGTGCCTTTAATAAAATAAGGCAAAGCTATCTCATTCATATCGGGAGGGTCAGGTATCTCAACTTCGCTGTGTCCTAATCCCAAGTGCTTTTCCACGATAACTCGCAAACAATCTCCGAGAAAATTTGCAAACAATCTTGTAACTTTCATAACGTCACCTAATAGCTTTTTCATGCCATCATCAATATTAGACTGGCCAGTGGCCTTTAATATCGCGAGATTCGTTAGTTCATTAGACATAGAATAAAAGCAATTGCCCTGCAATTCTGAAAAAAGCATATAAAAAACTTCCGAATCTGGTATCTCACTTAGTAGTGTTTCTATCCAGTCAGATGTATAGTGAGCAACAAACATGTTTCGGATTACATAGAGTAGATTATCTTGTCTATTGAAGTATTGTTTTAGCTTCGTGAGGTCACTTTTTCCTGAGCCCGACAGTTCACTTACATACTGTTTGGAAACTTTGGTGCCAAAGAAGTTTTGTTGCAGTAAAACCCACCCATCATACAACTTGGCCGCTTGGAATTGTGCAAGGGACAATGCTTGAAAGTTTTGAGCCCCTCGCACTATCCCTTTGCTTGTCTTCGTGTTGGCAGAGAAATACGCCAATTTCTGAAACATATTTAAATCATTCAACAAACTGCCTAACAGCACAAAAAATACTCTCTCGTTTTCTGGAATTTGGGACAGCTGTGACTTCGATATCTCAACTTTTAACAGTTTCATGTCAAGCGCCTTTGGCTTATCCACCATCCGCAGCCATTTCTCTATCGCCTTTGTTTCAGCTTCTTCGTCCATATCGGTTAGTTCCTCACCCCTGTCCTTCTCTCGATACATTCCTTGCACTTTCGGGCTTTGTATTCTAAGCTGGCCAGAAGTGGTTTAAGCTTTTGGTCTTTGGTCTCAAAGGTTGCATCCATTAGCCGCTCGATAATACCGTAGAGTTCGGTCAAGTGGCCCTGCGTGGTTATCCCTCGATAGTCCCACTCGACCAGCCCCTCCTCAAGGTCTTTGAGGTAATCAGCAATTTGCTTTATTTCAGTTCTGTCCATAACTAAAATTTGCGGCACAGGGGCCAGTTGAGACCGACACGGCTATTATTAAGACCTGAATCTTAGATACTTCTCAAACTTGCTTGTTAGGACTTCAGGCTGGTCTCCGAACCACTGTAGTAGGGCTTTCTGCTGCACGGCCGTTATTCCTCCGGGTTCAGTCTTGAGCACTTGGGTCGCACTCCACAAATCCAAACAATTGCGGTTTATTGTAGACAAATAATCCGTCACGTCTTTTTCAAAAAGGAAAGTCCCCTCGGCTCTCTCTCTACTGAACTGATCTATATCCTCGATGTTCACTTTTTTTTGTACTAAAACCCGCACAAACAAAGCCATTGTGCCTTGAAAAATCTTAAGTCTTCTGTCGTACAGGACTTATCCCGAACTCAGTTGAAGGTTCGATGGCTACCCCTGACTGAGATCTTACGCAACTTTTACTTTCATGGCAACAGATTTTTCTTCATTAAGTTCATTGAGGGCAGCTTCCAAGATCCACAATTGCTGATAGCC
>DATKYR010000226.1:0-18056 GCA_035528395.1 Sedimentisphaerales bacterium
TTGCGATTGGTCTCAGCAGTATTGATGGAGACGGATGAACGATGGCTCACTGGAAAACGATATCTGAACATGAACACAGGAGTGAACGACTGAACCGCCTATGCAAAATGAAAAAATTTACAGACAACTTCTTGCGTAGCCTTTGCGAAATGTAGGTAAAGAGGTTTCACCGTTAATCACTTGTTTCCATTTTGCGCCAGTTGTCAATCCTCTCACCTTATATTGTGTCAAGCCGCCTATTACCGTGTCGGGAAGAATACCGATTTTGGAAAACTTATTCTGTTCATCATCAGTAATTTTATCTGTGCTCAAAAACATTTGGCGCAATTGTCTGGACAATTCACTGATTTTTTGCGTTTTGATTTCTTCGGCTTTTCCGATTCTAAAAATATGAAAACGTAAATATTTCTCGCTGACAACAAGATTGGCAAGACGGAAAACACGATAGCGGACATCACGAAGAAGTTTTGTAAATTCTCTCCACTGCATCTGCCCTGTTACTTTATCAATCCTGAATTTGACGACCTTGAAACTTCCTCTTGTATCTTTGGCCAAAATACAACTCCCATCCTAAAAGCTATGAATTATAGCTTCTTTTCCAATCCATTCTGACTGTGTAGTAGACGTAAGATATCGTTATTTATCGGTGATGTAAATACAAAAATACACCCGTAAATTTTATTTCTAAGCCGCAACCCCAACTTTCCCATAGTCCGCGATGGCTCTGCCTGAGTTCATCGATTTGAGCCGTGTTTAGAGCGGTTTTTCGTGGTGAGATATAGGGGGATTAGGTGTGCTGTTTGATTCTTTTGAATCGCCAATATCACTTCACCATTCTATCGATTGCCTATCCTCATAAAGGAATAATCTGAACCGTAATATCCGCCCTACTGCTTGTTAGAGCTTCTGACGATAGCTACAATCGCCGACACGGATAGCGGAGGGTAGCTGAGGCCAAACAGCTACAATTTCAGCTTTGTTCCCGGCTAAAAAATATGCAAAAATTTTCTGAGGACATCTACCTCCCCTAAGCCTTCATTTCAAATTGGGGCTACCTGCGGGGGCTTGAAACAATCCATTGACAATAACGTACGTTCTTGGATACAATCCAGAAGATGATTCAAGAGGGTTCTTCCAAAGAATGTGGATTATTTGACGGAGGTCAAAAATGGATTATCTAACAAGCGGCAATTCATATGTTGACCAGGGTACTAATCTGATTGCCTTAGGAGCATTTCTGACTTCGTTGGGATGGTATCTATTAGCTACACACAAAAAAGCAGAGAGATGGCTTGAGAAACGGCTTGAGAAACAGCGGTGGTTCAAAGCTGCTCCCGCAATCATAATGTTCTTGATAATTTCCACTCCAATTATATATGGTCTACGTATGGTGAGCAAGGGCGGAACACTTACTACAAAGGGATGGAATATCATATCGCTCGGAGAACAAAGAAACAATCTCATACAAGCGGTCACTCAAGAATGGTTTATGAACTGTGGCCGTTTAGAAAGTCCACCTATGAAAGGCGAAGTCTACAAAAAACAGCAAGATGGAGAACTGATTCAAATCAGTTTTCCCAGATTTAGAAGTGCTGCCCTGAATGCAGTTCTATCTTCAGGGCTTTGGGACTACGGTAATCAAATGGATAGGAAGTTTCTTAATACTATGAGCGTCTATGAGAGGGGTATAGCCGATGCAAATTATAAATTCCGTAGCTATGAGGATGCTCTGTCAAGAATAAGAGACCCAAACGAGGCGATTAAACAGAGGATAAAATACCGGAACCTTACCTATGAGAGGGTATGGTTCAAGCTTTTTATGGATAACCATAACCAAGTAGGAAAGTTAATTTGGAGTGACTACAAATGGGCCATACAAACACAACTACCTGAAACATATAAGTTAATTCAGAAAATATTCCAAGAAAAATCTACTGTGAGTAAATCAGAAGAATCCTCCAAAAAGAAATAGTGAGTTAGAGAGTGGGGTATATTTAGGTTTTGTCTGATGTGGCGAACAGAATAAGTGAGCCAAAACACCTGCCCTGCAGCTCGTGTCGGGATTTTTTCGTCCCTGCTGGTCATTCTGGTTTATCCGCAACAATCAATAAATTGTTGCAGATTTCATAAACTTTTTCTAATTGTTCTGAGTATCTGCTTATGGCACCTTGACCCTCCAGCATTTTACGTATTCCATCAACCTGTTCTAAACACGCAGCTTGAGTTTCCTTTGACATCTCTTTTGTTTTAGCCGTCGAAGTAGCAGAGAGTAGGTGGATTTCTCCTGCGGAATCGGAAATGGCTCGATTTAACTCTTTCGTTAAGGATTCATAATCTTTCAAGGTCGCATACTCTCTTGCAGCGGTGATATGGAAAATGAACGTGATACATTTTTGCTCGCTGTCCAGCGAAAAACATGTTGCCAGTTGGTGATAGAACTCGGCACGGTTCAACCGTGTCCTTTTATCAATTTGCTTCTCCAAGTTTTTCTGAATTTCATCAAATGTACTCCTCAAGGCCTCGACTTCTTCCTGAATACTCAGGTGAGTTATATTCTTAATTTGTTCGATTTCGTCTTTAAGACGCTTTTCAGTTTTATCGAAAGATGACGATTGAATACGTTGAATGATGAGAGGCATAACTACACCTATCATTGCACCAAAGAAAGCGAACACTACAACCAACTTGAGCCAAGCGTTATGATAAAAAGCATCTACGGCCTTCACTACATCGAGGCCGGTAATCACTGGTTCGGCGGCTTGAGCGATAAAATCGAACATGATTTCTCCCATTACTAAACTGTATTTTCGCTTAGTTAAAATTGTAAATCAGCCGACCAGAGATTGTCAAGAAGTATTTTTGAAAAGAAACGTTGACCGTTTTCTGACCGCTAAGACATTAAATTAAATTAGGTCATATTCTTTCAAGTGTTCGAGGAACTGAAACCAAGGATGGGCTAATGAGTGAATAGTTCTGATTTCACCATGTTCAGATGTGAGTTGATATGTATATAGTTCTTTTGAGCGATGGTCATCAGGTTCGCAGTAACGTTTCGAAATATATCGTACTGTCCAATAAATACCAGTCTTACCTCTATGTCTCGCACCATGCCTATCAAAAATGCTCACACTATAACTCCTTATAATCCCTCTTTCCTTTTTTCTTAATTATCGACATTATCCTTATCTGCCTTTTCCATAAGTTTAACAAGCCCTTAAATTGTCGCATCTAAAAACGTAGAAACTCCTTAAGTTTTCGCTTGACAGCCTATCGGTTTGCAATTAGCATTAAAGCCTTGAAAATCTATCCTAATTGAAAGGATTCAAAATGTCGAATGGACGCACCCGCGATGTTCCGGAGCCAGGTACAGAAGTGTATCAACCAGAATGTCAAAAAAACCGTAAAGAAATAGCAGCAAGTCTTGCGGAGATGGAAGATAGGCTCAAAAAAGTAGAAGATAAACTTGAAAAAATAAATAATCCACCAATGGCATCGTAGCCAGCTCTCATCGCTGCTTAATCTAATCCAGCACGTCTGTAATTCCCAACAAATCAGCGGGAAGTAGATGGATGTAGACGTTCTCAGTGATTTTTATTGAGGAATTCTTTTCTCAACGGTGTACTCAACCGTTGTAAAACCTCACTTATCACTTAATGTTGGGCAATTCAACAAACCGGTCACGCATAGCTCGCGTTTCTCTACGGAAAGACGGTTAAGTTGGTGCAATTTGAAGGTGTTTTGAACGGATTTCGACTGGGTTTCAACTGGATTTCATTGGTATATTGAGTGGGTTTTGAGTGGGAAATGTTGAAGGTTTACGCACTTTTGGAAACGGGATTTATGGTCCAAGAGTACACTTCGGGGGGAGTTTGCCTACCTAAATTTCATATAACTGGTAGAATTTTTGATGCTAAGGCATTATTCCGCAATTTTTAGATCAACTCCGCAGAATTTCCACGATTATAACTAATCAAGGTGGTAATCGGCGTATTGATGAGATACTATCAATATGAAAAAGATATACGGAAACCATATATACATTGTTAGATGCTAATGAATCCCGCACAAAAACTTAATATTTATCTAAAAGCTTCAGGTGAGGCAAGCGAATGCCTACAAGGTGCATCATCAGTTAATATTACACGGTTTGATATTCAACTCGGATTAATGGATGTTCTGGGGATTGATGATGAGTATGAATTATTAGAGCGAGATTTAAGTTGCAGTGACATTGTAAAGCTCTTAAAGGATTATGATTTCAAAAAGCATCACCCTGAAGCATTGACGGATATTTTATTTGAAAAATCAATAATCCCTGATGGAACTACACGCTCACTTCTTGAAGTCCAGATTAAACATAAGGGAGAAAAATGGACTATTTACAAAAGTGATGCCGATCCGTTTCCATCAAATCCACATGCTCACAATTATGAATCTGACTTAAAGCTTCATTTAGGCAATGGTGATTTGTATCTCAGAAAGAGGTTAGTAAACCAAATATCGAAAAAGAACTTGATGCTGCTACGAAGTAAAATAATAACAAGAAATATCGTATTACCTGAACTAAGCATCTAACATCAGGTTTCAAGTCGACGTCGCTGCGCATCGCGATTGAGCCCGTGCGTTAGGGAACGAATATGATATCGAACGAGTATCGACTTAAAGGATCAATCCAGCCATTCCAGTGCACAACAATCAAACTACACCGATAAGAGCGAGACTTATGGCTCTCCGTCTGCACCCGGTAAGATTGGAGTCCCATAGGATCGTCGAGCAGACCTGCCCCCCCGGCCCCCTGCGAAGGTCTGATAATGTTAGATCAAAGACCTCCCGTGTTAAAACTCAATTTAGATTCCGAGCGGACTTTCACGTAGTGCTCCCACTTCATCCAGCCACCAGCCAACAGGCTACAAATTAGTAAAGAGACTACGCCCGACTTCACGTTCTTGATTATCTTGTGTACGCCAGTTCTTAAAAAATGGTACAAGATTTATTGTGAAAGAAGGTGCCCGCTAATTCGTTTGAAGCAGCACGAAGCCTCTGCTAACTCAACAGAGGTTTTTTTACTTACGCCGGTCAAAGCAACCGTTTTTGTTATGACGTAATTTAGAGCAGACAATGTAGTTAGCAAATTTGCTTTGGGGTTGGTTGCGAATAGGTTGTATGTTTTGGTGGAAAATAGTCCTTTTTTATAGGTTGCACTTAGGCAGGCAATCGTTAAAATTATGCAGTTATGTCAAAAACACCAAAAATAAAAATAAAGTCTGCACGCGAATTTATAGATTGTCTCGAAAAGTTGGACTCTGTCAGACAACGACTCTTTTCAAAAGCGGAAAATAACATTCTGAAAGACGACAGATTAGCCTTAATCATTAGTTATTCCATTGTCGAAATGATACTGGACATTTTAGTAAGAACCTTTTGCAATAACGGTGCCAAGCTTTTGAAAAATAACATATCTTTTACAACTAAAGCAATATTGCTTAATGAGGTCAGATTGATTGATGACGAACTCCTTAATAACTTGATTGCGATTAAAAAACTTCGTGATTTGGTCGCACACAACATCGTTAATAATATTCCATGGCAGAAAAAGTTTAGGTTCGACAAAAGTGATTTTAACTATAACAAGTTTGTCGAAGATTTTGGAGAACCAATAGATTTGGTAGAACACCTACTTTGCATTTGGTCAAAACTTCACAAAGTGGGACAAGAAGCTTTTTTGAATATTTAAGTAATGATGTCGAGCAATAACCCGATACTCTTATGAAGGTTAGAGCAACAACAATAAGTAAATCGGGATAACCGAATGGCGGTTGGCTGTGAGGAATTGAAAAAGACAGGCAATCGTTAAAATGGTAAGGTGATAATGAGGAGCCAACATAAGAACGTCTTTACCAAATAAGAGAAAAAACTATGTGGGAAATAGAAAGGAATTTCAAAGCTAAAATTGGTGGTAACTATTTTATTAACTGTGAAAGCCTTATCAGTTATCATGGTAAACCACTTTTCACGGTTAAACGGAGAGAATCCGACGGACGTCTTGGCATTGACTTCGATGTCTATGACAAGAATGGCAAGAAGGCTGCTACCGTACGTCACGGGAATGTTGTAGAGGGTAACGTAAGTGCATATGAGATAAGTCACGGGGCTGATTGCCATAAAATAACCGAGAAGACAACAGGAAGAATCATAGTACAAATTGATAAAAAGCCACCAGATGCAGATATTGCTGTCTCAGTAAACATGTATTTGCCTGACGGCTTTTTGCTTAAAGCTACCCCTGATTCAATTAACATTGGCTCATTAAAAATGGTTGGTAATATTTTTGATGGCTTAAAGACTGGCATAGCCATAGGTGAATCAAAAGGTGGTGCTGGAATCTGTTTGCAAAAGGCTTAATATTTTGGCTACGCTCTTCCGAATCGTCTTGGGTGTGGTAACTCCTATTCTTTACAGCCCTGCTCTTTTTAATTAGCAGTCTGCGATGGTTTACTGAACCGCCGTTGGCTTTGTACAACTTATCATAAGCAATTCATTGAACAAACCTGACCCCAATCTGGTTGCGTACAAGTCGCCTATTTAGTACAAAAACGTACATTGACTAATGACCCACAAGATGCGTAGAATTACAGCTATGGAAACATGCTCTGTCTTTATGGCCTTGGAAAAAAGAGTTGGGATAAAAGGCCGCGTAGATGAAATAGCAGTTAGAATGACGTAGTTGATTAGTGCTAATGGGAAATCCCGGATAATATCAATGGAGTAACTCATGAAAAAAAAATATCGAATATACTGTCCATTGTCATTCTTAATTTTTATTACCATATTTCTTGAATCTTGTGCCCAAACAGTTCCAGATCCTGTTTTGCTTGAACAAATCGCAAAAATTAAAGCCATAGATAATAATTCCCACATTTTGCCGGCTACTGCTAACCAGGGTACCGAAGAGGAGCCTGCAGATTTACTTGGGAAGCCACCTTTTGACTTTCCTGTGAATCTTCGTTTTGATAATCCTCATTGGATAGGTGCTTGGCGTGATTTATACGGATATAAATATAATGACATGGAAAGAGAACATCTAAGCCTTCTTTTTAAGGAGAAGCAACGTATTAAACGTGAGCAAGGTGAGAATTACCACACCTGGGTTTTAGATAAATTAGGAATAGAAACTGCATTAGTTTATTGGCAAGAACTCGGTTTGGGACAAACGCCGCCTCGCTTTTATTGGGTCCCACTTGCAGATGATTTTTTGCATCCTTTCTCAGATATTATTTATTATACAAGCGATATAAAACCTGCAGCGACGTTAGAGGAATATACCAAAAATGTTGTGACTCCGGCGATTGAATCATTTAAGCAAGAAGGTGCAATAGCCGTTAAGTTTTGGCCTGCTTATGACCGTCCACTGAATTTCGAAAAAGTATCCAGTGTGGAAGCGGCCTTGGTCTATGAGCAGCTGCTTGGAGAAAAGGAAGTTTCAATTAGTGAACAACGCAAACTGGAAGATTATCTTTTCCGCTATATAACCCAAGAAGCAGGGCGATTAGACCTAATAGTGCATATCAATACAGGTATGGGTAGCGGTCCATATTTCAACATAAGTGGTTCGAATCCGATGCTATTGGAGTCTGTCTTCAATGACCCTGACCAACGAAATACCAAATTTGTAATTATCTATGGTGGGTGGCCGTTTGATAAAGAAGCGGGTGCAATGTTAAAGAAGCCAAATGTTTATGCCGACTTCTCTGCACAGGCCTTTCTTCGTTCCACGCATGCATTAAGTGAAACGATTCGTGCCTGGCTGGAGTGGTATCCCGAGAAAGTGTTATTCGGAACCGAGGCTCATCGTGTTTCGACTCTACAAGATTGGGAAGAATTAGCTTGGCTTTGTACAAATTCAGCACGTAATGCCCTCGCTATAGCTCTAACAGAGATGATGAACGATGGGCAGATTTCGCGTAACCGTGCCTTTGAACTGGCCGAGATGGTGCTTCGTACAAATGCCATAAGACTTTATGATTTTAAATCTACTATACATCAGGCTGCGGATGCTGGAGACTTAGCAAAAGTAAAGGCTTTTATCCAGGAAGGAATTGATGTCAATACGAAGGTGCATGGGTGCACACCTCTCCACTGCGCCGTTCGTTACGGACACAAGGAAGTAGCCCAACTACTCATCGCTAAAGGTGCTGATGTCAATGCAAAGGACACGCGGGGCCGGACACCTATTGATCTGGCGATTAACCAAGGCCGAAAAGTGATGGCTAAGCTGCTCGCGTCCAAGAGTGGCGATGTTTCGCTGCATACCGCCGCATATATTGGAGATTTGCAGAGAGTGGAGAAGTTCATTGACGACGGTGCGAATGTGGACGCTAAAGACCAGAAGGGCCAAACAGCGCTGCATTATACCGCTAAGGCAGGACAGATAGCAGTAGCTAAGCTTTTGATCGCTAATGGTGCGGACGTCAACGCCGGAGAATGGACACCCTTACAGGAAGCGGCCTACTGCAGCAAGGACATGGTTGAATTTCTTATTGCTAAAGGGGCTAATATAAACGCAAGTGGCTGGTCGCCTCTTCATAGTGCGCTTGATGCCGGGCGTTTTGACATAGTGGAATTGCTCTTGGCTAAAGGCGCAGATGCCAATATCAGGGATGGCGAAGGCCGCACGCCACTTCATATCGCAGCCTCGTATGCAGCTTCGCGTTACCCAAAGATTGTTGAACTACTTATTTCTAACGGAGCGGATATCAAGGCAAAAGATAATAATGGTAAGACTGCCTTGTCGTACGCTATAGAGAACTGGAACACCGAAATCGCCGAACTGCTGATTGCCAAAGGAGCTGATGTCAATGCGAGAGACGGGGACGGTCGGACCCCTTTGTCGTATGCCCAAGATAAAGGCCACACCAAAATCGTTGAACTGTTACGCAAACATGGAGCGAAGGAATGATTCAGAGTGGCCTGGCGGCAACAACAAACGGTGTACTCAACCGTTGTAATCCTTTGATTATCACTTGATTTTGGACAATTCGACAAACCGGTTGCGTCTGGGTTGTGTTTTTCTGGCCGGAAAACACCCTACAAGGCCGGTTAGTCCGGTCGCAGGTGTGTCTATCGGTATTATCCCGGCAGATGTTCAGATAATTGCGGCCTCGTGGATTCACAGCCAAGAAATCCATATTTCACAAAAGCTCGCTCAACATTTCCCTGTGGCGAGCCGATAAAAATAGAACTCAGAATAGATGGCCTCCGCAGAAAAAAGGGGCCGGGATTCTAAAAGTCGTACTATTGGCACGGTGACGATTTATGGCGGATAGCAAACGTACAAGTTGGAAGAGTATGGGATGGCCGTGTGATTGGCGTACACCGAAGAAAATTACAGGCGCAGTCCTTGTGGAAATCGTGTGGAACTTGCCCCGCTATGCCCGCGATGCCGCGTACTACAGCGGTGAGATTTTTCCGACGGGAGGGCCATTGTATTCAGGTTTTAAGGTTTACTGCCGGTGCGTCAAGAACTACTTGCACCAGGTCGTCTACGAAGCTCCGAATTCTACCAGAGCAGAATTGTCTGGAATTGCAGAGGAAGGCTTTGGGTTGATCGACACGCTTCTGGAATGGGTGAAAGGAAGACTGCAACCTCTCAGGGACGATGAGGGGTACGTTTATTGGAATGTGCCATGCTCGTTCGATGAACTGGAAAGGAGATGGGATACGTTAGTGCGAAAGTTCGATTTGTGTATGAGTTCTGGGGTAAAAAATGGGCAAAAAGAAAAGGAAGATATAGCAGGACCGGGGCAAGTGAACTCAGGAAATTCTCTTGAACTCGATCTAAACAATTTCAACAAGCGTTCAAAGGGCAGTTATGTATTACTTCTTGATCTCTTGGGAGACAAAAAACGAGAAGGAGTGACTTTGAATGAGAGTAGGCATGGAAAAAAACAACCCAAGGAACTTAAGGACGTTCTGAGTGACCACGGTCTCAAAGACTTAAGAAAGGAAATATGCGAAATGAAGAATGGGAAAATAAAGTTTAAGATTCCCCACGAACAAATCTTTGTCACTTACAAAAAAACCAAATAATAGAAGATATTTTCCGGCCCAAAAAGTCGGCCAACACTCCTAAAAAGTCGGCCATTTCCTCGCCCACCTTAGCTTTATAGAATCAGTCTTCAAAGCGATTTATACATTTTCTCCACTTCACAAGAACAACGAAAAGTCGGCCACAAAAGACGGCTTCTGTCTGTAAAAAGTCGGCTCATAAGTCCTTGGTGTATAAGGAATTATGTTGATTAGAAAGTAGGATTATGCTAAAATACTCTTATATCGAATAAAGATTTTGAAAGGGTGATAAGAATGACAAATACGGTAACACAAGAGAAGTTGATTTCGGCCAAGACACTGGCGAACACATTATCGACATCCGTTAGAACCGTCTGGCGGTTGCGGTCGTCAGGGCGATTGCCGAAGCCCGTGAAAATCACAGGCAGTGTGCGATGGCGGTCCAGTGACATCGAGCAATGGATTGAGTGGGGATGCTGTAGTCAAGCGGAGTTCAAAGCAAGAAAGGAGATAGTGTCATGTTGAATTTAGAAACGAAAACAATAGAAACCAATACTCGTATGTTCGACGAGCGGATCAAGCTGCCGTCAAAGAAGCATCATATAACATCCGGATTCAAAGGGATTAATTATGACTTATGAGGAGAGAGTCGGCTTTGCATTGGTCTGCTTTCTTCCGGCTCTCTTTCTCTTTTTTTGAAAGGAAATTAAAATGTCAGACTTACAACTAAATCCAGAAGACCTCGCGGAGATAGAAGCATTGAATAAAAAGAGCGAGGAGGAGCGTGAAGAGGAGTATCTCAGAACGGATCCTTACGAGCTTGCAAATGCTTTTTTTGAAGAAAAATATATAGGACGGAAGGGCAATATAGCTGATGTGTGTTTGCTTGGTTTCTACCCCCGCGACGATATGATCCCAGATCATTTTTATGCTTGTAATGACGATCCATCTGAGTGGATAACAGATCGGCAACTTCGGGGCGAGATAGCAGAGTATTTACATGAAAGAGAGCTTAAAATCACTTTGTCGAAAATCAATTTGATTTTACTGTGTTTGCAACAGGTAGTGAGGTATATCTAATGAGCAACGAGAAAAGGACAATCAAGAAGCCTGTTTTTAAGCGGTTTGATGAGATGGAAGCCTTGGAAACGAAGTGGCTCTGGCCCGGAAAAATACCTGCGGGAATGTTGAGTTTGATTGTAGGGGACCAGGAAACGGGAAAATCTACACTTTCCTTGTATATGGCTGCTAAAGTTTCCTGCGGAGGGTATTGGCCCGATGATCCTGATGTAAGAGTCAAAGCCGGATCGGTGATTATATTGACGACAGAGGATGATTTGAGCAGGACGATAAAACCTCGATTGGAGGCGGCCGGGGCAGATATGAGCAAGGTTATAAATATTGTGGCCATAGAGGCAGTCCGTGATGACTTTCAAGGAGACTCTGAGGGTAAAACACTTCCTACGCTGCGATGTGCGGTTGAGAATTTCCAATTGTGGCTGGAGTATTTGATCGATGCCGCCGTCAGAATAAGGTTAGGGATGAAGAGAGGCGTAGCATGAGCGAAAGTGACAACAGTTCTATTACAAATCTGGAGGCCCAGATGGCTCCCTTATATGGAGAGTATAAACAATTGGTTACTCCGTCTGAGGTTTCGGAGGAGTTCCATCTGTTTGTCTTTATGACGATGATATCTGCTCTGGTTGGGGATAAGCTGTTTTTCAGAGAGGGGAATGATGTCATCTACCCTCACCTGTGGACCATGTTGCTCGGATCGTCCGGCACAGGTCGGAAAACTACTGCTTTTAGTCCGGCTGTGAAAGTTCTCGCAAAGACGGGAAAGGTGAATTTGCTGGCGCCAAAGGGATCGGCTGAAGGTTTCTTTAAGGAATTAGTAGAGCATGAAGGAGTGGGATTGCTGAGGCATAGCGAGTTGGGTTCACTGCTGGGTGCACTAAAGAAAGATTATATGGGCGGTTTTGCAGATGAACTGTGTGAAATCTACGACCCTGCCTCGGCAAGTCTCGTAAAGCGTCTGAGCCAAGAAACACTTAGCGTTGACCACTTTGCTGTATCTTGGATAGCTGCCACTACACCGGATTCACTGAACAGATATGACGCCTACGAGCGTATTGCAGGTGGATTCTTGCCGCGATGGAATATTGTCTTTGGTGGACCGCCCAATACATTTATCCATTTTAGGAAGGCAAAGTACCCAGACTACTTTAACAAATTTGTGGGCAAACTCATAAAACCCTACCCTACGGAATCCTATGAGGCAAAGTTCAGTGATGATGCTATGAAGGTGCATAAAGAATGGTACGACTACTATCGTCCAAGAATTCAAGATGGACGAGTTGGCGCTTTTGAAATAAGGATTCTGGAGGTTGTTAAGAAGTATGCAGTTCTGCTGGCATTTCTCAACGACAGGAAGGAGGTTAGCAAAGATGACATGATGCTTGCTCTTAAGTTTGGAGACTATTTCTTTTCTACTGCCACACGCCTAATTACAACAGAGATTGCGGAGAACAAGAATGAGCTTCTCCTTCAAAAAATCCTTCGAGCTATCCGAAGGCTCAAGAAAAAGGGCAAGCCAACTTTGCGGAGAAATATAATGAGAAGCACGAGCTTACTCGTGAGGGATTTCGAGATTGGCACGAAGACCTTGGAGGCTCGCGGGGATGTAGTACATAACACAAAAGATGACACTTGGGACTTAGGAGAGGAAAGCACTGACGAAACACTGACAAAAGACTGACAGGCACTGACAGTGAATCGCCGTTTTTAAGCGATAATATGTATTTTTTAGTAGTCTTATATATGTTTGTCAGTGTGTCAGTAGAAGATAGGCACAAATAATAAGAAAGAGCGAAAAATAGTAATAATACTACTGACATACTGACAGGCTGACAAATTGACGGAAGTCCTTATGGAAACAATGATTAAGGTGTCAGAGGGCTGGACTGACAATTACTGACAGTTCTGACACCTCAGTTAATAGAGGATTTTATGTTTAGATTAATATATTGGGTGTACCGTGAACATAACAGATAATAACTCGGTTAATTCAATGATTGCTTTGGCTGTTCTGCCAGATGGCAATGGTGGATGTACCTCCTGCCCTGATCTGCTTACTGAGGAGGAACTGGTGCGATTTTTGCGTATCCCAGAGATTAGCAAGGCAAAGAACTATCGGAACGTCATTGCAAATTTGAAGCGGTTTCGTGGACTGCCGTGTGTCCATGTATGTCATCAGCCTCTGTATCCGAGAGATGCGATTATGGAATGGGTGAAGGAACAGACAAAATGATTTTTGACTATGCAATCATGGTCGTTCGGGTTAGATTGTATCCGGACCGGTTTTGCCAGTCAGTAAGAAAGGAGGTTCATTTATGAATGAACTGGTAAGACTGAGAACAAGACCATCGCGGGATGGCAAGACATTTACGTATCGTTTGGAATACACTGATGATGATGGAAAGAGGCGGCGAATCTCTCTTGGACACGCCGACAAGCGGAAGGCTGAAAGGCAGAGAGCACAAAAGGAGCGTGAGTTGCGGATGGGCATAGTCGGACCCGTATCTATGAGGTTAAGTGATTTCTTGGAAGACAGTCTGAGACGCTCACGAGGACAGGTTCGTGAGAGTACGCTTATCCAACGCAGTATTGCAATGCGACATTTCATCAAGGTGATAGGCAACATTGACTATCTTCAGGTCCGGCACGAACATGGAGAGCGATTCATTCAGGCCAGATTGGATGCAGGCAGAAGCCCGGCTACCGTACACAAAGAAATACGGGGTATAAGGCGTGTATTTCAATTGGCTAAAGAGCGGAGACAGATAGAAGAGAATCCGTTTCTGCTCATACATAAACCCAGAGTCCCTCGCAAAGCAATCAACATCTACAGCAACGAGCAGTGTGCCCAGTTGATCAAGTCCGCCGGTGAGCTACAACGGAAAGAGCGATTAGACTGGCGACTGTTGATAATTATGGCTCTGTACACGGGCTTGAGACGCGGGGAATGGCTTAATGCCACTTGGAGCGATGTCAATTTCGATAGGCAGACGATTGACGTAGCACCTAAACGCAGTACCGACAAGACTTGGGAATGGCACATCAAGGATACTGAAAGGCGAACTCTGCCGTTGACCGATGAAATCTTGGCAATGCTGGCAGAACACAGGTCAAGGCAGCCACAGGGCTATCCCTATGTGTTTGTTCCACCGTCACGCTATGTCCACATACAGAAGAGACGCCAACAGGGCAACTGGACAGTTCAGGACGGCACATGTCCCGTAAACAACTTCACACGCCAGTGGCAAGTCATATTGGCCCATGCTGGTATCGAGCTTGGTGAGTTTCACGACTTGAGGTGTACGTGTCTGACACGCTGGTTTGAGAACGGCCTTTCGGAATATGATGTTATGAAGTTGGCAGGTCATTCTGATTTCGGGACAACGCACAGGTTCTATTTGGCCGTCAGACGGGATTTGCTGGACCGAGCACGTCGAGCAAGTGAGGCGACGATGAACCGAGATTTTGGCACGCACTTGGCACGCACCCGTATTTCCGGGAAAAATAAAAAAGGCCATCAACCGCAAGTCGTTGACGGCCCAAGACTTATTAAATATCCCCGGTGCGACTCGAACGCACAACCTCTGGCTCCGGAGGCCAACGCTCTATCCAATTGAGCTACGGGGACACAAATCAATGCTATATCTATTACGCCAAAACAGCCTGCAAGTCAAGAATATAGCCTGTTTTGCGCAGTATTTTTGCTGTTTACCGGTTTTCACGTCACATAAACATCGCTTTATGGTACTTACTATATAGAGACAGTTTGCGTTGGACAGAGTTCAAGAGAAACCTGCAGGTTGTTTAGAGGAGACAATCGGCGGTTTCGAATTTTTCCATGTGTAAATTTTGCCTAAATATGTTACAATAAAATTTGTTTTGAATGGAATGGAAGGTTGATAAATGAACCTACATAACTCGAATCGAATCTGGTTTGTTTTACTTCTGATTACCGCAATATGCTGGACTTCTGTTGTTCAGGCGGCCCGGCCCGGCTGGCAGCGGCAAGAGGTCGATTGGCGCGTGACTGGAGGCGGTCGTATAAAAGCCATCAGGTATCCTGAACAAAATGAGCCGCTGCTATTCAACGGAAAAGCCAGGCACGAGACGAGTATTGTGCGTAAAAGGACCTTACGGAAAGAGCTGTCCTCTAAGGACCAGTCGTTTAGTGTGCTGTCGGTGCCAGCGGTGATGGCAAATGTCATCGATTCGCCTCCGATAGATGGATTCGTGCCTCGGATTGCCGTTACTGTCACGGATGAGCGTTCAGACGATTCTGACTGGGTGGCCGAATCCCATATGTCTGTTGTCGGCAGGTACCTAACAGATAGTCCAGAGACGAACTTTACGATCGGTTTGTTTGACACTGGTGCTTCTACTCACATAATGAGCCACGCTGCTGCCAACCGCACAGGTCTCTTCGATGCTGATTTGATAACGCCAAGCATGACAGAGATTTTCGGCGCGACGAACTCGGTTTTTGCATGGGTGGGTCAGCCCCTGGCTATCTTCATGGATGGACTTGCAGCCATTGACCCGAACGGAATGACCCTGGACGACTCAAATATGGTCGGCCAGAGCAACGTCTCTATTGTAGTAGGTGATGTGCCCCCCCCGGATAAGCCGGGTCTGCCAACAGCCATAGGCTCACCCATGAGCGTGAACTTTGTGACGGTCATCCAAAACGACCGTCAGATCACGGTAACGAATGACGGCAACGAATATACATCGCCGGACATACGATTCTACGACCACGATGATTCCCGGATACCCGATTATGCCAACCGCATACCTCTGAATCTCATTCCCTCCGGAGCGGTCAGCATACAGTACATGCCAGATCTCGAGGCGATTATGGAGTTCATTTTCCAACCCGGGACACCCTCTATCATCGTGGGAAACCTGAGTCAAAGTCTGTTTTTCGTTGACAGCGTTGACCTGCATAACGGGACCCGCAGTGCAATAGACAAACGCCGTTTCATGTTAGACACGGGTGCCCAGATTACCGTTGTCGGGTCCAGTATCGGCTCTCGGCTGGGCTTCAACACGGATAATGCAGCTTTTGAAGTAGAGATCCAGGACGTCACAGGTGAGATAACAATTGAGCCGGGCTTCTATATAGATTCTCTCGAGATACCGGCACTCGGCGATTGGCTTAGCTTCACTAATGTTCCAGTCGTGTTACTTGACGTCTCTTCTCCAGAGGGCGGCTACCTTGAGGGTATAATCGGCATGAATCTCTTTGTGAATTTCAACCTGGTTTTGCGGGGCGGAGGCCTGTTTGGGCAGGACCCTCCTTTCCTGGAATTCGAGCTTATTCCGGCGCGACTAACTGCCGATATCGCCCCCGAAGCAGGTGATGGTGTAGTTGACCTTCTGGACTTTACCGCTTTCGGTAAGGCCTGGCTCACCACCGCGACCTCGCCCAGCTGGAACCCCGAAGCTGACTTGGCGCCACCCCTGAGTCCGGATGGCATCGTAGATTTACTTGATCTGGTCGTATTCGCCGAATATTGGCTCAATACTGCCGCACCCTAAATGTATCAAAATCCAGTCCGAAAAAACCACAACACAAAAGCAAATCCTTTCTTCCAGCCAGGTATCATTCTATTAAAACAATTACAGATAACATCGTACCCAATGTGATTGCTTAGGTCAGTAGGAGCAAATACTTAGTTGTCAAACCAAAGCCAGTACGTTTAGACACTGGTAAGAATCATATGCCTATTCAAATATACCTAAAAATGGCATAGAGATGGCAATTCTCCATCCAGCGGGATGAGGTGAATATTTTGTGCGATGTCACCAGTTTTTTATTGACAAGTTCTGATAATATGGTATGTTGCAGTATTCGCATATGATGACCATTTAGGAGGAGATAATCTAAAATGGCGTTAATTCAAAGAGATTTTCGTAAAGACAAACCTAAGCCGATAAGAGTGCGCATAGTGTGCGGGTTTACCCCGTTAGAAAATATAGCAAGAAATAATAGTGTACCACCCGTTAGAAGTCCAGGTGTTAGTAGGGCAAACGCCAACTATCTCATTTCTAACGGGGGTGAAAATAATAAAAATTTCTGAAAGGGCGGTAAGATGAAATGGTTCGATGAATACAGAATGAGATTTGTATTCGTGGGAGTTGTGGCTTCTGTTGTGCTTGGCGGAGGTGCGAGCGTGAGGGCAGAACACGTATGGACACAAAAGGCCGACATGCCGACGCCACGATGGGGGAATACGTCCGCTGCGGTAAACGGCAAGATCTATGTCATAGGAGGTGCGTCAAGCCAACCTGGTAGTGCATTATTGCCAACAGTGGAAGAGTATGACCCCGTTACCAATACCTGGACAACCAAGGCCGACATGCCAACCGCAAGGTTCGGTCTTTCCACATGCGTGGTGAATGGGAAAATCTACGCCATCGGGGGTGATGGTGGGCGTTCAGCCGTGGAAGAGTATGACCCGTCCACAGACGCATGGACACGGAAAGCCGATATGCCGACAGGTAGGGACTATCTGGCCACGGTCGCCGTCGACGGGAAGATCTATGCCATCGGGGGAACCCTGAGTTATTCCCTCGGTTTTTCAACTGTGGAAGAATACGAACCGAGAACGGATACCTGGACGAGAAAAGCGGATATGCCTATGCGCCTATGGGGTCTATGTGCCAATGTAGTGAGGGGAAAGATATATACCGTTGGAGGAAGGCCTGGTCTCCAAGCGGTACCCCGCGTGCAAGAGTACGACCCGACCACTGACACCTGGACGCGGAAAGCCGACATGCTTGTAGCCACGAGTCAGATGGGCTCTGTGGTATTGGGCGACAAGATAATTGTATTTGGAGGATGGCTCTGGAGTATGAATAGTCCATATAAAACAGTGCAAATGTATGACCCAGAGACCGATATATGGACGAGA
>DATKYR010000227.1:0-7106 GCA_035528395.1 Sedimentisphaerales bacterium
TCTACGACTGGTTCTACGACTGGTTCTACGACTGGTTCTACGACTGGTTCTACGACTGGTTCTACGACTGGTTCTACGACTGGTTCTACGACTGGTTCTACGACTGGTTCTACGACTGGTTCTACGACTGGTTCTATCCGAAGTCTTACCATACTCCCCGACTGGTCCCAGTCCTGCGGGTTCAGCATATGGAGATGAAAACCGATTTGATAGATCTTATCCGTCGACACCGGTGTTTTCGCAATCACCGTCTTTTCTGACGCTGCCAGGCCCAGCGTAACCGGCTCATAGGTACGGAGCTGGTGTTTGCTGGCTGGACCGATCAGCGCACCGGCGACGAGTTTTTGCTTCAACTCCGGCTCGCTTTGTCTGTTGATGGAAACCAGAGTAAACTTCAGGGCAAATGCCTTATAACCGCGTATATCAGTTCCTACTAAGGTGCCACTTCCTCCTTCGCCGCTGGAGAGGAAGTCCAGCGACTGACTGCCGGGACTATTGCTTGGAAAATAAATGTCGAACTCAACGGCCGGACTAAATGCAAAAACCTTTTTGTCCACCACGCGAGCACCGGTGCGGTTTGAACTGTGCCAGTCCAGCGAAACCAACTGTTGCCAAAACAACGTAAAAATCCGGCTGGGCGGGACCTCCACAGGCTCGCTCGCCACGACCGGCTTCTTTGAAGGTCCCTGGCAACCTACTCCGCAAAGCCAAGAGACCAACACACACACGAACAAAACTCTATTTCTCACTGACTAATCCTCCTACTTCCAATTGCCGCAGCTTTTCGTTGGTGACTGTTAATTTGGCAATATGTCTGAAACTGGCGCTTGCCCGGAACAGAAGAATGACCGATATGATTAGAACAACCACCACGAATACTGTTAACGACGCCTGGGCTGCGGAGGAAGTGTTAAACGGACGCCTGGCAACTTCCCACCGCTCAATTGTTGTAAGTGCCAAAGAGTTAACGTATAGTCCTTTCATGGTCATGCTTTCTGTTATCATGTCGCACCCTGACAATTTTATCGGCTCAGAACGTGGGGTACTTTGAGGTTTTTTAGCGTACTTGCAGCCCTTTTTTCATTACCTAAGACAGCTCGCCGAACCTTATATGCCCCCCTCAGCATTCAAATTAAATCGTCTCAGAAGCCATTTAAACGGCGAACTCGTCTTGAGGGGTATTCTTTATTGCAAAACGCCCTTGACCTCGCTAACAAAAAGGTCTATAATAACGCTGTCATTTGGACAATGCCCCCTGCTTCCTCATATCTGCACATTCAGAAAACAGCGGCTATATTCTTGTCCCTCAGATTTTCCATTTGACTTACATACCAACGCAGTGTAGGATAAAGTAATAAACGATATAAGGAGAAAGGCCATGAGCAAATCAAGAGCATTCACACTAATCGAACTCCTCGTTGTGATTGCCGTCATTGCTGTTCTGATGGCTATTCTAATGCCGGCATTGAACTTGGCCCGGGACCAGGGACGCAAGATGGTATGCTCCAACAACCTCCATAGTATAGCCCTGGCAAACCAGCTGTACGCAACCAATTTTGACGACTGGGGCGTGCCTTGCCGTGATTCCAGCAACCCAGCGTCTTCTATATGGACAGGCAATCCCGATTTCCGGAAATACATTGGCTACGAGGGAGCCGAACCGGATCTATCCTCCGTTCAAACCCCCAAGAAATACAAGTGCCCCAGTGATAGACAGAAAGCCTGGTTGCACGCGTATGACATTGAAAGTGGCAACGATCGGGGGACCCTTGTCAGCTACGGCTTCAATATCGAAGACTGGTATCCCTCGGTAGGCTCGTCCTCATGGACTGCCACCATGGACCTGACCAGGTTGGCTTACAAGATGTCCACCGTCAAACAGCCGGCACAAAAGTTACACTTCAACGAAGCGCACGACTGGTGGAGCAAATGGCGGGGAGCCAATTACATCGCCGGTTGGGACGTATTGGGCCAGCTGGGCACTGTCAATGACTACAAAGCCGTTGGTTGTGGCGGACCCACCATGTATCGCCATAATGAGTCTGCCAATCTCGCCTTCTATGACGGCCATGTCGAATGCTGGCATAAGAGCAAACTATGGATACCTGAGCACACCGAGCAGAGACCGTACCAAACCGGCATCTGGGTGGTTAAGAGAGAGACCTGGGAAGAAAATGGTGGCGGCTTGTAAAGCCGTTTTGACTCTTTTAAATGTTCGCAACGCTAATTTGCTGCGATAAACCATACGCATAGCTTTGCGTTTTTCACATGCCACGCCTCATCTTTCAATTTAAAAACGCATCACAGGCCATTTAAACGGTGAACTCGTCTTGAGGAGTATTCTTTTTTGCAAAACGCCCTTGACCTCATCAATAAAAAGGTCTATAATTATATTGTCATTTGGACGATGCCCCTGCTTTCACACTCCCCTTTCCTCCAAAAGGCTGCAGGGGCTTTTTTTAATTAGCACTCGCACTCATAGCCCCAAATTCTGCCTTCCTTTCAGCTATTTTTTAGCCTGGTTTCTATGAAGCCACCGAATTTCGCTTCCTGTTTGCCCAAAAGAATCCGTTAGTTTCTCCTGTTGACAACGAATTACTGTGAGATTAGTATTCGGATAGAAAAAAAAGAGAAGGTAAGTAAAGCAACTGAGTCGATGTTAAGGGCCGGGTCAGGTTTTGAGAAGCAATGAGAGGAATTAGAGGATGAATAAAGTGCTCATTATAGTCGGCGATGCGACCGAGACAGTTGACACACTATATCCGTATTACCGCCTGCAGGAAGATGATTTTGAACCCGTGGTGGCCGGTCCGGAAAAACGACGTTACCATATGGTCCTGCACGAGATTCCACCGGACTGGGATGGCAAAGTCACTCGTGAGTTCGAGGGTTACACCATTGAAGCGGACATTGCTTTTCGAGATGTGAACCCGGAAGAGTACCTGGGTGTTTTTTTCTCCGGAGGTCGCGCGCCGGAATATATACGGTATGATGAGGACCTGGTCCGTATAACACGGCACTTTTTCGAGCAAAACAAACCGATCGCCTGTGTTTGTCACGGCGTGGAGATACCCGCTTATGCCGGTTGTGTGAAGGGCCGGAGAATGGCCACTGTACCCAAGTGTAAATTCGACCTTGAGGTTTGTGGAGGCACTTTTGTCAACGAGCCTTGCGTTGTGGATGGCAACTTAGTCAGTGGGCGGACATATCATGACCACGGCCGCTACGTCGGGGTGTGGATCAAGATGCTTCTCAAAGCTCGAGCAGCAGCCGAATAGTTGGGAAATCAACAATGAAACGAATGCGTCAGGCAATATCACGCCGTACTTTTATGAAAAGCACAGCGTTGGCCGTTGCGGCACCGTATATTGTTCCTTCTTCAGCCCTCGGGAGGGATGGACGACCGGCCCCGAGCAACCGAGTAACAATGGGCCTTATCGGCTTGGGCAGTATGGGAATGCGTCACGTGAAAGGATTCCTGCAGGAGGACGATTGTCAAATTATTGCCGTCTGTGACGTCGATGCCAGCCGGCGGAACGCTGCGGCCCAGGAGATTAATAAGCAGTATGGTAACAAGGATTGTGCCGGGTACAACGACTTTCGGGATATGGTTTCCCGCAGCGAAATTGATACACTTTGCATATCAGTTCCGGACCATTGGCATTCTGTTCCGGCCATTAGTGGTGTCCTCGCCGGCAAGGATATTTACGGCGAAAAACCGCTGGCCTTAACAATCTCGGAAGGCAGGGCTATGGTCGAAGCTGTGCATCGTTACAACTGTGTATGGCAAACCGGCAGCTGGCAGCGGTCAACGGAGCATTTTCGTTTTGCGTGCGAGCTGGTCCGTAATCAACGAATTGGCAAGTTACAAAGAGTCGAAGTTGGTATCGGCGGAGGGTATAATCCGGGCGGTGGTCAGCCGACCGTACATCGAATTGACCCTCAGCCGGTTATGTCGATTCCGGATGGCTTTGACTACGAGATGTGGCTTGGCCCTGCCCCCTGGGCCCCGTACACCGAAAAACGCTGCCATTGGAACTTCCGCTGGATAATGGATTACTCCGGCGGCCAGGTTACTGACTGGGGAGGGCACCACATCGATATCGCACATTGGGGGATGGGCTGCGATGAAACCGGACCGGTTAAAGTTGTCGGCAGAGGCATATTTCCAAAGGACGGATTATGGAACACTGCTGTTGACTACGACTTCGAATGCACTTATGACAACGGTGTAACACTGCATGTCGGAAGCAATAATCATTATCCTCAGGGTGTCCGATTCATAGGAGACAAAGGCTGGGTGCATGTAACACGCAGCAGCCTTGACGCAAATCCGAAACGTTTACTCAAAGAAAAAATTGGTCCTGAAGAAGTACACTTAGCCAGGCCCTCAGGCAATCATCGTCAGGGTCATCGTCGTGATTTCCTGGATTGCGTCAAGACGCGCGCCCAGACTATTTCACCCATCGATGTGGGTCACCGGTCTGCTACAGTTGCACACTTAGGAAACATCGCAATGATGTTAGGCCGTGCGATTCACTGGGACCCAAAACGAGAACAGATTATCAATGACCCCTCGGCCAGCCGTATGCTCGGCCGTGCAATGCGCTCCCCTTGGTATGTCTAAACGTGGATTGATAAAGCGGCGAAAAACTACTTGTAGTTTGATAAGACGCTTGTTGCAACACCTTCGCTTATTGTACCAGCCTCAAGAAGGGCGTTGATGGATTCAGTCATTGTAACCATCCCATGCTTTTTGCCGGTTTCAATTACAGTTCTAAGAAAGAACCCGCCTTTTCTTCTTATAATATTCTTCGCGGCGTTAGTTACCACTAATATTTCGCAGGCCACCCTTTGTTCGTTGTTTACTGTCGGGATTAATTCCTGGTGAATCATACCCTGTAACGATTCTGCTAAAAGAAACCTTAGCTGCCCTTCGTCGGTGGCGGGAGCATAACTTAAGAGCCTTTCGATAATCTTGTCGATTGATATGACGTGCAGAGTAGAGAGAACCAGGACGCCGGTTTCCGCAGCCGCCAAGGCAATCTTAATGGTCTCGTAGTCTCGCATCTCGCCTATGGCAATAACATCAGGGTCCTGTCTTAAAGCGGCCCTTAATCCGCTGTAAAATGTCTGAGTATCTCTTCCTACCTCTCTTTGTCTTACAATCCCAACTTTATTTGTATGCACGTACTCGATTGGGTCCTCAATAGTAACTATATGCTTTTCACAGGTTGTGTTTATTTCATCTATCATTGATGCCATTGTTGTGGTTTTGCCCTGACTGGTGCTTCCGGTTATTAAGACCAGCCCTTTTGTTCTTCGAGCCAGGTCTTTGACAACGTCAGGGAGAAACAGTTCTTCAATAGTTCTTGGTCTCGTGGGAAGAATTCTAATGGTAGAGCCTACTTCGCCGTTAAAATAGCCGATATTTATCCGATACCTTCCGGCTCCGTCCGCTAACATTAAGTCATAATCCAGATTTCTTTCAAACTGTATTTTCTGCTCTTCCGTAAGAAGGTCTAAGGATATTTCCCGGCTTTGCTCGGCGGTCAGCTTTTCTTTTGTGATAGGAATTAATTTCCCTCCAACCCTGAACATTATGGAAGCGCCGGCACAAATATGTATATCGGTGGCTTGCTGGGCTTTTGCGTGCTCTAATAATTGTTTCCTGCTTATCATAGCCTGATTTAGTATTTGCCATCGCCTCTGAAAGTTCGTCTGCGACGTCTGCACGATACGTTTGTTTGAGATTGCAGTTCTTTGTCTGTTGGGATACTTATAGTAATAATCAGGGTTGAACCGCAAATATTCATTTTGCTAACATCCGATTCTACAGTTTTATCTAAGATTTTTCTACTCTTATTTTGGATATTTCGTTTTGCCCACGAAAAGCCGCTCGTGACCGGTTAACGAGATAACAGCAAAATCAAATTATGCCGGCAGAAGCTCATATTATCCTGATTTGAAGCTAAATTTGTCTAATTTTTTGCAGAAGGCATACAGGTTCTCAGTAAAGTGCATCCCGGATAACTCCGATAATCGTTTCGGTTCGGTAATCTCATCTAACAGCTTGATGCAATACCGCACCAATTAGGCATGAGCTTATGCTTGCTAAATTGGTGCAGGACTATCGGACACAGAAAAAGTGACTTTTTTCTGCTCTGAGTTGATTTGATTGGCTGGGAATTATTACTTATATTTTACTTGATGGCTTTGGATTCCCGCAAGGCGGGGTCCCTCATGGAGGGTTTTATACGCTCGTGGACAGTGGGATTACAGAGTATTGGTTTGAATATTCTGTTGTTGATTCACTGAAAGGAGAGTGTCTTGTCGGCATAAACTAAATCCGGAGGATTGTCAGAATTATGGCACGGCTATTTGGATTTCGACTTAAAGACAAGCAGCCCGATAAAAATCGCGATAGCGATTATTTAGATAACTGCGGAGCCGAGGAAATCAGCGGTTTGTCACAACTGTACTGCCCGGAGCAGGATAGTGCCGCTCATGTTCGGGATGTGGCGGATGTCCTCTGTGAAACGGGAAAAATCACCGCTGAACAGCTTTCGAAGATAAGAGAAATACAGAAAAAAAGAGCAGATTGCGACGTCTGTCAAATAATCGCTGAATTGAAATTAGCTGTTGAGCCTGAAATTTCAAAGGCACAGGCGGGCTTATATGGATTCGAGTTTCGTCAGGTAGAGCCCGAACAGGTTGACAGAGAGGCATTTGATAAACTTGAGCTTGAGTATATAAAAAGCAACCACATTATGCCAATTGCGGTTCGCGGTAAAAACCTCGTCGTGGCAACAAGCCGTCCAGCCGACCTCTTTGTTATCGAAGATGTCAAAAGACAAACTCAGATGAATGTTAAGACAGTCGTATGCATGGAAGAAGATATTGATAAAGTTTGCAGTACCTTCAATGATAAGAAAAGCGACTACAACCTTGACGATATCATAGAAGATATGGCGGATGTTGAGGTCGTTCAGGACCAGGAGGAGGATTCCAAAGACCTGGAACAAATGGCAGGCCAATCGCCTGTTATTAAGTTCGTAAATTATCTGATTAGCAACGCAGTGCGTGAAGGCGCCAGTGACATCCAC
>DATKYR010000228.1:0-19329 GCA_035528395.1 Sedimentisphaerales bacterium
GAACCAAATCGTTAATGTGCTAACCCCTTTCTCAGTCCAGTCACGCGGGTAAGTCAACGTCAATGTCGCCTCAGAGTACCCAACACTGTTGTCGTAGTAAATTGGCAGCGACTGGTTGCCTCCGTGAACGATAGTTTGCTCTGCAAAAGGAGGAGTTTCATAACCAACTAAAGAACCGTTTGTCGGGTCGTCATATCCGTCCAGCCACGCATTAAATATCCTGTTGCTATCGGCCTCGGCGGGGTCAAGGTCATTGTAAGATTCAAAATCGTCAACGACAAGGAAGTTGGCTGTCGTAAAGCTCCAGAGGATGCCTGTCCACGGGCTGTCGGCGTTGGTATTGTTAACCTCATCAATCCGCCAATAATAAGTGCTGTCCCACTCAAGCTTTCCAGGGTCATAGCTTTCAGCACCAAGGTCTCTGGTGCCTTTATACTCCGGTGAGCCGGTATCGGCATTTTTCACGGCATCTTTATCTGTACCAAAGTATAACTCATGCGAAGCAGCAAAGACGCTCGGTGACCAGGTAATAATCTGTGTCTGCTTTACATCCACAGCGCCATTAGCCGGGTTCGGGTTCCCAACGGCGCCCTGGGTAGTAAAGCTCCAAACGTCGCCTTTATATGTCTCGATGGCATCGAACTCATCGACCCGCCAGTAGTAAGTCTGAGCTATTTTAAGTGTGCCGGGGTCATAGGTCGTAGCTCCCTGAGGAAGACCGCCAGCGGCACTGCTGACCTCGTCAAAATTGTCGCCAAAATATACGGTGTGTAATTTCGCACCGAAACCTGCCGTCCAGCTAAGGTTCGCACCCGGTTCTACCTGCTCGGCAGCATCAGCCGGGTCGGGGTAGTAGGCGGTCTTGGGTGGAACCGAAAAGCTCCAGACGTTACCTTTCCACGGACTGTTCGGCTCGGTGTCATTGACCTCGTCAATCCGCCAGTAATATGTCGTGCCCGGGACAAGACCATCCGGATAAGCGAATCCGGGAAAGCCAACGACAAAAAACGTCGGGTTCTGGTTGCCTTGAAATGTGCCTTCGGCGCCGTCGTTGACATCGTCGAAATTCTCGCCGAAGTACACATCGTGCGAGACGGCAAAATCTCCCGGCGACCAGCTAAGGTTTACCCATGTATCTTCAAGTAAAGCACCATCAGTAGGGTTGGGTCTTGAAGCCTGCCCGAAGTCGCCCAGGCCCATCATTATCTTTGGTATCTCATCTTCGCTGAGAGCTCGATCGTAGATAGCAACTTCGTCAATCATACCGTTGAAGAATGTCCCGCCCCTGCTTCTTTGTCCGATGGTAACTGGAGCTGTGTTTTCCGGCATCGTTCCCGCATACGCCCACTCATCCGCCAACACTCCATCGATGTAACACTTGAAGATGTTCCCATCATAGGTTGCAGCAATATGGTGCCACTCTTCCACTGGCGGCGACTGGGGAGCGCAGGTGTCTCTGCCTTCGTTATCGTAAAACTGCCAATAGATTACGCCCCCGGGAGTTTCCGTTAATTCATAAGGCAGGTCGTTTGCTGCCCATCCCCCTTTGCTGACAATCGCCAATTCCCCGCTGGCGTTTGCTCTCATATAGGTCCAGGCTGTAATTGTGATTTCATCGGTGATTGAGAGAAGGGGACTGTGAGGGATTTCAACGGAGTCATCACCGTCAAAATCAAGGGCACCACCCAGCTGGCCCTCGACCCACTGGGGGTCACCGTTCAGGGTGCCATTCAGACCGTTACCACTTGAGTCGTAAGCAGTTGTCCCGGAGCCCTCGTCAAACTTCCAGTACCCCACCAGTTCAGCAGAGACATTGCCGGCTATGCTCAGCACTAAAATAATAGAAACCAAATAAATCAATTTTCTACACATAATAGTCCTCCTTCAAAAAGAGTTAAAATAAGTACGAATTATGTTTTGGCCACACACCAAAATCCTGACTTATTCAAATAAAACGACCGATAATAATTTTTACGCTCGTTACATTTAATCTATGTCTGTCCCGGACAATTTTCTACGATTCGATACTACCTCCTTCCTTCACAAGCCCGAATGTAAGCTGTTAATTGAAAAGCAGGCTTCTCACTGCAAAGCACCTGTACTCGCGTTACCCCATTTGCTTTCTGCGACAGCAGACAAGGGGTGCAGGCACACGGCTCATACTTGAAACTCAGCGCCTCACTCACTTAAAAAAGACTGTAGGAATTCCACACACTTTACCTACTCTATTTTTACCAAATTATCCACCTTAACGTCAAGGAAAACCTGGAGATTTCTCAGAGAATCGGCGAGATTATGTGAATTTTTCCCAGAAAATGAGCATTGGCTTCAAAAACTCTGAGTGAAAATGCTTTGAGTGGAGGAGCCTTGTCTTGCTTTATGTTAGTCTTTGGAGATGGGAAAACCGCAAGCTTTTTGCCCAGCCTGTGGATGTCTCTTCTACTTCTCTGTGCTTTACGCTGTCCTTAATCTATCGCCCGCCAACAAATCAACGAGACTGTAAACAGCAAACCCCGCCATGGCCGCAAGGACCGTATAGAGCTGCCACTGGCCCCGAACAGTTTCTATAGTCTGCGGGATTCTATCGACTAAGGCGCCCCCACGCTCGGTGAAACTTCCGGCAGCGCTTTGAAAAACCGCCGCAATAGCGCCCGGAAAGGCTGCGACCGCAACAATCGCGGCAGCGCCGAACACAATGCATCCCGCCAGAGCGAGTCTTTCCTGCAGAACCACACGGGCTAAAATCTTCTGCTCTTCGGCTTGCCTAATCCGTCTTAACATCCTCTCGCTAAAATCAGCCGGCACGGGCTCCGAAGAAGAGCGCAAAGCTCGCCCTAACATATTATCAAATTTATCATCTGTGTTTAATCTATCCGCCAACATCGAAATCTTCTCCAAAGGCCGGCGATAACGATTCTTTCAACCTCCCGCGTGCTCTGAACAAATAGGTCTTAATGGTATTTTCCTTCGCCTGCATTATCTTTGCAATATCGATGATACTCTTTTCTTCCCGATAATACAATATAATTGCCACGGTCCAGAGCCTCGGCAGCCGTTCGACTGCCTCCCAAACGATTTTTTCTGTCTCTTTGCCTTGTATTGCCGCCGCCGGCTCTTGCTCTTCACCGCTGGCAATCTGCTCATCCGGCCCGGCTTCGAGCTGCCACTGCCTTCGATTCTTTCGCAGGTAACTTACCGCCTGACGGTACGCTATACTCCACAGCCAGGTGCTCAATTCAGCCCGGCCGCTATATCGGCTTAATCCGTTATATGCCGCCAGGAACGTCTCGCTCGCCACATCTTCAACCTCATCTTCACGCAGCCCTAACCTTCGGCAGCACAGAAAAACCGTTTCTTTGTACTTATCAATGAACCGGGCAAACGCCCCGTGGTCACCGCTGCGAAGCAGCCGCAACCAGTTATCTTCCTTTTGTTGGTCCCATATCTTGTGTACCAACAAATCACCTCTCTTCTTAATGTTAGTCGCTGCCGGGACTTAATAAGTTTCAGATTTTCTGAAACGTTTTTCATAAAAACAGTTAATAATTTATAGAAGACAATAATAATGCCAAAAACAGGAAAAAACACATATTTTTTGAAACCTGCGGAACGGAATCAGCGACCAATTTACAAAAGACGACTAAAACGAAGGAAAAATTAAACAAATAGGGGATATCAAAAATGGAAACAAACAGCTATCTAAAACCAGCCTGGACGCATAACGGGTGCGTACGAACAGACCTTCCCTTAACGGTAGTCGCAAAGGCACACAAGAGGAGACTTACAAGAGCAGTACGCCCGGGCCAGCTCTTTTGCGTTGGAAAGGTCTATCTGAGGACCTACAACGGCTCAATAAGAATCAAATAATAATCATATAAATTGAAAGGGCAGAAAAATGGAGAATGGTTTGTTAAAAAAGGTATCGTTGGGTTCGCTGATTTGCCTGCTGGTTGTCGCAGCGGGCTGCAGTTTCAATATAGGAAGCTGCGCAATGCGGGCAAAATACGAACGAACAGTCCAGCTTTCAGCGCCTCTGTCGCCCGGCTCAAGCTTCGCGGCCCAGACCCACAACGGATATATAACAATCACCGGTGCTGACGTAACTGACTGCAATCTTACAGCGACTATTACCGCCCGAGCGATGACCGAAGAAGACGCCAAAAAATTAGCTGAGCAAACAACAGTAAAACTCGAATCCTGGGGGGACAAGCTGACTGCCAAAATTGACAAGCCCACCTATATGATTAATCGGTCTGTTTCCGTAAATCTTGAGATAACAGTCCCGAATCAGACTGACCTGGAGCTTACTACTCATAATGGGTCGATAAGAATTACAGATATCACCGGCCGGCTCAACGGTACCACACACAATGGAAAGGTTACAGCCGAGCAGGTGTCCGGCACCACCGAGCTTCATACACATAACGGCTCTGTCATCTGCAGGGAAATTTCAGGTGATACACAACTGAAATCGCACAATGGCGGTATAAAGGTTTATTACTCCGAAGCCGCCCCATCTGTCTGCAATATATCGCTAATCACATACAACGGCGGCATAGAGCTCGCAACTCCGCGTAACTTTTCCGGTGAAGTTGATACCTCGACACATAACGGCTCAATAAACACCGACCTGCCGATAACAGTAAGCGGAAAGCTCAGCAAAAGAAGGCTCACAGGGACAATCGGCACAGGCCAGGGCAAACTGCACCTTGAGACCCACAACGGCTCAATAAGAATAAAGTAACCAACTAAAAAAATATTAAATCGGGAGAAACAAAAATGAATAAAAAATATTACACAGGCCTGGTTCTTGGCCTCTGCCTATGTTCACTATTGACTGTCATCGGTTGCGACATTCAAATAGGTGATTGGGGCAAAGCCAAATATGAGAGAACTGTTCAGGAGCAAGCCCCTCTTGCCCCCGGCTCAACTGTCGTTGCCCAAACCAGCTTTGGTTCCGTCACGATTACCGGTGCCGACGTTACCGATTGTAGTGTGGTTGCTCAAATCCGTGTTCAGGCGCCCACTGAAGAGGAGGCCCGGGAAATAGCCGAAAAGGTGGAGATAAAACTTGAGCCGGTCGGCCAAACGTTAACGGTAAAGGCCGAAAAGCCTCCGAGAAAACACAGGCGCTCGATAAGCATAAGTTACGACATAACCGTCCCTAAGCAAACTAACGTCGAATGTGCAAGCTCGTATGGCGCGATTAAACTGAGCGGTATCGACGGAAACGTAAAGGGCAAAACCAGCAGCGGCTCGATTTCCGCAGAGGATATTCAAGGCTCGGCACAACTGGATACATCCTATGGTTCCGTTACCTGCAGGAACATCACGGGTGACAATATCCAGTTAAAGTCCAGCAGCGGTTCGATTAGAGCAGAGACTATTGTCGGCTCAGTTAATCTGAATACATCCTACGGTTCCATCACGTGCGATGATATTTCCGGCGGTGATATCAAACTCAAAACCAGCAGTGGAAAAATTAAGCTTTCAAAGGCTTCCTGCAAAGATTACGATTTGCACACATCCTATGGTTCTATCAACGCCGACGAGCTTACAGGCGACTCACTCAAACTGCATTCATCCAGCGGCGGTATAAATGTGACAGAAGCTTCTGCGGACACAGCCGATATATCCACATCCTACGGACGCATTAACTGCCGGCAGCTCACAACTACTGACCTTACCGCCAAATCAGGCAGTGGTAATATCGATATTATCTGTTCGGACTCGACTCCTGCCGAAATCAAAGCAAACGTAACTACCTCATACGGAAGCATCGATTTTACAACGCCACCTGAATTTGCGGGCCAGGTCGATTTAGCAACCAGTTACGGCTCAATAAGGACCGACCTGCCCATAACGATAAGTGGAGAAATAAGCAAAAAGAGACTCTCAGGAACAATCGGCCAGGGCAATGGAAAACTGTACATGAAAACCAGCAGCGGCTCAATAAAAATAAGATTAAACCAGGATGCGAATTGAAAGGACAAAAAATGAAGAACAGTTTCACAAAAATATCGCTGGTTATTCTTATTTGTTTGCCGGTCGTTATCACGGGTTGCTGTATAAACATAGACGGCTGGCTGCGAGCCGAATACGAGAGAACAGAAAGGCTTGAAGCCCCTCTTGAACCCGGTTCAATCCTCGCCCTCGAAAACAGTGTTGGCTCAATCACCATTGAAGGTCTCGATGTTACCGAGTGCAATGTTACCGCCACAATTTGTGTCAAGGCCCCCACGGAAGAAGAGGCGCAGGAGCTGGCCGATCAAATCAAGATAGAGCTTGACCGGGACGGAAACACTTTAACGGTCAGAACCGAAAAGCCTCGCACAAAAAAACGCCGCTCGATAAGCATCAGCTTCAATATAACCGTGCCAAAGCAAACCGCTTTGGAGATTGAAAGTGATGTCAGTAATATCCAGGTCTCGAACATTACAGAGAAAATAAAAGCTAAAACAGACGTTGGCCAGATAACCTGCAAAGAAATCTCAGGAGATATCGATATTAAAGCAGATGTGGGCACGGTAAAAGTGGTTTATTCAAAAACCGCTCCCGCCGCCTGCAATGCGACTATCACAACGAACGTCGGTGGTATTGACTTAACCACACCGCCCAATTTCTCGGCTGTTGTGGATGCTGATACAGATGTAGGTTCGATAAGAACCGACCTGCCGTTAACCGTGAGAGGCAAAATCGGCAAAAGTCTGCACGGAACAATAGGCTCTGGAGAAGGAAAACTGTATTTAAGGACCGATGTAGGTTCAATAAGAATAAGAAAGTAAAGAAAGTTTGTTAACATCAACTTAAAATTGAAAGGAAAAAAAATGTCACCACAAGAAGCAATTGGAGTAGCCATGATAATAATCGCTTTAGCTGTCCCCGTGATTGTTATAGGAGTGGTTTACTATCTCAAAAAGAGGTTCGAACACAAACAGATTATGGAAGCCATTGAGAAAGGCACCCCGCTGTCGGAGCTGAAACCTCCCAAACAGAACGGAATGCTATGGATAAAGAACATCACCATCGGCGTTGCACTGATTATCATCGGACTTGGCTGTTTGTGGGCAGGACCAGGCCATGGTCGTATGTCCGCCTTTATAGCTTTTGTTCTTTTCGGCGTTGGTGTTGCCTGGGTAATTCGCGGCTGGCTAAACCGAAAGTACCAGCCGCAAAGCCAGTCTTCAGCCGGGAGTGTTGCTGTAGAAAATAAAGCCAAACTCGTAACAGAAGAACAGTAACATTAAAAAGTCGTAATCCGAAACGTCCGGAACTTTCAAGCGGCGTTAAAAAGATTTAGAAAATGATTTCTACCTTTATGTAAGCAAGTAAAACCATCGAAAGGGGCAAAGATAGTAGTGTAAATAATTGTGTGTAAGTTTTCCACGAAAAATGGAGATAAGAAATCTTTAGAAAGGGGAAACTATAAGCTATGAATTTTGACAAAAGACATTTCATTATTGTTGTGCTTTTTGCCCTAACAGGATTATTTAATCCTCGGCAGATTCTGGCCGGGGAAGATATTCAGTCAAAAATCGATGAATACATTCGTGCTTACGAAGAAATTAATTGGTTTAGCGGGGCAATTCTGGTTGCTAAAGAAGGTAAGGTTCTATTTGAAAAAGGATACGGAAAAGCTGACTTTGAAAACAATATTCAAAATAGCCCAAAAACAAAGTTTCGTATCTGCTCACTTACTAAATCCTTCACGGCCATGGCAATAATGCAGCTTGAAGTGAAAGGGCTGTTAAGTCTGAGTGACACCCTGAGTAAGTACATTGCTGATTACCCGGCCGGCGACAAAATAACAATATATCATCTTTTGACACATACCTCGGGAATCGTAAATCACACAGAACTCCCGAGTTTTTTAACAGACAGAAGGCTTAGGCCATGTAGTATCAACGAAACTATTAATACTTTTAAAAATAAACCTTTGGAATTTAATCCGGGTGAGAAATTTGAGTATAGTAATTCGAACTACATCCTTTTGGGGCTGATTATTGAGAAGGTTTCAGGGACACCCTATGGTGACTTTGTCAGGGACAATATCTTCAAGCCTTTGGAAATGCACAACTCCGGGTTCGAATATCACGGACAGGAAATTGAAAACTTCGCGAAAGGTTATGTCCTTGCTAACGGTAATATTACAGATGCTGACTTTCGAGTCATGTCAAATGCCCATGCTTCAGGCGCTCTTTATTCAACGGTAGAAGACCTTTACCTTTGGGACAGGGCTTTATATACGGAAAAGCTTATTGATAAGAGCAGATTGAATGACATGTTCAAGCCTCACAAAGGCAAATATGGCTACGGCTGGGGTATCGATGAGATATTCAGTAAAAAAGTAATCGCGCACGGCGGCGATGTAGAAGGATTCCAAACGTACATAACGAGATTCGCAGATGATGACGTTTGTATAATTACCCTGAGTAATTTTGAACATGCCCCTATCGGTAAGATAAACATAGAATTGGCGGCAATTTTGTTCGGGGAAAAATACGAGCTGCCCCGAAAAGCCAAAAAGGACAAAGCAATATATGAAAAGTATAAAGACTATGTGGGACAGTACAAACTAAATGAAAAATTAACTTTTCACATAACACAAAACAGCAATCACCTGTTTTGTCAACTCACCGGACAGAATAAATTAGAACTATACCCGGAATCAGAAACAGAGTTCTTCTTCCGTGAGGTTGATGCAACAATAACCTTTGCAAAAGACGAAAAAGGGAAAGTAACAAAATTGACTTTACAACAAAGTGGACACACTGTATCCGCTCCAAAAATCAAATAGATTTGGTTGATTTAATGGGTCATCGAAATAAAAAAGCCCGGATGGAACCAGGCTTTTGGTTTACAGGTAAAGTTAAGCGTACAACAAAAATACCGCCGCAGATTCTTACTCTTATCGAGCATCTCTCAATGTAAGTTTCAGAGCCCAGTCTGTATTGGACCTTATCGATTTGTCCGGGAAGTTCGGCAATACAATTCCGCCGGCGGAATCGGCAATTAAAACACCTGCATCGATCCAATCACCGGTGCGAGGATTGAACCATAGTGCCTTGTATTTGCTTCTCGGCAGCGCGCCGGACAAGCTTGCTTGTGGGCAGTCTTTCTCGAAGTATAAAAGAAATAAATCCTTCTCCGCCATCCGTGCACAATAGGCCCACCCAACGCATGATTTTTCCTCACCCGTCCTGTTCGGCTGGACCATCTCGGCGCTGGGAACGAGTTGCTGGTATCTGCGCCCCTCGGACAGGATAAATGTCTTTAAATGCCGCATCTGGTCGGCCGACCGCCATTTTATGACCTCCCAGATAGGAGTTGGCGATTCATCTTCAACCTCCCCGCTCCAAAGTCCTCCGTCCCAGCCGCCCGCTCCATATATATGTCCCCCAAGTCCCCCCGACAGCACGCTGCCGTACATAGCCGAGCGGCAATACAGCTCCGACTTCTCCGTCCCGCCTTCGGCGTCCAGCATTCCCGCATAATAGGGTTCACCATTGATTCCGGGCACCGGCGGCGAGGCATTGAAAATCTCCGTCAGATAGGGATACAAATCGTGAGTCCGCCTGTTGCCAATCTGATGAAACGTTAGCCACTTTGCCTTGTCCGTATGACCGAAGTTGCGCAGCGTCGAAGGATTCGAGTTCGTCCCCGCCGGCGTACCGAACGGTGGATGCCCGTATTTCTCGATGACCTTGTTGGCCGCTTCATTCCATTCCTCCGGCGGTATGGTGGCCCCCGTCCAATCAAGATGAATCGGACTGAACAAACAGATGTTCGCCTGGTACCGGCTCCAGATATACTGAATATAACGGGTATACGACTCCGGCCATTCGTAATACTTCTTCCATGCCTGCCCGATGTCACGCCGTGATACCTCGATAAACGGTACAAACCCCTGCGAATTCAAATAGTCAATCTTCTTGTCCATATTGCGAAAATACGCAGGATTGATTCGCTCGACATCCGGGAAATACTTCTCATAGCCGGGCACCTTACCGGGGAACAAAAACGCCCGATTCCCGTCCTCATCGTGCATGTCCTTTGCACTTTCGGTCCCGGCCTGTTTCCACGCCGAACGCAGAACCGTTCCGTCCGCCATCTTCAATCCTGATGGCTTATCGTCTTTAGCCCAGTTCCCGAGCGCTGCTATCATGGCAATACAGTTAAAACCCTGCTTCCTGCGAAATCTCAGGTAATCTTTAATACCTGCACCCGGACCAATTGGCCGCTCATTATCATCGTCGTACCAGCGATACCGAAAAGTCGCCACCGGCCACCAGGTATCGCCCATCAGAAAGAACGGCGTCCCGTCTGCCCATTCAAACGCATGACCGTTCGGAGATGCTTTAACCATCCCCCTTCGACACGGATTCTCCTCCTTCTGGGCCTCGGACCAGGCAATAGCTTCGAAGCTGTCGCTCTTGCCGTTAAGGCCGGTATCCTGCTGGTTCGAGCCGCTCTTCCAGCTCCACGTCCCAGTTGCGGTCGCCAGAACACGCACCCGAAATACATTGTCACCGTCCCAGAATCCGTAGCACCGTTTCTCGAATCCCGGCCCTTTGAGGTCAACCCAGACCTCTACTTCCTTGTAAGGATTTTCATACGTTTTCTCGGCATACAGGCTAATCTCCACCTTTTTCCATACACCAGCGGCGCAGGCTATGCCTGTGCTGAATATTCCTGACAAAAAAGCAGCAGCCGCAAACAAAGTCAGGCTAAATCCCGACCTCGATACTCGATACTCGTTTCTCGTTTCTCGCATTACCTATTCTCCTTCCTATTCGCTATACGCTAAAAGCCCCCATTCTTGCTTTCGCACCTGTCGTAATCCTAACATACAAAAAAAATATGTCAAAACAAAGTAGTAGTAGGGTGGGGCTTGCCCCACCAAGATGATGTGTTTAGTTCGGTGGGCTAACTCGTGCTACGTAGCGAAGCTACTTCGCAGAGTAGCAAGCCCGCCCTACATAATTATTTCATTTACGCGCGGGGCGGTATTTTAATTTGCCCGAATTTACGAAACAAGCTACAATTCGCCTGTTAGAAGCGAATCTATCGATTTTAATATGATTAGAAGAAGAAAAACAAAAACCATTAAGGTCGGCTCGGTTACAATCGGCTCCTCGGCCCCTGTTGTTATCCAGTCGATGACGAAAGTGCCGACGGTTGATATTGCCCGCTGTGTAAGGCAAGTCAATCAGCTTGTCCAGGCCGGCTGCCGACTGGTCAGAATAGCCGTACCCAGACGGGCGGACACCGCTGCTTTTGCAAAAATCGTCCAAAAAGTTGATGTCCCTCTTATAGCTGACGTTCACTTCAGCCCTAACCGGGCCATAGAAGCGATAGAAGCCGGAGCCGCCAAGATAAGACTGAATCCCGGCAATATAAAAAAGCGAAAAGATATCCTGCGAATAATAGATGCCGCCAAGATGCACAGGGTCGCTATCCGCGTCGGCGTCAACGAAGCAAGCATAAGAGACCTCAAGGGCCGGCCTGTACCAACCGGAAAACGCACCGCTTTGATGCTTCGGGAAATGAAGAAGTACGTTCGTATTTTTGAAAATCGCAATTTCACCCAATTGGTTCTCAGTGCAAAGAGCAGTGACACCTTAAGAACCATCGAAATCAACCGCCGCATTGCCGAAGCCTTTCCCTATCCTATTCACCTCGGCCTCACTCATGCTGGCCTGCCTGAAGACGCCCGGATACCCTCAGCCGTTACTTTGGGAACCCTCCTTGCAGAAGGTATCGGCGATACCATCAGAGTAAGCATCGCCGGCAACCCCGTCGAAGAAACTAAAATCGCAAAAGAGATTCTAATCGCACTCGGTCTTTACGAACGTTCAGGCCCGGAGTTGATAGTCTGCCCGACCTGTGCCCGTGCTGAAATCGATATCTTCAAATTAGCCCGCCGGGTAGAAAAAGCCATACGCGGCATTGACAAACCTTTACGTGTTGCCGTGATGGGCTGCATCGTCAACGGCCCGGGCGAAGCCGCAGACGCCGACATTGCCCTCTGCGCCGCAAAGAATAAGGCCTACATCTACCGCAGAGGCCGAAGGGTCTCAATAGTCCCGGAATCCAAAGCCATTCCGGCACTGTTGAAAGAGCTGCAAAAATTGTAACACTATGTGCTCGCTACAGAAATTTGCAGATGAATCCATAGAACCACTGAAAACAACGATTGTACGATTTTGCATCGTTATCGTTTTCAGTATCGCCTTTGGATATATCGAAGCTGCCGTCGTTGTCTATCTTCGGGCTATCTTCCATCCTGACGGCTTCACCTTTCCTCTGACCGATTTAGGGACAATACTACAGGAAAAACCACTTCTGTTAACCGAAATCGGCAGGGAAGCTGCCACGATAGTCTTAATCCTCACCGGCGCCTGGCTGTTCGGCCGAAACCGCCGCCAGCGATTCGCTTATGTTTTGACCATCTTTGCAATCTGGGACATCTTTTACTACGTCTGGCTCAAAGTCCTCCTCGACTGGCCCGCCTCGATTATGGACTGGGACATACTCTTTCTAATACCAGTCCCCTGGGCTTCAGCAGTCCTTTACCCCGTCCTTATCTCGATTACACTGCTCATATTTGCAGCGGTTATACTCTATAGAGATGCTCGCGGCAGAGCCATCGAAGTAACACGGGCTGATTGGCTTGCTTTCTTTGTTGCCGGGATTATTGTGGTGGTTTCTTTTTGTACGCCCGGTTCATATGTCACCGAACCGGACTACAAATCATACTTCTATTGGCCGCTGTTCGCTGCCGGCTTCTTATTAGCTATCGGGATGTTCCTGAAATGCCTCTTGAAGTCTAAATAGAGACCTTGAAAGTACGAAGTAATTGTTGATTTACAGCGCCAACTTACCAGTTTTTTTAATCGGAATGTAGTGCTCTGTCGCATATAGTTTGAGAAGTTGTCATTGCGAGGCCCCCTTCGGCTGCGCTCAAGGTAAACTCCGCGCCGTGGCAATCTCTTGTCTTCGAACAATAGAGAGATTGCTTCGCGGAGTTTACCTTGAGCGAAGCGAAAGGCTCGCAATGACATCCATCAATCGAACTGCGACAGAGCAGTAGTTTCATGCTTGTAGCTTATGCACTTCTGCTCTTAGGCACTTTTAGTTTTTATTGTCCCCGGAGGTATGTGTTCCGACCGGCTTTTTCTGTAGTCTGCGCCGAGCGTTTCCGTTCGTTTCCTGCACGAATCCCTCGAACTTGCCGAAAATCATCTTACCAGCCGAGGTCTGAAGCGAGCTGGTTATGCTGATAAGCAATTGTCGCCCGATTTTGTTGCGGGCACCTTCAACAACAACCATCGTCCCGTCGTCCAGATAACCGATGCCCTGATCGATCTCCTCGCCGGGCTTTATTATCTTGACCTCCATCGTCTCGCCGGGCAAAGCAACCACTTTCAGCGAATTAGCCAGGTCGTTTATATTCACCACATCAACTTCACGCACTTGTGCAACCTTACTGAGGTTATAGTCGGTTGTTGCTAATCGCCCGTTACATGCCCTGCTAAACATCACCAGTTTCTGGTCAACTCCCTTGACCTCCTCGACCTCAGTGAACATAGTGTCATCAATCTCCACTTCAATAACGGGATTTGACTGCATCTTGTTGAGTATATCAAGTCCCCGTCTGCCGCGGTTGCGTTTGAGCTTGTCGGCCGAGTCTGCTATGAGCTGCAGCTCATTGAGCACAAAACGTGGAACCACTACCGGAGCGTCGAAAAGCTTACTCTGACACAAATCCGCAATCCGTCCGTCAATAATTGCCGACGTATCCAAAATCAATGGCCGCGCACCCTTGGTCTGCTTGGCAAATTCCACGTAGGGAATCACAAAACGCACATCATCTTTTGTCCGCATTACGATGCTAATCGTAAGATAACATATACATATACCCAGCATCCATTTGATTGCCGCAACTGCCTCGTCATTTACGAGTCCAGCTTCGCCGCTCTTGAATGAATCGTTCATCATAACTACCACAGGTGCCAGCGCCCCACTGATGAGCAGCCCGACCAACAGGCCAAAAAAAACGCCCGCTAAAGCAGAAAGTTTTTTCTTGGGCGTAAAAATATCCAGCAGGAAAACAAACACTGCCATTCCGAAGCCACTACAGACTACAGCCCAGAAATTGGCCTCTTCATCAGAGCCGGAAATCGCTTTGGAGCTTACATTGGCGAATAGAACCGCCAAAACAACGATAATAAATATAGTTCGGAAAACCCAGAGTAACATAGTTATAAACCTCCCATATTATGACAACATTACGATAATTATAAATCGCGGCCATTATATCCTGTTTGCAAACCATTGTCAATAATTACTTTATGTTCAAAAAAATAATTTCTTTTGGTGTCCTGACCGAATCGCTGAAAGTCCCGACACGCCTGGGAAACAATCGCAGCCCCCTGACCAACTACCTATCGGTTATACGTCGTAGGATACTTTACCCCCATTGCGGAAGAAAACCGAAATTACCCCCACAAATAATGAATTGTTAATATCGCAGTCGAAGATCCGCCATAGGCGGAATCCGCCGTCTCGTTGCGGAATCAATTGTCTCCCGGCAAAACTCTTTAGTTGCTTATTCTTCCGAAGCGAGACCAGTCCTTGGCCGGCCAGTAAAGATAATCGGCTCTGCCTTTCACTGTCGCCAATGGAACCGGGCCGAAATGCCTGCTATCGTAAGAATTTGAACGATTATCACCCAGAACAAAACAGTGATGCTCCGGGACTGTTATTTTTGCAAAATCGGATGATGTGTAGTCATCAGAGGTCTCGGCTAAGAAGATTTTGTATTTAGCATCTCCATTGGTCTCTTCAAATATATTCCCTTCCAACGGCTCACCCTTGACTTCGATTCTTATATTGTCCAGCGTTGACTGAGCAAGCTTCTGCCGTTGAAGTTTTTCATCATTTATGTAGAGTTGGCCGTCTTTGATTTCCACCGTATCCCCGGCAATGGCTACGACCCTCTTGATATAGTTCATTCGCCTGTTTTCAGGATTAAGAAAAACTATAAGGTCGCCTCTTTTGGGATCGCTGTTTTTGTAAGCAAGCTTGTTTGCAATGAGTCTGTCGTTCGGCACTATTGTTGGATAAGTGGATGCCGCCGGGACTCTGAACGCCTCAAGAATATTTTTTCTGACATTAAAAGCAATTTGCGTCGAGCCGCCCGTACCCATCAGTACCAAAAGCACATAAACATACCACCGGTTGTAATCTTTGGGTGTGTAACTGTCTGCTGTGTGCTTTGCTGTGTACCACGAGTCAATAATCGCGAACAGCCAAATCACCATAGACACTGAGAATGATATGATTATAACTGCAATCCGAACCGAAGAATGGCTTACAGACAATGTCCCGAAAAGCACAGGAACGAATATGCAAGTAAGAAATGTTAATACAAGACCCTTCACGAATCTTCCACAGTATATATGTCCGAGCCCGGCCATAATCACCGAGAGTGTCACAGCCAGCCAGGGCCATCTTTTATTTTTGGTCTGTACTATTGCTTCTGCCATTTCATATCTCCTTTGTTCAGCACGCCAAAAAGGCATAAACCACAAACATAATTCTAACGAAACCGGTCACAGCACCTGCTGTAACCACTGCTGCTTTTACAAACCGGTGCGCCGATATTAGCTCAATCAGTCGAAGCCCATCGAACAACGGTTTTCTTTTCTCACGCTCATATTGATATATATGGTTCATCAGCTCATCTGAGAAGTTTTCCCGGACGTCGATTTGACTTTTCCGCTCTCTCCAGGCGTTGTAAATTTCTTCACTTTTCATACCATATCTCTTTCAAGGCCTTTGCGAGCTTCTTTTTTGCTCTGTTGATTCTTGACTTGATTGTTCCTGTTCTTACTCCCTCAATCTGTGCAATATCTTCGTATGATAATTCCTCGAATTCAGCCAGGACAAATGCTCTTTTTTGCGCCGAAGGCAAGGCCTCCAGCCCGGCGTCTAACTTGTCAAAGAGATCCCTCTCGGCAAGCTCGTCGGATGGGTTATGTATGTCGCTGTTTTGTGGTAATTCACTCATCGAAACAGGTCTTTTCTTTCTCAGCGCATTTATGCTTTTATTTCTGGCGATGGTAAACAGCCACGTCGAAAAATTACTTCGTGCCGGGTCAAAAGATGCCAGCTTCCTGTAGGCCGTAAAGAACACATCCTGTGCGATGTCCTCGCAGGAGTCTTTGTTATTGATTATATTTCTTATCATCCGGACAATCGGCCTTTCGTACCTCTCTACTATGAGTCTGAAGGATTCAATATCGCCTTGCAGTACCTGATGTATAACCTGAGTTTCCTGCGTCATTACGCGTTATCCGATTTAGTGCTAAGAGCTTTTACTTTGTTATACAACCGAAAATAACTATAGTTCCACATAATTTTAACACAGATTTAGAGTTTATCCGAATAGCCGGGTCGTTATGAGGGCGAGCGAAAAGTTCGAGGCCAAGGCGGCAGGCCAAAAATGCTCGCCAGAAGTGGTTTTCTCCATGTTGAGAACATTTTTGGCCTGACAACGCAGGCATCGGGCTTTGCAGCCGGCCCCGAGTTTACCCCCGATGTTAGCTCACTTGCTTGTCTGTCGGGGGCAATAGAGCGGGCTATTGGGATAGGCTCTTAGCCCTCAGGACGCTCGGAAAGGACCAATTGTCGCTAAATCTTTTCCCGGCTCGGAATAATCTTGACAAGCAGCAGCACTGGGACTAATATTCCTAATGTGCCGAGCGATGAAAAGCTGCGTTGTGTTGACGCCGGATATCAGCTTCTTAGTTGAGTATTGTATCTTGTGCAGGTTTTCGCGATAAACTCACCTTTATCATGCAATCAACGTCCGGTGGGTCGTAGTTTCTTGAGAAGATATAGTTATTCTGAATAGGAGGAGATAATATGTTTGATGAAACTCGAACAAAAAAAGAAATGATTAACCAGTCGGATTCCCCACCTGTAGGCCCTATTGGTTTTTTGCTCACGGCTGTATATTTGGTCCTGTTATCAATTCTCCTTGTGTTCGCCATAGTTCAATGCTGGCCGTCTCCCGCAGCACCAAGAGGGCCGGCCTACCCACTGTCGCAGGCTAATTTCCTTATCTGGGCGTTTTCCATCTCGGATGAGGCACGCTTGCTCCTAATCGTGGTACTTGCCGGCGCGCTCGGCGGACAGGTGCGCTCTCTCCGCTCGCTTACCTGGTATGTCGGTAATAAAAAATTGAAGAGGAGCTGGTTGCCGCAATACATCCTCACGCCATTCGTCGGAGCAATCCTCGCGACCGTCTTCTACTTCATTATCCGCGGCGGCTTCTTTCCGGCGAATGCAACCGCACAACAGACAAGTGTATACGGATTTGCAGGCTTAGCCAGTATCGTGGGTATCGCCTCTGAACCCATAGCGCTCAAGCTCAAACAAGTGACTGATACCCTGTTTACAAAGCCGATACAGGGAAAGGATTCCAACCCTCAGGAATAACCAGACCCATATCGGCAGGACTCTGCTGGAACTTATGTGGATTAGGACCCGACCGCCTGGCTCAAAATCGGCCAAAGCCTCACTTTCGTTAAAATCAGACCGCTCATTAAATAAATAACCTTGTCCTAAGCAAAAAAGCTTGTCCTGAGCAGAGCCTGCCCTGAGCGTAGTCGAATGGGCCGAAGGGACAGATTTCGAGCATCAAGCATCCAGCATCGAGTATCCAACTTTAGCTCACTTTAGGCACTTTAGTTCACTTTAGCTCACTCCTCACTAACGACGGGTGGCAGCCACTGAGCGAATGCAGACGGTAGGGTGGGGCTTGCCCCACCATTATTTCTAAATATCAATCAGCTTAGAGGAAACATCCTGTCTGGTCAATTCGATTCGTTGGGTTCGGCACCTTCGAGTATCCCCTCGCCGTATTGCGTTCGCCACATCAGACAAAACCAAAATATACCCCTCCCTGTTACTCACTATATTTCTAACTGTAGGGCATTCTAAACGCTGTCACCCCTTCTATTCGGCGAAAAACGCAGAAATCCTACTATACCTTATTAATTTTTTCGTTTTTAGGAATTCTTCTTTTGATAGACTTGTCTCAATCGTGTAGACTATTTTCAGGAACAAACAACGATGATGCGTAGTTTCAACAATTGACAATCTGCTTTGAATATGTGCTTATACTTCGTAGCTTTATGGAGGAGAAGTCAAAATGGCGTTCAATTAGCGGAATTTCGTCAAAATAAGCAACGGGTGGCAGCCTCAAGCTTGCCCTGAGCGAAGCCGAAGGGCGCAGCTTGGGGATGGCTCGTGGCCGGAAAAGGTGCGCACAATTGTCATTGCGAGGCCTGCGAAGCAGGCTGTGGCAATCTCTGGCCTTCGAACGATAGAGATTGCTTCGTGGAGTTTATCCTCGAGCAAAGCGAAGGGCTCGCAATGACCGCCATCAATCGAGTATCTGACCTAAAACATTAACAATTTTTCGGAAAGGAGATTGAGATGAAAACGACAAAAATGTTAGCAATTTTGGTTTTGACATTGGGCCTGATTGCGTCAGTTGCGAAGGCAGATTTCACCTGGACGCAGAAGGCCGACATGCCAACGCCACGATGGTCACCTACGTCTGCTGTGGTCAACGGCAAGATTTATGTCATAGGAGGATCGACGAGCGAACCAGGGGATAAAGTCCTTTCGACCGTGGAAGAGTATGACCCCGTAACTGATATGTGGACAACGAAGGCCGATATGCCAACCGCAAGAGGTTGGGCGTCCCCATCCAGCGCTGTAGTGGATGGGAAAATCTATGTAATCGGGGGATGGGATGGTAGTAAAATGATTTTGACCGTTGAGGAGTATGATCCGGTCACTGACACCTGGTCGCGGAAAGTCGATATGCCAACACGTAGGGAGGACATAGCAGCCTGTACGGTCAATGGGAAGATCTACGCCATCGGGGGATATCCTCCTAATGCATGGGTGGGCCTCAAAACTGTGGAAATGTACGATCCTGGGACTGATACCTGGACAAGGAAGGCGGATATGCCTCTGGGGGTAGGGATGCTAAATGCCAGAGTAGTGAGGGGAAAGATATATGCCGTTGGAGGAAGGCCTGATCTCAAATCGAGACCCTACGTGCAAGAGTACGACCCGACCACTGACACCTGGACGCGGAAAGCTGACATGCTTGTAGCCACGAGTCAGATGGGCTCTGTGGTATTGGGCGACAAGATAATTGTATTTGGAGGATGGCTCTGGAGTATGAATAGTCCATATAAAACAGTGCAAATGTATGACCCAGAGACCGATATATGGACGAGA
>DATKYR010000229.1:0-41429 GCA_035528395.1 Sedimentisphaerales bacterium
ATAAAACCTTATAGGAGAACGGGACGAGCCCACCTTTTCAAGCGAATTTCGCATGTGTCTGGGTTCCAGCTCGCTACGCTCGCTTCCACCCAGACACATGCGTGGTTAACACCAATTTACAGAAACATATTTACACTACCATGGCAAAGAAAAAACGCAAGAAGAAGAAGGCAGTACAAGGTGCTGCCACCACCCCAACCATTGTGAGCAAGAGGCTGAAACCGGGACCGATGCCGAAGCGGATCTTCGCGCAGGCATCGCCGAGGTCGTTGGGAGGTGTTTCGATGTTCGAGGCATTCGGTGCAATCAACGAAGAGACGGTGCTGAACTTTCAGTCGGAACGGTCGGTGATTGATCAGGCGGCCAACATGCTGGCCGAGGCAGGCTTCGAGGTGCTCCAAGTAAATGAGTACACGATCAACATCGCGGGGACGCAAAAGACCTTTGAGCAGGCATTCGAGACAAAGTTGCAGACAGAAGAGCGGCCGGTCATCAAGGAGGGGGCACGAGAAGACACGGCGACGTTTGTCGAGTGTCCCGAGACAGGCATACCTGGATTGATCGACACATCCAAAACAGGGTTTCGCGACGTCCTGGAAGGAGTAGCCATTGAGGAACCACGCTACTTCATGGCTCCGTCGAAGTTCGCACCGCTGAAGTCGTATTGGCACTTGCGCGTGCCGGCCGGTGTTTCGCTGGCCCTGAATGCGGACCGCGCACACCGCGGGGCCATCACGGGAAAAGGAATCAAGGTAGCGATGGTAGACAGCGGCCACTACAAGCACCCGTTCTTCGTTGGCCGCGGATATCGTGTTGGGCCGGTAGTCTTGGGACCTGGTGCAAGCAATCCGTTGCATGATGAGAGCGGGCACGGCACGGGTGAGTCGGCAAACATCTTTGCAGCGGCACCGGATGTTCAATTGTTACCCGTGAAGATCAACTTCGTGAACAGCAAAGGCGCCTTCGACAAGGCCGTGCAATTGAAACCGGACATCATCACGTGTAGCTGGGGCAGCAGCATCAAAACAGGACCGCTAAGTGCGGCCAACCAAGCGCTGGCAGCATCGGTGGCAGCCGCATGGAAAGCGGGAATTGTGGTGATATTCTCAGCCGGAAACGGTCACTGGGGCTTCCCCGGACAGCATCCAGAAGTGATTTCGGCTGGCGGTGTGTACATGGAGCCGAATGAGAGTCTGCGGGCCTCCGACTATGCCAGCGGATTCATGAGCAACATCTATCCCAACCGACGGGTGCCTGATCTCTGCGGTTTGGTCGGTATGCGTCCAAAAGCGATATACATCATGCTTCCCGTAGAACCCGGTGATAGCATCGATTCGTTGCCGTGGAATCATTGGTCGGGTGGAGGACTCCAAGGCGGGACTCACCCTCAAGGAGATGAGACAGCCAAAACAGACGGTTGGGGTGCGTTCAGCGGCACCTCGGCGGCGGCGCCACAGTTGGCGGGCGTAGCGGCTTTGTTACTACAGGCGTGCAAGAAGCTCAAACCGAAGGACGTTCGCGACATTATGATGAAAACAGCACGGGACGTGAAGAAGGGCAATTGCCATGCCAATACAGGTGGACATGCGGCGGTGTCGGGTCCGGACCTGGCTACAGGTAACGGTCTTGTGGACGCACACAAGGCCGTGCTGACGGCTAAGATTCGGTGCCTGTCGGTGGTGACACCGCGAATTGGTCGAGGCCCCGTGGGCCCAGTCCGACCGGGTCCGGTCCGACCTGGTCCGATTCCCCGAGGGCCAGTGCCGAAGCCTCCGGAGCCAAGGCCTCCAAGACCCGGACCAATCCCTCCTGGCCCGGGGCCTCGAGGCACAGGCTACACTGAAGAGGAACTGGCGTCGTTGGAAGCGATGGCGCCGGAAGCCGGAGGCGTCCCGCTGACAGATGAGGACGTGGAGACGCTGGAGCAGATGGTCATCGATTCTGAGTTGGGCATTGAGGACGTCGAGTAGAGTAGCACATAAATGATGCTGCCGCCCGTGGGTACTGCGGGCGGCAGCGTTCATTGTAGCAGAGGCTCAAGATCGGGGATTTGTGATGGAGAAACGCGTTTTTCTCTTGAGTATGCCTTTTGGAGCGTTGGAGCGGCAAGCATTGGGATTGAGTTTGCTAAAGGCACGGCTGGCAGAGGAAGGGGTTCCATGCGATCTGCGCTATTTGGCATTTGCGTTTGCCGAGATGCTTGGAACGGAGGAGTACTACTTTCTGTCCAGTGACATTCCGCACACGGCCTATGCAGGGGAATGGATTTTCGCCCGGGCGCTGTACGGCAACGCAGAGAAGTCTCCAGACCGTTACATACAGGATGTACTGCAGGGATTGTGGCAGCTCGATGGGGAGGCGGTGTCACGGGTCTCAGCGGCGCGGGCGCTTGCGGAGCCTTTCATGGAATACTGTGTGAAATCGATTCCGTGGGAAAAATATGCAGTCGTTGGGTTCACGTCCACATTTGAGCAGAATCTGGCATCCTTGGCATTGGCAAAAAGGATCAAAGCGTTGTATCCAAGGATCAAGGTGGTGTTTGGAGGAGCGAACTGGGAAGAAGAAATGGGGCTGGCGTTGCACGAGCGATTTGACTTTGTGGACTATGTCTGCTCGGGGGAGTCAGAGGAGAGCTTTCCGGCGTTGGTGCGTCGTCTCCTGAGAGGAAAAGGATCAGGACCGTCGCTGAGTCGAATTGGTGGTCTGGTATATCGGCAGAATGGGCGGTCGGTTAGTACGGGCCCGGCAGGTCCGATTAGAGAGATGGACCGTTTGCCGGTTCCAGACTACACGGACTACTTCCGGGACTTTGAGGCGAGTTCTACCGGGGATTTGGTGGTCCCGACACTGCTGTTCGAAGGCTCACGTGGCTGCTGGTGGGGATGTAAAAGACAGTGCACGTTTTGCGGGTTGAACGGCGGGACAATTAGATTTCGGGCCAAGACTGGCAAAAGGGTGCTGCGCGAACTGGAGACGCTTGTCGATCGCTGGGGGGTGGATATGGTGCATGCTGTGGATAATGTTGTGAACATGCGTTTCTTCCGCGACGTCTTTCCCTCGCTGGCCCGGTCGGGAAAGCGGCTGGAATTGTTCTTTGAGATCCGAGCGAATCTCAAGCGTCATCACGTTCGGCTGTTGCGGGAGGCGGGAGTGACACTGGTGCAACCCGGAATCGAGAGCCTGAACAATCGCGTGTTGGGACTGATGGGAAAGGGAACGACGACGCTGCAGAACGTGCAGGTGTTGAAGTGGTGCAAGGAGTACGGAGTCGGCGCATCATGGAATCTCTTGTATGGGTTTCCGGGGGAGCAGCGGGAAGACTATCGGCGAACGCTGCAATTGCTGCCGGCGATTCGGTTCTTGGATGCGCCGACCGCCTGCGGGCCAATTCGATTGGATCGTTTCAGTCCATACTTCTGTGCTCCGGAGGCGTATGGTTTGGTGAACGTACGACCTCTGTCGGTATACAAGTACTTGTATCCGTTCGATGAGCCTGCTCTGCAGCGGATTGCATACTATTTCGACTTCGACTATGAGCCGCGTGTGGACCCGCGGGGGTATGCCGATGATGTGATCGCGTACGTGAACGAGTGGCAACAACATCTGGAGTCGGGAACACTGGAGTCCATGGTTCGGGCAGACGGCAAGCTCATGTTGGTGGATTCGCGTTCGCGGACGGTGCGCGGTCATGCGGTACTGGGTGGAATGGATCGTACAACTTACGAGTATTGCGATGAGGCGAGGCCGTTTGACATGATCGTGCAATATTTGCGGCAGCGGTATCCGCGGCGGCCGTTTACGAAATCGCATGTGCAGAAGTTTCTGGATTCACTCGTGCGGCGCCAGTGGATGCTTTGTGATGACAACCATTACTTGAGTCTGGCGATCAGGCGGCGAGCGTTGCAATGACAGGAGTGTCGCACGGACGAAGGTTGACATTGGCTAAGATCGGGAGTACAAAGGGAAATTGAGTGAGCCAAAGCTCTTGTCGGCGCAAGGGCCGGTTATGGTTCGGACACAGTAGATAAGAGGACATATGAAACCCAAGAAGGATGAGAAAACATCGGTGCAGGTGATTCCCAAAGAAGGTAGTTATGAGGCTGCGGTGGCGCTGTTTAGGTCGCTGGGGATTGAGCCGGCGGTCTGTGGCGTGGGGAGCTTTTCCATCGAGATTACGGTGGGGCGCCTGGAGGACTTGTTCGGCGTTCGGTTACGCCGTAGAAAGGACGGCCTGATCGAATGTGTCCATAAAGACGGCAGTGCGGGATGGGAGTTTCCTGTAGAAAGCCTGGGGCTCGAAGCGCTGGGCTTAGTGGAGGCAGTGAGTTTTTCGCCAATTGACTTTGGACCCGTGGATTTCATGCAGTAGGGCCGGGTGTCTTTCGAGTCTTCAGATTGTCCACCCGAAAAATCCCGTCCACGTTGTCATTAAAGAACTTACGTAAACTTGCTTCGTGCAACTAATTGTATTATCTTGGCGGCATGAATGCCACAAAGAACCTTTTGACAAACCTCTATAACCTTATTGTTTGTGTTTGCGGGGCGTTTCGATATGGCCTGACTTTCCTGTGGGCTATCCTTTGTTCCAGAGCAGTGCAGGCTGCCAGCAGTCGAAAGTCAATTTGCTGCTTGCAAGCAGCGGATCGATTCGAAGAAACGTCGACGGCCACGATTTACTGAAAGTATTCGCCTCTTATGGATTTTGCTCTCAAAGTTCCTGGATGAGTGGGAAGACCTTGCTTGCCTCATGCAGCCAGCTACAGTCAAGAGATGGCATAGTACAGCTTTCCGCTATTTCTGGCGATGGAAGTCGTGTAGAAAAGGTGGTCGACCTCCGATTCCCCAGCCTGTTGTGCAGAAAGGCTTTGGCCAATCCACTCACATCCACGAGTTCGATCAACGTTTCATAGATTTCATCGGTTTTGAATCTCGTATTCCCATTGGATGAGGTTTTTCGAAGGTACACCACAATCGGCTCACTCGGTCTCTGGCTGACGAGGGTTTATCAGGATAGACTCTTATAAAGATTTTTTGATTTTTGACAGGGTAAGCTGCGTCTATTATTATGAGGAAGCTCGGACCTCGGATGATGAGCTGTTGACCGATGGTGGATAATGGTATTATGTAGTATAAAATTATAATTATTTGGTGGCCATATCTGAAAGGTAGTTGACCATGGAAGAAATGATTAAACCAGACAAAAAGCTTTTTACAAAGACAGTTTGGGTTCTTTTGACAGTATCCGCTTTCATTTTGGCGGGTGTTTCCATCGTGCATACAATAATTTACATCGCTGATGGGGACCCAAATGCACCAAAGGTCATTTGGCTGATTGCGGTCCTTGCCATCCTTGTAATGTGGCTTATGGTCTATCCGATTGCAATATTATGGATAAGAAATCTATCCTATATGATTCAGGATGACCGCATCACTATTCACAAGGGCATTCTCACCAAGACTCACCAAAATATTCCTTATCGTTCCGTTACTGATTTTATATTGCAGCGGTCCTTATACGACCGGTTCTTGGGCATAGGTTCTATTAGGATACAAACAGCGGGTCAATCGCAGTCCGCCACAGGTTACGAAGGGAACATGGCAGGCCTTGTTGAATATGAGAAACTCCATAACCAGCTAAGAGAAAAAATACGATTGTTGCATCCCATTTCTGAATCTTTGACGACCAACGAGCCTGTTGAAAAATCTATGGGGCAAATATTAGAACAGATGCTTCATGAATTGAAGGCAATCAGAAAGAATACTGAAAAATAAATCTACCCTCCGTCTCTGTAACCTGGTCTGGTCGATTCTCCTCCGGCCGGGCTTTCTTTATGCGCAACGATAAAATCTGCCGGAGAAGCTGAAATAGCTTGAAAATTCGGATGGGTTTAGTAATCTGAAAAAAACAGAGGTTTCAGTAGGCTGTTAAATTGTGTATATGGGAATGTCAGATGACATAAGCTCTTGATTTTTCAAGGATTGAATGGTATGGTCTTTGTAACATAGAAGCCACGTGCATATTTTTGTTCCATAAGGGAACCACGGTGGACACCAACTTTGGTTTTTTGACAGAAAGGAGAAATGAAATGCGGCGTTTAGTTTTTGTACTGGTTCTGATGTGTATAGTGGCGCTGAGTTTTAGTATGGCAGCCGATGCAAACCAGCAGCCCGCCCAGATTAGGGTCCTGCTGATTACCGGCGACGACGTCTCAGCGCATCCCTGGCGGGAGATCTCCGAGACTACGCGGGAAGTATTAGTGACTTCGGGGAGGTTTGACGTCAGGGTGTGCGAAGATCCGCTAATCCTCGAATCGGAAACCGCGCTGAAGGCGTACGATGTGATTGTGTTTACGATCTTTAGCCGACGTATTCCCATGATTCCCGAACAGGCCCAGGAGAACCTCCTGAACTTCGTGAAGAGCGGAAAGGGCTTCTTCGTCCAGCACCTGGCCACCGCTTCGTTCGCCAAGTGGGAGGAATTCGGCAGGCTCTGCGGCCGAAAATGGGTAATGGGCACGTCGGGTCACGGCCCGCGAAGTGTCTTCGAGGCCAAGGTGGTCAACAAGGAACATCCCATCACTGCAGGGATGAGCGACTTCAAGACCGACGACGAGCTGTACGCAAAGCTGCAGGGGACCGGCAAGATCAATGTGCTGGTGGAGGCCTATTCCGATTGGAGCAAGAAGACCGAGCCCCTGATTTTCACTTTGGATTATGGCAAGGGTCGCACGGTTCATAACGCCTTCGGTCACGACCGCAAGGCCCTGATGAATCCGAATGTGCAGAGGATAATCGTCCGCGGCGTGGAGTGGGCAGCCACTGGAAAGATTGCGCCATAAAGGTAGTGCTGTCTCGCATATGACCCGGCGGCGATTCGCCTGACGTCTGATTAAAAGGGACTGGCCGCTACGTGTGAAGACCTCTGCTGCATCCTGGTTGAGGCTCTGGACGACAAGAGTGCGTTTTGCTAATTGGCCGACAATCTGATTTGTTTCGACGTTGAGAGGCCGTTCGGGATCAAGACTATCGGCAATGGCAATACCCTTCGCTCGAACCATTTCAGGCAGACAGCCGAAGGCTTTTTTACAGCAACGTGATGCTGATTGTTATATGGGAAAAGTCAATTAGGAAATAGAGTATGTCGCGAACGTGCGGAGTTGCCGTTACGGTGTTCGGATGCGGATGGGTTTTAATGGGACTTGAGATAGTGGGCGGCAGGATGCTCTCGCCGGATTTCGGCAGTGGGGTTTGGGTTTGGGGCAGTGTAATCAGCGTTTTCCTGGCCGCTCTGAGCATCGGCTATTTTGTAGGTGGATTATTATCACAGCGTTTTCCTTATGGTTTCTGCCTTGCGCTCATTATTATAATGGCGGCAATTTCTATTGTACCAGTCGCAATTTGGCATAGGGCAGCCAGCGGGTGGTTTGCCGAGCTTGACTTGCACGAGCGTTGGGGGTCACTTTTTACCACGATAGCTTTGTTTTTTTTCCCTATTATGTTGTTAGGGATTGTTTCACCCTATGCTGTCCGCTTGGTAACTCAAGATGTCGCGAGTGTCGGAATAAAAGCCGGCACATTATATGCTATATCCACAATAGGTAGTTTTTTCGGGTGTTTGCTTACTTCCTTCTATTTTATACTCTGGATGGGTATTCAGCGAATCCTGTTCCTTTCAGTGGGGGCATTATTGCTGATTGCCCTTTTATTATTAACAACGTGGTATGCTCAAGGGATGAAGAAAAAGGAGGTTTTTACTCATGGGACTTAGATATACGATGATTGCGATTTTCGCGATTTCAATAGGGGTCATTTCTCAAGCCTCATCAGCCGAAGGAGAGCAAGGGTGGTCTGTCCTCGGGCAAGATGATTATTCCGAAAATGAATACAAGGTGCTATTGGAAAAAGAGAGTTTATATCACTACATTCGCGTAGTCGAAGATGGAGAAATACGGCGACTTCAGTTCCGGCGTTCCGGCAGCGATTATGAGGAATCGGTAATAAATATCCATCAGCCTCTGAAGTTTGAGATGTACTACTATAATCTTATGTTCGCCGGGTTTGCCCATAAACAGGACCCGAAGAGGATTCTGTTTATAGGATTAGGCGGAGGAACCCTGTCGATGGCGATTCATCATTATTTTCCCGAGGTTCCGATTGATAATATTGAACTCGACCCCGATGTGGTTTCGGTTGCCAAGAAGTATTTCGGCTTCAAGGAAGATGACCGCATGAAGGTCTATGTTCGCGATGGACGAGTGCAGGTGCGGCGATTATTACGGGATAAAATGAAATACGACATCATATTCGTGGACACTTTCAGAGGAGGATATATTCCTTATCATTTAACAACCAAGGAATTCATGGAATGCCTGAAAGGGCTTTTAACTTCAGATGGTGTCGTTGTTAGTAATTTGCGGCCTGGTTTTGAGTCCTATCATTATCATCGGCGTACTTTTAATGCCGTCTTCCGCAATCAATACTCGTATGGTTCTGGTGGCAATGTTATCGTCGTTGTTGATGCGCGGGAAAAGCCGCCAGCTCAAAAAGACTTGTTGGCTGCAGCCCGGCGGCTGCAAAGGGAGAAGCAATTCACCCTGGATCTTCCCAATATTATTGAAGAGGATGGAATGCAAAACGATTATGTGAGAAAAGGACCAATTCTCACAGACGATTATGCTCCGACTGATGTGCTTCGGGGCATACCGCGTGAATAAATCCGGTCAATTCAATCTTATATGGGAGATGTTTGATGAAACTTACAAGTCGCAGAAAAATACTCGGAACTCTTGGTAGCTTGCCCTTTCTTGGCGTAGCCTCATGTTCACCTTCAAAAGGAGGAGCACGAAACAAAGTAGATGCTATAACCGGCCCTACTTTGATTGTCGAGTCTGATATAAAGGAATATGCCAGACTCAAGGCTATGGATTTGAACGACGCTAAAGTAGTTGCCAGGCAAAAGAAAATGCCCGTTGGCAAAATCGGTAATCTATCCGTTGGCCGTCTTATAAGCGGCAGCAATCTAATTAGCATGAATATGCACGCGAGGGATTTGGATTACGTACGCACCCTTGCAGCTAATTATAACACCGAAGAAAGAATCTTCATGACACTGAAGAAATGTGAGGAATATGGTATCAATACGATTGTTCTAAAAAATCACAATTTCAAACAATACAGATTGTCAAAATATTGGGACGAGTGGGGCGGCAAAATGAAATGGATTGCCGACGTAATCACCACCGACATCAACAAGTACGAGCAACTTCTGGTGGAACATCTGGAGCTGGGAGCGTCGGCGTCCTACTTGTGGGGAGGCGCCAGTGATATCTGGTATTATCAGAAGAAACAGGACAATATAGTTAGGGCCTTCGAGATTATGAAGAAATATGATATTCCCGTCGGCATTGGTGCGCATCGGCTGGAGCCAATCGCGTTTTGTGAAAAGGAAGGGCTCGTGCCCGACTTCTATATACTGACACTGCATCATGACCGATATTGGTCTGCTCATCCGAAAGAGAATAGACGGTTCATGGAGATGTATGAGAAGGAGTCCCCCAATCATTCGGAATACCACGATAATATGTTCTGTCACAATCACGAGGAGACTATAGCGTTTATGCAGGATGTAAAAGTGCCCTGGATAGCTTTCAAGGTTTTGGCTGCCGGGGCCATCCCACCGGAGGAAGGATTCAAGTATGCGTTTGCCGGTGGTGCAGACTTCATTTGTGTAGGCATGTTTGACTTTCAAGTAAAACAGGATGTGGAACTTACCTTAAAGACGATTGCAGAATCGAATAATCGTAAGCGTCCATGGAGAACATGAGCATGGTTGGTAATCAGTGAAGCCCGCCGTGGCTCGCTTGGCGCAGCCAAGTCGCGACAGGCAAGCCTTATTTTGATTTTAACGCTCGTCTATCGTCAATTGCTGTTTTGGCCTTTATCTGGTTGCTGTCGAGGATTACTTGTCCGACTTGCTCTTCGATACGAATTCCCACAGTTTGACTTTGTGACTGGTCTTCTCGGGTGTCACGAATAATATTGTTCTTGAGAACCAGATTATTGGTCTGTCCTCGAATACGAATACCCGCCGCTTCTCCACCTGCGCCGTTGTTCTCGATAATATTTTCCTCGAGGCGATTGCGGTGAGCGGCCATTCCCAGTGTTTCGTTACGGAAAAAGACTCCATCCTGATGATTCAGACGGACAATATTGCGGCGAAGAAGATTGTCTGAATCTTTGTGCCCGATGGAGATACCAAATCGTCCGTTACCTTCCAAAATATTATCTTCGAATAATCCGTGCCGAACCCGCCAGCACAAAAATAGACCGTCAGTGCCGTTACCGCGGGCAACACAATCGCGAATACGCGGACGCTGGGAGCCGCTGCCCGGGTGTATGCCGAGATAGGTATTGTCCTCACAAGTACAGCCAACTACAGTAACATCATTGGACTGCTGGAAACTGATTCCGTCCCCATTGTAGTTTCGCACCACACAATCCTGGATGACTGTCCCGAAGGCCCGATACAGGAAAATCCCGGCGCCTCGGCAGCCGTTCAAGTGGACGTTGGAGTCCTTATTGCCGTCAATTATGAGATTTTCAACTCGCGCCCCTTCGATGTGATAGCCGCTTACTACCGGGAAGACTTTTGCTGCTTTGGCTTTGTTACTTACCATGCAGTCGGCCATGAGCGGCTTGTCAATTGAAAAGGTGTTATCGTTTCGACCTGTGATGCGGGCAACGGTGGTATGGAATCCTCCGGCCCTGTCGTCCCAAATCGCAACGCCATAACCTACTTCAAAGCCGGTCGGGTCCTCCAACGTGATTTGTTGCTCACCAAAGTCACCATCAAGGGCCAGAGCAGATACAACCCCATCGGCTTTCCGTAAGAGGGTTTTGCCTTTCTTGCCCCTGACTGTCACGTTGTCGCGCAGGTGCAGTGAATCATACATCAGGTATTCTCCCTCGCCGATTTCAATTGTGCCGCCTCCAAGCCCGGCAATATAATCGACCGCAGCCTGCAATGCCCTGTTGTCATTGCCTGTTATGTGGGAGTTATCTTTCCCTACAGTTATATTAGGCAATTCTTTCATTGCCGAGTGCATAGCTTTGGGCAGTTGTTGCTCATCCGGCTTGGGAGAGAAATCTTTTCGGGTTTCCGTGGCGTATGAAATCCCGGCGGCGCCGACAACAAAGGAAATAGCAGAGAGTGATAAAAAAAGACTTGTTTTCATTGTGTTGACCTCCCTTAAGTGATATTTATTCCGGAATACATCTTTTAATCGCGGAACTTACTTGCATTAATGATAACACAATCATTCGTGGTAAAGCAAGCTATTGGCGGCAAATTTCTGAACAAATCAGAACCGCTCCGGCCCAATCCGCTCCTCCGTGTCGCGGACACCTCGCGACGGGTTATGTTCTTTTGAATTGATTTGTAAGTTTGTAACTTACTTTCAGTAATCCCTAAATCTTCTCATCCAATCTGGCCAGACCGGCGAGGGGTCGTTTATTCTATAGCCTCGATGCCATTTCAACTTCCACAGCTCTTTAAGCCCTATCTTTCTGATAGAAAAATCCACAAGACCACCATTCACAAACCCATCGTGTCGGTTGATGCAGAAACGCTTCATTTCACTTGTATTGGGCGACTCTATCACATCGCCATTATATTCCGGAGGCTCATCGGTTTGCCTCGGCCACGCATCATCCCATGAGCAATCCAAAAACAGCGGTATGTTACCGGCATCTGTGAGGTTGAGAGTCCTCCAGTTATCTTCGGTCGTACGTCCATGTAATGTTTTCATTTCCATTGGTGGATTGCAAAGCCACCCATTAGGAGAATAGCTGCCGGCCTGACCTCTATCGGTGATCCATGCCCCGAATGGGACCCGACCTCCCTGAGTGTAAGGTTTCGTTGCCGTTGGGCATAAGCGTATCTTTCCATCGCGATAATACGACTGCAGCGGTACAATCCACCAATACTTACCGGCACCACTGCTACTGCCTTCGAGCAAACCGCTTAGAAAAGAGCCGTCATTCTCATTGGAATACATCAAAAAAATAGCGCTCCATTGTTTCAGATTTGATTGACAAGCAACCGTTTTTGCCTGCTTCTTTACCCGCTGTAGCGCGGGCATCAATATCGCCATCAACAGCGCAATAATGGCAATCACTACCAAAAGTTCTATTAATGTAAATCCCGTTAGAAATTCCGCCCGAAACTCTTGCACTTTCTGAATTCGATTTATTTCTAATGGGGTAAATGCTTTTTCTTTATCCATAAGGCCTTCAATTATAGTTCTCCTCCAGTTCACGGCTCGACTGAGCTCGCTGAAGTCCAGCCCTCGGCAATAATTTCAATTCCACAAAGCAGGGGGCTGGCTTGCCCAGCGGTTACGGGAGTGAGAGTGACCTTTAAATCATCTTTTACGTTAATTCCTTTGAACTCCTTTACTACGGGTCGATTTGCTCCACCGGCTTCCTTCACGATATCGAAGGCTTCCAGGACCTGCCTGTCCTGAAGTGAGACATTGAAGAGACGCCGGCCAATCCCGTATTCCTCGGTCTCAGCAAAGTACAAGCGTACAGTATAAGGTCGAGGCTGCTCAAAAACACCCTTGATCTGCTCTTCCTGCCAGGTAGGAATTTGGCCGATGTGCTTATCGAAAGCGTCAACTTTTGATGCATTCCTGCCTGGTTGAAGGAACATACGGATGGAAACTTCCCTGAGCCCTGTTACGCCCGAGGTGGCTATCCAATTGTACTTGCCTTGTACACGCGAGCTGTGATGGCGGAACCACCGAGGGTCTTCATAATATTTGGCTCGAACGGGAATATCCGGTGACGGTCCCCCAATACTTGGAAACTCCAGCCACAACGTACCATTTTCAGAATAGTGGTTGCCTGGAGCGCCAAAATTGATCCCGACTTGTTTAACCGGAGTCAACGTACTCGGAGAGGCGTAGTAGTCAAAAGTCCAGTGCACTACTTCCGGCATATAGACTAAGGCAAGTGATGCCTGGTTCTGGTAGCTGCATGTGCAGGTTCTGGTATAGTCCGGGGCATTCAGCACGCCGTTGGCGATTATCAAATTCGACGTGCAGCCCGACTTAAACCCGCCAATGCTGGCTGTACCTTGCCCTCTGGTCAAGTCCACAAATGCTCCTGAAGCCGACCGAAATGTAAGCAGATTCTCACTGGCTATTGCCGTATTGCACCCCTTGAACCTGACCCATGTCCACGGAATTATCTCGCCGGTCATCGAATGTTCGCGCATGACGTACTTTCCGGTAAGCAGGTCAAAAACCTTCGCCTCAGCGGGGGCGGAACCACTGCCACCACCGGTTTGTGTTATAACCCAGTTGTGGTAGAGTATTGGGGGCCCCTTATAGCTTTCATCAGTCCTCCAGAGTACCTTACCGTCCGAACCCCTGTAAGCCACCATACCTTTGCCCGCTTCATCCCTTGCCCGGTCCCCGGACCGGCTGCCTGCTTGGAGCAGAACATCATGCTCCACCGAATAACCGAGCCAGGTACCGAAAATGCCCTCATTGGTCTTCCACAGTAGTTCTCCCGTCCACGCATCTAATGCGTACAGGGTGCGTTCTTTCTCGAAGTTGAGCCCTCGGCGTTTAAAGTAGGCCAACTTGGCTGTGCTCATCCCATCGATGCAAAAGACTTTGTTGGCTGCCATTGCAATGGCGTTGTGACGGAAGGAGAATTCTGCGTCGTGTTTCCAGAGAGCTTCGCCGCTGTGCCGATCCATGGCAACGAGCATCTTGCTGCCGGAAGCATAGTCTGCATTGACCGTTATCCCGGAGATATTGTTCACCTGTGCCTGCGCCACCTGTGCCCGCACCTGTGCTGCCCGCACAGAAAACGCGGGTACAGGTGTCGAGGCAAACACAGGTGCAGGCAGGCCGATGGTTTCGATGTTCCTGTTCACACCAGGTTTCCCATTTCGGAGGACGACCAGATAAGGATTGAGGGTAAAACCGCGGCTGTCAACCTTCCTATTATGCCCTTCAATGGCCAGCACATTTATTCCATCACGCAAAAGATTACGGTGGTTGTCGATTTTGAAATACTCCCAGTCTTTTCTCTCATGTTCTTCTATATCCGAAGCCCTGGCTCCGCTGCCATTGAAGACACCAACGCGGAGGATCTCCTTGCCGTTGAGGTAGGCGATAAAGGCATCATCGTACTTGACCACCAATCCCAATTCTTGGATATCCTCCGGCTCAGGTACGCTGAATGACTTGCGTATATACACGGCAGTATAATGGTCTTTCATGTCCTTCAGCATCGTCTTGTTGTCTGTATAATTGTAGCCGAAACCTGCTGCTGAAGTCCTCCACGTTTCGGCGTTGTAATCCGGCTGTGTCCATGCACTATTCGGATGAGTACCGGCTAAGTATTGCCAATCGGCTTCCTTTTTAATGATTGGTTGCATGTTCTCGGGGAGCTTTGTGCGCACCGGTTTGTCCGTTAGCGGAATGTTAATTGGCGAAGCAGTTGCGAGCAGTAGATCTTCCCAGACTGCAATTGTGCCCCATCGAGGCCTGTCTTCATGCGGCATCGAGAATTCCTTCGAGGTCCTGCCTGTGGCCGGGTCAAGCACGTGGATTTTGTCCCCATATACTACGTACACGCCGTCCGAAACAGAGACATAGTTGCTTCCAATCTCGTTAGCGCCTGGTTGATGGCTGGTGTTGTCGTAGTACTTGCCCAGGTCAGTAAAATCTCTTTCCCACAGCAACCGGCCGGTATAGACGTCAACCGCGCGGAGCATGTTCCGCCCTTCGATGAAAAGTCGTCCCCCAACAACTTGTGGAGATGGGCCGTGTCCGTGACGCGGCAATATCTTGTCATTGGAAGGGCCGCCGAACCATAGAAGTCCGAGTGGAGCCTTTACCCTCTTATCTCTGGACATTACAGTATTGGCGGAATCGCCGTACTGATGGGTCCAATCGGCCGAATCGGTTAGTGGCCCGGCTCGGGTTAGCATAATATACTCACCCGAGCTTGTAATCTCAGAGCCAGGCAGTTTCGATTCGAGCACCTGCCTCATAATTTGAATATGCTCACTTTGTGGGGCCAAAAAGCAGGCTGTCCCTCCGTAGGGGCGTAGCGAATGAAAAACACGCTCAAATAGGACAGAGGACATAGCTGATTTCTGACTTCGGTATTCTGATACGACCAGATTAGCCATATAAGGGGGAAGTTGCATCGTCGTAATATCGCCGAGGTGAACAGCGACTCGAGTCCCATACAGTCCTGCCTCGTCAAGCCTCCTGCGCATTGCTTCAACCTTTCCGGGTTCCGGGTCGAGTGCGACAATATGTAAATCTGATTGATTCACTAACTGATAGAGAAGTTCGCCGGTGCCAAGACCGAGCAACAGGCAGTACCCGTCTCTTTGGTCTGTCATTTCTGATATTTGCCTGACCTTGTCCTTCCATTGACGGGAGTCGGCCGGCAGTGGTTTGACTTCCGGTGCGTGATGTTTTGGCCTGATTCTTTTGTCTGCGAAACAGTAAAGTTTACCCTCGAGAGTAATGACAAAAAGCTTGCCGTCCGCGGCCAGCATGTTCCACACCTCGCCATCTACTTTCGCCTGCCACGATACCCTGGATTGACCATTGTTCAAAGGAATATCAACAGCGAAAATAATACCTTCCTCGCCGCTGCCATACAAACGTGAGCCGGCTTTCAAGAATATTCTCTTGAGCTCAGATGGGACCTTTGCCTGCCATAAACTCTCAGCTTTTTTTGCCCCCGGCTCAAGCTTGTAAGCCATAATTGTATTACTTTTTTTGCCGATGATAACTTCATCTGCTATTACAGAGGCTGGCGCACGGGGAGTTACAATACCATCGGAGAGCCTGTATATGGCCCCACGGTTGAAAAAATGGTCGCCCGAGGCCATGACATCGCACGCACCGGTTTTGCCATATTCGTTCATATTATAGTATAGAAACTGTCCTGTCTTGCGGTCGTAAGCAGCAGGTACGGAACGGCCGCCGGATACCAGCAGCTTGTCTTCAGTAGCCACCAAATAACCCTGCGGCGCCACACCGGCAAAGGCCGGACTGCTATGTGGCTGCATGATGTAAGTCGTGCCGCTGCCGCTATTGGTCCAGATGGCCTCTCCCGTCTCGGCATCGATTGCGTGGATAAAGGTACCCATAAAAGGCCAAATACTGGCTGCGAAATATATCTTCCCCTCATACAGAACCGGCCCGCCCCGCATGGGCCACATGCTGATTAGTCGATCGTTGCCGATAACCTTGTTCTGGGCAGGACCCCCGAGAAACTTGCGAATAAGAGAGCCGTTTTCGGCATTCAGGCAATAGAGATATCCGTCATCAGAGGCAAAGTAGAGTTTGTCCTTATACACCACGGGCGCAAAACGCACCGGCCCATCGGTATAGAAACGCCACTTCTCTATACCTGTCTCTGTGTCATAGGCGGTGACACGGTCGCAGACCATTGAGCCAACGAAAATGGTCTTTCCTGCAACGACGGGTTCGTACGAAGCGTCAAACTGTAGCCTATATTGACTTTTTGGCCAGGCGGGTTTTGGAGTGGCAAGCTCACGGACCCACTGCAGATGCATCTGTGCCGGCAGCTCCTCGGATGATGCCGCACGGCGTCCCGCATCGTATCGCCACATAGGCCAATCGTGTCCATGCACTTTAGTTGGGAGAATGAATACCGGAAGAAGCCAAAAGCCAATAAGAATCAGCAGGCAAAGATGTCCGCTGCGACGCATCGCGGCGAGCCGGTTGACCCCGTTAGAAATTCGGGAACCCCGAATGAGCAAGGAAAAGACAATATTTCTAACGGGGTTGACGTGTCTGTCATCACGCCTGCAAGTCCTAAGGACCCTTTTCGCAGAGGCATACGTATCCGCATTTGCACCAAGAGCGAGTTTGTTAGTATTGTTCAACATAAAATTCGTCCCTCACCACTCAGGAAACATTTGAAGCACAACAAGTGACCTCCTCATTAAGCAGCTTGCCTAAACTGCTCTGGAGGACAACCCCCTTTCATGATTACACGTATACAATTTGACAATCCTGTTAAAGCTTCTGATTTTATTAGATTACCAAATCCGTCCCAAACTTTCAACTGATTTTTGCCCCCTCTGACAGTTCCTACTGTTATGAGACCACCGAAACGCGGAAATTTACCAATCCGCCTTAGGTCCGCCTTCGGCGGAATGCCTCATCACCTGTGCCTGCGCCACCTGTGCCCGCACCTGTGCTGCCCGCACAGAAAACGCGGGTACAGGTGTCGAGGCAAACACAGGTGCAGGCATCTGTTATTATGAAGGTGATTCACAGATTTCATCGGTTCTGATTTCGTATGCCTGCGGGATGAGGTTTATCGGGGGGGCAACGCATAAGTTTTTTTCAACAAAGATAACGTTTTCTCGAACTCTTGTTTGCTCAGCGGACGATCCCACATAAGCAAGCGGGCCAGCTCACCATCGAAGGACTCATGACCCGGATGGTTTGTTGCATCACGTTCCTGTCCAATCGCCATTTTGGATGAGTTCGCCTTTGGATTGACGGGGAAAGGTTTGGACGCCACTGGTTTGGTCCCATTGACAAAGAGCTCGATGGTGACTTTCCCGGTGCCGGCGCCCATGCGAGAGGCGATTACGTAGTAGCGATTGTCTTTTAGTTTGGGGCCGAGAAGTTGAGGATTGTTCTCATCCCACCGGCCAAAGGTGATGCCATTTCGAGAACCCGCCCAAAGCGTATTATCGTCCTTTAGCCCCGCCCAGAATCCTTCATATTTTCCACCATTTCTCAGGTTCCCAAAAAATGAATTCACGTCCTTGAGACCGGATACCTGGGAGTAAACAGACATCACCGCAAACCACGTGTAGCCACTGCCGGTTATAAGATGGTCAAAGGCATCTTCATTGCTATTGATGAGCTCCTGTCGCTTAAACACAACGGCGTTATGACCACCAATGGCTGAAACTTTTTCTTTCAGCTTAGGGTGTCCGGTACCCTTTTCATGATTAGCGTCTCTCGTCGCTACGAAGGTTTTGACCTTCCAGCCCACCTGGTTTTCCCAGGATGTGACTCGTCCGTTAACCACTTTGATCCCCCGGTCCGCGTCGAGGTCCAGGATAAGGCCTTTGGGCACAACTTCACTCTTTGCTTTCAGATGCGATTCCGCCCTAACACGAGTGGTGCCTGCACCTGTGCTACCTGCACAGGAGACGCAGGTACAGGTGCCAGCCAATGCCATTACAAAGACAACCGATAGAACAGCCTGGTATTTCAATATCATTGGCAGCATGCTCCTCGAAAACCATTCACGTAACGCGGGCACTCATAGATTGAGGACCCGATCCATTTGCTGAGATATCTCGGCCAGGCGCTGGCGGTCCCCGCCGTTCACCTCGGCAGTGGCCCAGCCCCGGTAGCCAATTTTCTTCAATTCCTCGCGCACCCTGTCCCATTCGATGCTGCCTTGCCCTATCGGGAAAGCAAAGCCCTTGCCCATCCCTTCGTTCATTGCAACCTTCAGGTTGTACTCCTTGATGTGTATCTTGACAATCCGTTCGGCGAGGACCTCTATCCAGTGCTGAGGGAAGCCCCAGCGAACCACATTTCCCACATCGAAATAAGCCTTTACGTACGGGCTGTCGAGCTCGTCGATGTACCGCGCCATCGTCAGCGGCTCGATGAGAAAGGTGTTCCAGACATTCTCAATCAAGATGTGGATGCGTTTTTTCTCGGCGTACGGAATGGCCTGCCGAATTGCCGCCTGTGTGCGCCGGTAATTCTCTATGAACGAGCCCTTGGGGTCCGGGCGCACGACATGGAGGACCGAGGTCGCGCCGTATAACACAGCTTCGTCGATGGCCCCTGTGAGGTCTTGATGGCTCGAGTTGACTACGCCGTGCACGGGGATGCCCACTTTCTCGCTGGCACGGGCAAGAACACTCGGCTCCGGCGTTTTCTTATTGAAAAGGTGCGTGGGCGTTTCGACGCCTTCGAACCCTACGTCTTTCACCAGCTTCAGCTTGTCTTCGACCGACAGGTCCTCTTTTATCATCGTGAATCCAACCGCCTTCCTGAATCGGTTTTTGAATTCTTCCGCATCGGCGAGTGACGTCCGGCCCAACAGCGCAGGCACTGCCGTACTTGCTAAGAAAACCCCACTTCTTTGAAGAAAACGACGGCGATCAATTTGTGATTTCATGGATCAGTCCTTAATAAAGTAAGTAACTTGGCGAAACTTAACTATAATCAATATACGCGCTCAAAAGACTGTTGTCAAGTCAAGAGGCCGATTATTCCATATTGGAGTGAGGGTTGATAGAGCTTGAAAGACGGCTAATACACATTCGCAAAATAAGGTGGAACTGAATGGATAATCCGGATAAAATAGCAAGCAGAAACCAAGATAACAGATAGAAATACTCTGATATAAAAATCAGAACTCTAACCAGTGAAAATTCTGACAGTAAATGGAGCACGTAAGATGAAACATACAGGATTAATAAAAACCATTGCGTTGATGCTGTTGTTCTGTAGCTTCAAGGTCATCGAAGGATTTGCACCGGCGGTGCCTGCACAGGTGGCGCAGGCACAGGTGGACAATCCAGCTTCAGTTGAGGTCGATGTCAAGGTGGCAGGCGAATCTATCAGCAAGCAAAACCTGGCCGTCAAGCCCGTCCGCAAGTGGGAAATTTACATTCTGCACCATTCCCATGTGGACATTGGTTACACGCACGTGCAGACCGAAGTAGTACGCAAGCATTGGGAATATTTTAAGCAGGTCATTGAGCTTGCTCGTGGGTCGGCGAATTATCCAGCCGGGTCGCAGTTCAAATGGAATGTCGAAGTGCTGTGGGCAGTGGACAGCTATCTGAAGCAGGCCTCACCAAAGGAACGGGAAGACTTCGTCGATGCGGTTAAGAAAGGCTGGATAGGCCTGGATGCCTTGTACGGCAATGAGCTGACGGCCTTATGCCGGCCGGAAGAGCTCATTCGGTTAGTTGATTATGCCCGGAAGCTAAGGCAGCACTACGATTTGACTATTAACACGGCCATGATTACCGATGTGCCCGGTTACACGTGGGGGATAGTACCAGTCCTGGCCCAGAGCGGAGTGAAGTACTTCTCGGTCGGGCCCAATCGCGGGCACCGCATCGGCTATACGCTATCGACCTGGGGCGATAAGCCGTTTTACTGGGAGTCACCTTCGGGTAAACGCAATATTCTCTGCTGGGTTGCCGGTGAGGGATATTCCTTTTTTCACAGCGGACGTCTCGAATCAGGGAAACTTTTCGACTACCTCAAACGTCTGGAGAAATCGGAATATCCTTACGATATGGTTCAGCTTCGCTATTCGATCGGCGGTGATAACGGCCCGCCCGACCCGAAGCTGAGTGAATATGTTAAGGACTGGAATGCAAAATACACCTATCCTAAACTGGTTGTGGCCACTACCAGCGAGATGTTCGATGAGTTTGAACGGCGCTACAGTGACCAGGTTCCGAAGGTCCGCGGTGATTTTACACCGTACTGGGAAGACGGCGCTGGCTCGTCTTCCCGGGAGACTTCTATTAACCGCGAGGCGGCCGAACGTCTGGTGCAGGCTGAGACATTGTGGGCGATGCTTAATCCGGCCGGCTATCCCGCCGATAAGTTCTACGACGCATGGCGTGACGTCATACTTTACGACGAGCATACCTGGGGCTCGTGGAACAGCATCAGCGATCCGGATGGCGATTTTACACAGAGCCAGTGGAAAATCAAACAGGCCTTTGCACTTGATGCCGATGCAAAATCAAAAAAGCTTCTGAATAGCTCACTGGCCGGACATCAAAATGCTGCAAAAACAGTCACGGCTGTAGATGTTTTTAACACCTGCTCGTGGGTGCGAACAGACCTCGTTGTGCTTCCGGGAGATATGATTATTGCCGGTGAGGTCGTTAAGGACGCCGATGGGAGGGCAGTTAAATCGCAACGGCTTTCAACAGGTGAGCTGGCCTTTCTTGCAAAAGACATCGAGCCTTTTTCCGCAAAACGATTCACCTTACAGGCCGGTCAGGTTCGCACATCCGGCAACGCGAAAGCACAGGATACTAAACTGAGCAACAAACGAATCGCTTTGGAAGTCGATGAAAAGACCGGTGCGATAAAAAGCCTGAAGTGGAAGGGGAATAATATTGACCTGGTGAACCACAAGAGTAATCTCGGCCTTAATGATTATTTCTATGTAGCCGGCCGAGACCCAAAAGACCCGCAGCGCAACGGACCGGTTAAAGTCCGTGTTAAGGAGCAGGGGCCTCTGGTTGCGTCGCTGTTGATTGAATCCGAAGCACCGGGCTGTAACAAGCTTACGCGTGAGCTTCGAGTCATCGACAGCATCGACCGCGTGGATATCATCAATGTCATTGATAAGCTGAAAATCTACGAGCAGGAAGGGGTTCACGTCGGCTTTTCCTTCAACGTTCCTAACGGCATAATGCGTATGGACACGCCCTGGGCCGTGGTTGAGCCTGAAACGGACCAACTGCCCGGCGCCTGCAAAAATTATTTTACTGTTCAGCGATGGGTCGATGTATCCAACGAGGATTATGGCGTTACCTGGGCGACAGTTGACGCACCTCTGGTCGAAGTCGGTGCTATAACTTCCGACCCGAGGGGTAAGACTGTAGGATGGATCAAACACATCGAACCATCAACAACATTGTATTCGTATGTAATGAACAACTACTGGGAAACCAACTACAAGGCAGGCCAGGAGGGCCCGACGACGTTTCGTTATTCAATCAAACCTCATAAGCGGTTTGATTCCGGCAGCGCGGCAAGATTCGGTACCGAGCGCAGCCAGCCGCTTATGGCCGTTCCGGTTGACAGCAGGATTCCAACACAAAATTCTATTCTGAGTGTTAAACCCGCAAGGGTAATCGTAACCGCCTTTAAGCCCAGCGAGGACGGCAAGGCCAGAATAGTACGCTTATTCAATACAGGAGGACGACCTGAAAAAGCCGGACTTGCCTGGGCAAAGCCTGCGCCGAAGACAGTATGGTTAAGCAACTTTGCCGAAGAACAGATTTCCAAAATAACAGGACCGATTGAGATGGCCGCTTACGAAATTGTTACTTTGCGTATTCCACTTTCCGGAAAATAGAAATATGAAGGCAACCTCACGAGAGCGGGTTTTAGGGGCGTTGGAACATCGCCAAACTGACCGTGTTCCGGTTGACTTTTCGGGGCACAGGTCTTCGGGTATTGCTGCCATAACGTATCCGAAGCTGCGAAAGTATCTGGGTCTGCCGGCCAAGCCGATTAGAGTTTATGACGTCATTCAGCAATTGGCTATTGTCGATGAGGACGTTCTTGAAAGATTCGGGGTGGACACCGTAGAGATGGGCAGGGGCTTTTCGCTGGACGAGAAATCATGGTCACCCTGGACCCTGCCGGACGGGACACCATGTTTTGTACCCGTTTGGACGAAGCTTGAAAGAGAAGAGGGGCGCTGGGTGATACGGTCACAAAGTGGAACAGTTTTCGCCCACATGCCGGATGGAGCACTTTATTTCGAGCAGATATATTTTCCTTTTCTTGACGGAGACGACGAGCCGGAAGCAATTCGTGACGCCCTTGCAGAATCAATGTGGACCGCCATTGCCAGTCCGCCCGGTCCAATTGACAGCCGGGCGCTTTCTGAAGGTGCGAGGCAATTGCGGAAAAACACCGACCGCGCCATTATAGGTTTATTCGGTGGTAACCTTTTTGAAATCGGCCAGTTTCTTTACCGTAATGACCAGTTCATGATGCTTCTTGCCGGCGAGCCAAAGCGGGCTCATCGTTTTCTTGATAAGCTGGTAGAAATTCATCTTGCCAACCTTGAACGGTTCTTAGAGGCCGTCGGTGAACATATTGATATTATCCTATTTGGAGACGATCTGGGGATGCAAACAGGGGCGATGATTTCACCACAGATGTATTGCGAGTTTTTCAAGCCGCGTCATAAGTTACTGTGGAACCGCGCAAAAGAATTGGCTGATGTTAAGGTCATGCTTCACTGCTGCGGGGGAGTCCGTGAATTGCTTGGTCACTTAGTCGAGGCCGGCCTTGATGCCATTAACCCCGTTCAGATTAGCTGCTCAGGAATGAACGCAGCGGAGCTTAAGGCGGAGTTCGGCAGAGAGCTTACTTTCTGGGGCGGCGGGTGCGATACCAGAGATGTCCTGCCTAACGGTACGCCCGAGCAAGTTGCTGAACATGTCAAAAAGCAAGTTGAGATACTCAAAACGGATGGTGGTTTCGTTTTTCAGCAGGTTCACAATATTCTGTCAAACGTCCCTCCGGAGAATATTGTTTCAATGTTTGACGCGGTAAATGCTGCACATTAAGAGCTTATCCGAATATCCGGGTCGTTATGAGGCCGAGCGAAAAGTTCGAGGCCAAGGCGGCAGGCCAAAAATGCTCGCCAGAAGTGGTTTTCTCCACGTTAAGAACGTTTTTTCACCGACAACGCAGGCATCGGGCTTTGCAGCCGGCCTCAATAGAGCGGGTTATTTGGATAGGCTCTAAGCCGGAGAGAAACAATAAATGAGCTTCGTTGATTACGGGATAATTCTCTTTTATTTCGCTGTCGTGATAGGGCTGGGCTTCTGGTATCAGAAACGAGCGGCAAAAAACTTAGGGGCCTATTTTCTTGGGGGCAAGAACATCCACTGGCTCGCTCTGGCGATGTCAGGTTCGGTATCCAACTTCGATATTACCGGGACAATGTGGATTATTTCCATCCTGTATGTTCTGGGGATGAAATCTATGTGGCATCACTGGATGTGGGGCGTTTTGATGGGTGCTTTTTTCCTGAGCTATATGGGTAAATGGGTGCGGCGGTCGAATGTGATGACAGCGGCGGAGTGGATGAAGACACGGTTTGGCAGTGACTCTGGCGGCAAGCTGGCCCGTACCGCTTACGCATTGATGGCGGTGCTTACTCTGGCGAGCTTCATCGGGTACGCCTATCAGGGAATCGGCAAGTTCGCTTCAGTTTATATTCCACTCGAATCTCTCGCTCAGTACGTATCAGTACCCTGGATAAAAACGTTGGTTACGATACACGAACCTACTGTTCTGGCAGTTTTGATTATTGGTATAACAACCCTGTATGTAGTTCTTGGCGGACTTTACAGCGTGGTGGTAACCGATGTTATCCAGACCATCGTTCTGACCTTAGGCAGTATATTCATCGCCTATATCGCGTGGTCCAACCTAACACCGGAGTTACTGTCGAAGTTACCGGAAAACTGGACCTCACTAAATGTGCCGTGGAGAATCGAAGAATTTGCCGGAACAGGCAACGCCTCCTTCGAGTTTTTTGGCGTTCTCGTGATTGTCTGGGTCTTAAAGGGACTTCTACTCAATGCCGGAGGGCCGGCTCAGATGTACGATTTCCAGCGATTTTTGGCCGCACGTGATGCCCGTGACGCTGCGAAGGTCGGCGCTGCCTGGAGTGTCTTTCTGATTGTTCGCTGGGCAATGGCTGTGGGAATTGCTCTGCTGGCCCTCACCGGTGTCACCGGTCTGACAGATTCTGAAAAAGTAATGCCTGTTGTGCTGCAGGAAATGTTACCGATCGGGATCAAGGGAATCGTAATCGCCGGCCTGTTGGCTGCTTTTATGTCGACATTCAGCTCGACGGTAAACAGTGGCGCTTCTTTTATCGTTCGCGATATCTGGCAGCCTTACTTTCGGCCTCAGGCAGGTGAAAAGGAATCTGTGCGATTCAGTTATTGGGCCACGCTCGTGTTGGTGCTCATCGGAGTTGTCATCGGTTCGCAGGTCAGCTCGATTGCTCAAATATGGAACTGGATGATGATGGTGCTTGGGGCGGGCATGGCCATACCGAATGTGCTCAGATGGTACTGGTGGCGGATGAATGGCTGGGGGTATTCTGTGGGAACCTTTGTCGGTATTATTTTGTCTTTTACAATCTTATTCTTTCCCGATGCGCCTGTGTACTACGTATTTCCCTTAATATGCGCAGCATCGCTGTTTGTGAGCATTGCAGCGTCATTGGCGACCCAAGCTACCGATTTGGACACCCTTGTCGGCTTTTATAAATCCGTTCGACCTTTTGGAATGTGGAAGCCTATAGCAAGAAAAGCCGGATTATCCGCAGAAGAGATGTCGTCAAAGTCGGAAAGCGTGTCACTGGCAATCCTAAATGTTGTACTTGCTATGCTTGCGATTACCGGCCTATATTTGTTCCCCATGTACCTTGTTGGCCATTGGTATATTAATTCGATGATATGGCTTGTACTGGCGGTTGCGGCCATATCAGCCCTGAAATATACCTGGTACCAATTTCTCCCTGCAGCCGATAAGAATTCAAACCTCTATTGATACGCGGCCAAATCAATAGAATCCAAACTCATAAGCAGCATCAAACAGGGCCGTTATGTTTTCGGCCGGGACATCTGCCTGTATGTTGTGAACGTTGTTGAAAATATAGCCTCCGCCAGGCTTGAGTATCTCCAGATTCCTCCGCACGTGCTCTCTGACATCGCTCGGTTTGGCAAAGGGGAATATGTGCTGGGTATCTATGCCTCCGCCCCAAAAAGTTAATCTGTCACCGAATCTGGCCTTCAGCTCTCGTGGCTCCATGTTCCTGGCACTGATTTGAATTGGGTTTAGGATATCGATTCCGTTATCAAGTAAGTCAGGGATGTAGTCAATCACCGAGCCGCAAGTGTGGTACCAAACCCTGGCCGGGCTTAGGGACTTTATGTGACGGACAAGCTTTTTCTGCCTCGGCTTAACAATCTTCCGGTAGAGCTCAGGAGAGAAAAGAGGCCCGGATTGGCCGCCGATATCATCCCCTATCATCACTACATCGATAAGGTCACCAATCTCGGCCAGGAAACTACTGTAGTAATCCATCCAGAAACCAAGCGTCTTATCCAGCAGAGTCTCGCAGAAGGCCGGATTCTCAATCATATCCATAAACCATCTCTCCATACTCCGCATATACCAGCATATCTCGTACACGACTCCGCCGATACCTGTCGATATCGCATAAGGTGTTTCTTTGCGGAGTTCAAGTGCCTTTTCGCGGACACCTGTAAAACGTGTCGGATCATTGCCTTTTGGGAACGGATAATCCTCTATGTCCTCAATTGCTGCATCCGCCAGCGGATGGTGTGATATGTCCATATAAAGCTGCTGGTCGTCCGGCATCGACCAAACCACGCCGAACTCATCCTTAAGATCATGCCAGAGCCTCCCGTCCCGCGTATTCTGCTCGATTGGACCTTTGAAACTCTCTGGCCCGTGGGCAAAAACATAGCGTATATCAACGTGAAAACGCTGCAAGAGCTGTTCACACGGTCGGGCAAGCTGCTGCACCGGATCCATAATCGTCACTTCATCTTCAATACCCAGGTAATCAAGCAATTCGCTGTAAGCTTTCTTATGTATTCCCGTTTGAAATCCACCAAGGTCGATGGGGACTCTATCGGGGATATCGTGATTCAGGGCTTTTATGACACGTTCCCTTGGGCTCATTGTCTCTTTCTGTGCCATCTTCTTTCCCACCTGATTATCTTTGGTCAAAATTTACCTCGATGCGCGCCGACACACCATCTCTATCTGCCGAGCGAAGCAATGTAGTTACCTGCGCCGATCAAAACTGTGGACAATACGACCACAAGGATTCCGCAGACTATAATAGTCAGTGTACGGCGACTGGAGCCCTTCCATTCGCGGCACAGCAGTGCCCACAAATTGCTAAAGACAATTATAAAAGCCATGTGCAATGTCCAGCTTGAAAAGTCATATTTGCCCATTTTGGTCGTGCCCATCCCGTAAAACATGAACTGCAAATACCATGTAATGCCCGCCAGCGCTGAGAAGAAGTAGTTGCCTGTGAGTGATGCGCCACCTGCAGTGAAATAGTTTTTTGCTGAGTGATTTCTAATATTGAGTATGACACACCAAATGAAATTTGTCGTAAAACCACCCGCCAGAATCACGACCAGAACAGGGCTGTTTTGCCAGAGAGGTTGGACTCCGTGCTCTACCGCGAGATTGGCAATAGGTTTACCGGCTGCAATTCCAAAGGCCATGCAACTACTCATGATACCTGCGAAGATTGCCACCAGCAGGCCTCTGAGAAAGTCGAACTCTTTTATGGCTGCGCGTTTTTGTACCGTTGACAGCTCTCTCTCCTTGGATATCCCGGCCCAGCCGCAAACAGCAATTCCAACCAGACAGACAACAACGCCGGCCAGGATGGTTAGGCCTGAAATGTTGGCGATCAAATCTCCGAAGCTGCCGGAAAATATCGGGGGGATAATTGTCCCGAACGCCGCGCAAAATCCAAGCGCAATCGCATACCCGAGGGACATTCCCAGATACCGCATCGAAAGTCCGAACGTTAGGCCTCCGATACCCCAAAGCACTCCGAAAACGTAACTCCAAATAACACTGCCGACAGGTGCCTGGCGAATCAGAGAAAGTAGTTGGGGAACTGTGAGGACGGCTATCAGCCAGGGCATTATGACCCAGGAGAACAAGCCGTTCACAAGCCAGTAGCTCTCCCACGCCCAGTTGCGGACCTTTCTGAACGGCAGGTAGAAACTTCCCGCAGCAAAACCCCCTAAGGCGTGCAGGAAAACGCCAAGTGCAATCATAATAAGAGCCCGTTTGTCGCTATTTCTGGATGACCTGCTTTAGAACGTACGGTTCAAAAAGCCCATAGTCGATTGTATGATATTCTTTGCCCGGCGGTGGGCCCGTCTGCGGGGCTTTGTGGAACATACTCGGCCAGGCACTGCCCAGCGCCGCCCCCGCGTGGTGTGGCCCCAGGGTGTTCTTGAGCGTACCGATTACAACAACTTCAACCGTGTTCGTACCCGGTTTGATTAGATCCGTCACGTCACACTGCCAGGGCTGATACGCAATATAGCCGGCAGGCACTCCGTTAACGGTAATCTCTGCAACACTTCCGTACCACTTACGTAATTCAACAAGATACCGCCCTGCAGGACGCGCGATATCGAACTTCTGCCTGTAAGAAACACCCGCCGCATAGAACGGATAACCCTGCTCTTTCCAGCTTCCAAGCTCCGTAGCCGGCTCCGGCCCGCCAACAATCACAAAACCTGAATCGGCCGACCTTACCTTAAAATGCCCCAGAATATAGGCCGCCTCCAGCTCATGATAAATAGTAAAAGGTGACGCTTTGATTGTCACGGTGTTCTCACCAACCTTGGAAGCCTCTGTGATGTTGATTTTGCCGAACGCTTTATCCAGCCACCATGAATCCTTTTTAGCGGAAACCGTTTTGCCATTGCACGTAATCGCGTACAAATCCGGTCTTTCGATAACAATCCAAAGCCGCTTGGGCACCTGCTGCTGAATGGTAAATCGATAGGTTGCCTCAAAAGCGCTTTTAGGGCCGAATGTCTTTTTCACAAGCTCGTCCCGAAACTGAACGGCACTGTCCCACGGATTTCGTGCCATCCCGTTCTCTGCAAACGCAAATTGGGACGCCTGATAGAAATACATGTCCTTCTTCGCCTGGCCGCCTGCCGTAATATCGACATAATCCAGCGTCAGTACGTTCTCCTCTATCGGGCCAACCTCAGGCTCGCCTCGCGATGCAACGACCTTAATAGTTTCCTTTGCCTCAATGACAGGCTCATAGGTTTTCTTTGACAAGAACAGCAAAAGGCTCCCGCAAGGTGGAAGCTCAAAGCGGGCCTTTACACCGGCACCAACCTTTTCAAAAGGATACATGGAAACCTCTTCCGTCCTCGGGTCCCATCTTTCGACACACCGCCCTGTCGATTTTATCACTCCCGCCGACGGCACATCGATGCTCGTGTTAACCAGCAATAGAAATTCTCCGTCTTCAACCGTTCGCCTGTGATGAAACAGAATGCCTTTGTCTTCTTTATCCCGCTCGATGCTAAATCCATCCTTTGAACTGGCCATCAGTATTTGCGGCACTTTGCTTGCCTCAAGCTGCTTCCAGCCCGAACGCCTCGCCGCTTCTGCGCCTCGATTCGAAGATCGACCGTCAATATGCGAAGGTGCCTCTCCACAGCAGACTACAATTCCGCCGGCCTCCAGATATGCATCAAGCAGATCCATCGTTCGCAGGTTAAGATTCTCCGTTAAAGGCGTTAGAACGACCGTATCATACGCACGCTGACCTACTTTGAATAGCGTCCCTTCGGTCGAGCCGTGCCTTGCAATAATATCTTCGCATCCAATATCGTACTCAACCTGAGCCTGCTCCAGCGACGTTATCATTTGCTGGAACTGGTTCCCAATCTCATTGAGCTTCTCTCGCTGGCTCGAATCGCCCTGATACATCCACGCGCTCGTCGTAGGCTCGACTACAAGAATCCGGTTAATCTGTTCTCCTTGCGACATAATCAGCGACAGCCTGTTGAAGTACTCGGCCATCACGTGGTATGCCTTCCACCAGGGTTCGTGATATGAGAAAGACTGCGGATGGTCACGCTTGCGCGCGCCTCTTATCGTGATATATGAAAGATGCTCATTAAGCGTATTAACTCCCAGCGCATAAAGCCAGTCACCGATTCGCTTCATGTCCTCAAAACGCAGGTCCCAACCACCCGCCCCGTATGCTTCACACAGCGTCCTCTTGCGCCCAAGCTGATTCGCAACGCTTGACAGCTCCTTGACCGCCCGAACATTGCCGAACTGGGCGTGAGTATCTTCACGGTACTGATTCATCAGCGTATCGATCGCCGGCCTCTGGTGCCAGGCGTACATCGCCATATTATCAGGTGACCTCAGGCAATTCGGCCATTCGTGCTCCCAGTAATGACCTGTAAATTCGATACTGTGACGTTCGCAGTACTCATAGTATGGCTTGGCCCAGCGCTCGATAAACAGGTCCAGCAGAACCTGAATATAGTTGTGTCTTACTTGCTTGAAGTCACCGACCGGCTGTACCAGGCTGGGCAAATTATCAATCAGGCTGTATCCCCATCGCTTTTCGAACACTTCCGGCAAATCGTCCGTCCACGGCAGCCCGCCCGCCGGCGCAAGGTGTGGCTCATCCGTAAATACCCCGGGCATGCGCTTGCCATAGTGCTCGCCTATCTCACGAGTGTACGCATCCATCGTTATGGCCAGAAACTTCTCCGTTACACCCGGGTACATAACATCGACATAGAACTTGCCCCCGTACCATGGTGAAGTGCCCGCGCGCTGTATCGATGCAACTAAATACTTGCCTTTCGGAAGCTGGGCCCCCGCCCGTGCCATGCCGGAGACATTCTCATAACCGCTTTCTGTTAGACGAAAAACCGCCATGGAATTCTCATCGAGCTTACCCGGCGACTCTTGCTCCTTGATTACCAGACCCCGGCCGCGGGACTCGGGCATGGCCTCAGGAACGAATCCGCCGGCAAAGCCCGATGGATACGAGTTCTCATCGTAAATCCACACGTTCATATCGAGCTGCTCGGCTTCTTTCAAAGCTGCCTTCCAGAGCCTGAACCACTCCTCTGAAAGATATGGTGTCATTAGACCGGGCCTGGGATGAACAAAGACTTGCTTGACTTTCTGCCCTGCCAGGTCGCGGAGGGTGTCAACTATCTGTTTCTCAGTGAGCATGTCGTTCCACACCCACAGGGGGGCTGAACAGTACTGACGCGGCGGGTCAGGAAATAGTTTTTTCACAGCAGCCGAATCCACAGCCTCCAGTTTGCCATCAGGAACCAGGACCCCAAAACAGATGAAAATCCAAATAGATATCCCCATCTTTGTAAAAATAGAGCTTTTCATGACATCTCCTAATTTGATTTTATATGGTAATATGCAATCAAGTAACAAGAATGCAAGCTAAGAATTCTAACAGCGTTTCTTTCTCTTACATGCAGCCGCCTGGATGATAACCAGCCATTTGCAGCATGGCAAGAACATTCCAGCCCGCAAGGATAGTTTATCCTTTGTGGGCCTGCAACAGCAAAACCAAAACATCCTCACACCGCTCTACACCGTTCTATAAGTTAACTACCACCACCCTCAGGCGGTAGTAATTAACTTTCAGACAAAGAGGATGAGAATTAGTTTCGCCGGCCCCGGCCCATTGAAGAGAAGTTCTTGAGTTGCTGGAATGTCAGTGGTTTTTTGGGAAGGGCGGGGAAGGTTGCTTGAATTTAATTGAGTCTGTTAGTCTTGCTCTGTCACCCCAGTATGTATACCTGGCAAAATGATAGTTACCAAGTACTTCATCGTTGCGGATGTTAGTAAGATAAAGATAAACCGGTCTCATTCTGTCAAACGCTCTGTTTCGGAATATGAAGTTTTCTATATCGCCGCCGCTCGGATCAAAAGGAACCCAGCCGTACTTTTGCAGATAGACCTCCACCCAATTGTGTTTTGATGAATCGGTATCGAATCGAACCGTGTAGCCTGTAACGATTCTGGCAGGAATGTTCTTTGCCCTGCATATAGAAACGAACAGATCAGCGTACTCGGTACAATCTCCCTTTTTCTGCTGGAGAGCTTTGACTGCACCCCAGTCTTTTTTCCCGTGGAGGGTGTACTCCAAATTATCAATGACATAGTTATATATGTTTTTCACTATGGCTGCTTCTGTTTGACCTTCTATGCTTTCTGCGATTTCTTGTATTTGGGGGTCGTCTTTTTCTATATACTTTTCCTGCTTTAGAAAGTCCTCGAACCCGGGCCCTTCGAAAAGGTCTTGTTCACGTTTTTCTCTCGCGGTGAGCAGGTCATATCTGAGCAATTCGGCCCTGATAATTATTTCTACTTTCATTCGCTTGTCAGGCTTGACAAAGACAAACTCGGCGTAGCGGTTTCCATTTTCGTGGAAAAATCTTGATGGTTTTGGGGAGTACTTTATGCTTAAAATCTTCTGTTTACCCGGTATGGTCTGTGGAAGTATGACAATTAAACTTATCCTGAAAGTTTCTCCGGGCACGGAGAAATCATATGATAAATCTAACTCTACTGTATTATTTTGGATTTCCCTTCTTTGCCGTAGCATGTTCCGGCTGCTTACATCTGCCGGAGATACCGAACTAATTAGCAACGACACCAGAAATAATTTTCGCAACTTCATCGAGTTTCCTTAAGAAGATTATCAGCAACAATTAACTCAAGAGAAACTATGTCACTTGAGATATAATATAGCAAAGGTGCCGGCTATGCAGCCCCATGAGGTATTCTGAATTAAACTGTGTACTTTTTTTAGCCATGATGCCCGTCCTCCTCAGCAGCCCTCCCGTGGAGGGTGGAAACACTTCCTTACTTATAAATTCTAATGCAAGCATTTATACGGCGTTGCTGTCCGAAAAGTTCATCTGAGCTGTTCAATAACCACATATAAATATGATGAGCATTTTCTCGACCTTTGTTACGAATTCGCGATCTTTAGGACTGGTAAAGAAATTAGGTTTCGTTTTGGCTCCAGCGAGGACAAGGCTGGCAAGGAAGCAAAACGCAGGCCTACTGGTTGGTAGTCCGAGTTTTGCTGACACCGCCAGCCGAAGCCGCAGCCAGCCAAAAATGGAAGATAATTTATTTACAATTCCTTAGACGGTTCGATTGTTTATGTTGTAAGCAGCTTAAAGACATTCATGCGCAGCCCGGAGTAGTCTGATAATGGAAAATAGTACCCCTCAAGAGGTGACTTCAGAATGAACAACAACTGTCAGTTGAGTTTATCATCTTTCCAGTATTTTGTACCAGCCACTGTCGCCTGCAAAGCCAGACCGGACTCTGTCATCGAGAATACCTCGATCCCGGAGATGATATCTCCCTCTCCGCTCAGCTCGCCTCCCGTTTCACCGGCTTTGGCCGCAGCATCTGCATGGGCACCAAAATCCCAGCCGCTTTCCACAAAATTATTAAGCGTGGTCTTGTCCTTGAAGATCATAACGACACGATAATCTTTTACACCCAAACCAAGGCCGACACCGCCTAATGCCATCTTCATATAGGTACGTTTCCCGGTCTCATTATCAACAACCACGCCATAACCGCCTCCGGCGCTCGCGATAATCAGATTGACATTGGCATTACTGAAGGTACCGTAGCCGGCTGCCTTTGCAATCTTCTCTCTGGTCCCAGGGGCTTCTCTGTATAATCTTTCAAGGGTTTCGTTTTCCATGTCCATCACGACCTGCCGTTTTTCAACGACGGTCAGATTCCTGCCGGGTCCACAGCCTGCTATTGTCGCAATGATTGCCAGACTGAGAATAGTCTTTAATAGCGCGCTCTGCATTTTTTCTTCTCCTTATTGCTATACAGCTCAAAAGGGACCGGATGCCAGTCGCCGGATATCCGGCATATTGTGCCTTCCGGATTATGAAATGTCAACTAAGATTTTCCTATGAATTAAGCTTACATTTATTTTATACCTGATATTCGGATAATTTCTACTGTTTTTCTTCACTCTGAGCGGAGACGAATGGTGGGCGGAGCTGAAGAGCTTAATCCTTCCCTTCTAAATTCGACATTCCTTGTTTGATACCTGTCCTGAGCAAAGCCTGCCCTGAGCATGGCCGAAGGGAGATAAGCTTATGAGTTTACCCTGAGCGTAGTCGAAGGGATATTCCTTTTCTTCCCCCGCTTGTCCCCAAGAGCTTGTCCCATCCATAGTTGAAGGTTCACCGACTCCTATAGTATTCATACCGCCATTAGTTCCCAGAATCGGGTTAGCGTGAGGACCAAAAGGCTTTTTAGGGATAACCCTAATGTCTACAAGGGAAAGACCTCAGTTGTTTTCTGCAGCTTTGTTCGGTAATTTCAACAGATGAGAGAATGCTTCTGTTTTGTGTTCGAGATACTACTGATTTGGCTGATCGCGATGAAGCCTTCGAGCAGGCAATTACCATGGAAGGTTCGGTACATACTTATGACTCGAAACCCGTTTAATGGGAGGCTGTTTATAATACTCTTTGGGTATTTAATGTTGGGTGTGTTGCCCCATACCATAAAAATACCCGTGAACGATTACCATCTAAGAAAGACTTGATGAGCTACCCTAAACTAGGCTCAGTAGCGTAGCTGAGCAGCGCCATATGGGAAATCCCAGCTTAACTAAAGAAAGGAGCCAAATGATGGAGACCTCAAGAATTCAGGGAGAAACTATCTCCCCTCAGTCAACTTCAGGCATGCAGGAGATAGAAGAGATGCCTACCGGAAACATGATTAAGGTTGAATCCGCAGACGAGAACGCGAGCGGAGAAATGCCGGGGGAAGAAATGATGCAAGCCGAGGAGACTGGTGAAATGCCGGGAGAAGAAGCGATGCAAGCCGAGGAGACTGGTGAAACGCCGGGAGAAGAAGCGATGCAGGCCGAGGAGACTGGTGAAATGCCGGGAGAAGAAGCGATACTAGGCGAGAAAATTGGTGAAATGCCGCAAGGAGATATGGCTTACGCCGAAAAGACTGGCAAGATGCCAGCTGTGGAAATGACAGGGACATGGCGACTAATTTTCTCGCTGGCCTCTCTCAAGAACCCCGCAGGTTTGTAAAGTGGTGACCTTAGCCAACTGAATGTTGATTCCAAGATATTCCTGTTGGCAGCGAATGATCACAATTCAAGAAAGGAGCAAGAAAATGCAAGGAAAAAAGAAAAAAAAGAAAACGAAGGGCCATGTGCAGGAACTGGGAGCAAAATTCGCGGATTATCTGCCTACGGCTTCAGGCTTGAAGACAGGCTCCAAAGGAGATCAGGTCAAACGTTTGCAGCGGTACCTCACGAACTTCGGCTACTTGGACTCCAACGTTCTTGATACCTATGGAGTGCCGAGGGATAGAGCAGCAGCGCCTGCAGCGAAAAACGGTACCTTCGATCAAAATACCGTGCAGGCCTTAAAGCGTTACCAGGAATTCCATGGCCTGCCGGTGACAGGGGAACTGGACGAAGCGAGCCGCGAACTCATGTCCAAACCACGTTGTGGCTTTCCTGATGTAGCCGAGTACGTTCTCCAGGGCAACAAATGGAACAAGACCGCACTGACCTATGGTTTTAACGAGTTTACCGGCGATCTGAGCACGGCCCAGGTTCGCAATGCAGTCACGCAAGCATTTGGCTTTTGGAACGCCGTGACACCTTTGACTTTCTCGGAAGTGCCCATGGCCAGCAGCCCGGACATTGTGATCCGCTTTGTCACGGGCAACCATGGGGATGGGATTAGCAACGCTTTCGACGGACCCGGTGGGGTTCTGGCGCATGCTTACTATCCACCACCTAATGGTGGGGCCATTGCCGGTGATACCCACGTGGATGACGCCGAGACCTGGTCGGTTAACATCCCGCCTTCTGGCACCGACTTGGTTTCAGTCCTTGCCCACGAGTTTGGACACGCGCTGGGGCTGGCCCATTCAACAGTGCACAATTCTCTGATGTATCCGTACTACTCTGGACCACACCGATATCTGCACAGCGACGATACGGCCGGCATTCAAGCACTTTATGGGACAATTGTTAGCGGGACATGGCATGGCTGGGAAGATCTCGGCGGGGTGATCATAGGCGCCCCGGCAGTCTCTTCCTGGGCGGCCAAGCGCTTGGATTGTTTTGTGCGGGGCACCAACAACCGCATGTACCATAAGTGGTGGAACGGCTCGAATTGGAGCGGCTGGGAAAACCTCGGTGGGGTGATTGTTGGTCCGCCGGCAGCTGTCTCCTGGGGGCCAAATCGAATTGACTGCTTTGCTCCCGGTACTAACAATCATATGTACCATAAATGGTGGGATGGTTCAAAGTGGCGTGGTTGGGAAGATCTTGGAGGGGTGATCATAGGCGCCCCGGCAGTCTCTTCCTGGGCGGCCAATCGCTTGGATTGTTTTGTACGGGGCACCAATAACAGGATGTACCACAAGTGGTGGAACGGCTCGAGCTGGAGCGGTTGGGAGAATCTTGGCGGGGTAATTGTTGAGTCGCCTGCAGCTGTCTCCTGGGGGCCGAATCGAATTGACTGCTTTGCTCCCGGTACTAACAATCATATGTACCATAAGTGGTATGCATAGGGCACTTTAGCATAACACTTGAAAGGGTTCCCACGTCCTTTTATACACGGCATGGGAACCCTTGCTGTTGCAGGCTTCATGGACACCATTTGGTTGTAAAGGGCGAATGGGACCGTCATGACATCTGATCTATTCTATTGAAATACAAGCATTTACCTCCCTGGACTTATCAGTCGCAATTTCGTCCGTTTTGTCCTACAATCACACCCACAAATAGAGTGTGCACATGTCTTGGAGTAGGTTTGAATGTCCTTATGAACAAGAACTTGGACGTCTTCACCCTTGCTGTTACATTGATCATTAAAGCGGCCATCATGGCTGCTCGATTTTCATGAAGGATTCGTAAGCGAAGCCTCAAACGCCTTGCTGCCTTGGAGGTGGACGCCAAAGATAGGGAAATACTCTTTCTGAAAGATAAGGTCTACTAGCTCGAAATGCAGGTGTCGAGAAGCCAGAATCGAGCATTGAGCGTCCAGCATCGCTTGTCCGCCATAGCTTTAGCAACGGCGGGAGTATCCAACTTTAGCTCACTTTAGGCACTTTAATTTACTTTAGCTCACTCCTCACTAACGAGCAGCCTTCATCTCACTTGGTAAAAGTTGTGTAAAAAAGTTCTTTTTGGACGTTTTTTTGTCGACTTATGTTTGAATATATGTTAAAATACGCGCATGTTTGCCAGTAGACAAACATAAACCGCCAGTAGGCGAAGATAACATTTCAGTTTGCATGTCGTAAGCTGCAGCGCAGCAAGGACTTAGAGCCAGTCGGCCCAGCCAAACTTTTCCCCGAAGGTCGTAGTCGGGGATCCAGATTAGTCAATTACCAATGAACCATTAACTATGAACAATGTACCACGATCTATGCAATACGCAACACACGATACGCAATACGCAATACTCGCCAACTGTCCTCGGCCCTCTACATCTGTCGAGAACCCTCTACAAATCAACTCTTTTTATGCAAAACAAACCCAATCTTGTCCGCCGTAGGCGGATTGCAAATGAACGTAAGTACCTTTTCAAATATGGCTTATGAAAATAAATCCAATTGGACACTTGGTGAAAACAAACCCAATTCAAACCCAAACAAACCCAATTTCCGTAGAGCCCAAATGAATGTAAACTTACTTATAACAAAGGATTACAGAAAAAAAGATGATTTCGCAGTCCAAAAAAACAAACCCAATCAAACCCAATTTTTTACCCCCTTGATTAGAGTGCTTTATACTCTAAGGGGGCCTGCCCCAAACTTCGGCGCTTTGCTTCTGAAAAAAGCAAAATATGAAAAAATAGTAAAAAATGCTTGACGCCAATCGTTATACGATGTTTATTGGCTAATGTATATCATATGTAGAGTATAGTATATCATACAATAGTTTAAAAAGGAGACCGGGAAATGGATAAGAATAGTAATCAAGGATTCTTCGACACGGAAGAAGCGGCCGAATTTCTTAAATGTGGTGATAAAGACGTATTGTATCTGGTGAGAGAAAAGAAGATTCCACATTCAGTCCTCCCCTTCGGCAAGGTTCTATTTGACCGGGAGCGCCTGAGAGACTGGGTCCTGTCCTTTGAGCAGATGTCCGGGTACAGGAGGCAAGAAATCTCTTTAGAGAAGAGTCACAAAATCTCATTTGGAAAAGAAATTTGTCAACGATTCGGCAGTGTTGCTAAGGAAAGAAGCAAGTATACCAACCTGTATTTGGGACAGCAGGTTTACGCACAACTGCATCCGAGACTCACCGGGGACGGAATCGATTTGGCACTGCGTGAATGCGGTGACGATGAGAATTTACCAAAGTGCAACGTGCTTAGGAGAATAGAGATACGCGAATTAAAAGGCTACTGGAAAGTAAACAAGAGCTGGCTTGAGGGAAATGGGCGGTTTACTGAACATCCAGCCACCGCTTTTCATATACCGGGTTCAATGCAGGACGAGCCCGAAAATCCCGGATGGAAAGAGCTCAAAGCACTGCTGGATTACACGTCAAAGAAACTCTCACAAAAATAAAATGCTAAAGTAATTGAATGTATGTAAAATATCACCGACACAAAAAAATTTGTGGGATGCTCTGTGAACCAACTTTTTCAACTGGCATAATCGGGAGTATTCTATTATACTTACCTTCATTTGAAGGAGACTCTATGAAGTTCGAAGAAAAAAAATCTGCCGAACAGGAAAAAGACGAAGCATCTATCGAGCTTCTAAGGCAGCTAACACGAAAGCTGTGCTCAAGTGATATTTCAACTGCCAGGCTGGCAGCTTTCAATCTGTCGTGGATGCAGGAAGATGGTTTGGCTATCCTCACGGAGACATTACTTGGCAACTACTCAAGGACGACCAAGAAAGCAGCAGCATACGGACTGAGGAGTATGAAGGGCAGAATGAAGAAATTGGCTTCGGAGGTCCTTGAGCAGGGGCTGAAGCATCGTGATCGAACTACCAAAGCGGCATGTGTTAAAGCCCTGTCTCTGATGAAAGGGGGTACTGGTAAAAAAGGCGGCTCTCACTCGAAGCCTAAATCAGCTAAGCCAAGGATACAGGAAGTTCGAAAGCCGGATAAGAGAGATACGGAACGGGATAGGACATCTCCCAGCAGGTAGATATCATTATAGACCGTCAGTCCTTCATTCCCTCATCACAACCAAACCTCATAGTATAAAAAAGTCTTTGACGATGCTACGGGGCAAGCCGAGCAGCAGGAGTATTTTCGCTTGCGGCGTAGGATTTCTTCTTGTAATCCTACAATCTGAAACCACTTCGGCCCCCAAATTGTCGAGTAGATAGATTGCTAAAAAACCTCACTTGTTTTAATTCGGTCCTGAAAACTTTGAGGCGATAAGGAAAAAAATTTAATATAGGACGAAAAATAACTTCCTTCAGAATTTTGCACTTCGGCATAAATAACTTATATTTTTTATAGATTGAGGCCTTAGCAGTGAGGAGTTGAGAGCCGGACAATTGACTTTTTTTACAGAATTGTGGGAGGATTATAGGCTGATGAAAATGATTAAACACATTAGTGAGCACGTTGAAATAGTTGAAGCCGACCCAAAAACAGGGAATCCCGGATGTGCCAACTTCGACCATCATTACGGCGGCTGCTTATTTCGAGATGAATGTTTAGTGCAACAGGGTGAACGCTGTGGATATTTTGAGCGGGTAATCCTCCAATCTGGAACCACTTCCTGAAAATAGGCTAATATAAGCCCTTCAAGACGAGTTCATCGTTAAAATGGCCTCTGAGGCGCTTTACAAAAAAAGCCCCTGCTTTACATAAAGGAGGAGGTTAAGTAAAACAAGGGCTTAAATCTTAGTGTATATTCAATACACTTATCCTGGGAATATGAAATAGCAAAGATTATATCTATGTGCCACCGGTGATACCGAATGTAACGCTTTTTCCGAATATAACGCTTTTTCCGCCGTTCCAAGCGGATTTAAAACGTGATTCTGAAAACAATCCCTCAAGGCAAGTTCAACGTTTAAATGGCCCATTAAGGAGCTTTAAATTGCAAACTGAGGAGCATTCTGCGAGATTTTACATGTAAAGTTAACTGCCTTTTTTCAGACACATCTACAATAGGTTAAAGAAGATGCTCAAATAATCGATATCCCCCCTGTCTTTTCCGCACTACTGCATAGTTTTATCAAAAAAAGCATGCCAATGAATGCTCCAGAGATTTTCCTTGACGCGAGAGCGGACAATTTGGTATAGATAACATTAGTGAAGCTTGTGCTTGCGCAGTCAGGCATCTACGAATCTGAGGTCAACCAGCCTGTCTCGGCTTGGCCCGTCAAGGCCGAGCGAGTCGGAGCGGGGCCGAGCCAAGACGGGCGAGTGCAATTCTTATAGTTTTTCGGTAAAGGAGGAGTTATTATGCGAGGCACGGAGTTATAGCATACACTTTGTATTTCGCAGAGAAGAAATTTTACATTTCAATTAACAAATTTTTTTATTTTTTAAGGAGGATTATTATGCTTAGGAAATTGATTTATTTGGTCTCTTTTGTTTTGGTACTAAGTGGAGCAAGCAACGTATCGGCTGATCTTGTTGGTCATTGGAAATTTGACGGGAATCTGGATGACTCAGCAGGTTCGGCGAATGGCACATTCGACGGTGGAATGCCCAATTACGTAGTGGGGAAGTTCGAACAGGCACTGGAATTTGACGGGACAGATGACTTCGTGAATCTTCCCTACACAAGCGACCCTACAGTCTACACAATATCTGCCTGGGTCAAGCCTGCGCGGACAAGTCCCGCCAGCATCGTAGTACGCACGAGCGATGCAGGGCCAACCACTCACTGGTCACACCAGCTGAGGATTCAAAGCTCCGGTGTGTTCGAGCATTATGCCTGGGATGGCAGCGAGCGTATTGTGCTGGGAACAAGCGTGATTAAAGCTGGTACCTGGTATTCCTTGGTGTTGGTCGCAACCAACAATGGGGATGTGCGCTTATACGTGAACGGTCAAGAGGAAGGCACTGCGACAACCATTGGTACGCTATGGGCCGATGGTGACCGTTTTCTCGTTGGTTCTAACTCAGGCCACGGAATGGGCTGGTTTGAAGGAGTTGTAGATGACCTGCGCATTTATGACAAGGTGCTGTCGGCGGCTGAAATTGCAAAGCTGGCGTCTCGTCCAGAGGCGTTTGGCCCTGACCCATCCAACGGTTCCCTCCATCCGGACACATGGGTGAACCTTTCCTGGACAACGGGATGTTATACGGTCTCACACGATGTGTATTTCGCTGAGAATTTCGATGATGTGAATTACGGAGCCGAAGGCACGTTCCAGGGAAACCAGGTTGGAACGTTTTTTGTTGCCGGCTTCCCAGGATTCGCTTATCCGGATGGTCTTGTTCCGGGTACAACTTACTACTGGCGAATCGATGAGGTCAATGACACCGAGCTGAATAGTCCGTGGAAAGGCGAGGTCTGGAGCTTTATGATTCCACCCAAGACCGCCTATGCACCCGAGCCGTCTAATGGTGCCGAGCTTGTAGACCCGGATGTGGAGCTTAGCTGGACGGGAGGTTTTGGTGCGAAATTACACACCGTATATTTCGGTGACAATTTTGACGATGTGGACAACGCCACCGGTGGACTTCCCCAGGGAGTCACAACCTATGACCCCGGCACACTTAAAATGGCTCAGACTTACTACTGGAGGGTCGATGAGTTTGATGCCGTCGAGACGTATAAAGGCGACGTCTGGAGCTTTACTACTCAGGGCGCCGTCGGGAACCCGAATCCATCTAATGGCGCTGTGGATGTAAAGCAGACACAGATTATTACCTGGTCACCGGGAATCTATGCTGCTTCGCATGAGTTATACTTTGGCACTGATAAAGATGCCGTGAAAAATGCC
>DATKYR010000230.1:0-9005 GCA_035528395.1 Sedimentisphaerales bacterium
TACCCTCCCGGTTTATCCTTGTTGGCGATCACCATAAAGGATTCATCCGGGGCAATTCCCGGATCGTGCCCGCTCACAGAGAGTTTGATGATCCGGGGCCATGTATTGTTCTCATAAGGGGCATAAAAAATTCCGCGTCCGCTACCTCCACGCATGAAGTAGATATTATTATTCGCCGCTATAGAGCATGTAAGTTCCTTGTCCGGAGAACTGAGCGGTGGTCCGAGTGCCTTTGGTACAGTCCAACCTTGTGCCGTCCGATTGCAACGATATATATTGCGTTTGGATAGCGGTTCCAACAAGGCGTAGGTAAAGTAAATACTATTGGCATCCGGAGACAGACAGCCCAACCAGGGCGACCATATATTCGCTGGAATACTTCTTATAAGCTCAGGAGCTGTCCAGCCCTTGTCCGTGTTTTCTGTGATAAAAATACCACTGACTCGTTGGAAACAAAAGGTGTTGCCATCCGCAGAGAAGCTCCCGTTGGCTTCCCATGGGTGTTTTCCGGTATCACAGATCAATCCCGGGGCAAAAACCTGAGCAACAGGCCCGGGTGGAGTCTGTCCCAAATAAGGTCCCACGGCAAACGGTTTTCCGAACACCGGGATAGAACCTACTACCAAAAAAACCACAAGCCAAACCATTTTTTTCTTTGTCTGTTTCATAACAAATCTCCTTGTAATAACAATAGAACTGGTTGCTAATGTGATCATCCCACAAAAAGTGATTTGTTTCAGAGAAAGTAGGTGTTTATCTTAGGGATGTTTATTGATTGGTTAAGGCTGTGATGGTTCAGGCTTCTGGATTCGTGCTTGCACTGAATAAAATCTAATACCACCGTAGGGCCCCCAGTTGATGGCGCCGAACACGCGCACCGCACGCGGTTCAAAGGGCAGATCCAGTCCATCCAGATCGAAGTCGAGGATATGTTCTCTCCTGCAGACACCCATGCGCAGACACAGGGGCCGGCGCAGCTCGAATAACCTACTGGCCCCGTCAGTCACAAAAACCCGAAGGAGGCTGCGGCAGCCCTGCACCCTCAGCAGCACATCAGGCCCGGAACCATCACGAATCGGTCCGTCAAAGCCGAGTTCGATCCAATGGTCTTTGGGCAACGCAGGGCCCAAACGCGGCTGGTTCGCCAGATCGATAGTGATTTGATCCGTTTGCAGTCGTTGCCGCGATGACTCAGGATAGGTCTGTTCTACAACCAGAAATCCGTCTTTATCGGGATCGTTGGCATCGATCACGCGGGATGGGAGCACAAATTCCTCACGATCCAGCAGTGGATACAGGTGGCCGTAAATATCCTCGCTGGTTATTGTATTAGATGAACCTGGTTTGATCATACTGGCCGTGAAACCGGCTATGAACAATACACAGACTCCGGCTAATACCGTTTTAGTGGTGATTAGACTCGCCAAGCCAATGCCCAATCCCGTTTCCAGAGAGCTGGCCAAAACGACTTCTCCGGCTGCTGCCTTTTTTCCGGTTCCCAGGGTTAAGCCGGCGAACATGGTCAGAACAGCCAGCAGGTGGTCACGTTTAAAACCGTGGCGTTCCAGTTGGTTCTTTAGGGAATGTTTAGCCCGGAAGAACAACAATCGGGCCCTGAGTTCACTACCGCCCATTATCCCGGCAATCTGGTTGTAGGGCAGGTTGTCGAAGCAGCGCAGGACCAGAATATTACGGTATTTGAATTCAATAGCTTTCATAGCGTTTAGTACTGCGTTCCTGATCTCTTCACGAATGACGGCATCCATCGCATTGGCATGATCGGCAACTTGGGATTCAAGCGTGGACCGGCTGGAGGTCGTTTTTTGTGCCAGGCGCCGGGCGCCCTGGAGCCGGAAGTGGTGCTGTACCTTGCCGAGGGCGGTGCGGAAAATCCAGCCCCAAAAGCCATTGACATGGGACACCTCAAGCTGAGGAAGGGCTTTGATCATCTCCAGGACCGTCTCCTGGGTCAGATCCTGGGTGAGATGGTAGTCCAGCGTGAGACGGTAGATATACGTATCTACCTTCTGCCGGACCTGTTCGGCCACTGCCGAAAGACTCTGCATATTCCCGGCCTGTGCCTGCCGGATAGTCTGGATATTCAACTCTTTTGCCATTGGCTGTCTATTTTAATCATCCCAGCCAAACTTATATGTTTCATATTTTTTCTATTCTAACATTTGGACGGATCGTAGCTGAAAGTAAAGTAAATACTATTGGCATCCGGAGACAGACAGGGCGACCAAATTTTCACTGGAAGATTTTTTATACGCTTAGGAGCTGTCCAGCCCTGGTTCGTGTTTTCTGTGATAAAAACACCCCTACGTCGGGCAAAACAAAAGGTGTTACCATCCGCAGAGAAGGTCCCATGTGATTCCCACTGGTGTTGCCCGGTATGACAGATCAATCCGGGAGCAAAGACCTGGGCCGTGAATCCGGGAGGGGTCTGTCCCAGGTAAGGTCCCTCGGCAAAGGGCGCTCCGAACACTCCCATAGAACTTATTCCTAAAAAAGCCACAAGCCAAACAATTTTTTTCTTTGTCTGCTTCATAATAGATCTTCTTTCATCCGACATTTCCCATTTACACCTCACAGAAACATTCCTGCACGCTTGAAGCCCCATAATATCAAAATCCCATTGAGATTGCAAACAATTCTCTTTCCCGGTAAACCTCATGCGACGTGTGGCAGCCACTAAACGAACATAGTGAGCGAAGTGGATGGTGGTTCTCCGAACATCCAGTATCCGGCACTTTAGCTCACTCGTAGGCACTTTAGCTCACTTTAGCTCACTCCTCACTAACGATGGATGGCAGGTGTAGGGTGGGGCTTGCCCCACCATTATTTCTAACAATAGCCTTCCAGGAAAAGATTTGACAAGCAAATAGGTGCTTTCTTTTCGCTTAGAGCTTATCCGAATAACCGTCTCGTTATGAGGCCGAGCGGTAGGGTGGGGCTTGCCCTACCATTATTTCTGTTCCGTCATTCCCACCGAAGAAGCTTGCCCTGAGCGTAGTCGAATGGGCAGAGGAATCTGGCTGCGAGTATAGGACAAGTTTACTCCCGGTGCGTGCTTACCTGCTTTTCCGCCGGGTGTCATTGCGAGGAGGCCGAAGGCCGACGCGGCAATCTCAAAAACTTCTTCGTGAAAATCCAACTTTAGTCACTTTAGGCACTTTAGTTCACTTTAGCTCACTCCTCACTAACGATGGATGGTAGTTTTCCCGCAAACTTTTGCTTTTCCCCTAATCAGCAGGGAACTTCGTGTATTCTATTGAATTCCGTTGAACCGTGCGTAACATTCGAAATCAGCGGCACAAGCCGCCGCGAGTCAATCGAGCGGCGGATTGGGTCCGCTGGATTGAGTTGTTATACATTTTTTTAAATCATTAATAAAATCTGGCAAACATGTTTGATCTGTTACAAACTCAAACTTCAAATGTTGGCTTATTTCGGAATGCTCAAATATTTCTCCCTTTACGTTAATATGGCCACATTTATCGCAGTTGAATTCTATATATTCTTCTTCATATAATGGTTTCATTAACGCTAGCCCCTTTAGGGTTTTATTCATTTGTTCAATTTCTTTAATAAATTTATCCATTTGAATAAGTTCTATATAAAATTCTTTGGTTACAGAAAATCCACGAGAGTAAATATCTAAATACATTTTGTATGCAGAATTGTCATCGAGAAGTTCAATTTTATTCATGTTTAAAATTTTATCTTCTGAATTTGTTTTCAATTTAATATCCATAATTTATTCGCGTATAACTACGTATATATGGTTTCCGTATAACATCCCGAACTTATCGTCATTCAGACAAATCCCAACCGCTGTTGTACCCTCATAAAATACAACTAAACTTCAATCTGTCAAGGAAAACGACAATCAAATCTAACTTTTTCTCCCTCAGGATCGACAGTCTGCGATGTAGATTTGTAAGTATTTGTTAATAAATGATTAATGGTTGCTAAAAAAGAACTTATGATGCTGGCCGAAGCACAACTAAAAGCGTGAAAGTAGCGTAAACGAACGTAGTTGTTGCGCGCTTTGTTGCGCAGTATAATGGCTGGGTTGGACTGCGCTCCTTTAATTCTCTGGTTCCTCAACACAAGAAGTACTTGACATTTTTTGACAGTCATGTGATAATATATAGATTAATTGGAGTCTAACCAAAGCTGGCAGGTTGGATGGAAGGAGTTGGCGAGCTATGAATAGGCGATATGGTTTTACCCTGATTGAGATATTGGTTGTCATTGCAATAATTGCTTTGCTTCTGGCCATTCTGTTACCCGCCTTAGGCAGAGTACGGGAGCAAACAAAGAGAGTTGTTTGCTCCTCTCAACTCAGACAGCAGACGCTGGCAATGGTATGTTACACAGAAAACTATGACGGCAAGGTTATGGGGGTAGGTGGGCCCAGCAAGCCCTATTGGTTCCACTTGATTGCTCCCTTTCTCGGGGACAAGCGATACGAGAAAGATCCCCAGGCCGCCTTCGAAGGTATCATGCAAGTGATCATTTGCCCGTCCGTGACAGAGCGGGCTGATGGCGAGTCTTTGCAGCGGGGCACCGCTATTCGGTCCTGGTCCTTCTGGTGGGGTGGCGTTGGCGAAAGCTATGCTGAGGGCAGCTACACGATCAATTCATGGCTTCAGCCAAGCGGATATTATCAAGTTGATACGAGCAATCCGGAACACGGCCGTTACTACCAGAAGTTCTCTGATGCTCGACCTGATGTTCCTTTGTTTGGCGATGGGATGTGGGTCGACGCCTGGCCTCGGAGCACCGATCCGCCTCCATCGAACTCATTTGATGGCGATGACGGCCAGATAGCCAGTATGCACAGGTTTTGTATCGCCAGACACCGTCGTGCCATCAATCTAAGTTACGTCGATACTCACATAGCCGCCGTAGAGTTGGAGGATTTGTGGCAGCAGTATTGGCATCGGGAATATGAACCCAGATACGATGTTGTTGTGCCGGATTGATTCTGTTCGATGGCAAATCTTCTCTTCAAACGCATAGTAACATACACGGCGGCACTCACGAATCGCGTTAGGGTATTCGTTCCCTAACACTGAGCTCAGCGGCGCGGCTTGTCCGCGTCCGCTGGAGCGTTTTGTTGTGCGTCAACCTCCCTCGTTGGCAACGTGCAGATTAGCAGGCTTCTTGACGGAGGTCGCCCGGAAAAAGAAGCCAGGTTGAAACGTCATCTGTGCCTCCTCCCAACCCTCGGCCAGTTGGACCTCCCTCGGCTGGCCATACCACCGAAACGTTTCGTACCCGCTAATCACACAGCGAACGGAAGGATCGGGACGCGGCAGTTTGAGATTCTCGATCCACACGCGCACAGGGTTCTCTAACTTGGCACCGTTCACCATGTCAATGAGATAGGAGCTCGGATTCTTCCGGGGGTCGCGGTGCCCCTCGATTGTAAGGTAGCTCCCGATGGGATGGCCAAGCCTCCCCGTTGGCGGATTGCCGAGGTTAGTGAACGATGCACCCCCTTCGGGCGGCTGGATGTTCTCTGTGCACCCAAGAACACCAACGGCCAGAAACACAAAGGTGAATTGAAAGACGATTGCTCTCATGGTGGCCTCCTTTCACGCACAACTATGTATATATGGTTTCCGTATAATATGCCGAACCTCTCTGAGTGTCAGTATAACACCCTTTTGCCCAAAGTCCATAAGTAATCCCTTGAAAACGACTTAGCCCGGTTCTCCTTCTAATTAGGTCTCTTATATGGTTTCCGCAAAACATCCCGAATATTTGTTGTCCAGAGTAATCCTCACCGTTACTATACCTCATAAAATACAAATAAACTTTAATCTGTCAAGGAAAACGACAAACAAATCTGACTTTTTCTCCCTTAGGATCGACAGTCCTAAATGCCAACAGCAACAAGAGCAAAGAATCAAGTCGAGAGGTTGCCAAAAAAACAGGGACCGATGACGAACATTGCAATTATGTTGCGCATGAGGCAAGTTGTAGCCAGCCAGAAACAAGCCAGAAAAGAATTAACGGTATGAATAGAATTGCACAGAGAATCTGTAACCATATTTGTCTTATGAGAAGTGGAACAATTATTACTATAGCAAGGACGGCGGTGCAAATTAGCGTAAACGGTAGGTTGAAACTACCGCCAGCGTTGGGAAAGTCACTGGTCTGTACAATAATCGTAGCCCACGGACCAAACAGATTAGCAAAGCCGGCGCATATTTTGGTCTGTGGTTTCATGTTTACGGACCAGTTTCCAATATGCCAACACAAAAGAATGACACCCAAGCCCAGCCAGACGAATAAATAGTATCTACCAAGCGGTATGGGCCTGTTTTGGCTTATTCTTTTTCTAAAAACACATACGTAATTTATCACCAGAAGAATGACAAGCACATACACAAACCAACTAATACTTGCCATAGTTGGCAAATCAGTATTTGAGTAAGGTTCCTTTATGACGTGGAAAATGTATCCCCCAGGAAATAAGAAAAGAGCATGGACCCAGCCTAAAATGCTTAGGCCCGAACTCCCATCCTCAACTCCGAGATATGCGTAGGAAAATACAGCCCATAAGGTGACAACACCGATAGCTATCAGGTATTTCCGTGGCAGCTTCATTTTTTCACACCTAACCATTAATTGAGACTTTCAATTTATACTCGCTCAGCCATCCTGCTCTGCGCCATTGGCGTAGGTTTTAACGCACGGGCTCAATCGCGATGCGCATGATGTCTAACTATGTATATATGGTCTAAGTCCATACTCATATGATATCATATTCTTTCCCTAACGCCGTTGCTCAGGAGCAACACCCAGCGAGGTTTGATTGAATCCGCTTGTTATGCCCATATAGTGTAATCAATATCCTTCCCAAGACAGTTTTGAGATATGTTCTTTTCTAACGAAGGTTCCGCCTTCACTTGCACGATATACTAGAATACCTTCATTGCTAAAGCGATCCATATCGGCCAATTCTGCTCCCCCAGATTGATTCCAACCCGGCTTACTTACAAAAAGAAGGATTGGATTTCCATCTTGAGGAAAATGACGACAGTTGCGATTCATTGCGAAATCACAGCGTCCTGCCCGAGGCGGAGGGAAGATAATAACTGAACCTGGATAAAGAGTAATGTTGGCCCCCTCTTTTGGAGGCCAGTTACCTACTCCGAACGGCCATCTGCCACCAAAAGGCCATCTTATCCCAAAAGAGGGAATGCACAAATTTTCAAGTGCAACATAACCTTGATCAAGAAGGATGTCACACCAAGAATTCGGATCAGGCATATTATCTTCATGATCGTTTGCATACATTAACATTGCCTTTGCAATCCTATTCATATTTGAGTAACCTGGATTAAAGACAGCAATGGAGCTCTTATTGATCCACGACCATAGATAAATCACGAAGACACAAACAAGAATAGCAACTCCCAGAGAAAGTTTGCCAAGGAAAGGGATAGAAGTACTACGGCCATGGAATTGCTTGATGGTAGCAATCCCTGTGCAAACACACAGCATGGAAAGCACGCATACAATAATAGAAATCACACAAAACATTTTGCTGAGGTTATCGGGATAATGAACAGTTCCGGCAAAAGAACAACCAAAGAAACTAATAATGCTTAATATGAGGGAAATTGCGAAAGCTGTCTTGGCAATTATGACAATAGGCTTTACTTTAATGCTTTTCATGTTTTTCGAATATTGAAAAGATCAACTATATATATGGTTTCCGTATTAAACTCTCGAGCTCTCTGAGTGTCAATATAACATCCCGAACTTCTCGTCATTCAGAGTAATCCCAGCCGCTGTTGTACCCTCATACAATAAAATTCCATCAATCGCAAGCCCACAGTGTGATTAATCCCTATAATCAATAGTCATTCATCAATAATCAATTAAAAAAGGGGCCTCCTTAACTCAAAACTTAACACTCAAAACTAAAAACTAAAATTCCCCCAAACTCCATTATTATACGATATCATATGAGTTCCCTAACGTTGAGTTCAGCGGGGGTATACTCCGTCCGCTGCAACCATTTGTTCGCATTCATTCCAAATCAGCTAGTAGCTCAGATGCCCGTTTAAGTATTCTGTCTTCCGAGAGCTTATCTCTTAGATGATCCATTTCCCTGAATTGCTTATCGATGTTTCCTGGTTCGCGAATGACACGCTGGAGCAGATCAATTCCAAGTGACCTCAACCTTTCTCTTCTATCTCTTCTGATCCATTCATTTGTGAGGAAATCCAGAATCGTCTCAGCACATATCATTTTTGAGAACGAATCCATTTCACTCTTCTTATCTTCTAAGGTGTCCATCAATGGATCGAGGCTCTCTTGCTCCCTTCTGGTTGCGCAGTGCAAGTACGCACTTGTCCAGCAGCCGCCATTGCAGGGATCGTTTTCCAAGCGATCAAGCAAATCCTTCTGATACTCTTTTCTCCATTCGCTTTCCTGTTTTTCGCTGATTCCATGAGACTTATACTCATCGTAGTCTCCCTCTCGCCACCTTCCGGAGGTACTACAACCGTATCGCATGTAGATTTCTTTGGCTGTGCGTTTTTTTGCGTTCATCATATTTCTTGCGAACAATGTATATATACATAGTTTCCGCATAACATCCCGAATTTCTCGTCATTCAGAGGAATCCCAGCGGCTGTTGTACCCTCATAAAATACAAAAGCACTTTAATCTGTAAAGGAAAAAGACAAACAAATCTGACATTTTCTCCCTTCGGATCGACAGTCTGATTCGTAGATTTGTAAGTGTTTGTTAATAAATGATTAATGATTGATAAAAAAGAACTTATGATGCTGGCCGAAGCGCAACTAAAGCGTGACAATAGCCCAAACGAACATAGTTGTTGCGCGCTTTGTTGCGCGCCAAATGGCTTGGTTGGTCCACCGGCTTGGTTAGCTAATTGTAAAGACATCGTAAATGGCTTTGATGATTCTGATTATAAGGGAAAGACCTAACAAAACTATGGCAATTGCGAT
>DATKYR010000231.1:0-3921 GCA_035528395.1 Sedimentisphaerales bacterium
ACAATTGACAATAGCTATTGCAGCTTGGGAAAGTTTGAGAAATAAATACAAGATAGGCATAGACTGGCAATTCACTACAGCCGATGCCCGAATAAAACTGAGAAAACTGTACCCGACAATATAGCGTGGACGGAGTACTAGCACCCACATGTTAGCAATATTAATGCATAGAGACTGTTTCTGCATGGCCATCAACAAAAGCCACCGCCCTTAGCAATTCTTTTCGCTGGATGAGAACCTCTTTTGAAGAGTCCTTTGTCTTTTCAATCTCATAGACATTTCCGGATGCTACCAATACATAGGCGTCCGGGTCATACAGCTCACCGGTATACGGCTGAAGATCGACCATTGTACGTGGTAACATGCCGTTATGGTCATCGGCATACATGCGGCAGGCAAGCGCGAGCAGCTTCACGCTTTGCATCTTATAGTCCATTTCAGATGATGGTATATGATCTACATGATCAACTTCAAAATCGAATAGATCATTTAGTTGTATAGTCCATTTCTGCAAGAGACTCTCATTGTCAGTCCTCAGTACCTGAAAATGCCGACGACCATTCAACCCAACCCAAGTATCAATATGTTCAATACCATCAGGTAGCTTGAGAAAATGATCCTTAGCATGTTTAGGTATATCATGTACATCATCACCTTTATAGGTTGCAGTTATCATGTAATACATTTTCTGTATCCTTAATTAGGGCTATGCTAACGACGCGGCTTAGCAGCCGTGGCGATCTATCAGCGGTCTGCTACAGCCACAGGTTAGGCCATATGCTGCACGAACAAGAATCTTTACATAATTGGACCCTACACATCTATCCCAAAAATTTGAGGTTCTTTCCGAGTACTGCAATTTTCATTTAACCATTTGGCAATGTTTTTCATCATGCTGTCTTCCCAAACCCTTGCACCTGTGGGACAGTTTTTAATACAAGCACAACAGAGGATGCATAGCTCGATTTTAGTTGCCACGCTCCCATTAATTGAAATGGCTGCAGTTGGACATACACTGGCACACGTACCACAAACCGTGCATGTGTCATCTTTAGTCACTGGTGAAACAGCCATGGATCGCGTTCCGCCTTCATATGGAAATCTGCCGGGAATTTCCAAATCAATTTGAGCATCAGGAGATTGTAATGCTGTGACTTTATCTTTAATATTTGCTCCAAAATCCATTGCCATTTGAACATCCAGGCTATCCGGGCGTCCATTTGCGACGGGGAAATCCTTTGATGCAAAAGAGTGCTCCCCAATGAATGCACCACCTGCAACCGGATTAAAGCCTAACTCAATTGCAAGATTTTTTAATTCTAACAATGCATCTTCAAACTCCCGGTTCCCGAATACAACAATGAGAATCGCTAAGGTTTTGTGTGCTTTTATCTGTTTGAATCGATTGATTGCATCAACTGGAAGACGACCACCGTAAACAGGTGCACCTATAATTACGAGTTCATCTGAAAAGGGTGGAATTGTTTGTTGAGCTTGTTCCGGAAGCGTTAAATTAATATGCTCGACATCTTCAACAGTGATACCTTTAGCAATACTTTCCAATACTTTTTGAGTGGTTCCAGTGGGTGAAAAAAAGATGAGTTTTACCTGTTTAACTTCTATTGTTATCTCGTCCTTCTCATATTAGGTTATAAATTTTTAAAATCGGCCTAACGTAAAGCTCAGTTGCTTGGCGGGGGAGGACCCGAAGGGCCCGGACCCGACAAGTCAGCTGGAGCGTTTGTTATCTGCCATCTTCGCCATTAGACTATTCAGACCATATCAATCTATTCTGAAGGTTTCCGCTCTGAAACCCACATATCGGCATCAAAGACTACGTTGGCGTCGGTGAGCACGTGCACAAAATAGAAATATTTCCCATCTGCAGTGATGCTGGGCTCTCCCACGATGCCCTTCATGACTAGTTCGGGCTTAGTCCAGGACTTTCCAATTCGTTTAGACCGATAGATAGCCATTCCTATCCTAGGATTGCGATCCGATGAGAAGTACATGGTGTTTCCGTCAGATGTAAAAGCGGGTTGGAGATCGTTCTTGTCCGAGTTGATGGGGTTTCCAAGGTTAACTGGATTGCTCCATGATGTGCCATCCTGTCTCGACACCCAGATGTCGTTTTTTCCCAAACCACCCGGTCTGGATGAAGTGAAATATAGAGTGACACCGTCTGGATGAATTGCATGTTCTCCATCAGGATATACAGAATTGACAGGAGGTCCGAGGTTGCGGGCCGGAGTGGGTACGCCATCAACAATATCTGCAACGTAGATATCGAGAAAGTCATCTTTCGGAGGATCTTGCTGATACCCTGTATTCTTTGCCCTAACCGAGTGGAAATACACCTTGGTACCATCAGGGCTGAAGCTAAGTTCTCCATCCAACGATTGACTCGTTCCTTTGCCCAGATCATAGAATACGGGTTTACTGAAATCAGTTGGGCCACCGATACGGGTTGCAACATATGTCCCATTCGGTCGTGAAAGCATTTCCTTGGGGCTCATGTTTTCAAGGAGATCTTTTGCATACATAAAAAAAAGTCTCTCACCATCTGGAGAGATCTCGACGGCGTCCTCTGGTCGAGGCGTATTGACCGGCGGACCTAATCGCCTGGGCTGCTCCCAGTCTGATACCATGACCTCTGGTGTATGAGAATCTTTCCTGGGAAGTGAGGATTTACTGTCTCTTGTCGCCAAAACAAAACCTCCAACACTTAATGCCAAAAGAGGTAGATAAATGTAGCTGCTGACAAGAATCCTCTTTGACACAAATCCATCCTTTCTCATAGCAGATAACTATGTATATATGGTTTCCAGATAAGAACCCACAAGCGCCCGACTGTCGGCATAACACCCCTTTGTTCAAAGTCTATAAGTAATTCCTTGTGAATGACTTAGGCCAGTTCTCCTTCTTATTAGGCGTCTTATATGGTTTCCACATAACACCCCACGCCTATCGTCGTTCAAAGGTAATCTAAGGGCCGCCATTTCTTGGACTCCGTCCCCTTCGGTGTCCGGCAAATGACGAACACGCCAGAGAACCTTCGCTATTGGCTCAAAAAGTCAAGGGTATAATCGCTATGGGAAATATATACTACAAAAGTCAGATTTTCAAGCGAAAAATGACGCTCTGCACTGACGCCACAAAGGTATCTTTAAGCTAAAGCATACAAACATTAAACTTTAGCTTCCTATGAGCTCTTGCTTGATAGTTAGGAAGTCTAAAAATTTGCCGCTTAGTTACTAACACCTATAAACATATTCCTCTCTCACCGTATACTTAATCCGATATCACACTCAAAATTCTGAAAAAATATTCACTTTTAGACAAATATTCAGGATTCAATACTTCTATTAATCGCCAAATTTGATATTTGTAGTGTCATTTTGGTGTCATAATGTCACCTGGAAATCAGGGTGTTTTTCAACTCTTGAAAGAGGTGACTTTCCGAAGAATACTGGCTTTATTTTAAGTTTCACTGTCTTGACAAAGATGCATATCTTTAAAGAATTAATTTTACCCGACTATTGTCGATTCGCCTGTGAACACATTCAACTTTTGCGGGATTGATAGACAATCTCGACATGATGTTCTGGGCCGGCTACACCGAAGAGGTTAATCGTCCGAAACCTGAAGCGGTTGCGGACCCGTCTATTGAGCAAAAGCTCGACCTTCTCGTTGCAGTCTCGCCATATACCGTTGTCGCCCGTCTTTTGGAAGCTTCTGAAGTTGGGCGTGCACGATCTAAGAAATACGCTCGCCTTGCCACCCTCGATTGTCACCTTTGAGGTGATGACGTTAGGTGTCCATTCGATCCAGTCCCGCCGGGTCGTTGCTGTAAGGTAAGGTGTTTTATAAGCCCAGTGGGGCTTGCCATCTCGATACCAAGTATTGATGCGGAAGATATCA
>DATKYR010000232.1:0-3741 GCA_035528395.1 Sedimentisphaerales bacterium
CATTACGTCGGTACAATCCTTCATCAGGATTCACTATTGGCCAATCTGGTTGACCCGGATAGAAATTCCGGGGCCAGTCTGCCTGAGAATCATTATAAATTCTGGGAAAAATCAATTACAGGAGGGAGCCAGACTGCCCATCTAACTCCCTCCCCAAATAAATACTAACTTTCTTCAGTTTCTGCCGGTGCTTCTTCAGACTCTTTCGACGGTGTCTCCTGAGGCTCCTCGGGCGGTGTCTGTTGAGGCTCCTCGGGCGGTGTCTGTTGAGGCTCTTCCGGAACTTGAGGTTTTTCTTCGCAAACCATACAATTCATCTCCTTTCACAAACAAATAAACTTAACTTTCAACATCGTCCCTACATACAGTAAAACACTTGTCATTATCCCAATAAAAATAATACTGGTCAATATCTTCTCTCGATAGTACGGATTGTATTGTTTCCTTAATAATCTTTGTCCGTAATATGGACGACCAGGGGGCTGGGACATGGATATTCCAGCATATCCATTGCTAATGGAATGATTTACACAGCCAGTAGCATTGGTAAGCATACAGTTGTCATCGCTTTAAACTTAGACGGCAAAATTTTGTGGCAAGTGAAAAATGGCAAGCCATGGACTGGAGCCTATCCCGGTTCCCGTGGAACTCCAACCATCGATGGAAACAGGCTAGTTAGAATTGTTTATGCAACGTTGTTCATTGTCTGGCTGATACTGGGAGTTTTGTTGAACCGTACTGTGAAAGGCAAGTCACCGGAGATATTTGTAGAGATACCGCCTTACCGAATTCCATATTTTAGAGGCTTATCAAAAAAGATGTGGATAAGAATGAAGTGGTTTATTAAAGAGGCAGTTCCATTTGTGCTGCTGGGAGTACTTCTTGTAAACATGCTGTACACACTCGGAATAATTCAATTCGTGGGCAAGCTTACCGCCCCTGTTGTTACCCGGCTTTTGGGGTTGCCGAGCGAGGCTGTAGGTGCACTGATAGTCGGATTTTTGCGAAAGGATGTGGCAGTCGGAATGCTTATTCCACTGGGATTAACCGCGAAGCAGTTGATAATTGCATCGGTAGTACTGGCTATGTATTTTCCCTGCGTTGCTACATTTACCACACTTGTTAAGGAACTAGGATTCATAGATATGCTCAAATCTGCCGGGATTATGGTTGTATCCAGTCTCATTGTAGGTGGAATACTAAATCTTATCCTCGTATGAGCTGGGTATAATCCATAGCTTAAATTGATAATAACTTCACTTACAGCAAGGCTTCGGCAAGGGACCTTGCGTTTGGAAAGCAAATAGACGGCCTAATTTTGCAACAGTAGTAGCATTTTGCAACTATACATGGTATATTTCCTATAATGGAAAACAAAGAGCAAAATGTAATTCTGGACTCGATAAGCGAAGGTGTTTTCACAATTGACCTGGACTGGCGGATAACCTCTTTTAACAGAGCTGCGGAGGGGTGGTGTCGTCGGTGGCGCACTGCAGCTTGATGCGTTGACCTCGTGTTATGGCGGTTTGCCACATTGAATCCTTGTTACACTGAATACTTCGCTTGGCCTTACTGTTACAGAGGCACAGCCACATATCATTAAAAGTACACACAACACACCAAACAAACACATCTTTTTCATAAATACCTTTCTTTCTTTATTCTGTTTTATATTTTATCGCAGTGCCAGTTAAACGACTATAACTATTTGAATGACGGTCTTTGTCTGCCCAGACTTCGCCTTCCGAATACCAACCGCCAAGAGGGACTACAATCACAGCATCAGCACCAACTTCTGAGGCCGTGGCATCTGCGGTGCTTCTTTGAGCTCTACAGGTGGATTTGCAGACATGTCCGAGGAAGAGAGAACCAAATTCAGAGAGCAGATGAGGAAGGTTCGCCAGGAGCAACAGAAAGTATTCCAGACAATTTTAGCACAGGTTTACAGACTTCAAGGTCGAAGGCCGCCCGAGGAAGAAGGCGTACAGTATGTGATTATCAACACAACCGATCTTAAGTCAATGCAGGAATCGGCAACGAAAGAGAAAGCTACAGAGACGGGCCAGCTTATCGAGAGGCTGATTGCCAGAGCCAGCTCAATTTCAAAAAAACTCTTGGCTTTTAAAAGAGAACGGCTAATGCTGTTGCAACTACCCGAAGATGGTGATATATTTCTACAAGGTATATGACAACCTTTGACAGAGGAGTCAGAACCATGAGTGATCTATGGAAATGCGCATGGCGTGAGTTGATGCGGAGAAAAGGACGCTCGTTGGCCAACATTTTAGGTTATCTGTTGGCGGCAGCCATTATGGTAGTGGTGGTAGGCGGGCTTCTGTATTCGAAGGAGGCGGCAAGTAGCATCTTGAACAGAGTTGGAACACATTTTATCGCGTTTGTACCTGCTCATATACCACCATGCCCAGAATGCTCTGTAAAGTCGCCGGATGAAGAGAGCGAAGGTTTTGTCGCGTACGGTGTAGCAACCAACCTCATCGCCACAAGCTTCGTCGATAAAGTCAAGAAACTCCCCACCGTATACGACGCTTCAGGATACCTGCTATTTCGGTTCAAAGACCAAAAGGATGGCCACCTATTTACCGTCGGCGGGTTTGACCCAGATGATTTCGTAGTCAGCAAGACGTGCTGTGCGGCAAAGGATATCGTGAAAGGTCGATTTCTTTTACCCAACGACAGGGGCGTGGTTATGCTGGAAAAAGCTTATGCAAAGTTGAAAAAACTGAACGAAGGCGATGAAATCACGATTGCGGGGAGCATGTTTTTCGGTTATCGGAATCGTCAACCCACCCATTCGGCCTGCAAAAGCCAATATCTATATGCATTTCGACGATGCGGAGCAAGTAATCAACAAACGGATGGGAGCATCGTCCATTCATAACGAGGCCAACGTGATACTCGTAGAAGTGAAAAGCTCTAAAGTGCAAGATGAAGCCATCACGTCTATGAAGAATCTGCTCCCAGGAGACTACCTCGTGGCTTCCAGCTATGCTTGCTACAGGCCCGCCGCGAAAGTAATGGGGATAAATGAGGATGCGGCGTGGCTGCTCACCATTATCATTGGCATTTGCACTGTGATATTGGCGTTGAAATCCCAGTTGTCCTCTGTGCTCGAGCGGCGACGGGATATTGGCATTCTGAAAGCCATCGGCTGGACCGACGGGAATGTGGTCTCGCAAATCCTGGCGGAGTCCGTTTTGCAGGCCATGATAGGCGGCATTCTCGGGTGCCTGGTAGCGGTCGCTATACTGCTGTTTGTTCCCATTGAGATGTTGAGTGGCATTGAAGCTGGGGTACATATCATCATTTCGCCGTGGGTATTAGTGCTTGGTTTCGCGTTGGCATTCTTGGGAGGCATCATCGCGGGGAGCTTCCCTGCTTTCATCGCTGCCCGTCAGCGACCGGCTGATGCGCTACGGAGCATTTGATATTACATTGACGAGTGACGGGTGATTTTTTCCACCACTCACCACTCACTACTCGCCAATAAGGAGGCATATTAACATGGCTAATGAAATGACTGGAGAGGGCGACATTCTCCTGGAGTGCAAGGACCTCAGGAAGAGTTTCACTGTCAAACGCAAGGAGATTCGCGTCCTCAGGGGGATTAATTTATCGGTGAACAGGGGTGAAATTGTGGTAATTGCCGGGAAGACCGGCACAGGCAAATCCACTTTCCTGGGGGTGTTGGGTGGGCTTGAACGCCAAACTGAAGGCAGTGTG
>DATKYR010000233.1:0-30458 GCA_035528395.1 Sedimentisphaerales bacterium
ACTTACGAGTCTGCTTACTGATGGTTCAGGCACAACCGAACTTAGTGATAATGTGACTACCACTGGTGCTCAGACATATAATGATGATGTTGACCTGAAGGGCGATGTAATTGCCGAATCGACCGGCGGCTCTGATATTACGTTTGCCAGGACGGTGGACGGAGCTCATAACCTTACGGTTAACACCACAGGTAGTACGATGTTCAGAGGGAATGTCGGTCCCGACACATCTTTGACGACTCTGATGACTGATGCCGGCGGGACAACCCATGTTAGTGGGAATGTGACGACGACCTCAGGTATAACGTTTGGTGATAATGTTACAGCCGATGGCATTAGTTCTCTCTTGAAACAGAGAATCGATGCTGGCGCCGGGACGCTGGATGCTGATGGTAATATCAAGAAGACCACGGCTGGTAACCTGACTCTTGCCGGTGGTAATGGAATAGTTTTGGGCGGCAATGTAAGAGGAATACCAGGAACAGGAGGCTTTAGAGCAGAAGATACAATAACCTTTGAAAATAATGTTACTGCCGATGGCGGCGATCAATGGTTCGATGCGGGTGTCGGCACTCTCTGGGCGCAGGGAAAGATTACGAAGACCGGAACGGGCGACCTTCATCTTGGTGGCGATGAGGCCGTTGACCTTGACGATGATGTAGACATTCAGACTGATGGTGGCAGCCTGTTTATAGAGGATGATTTCACTGCAGAAGGTGATTTGCTGGCAAGTAAGGACGTAATCTTTGCTGGTTCTGTAGTAAATGCGATACTCGATGGCTCCGGTAATCAGTTGATAGATGCCAGAGCTGGTACTTTGACAGCCAGTGGAACCATTACCAAAACAGATACGGGCAATCTTACACTTAGCGGTGGTATTCTGGTTAACCTTGACGGCAAGGTACAGGTCGGCTATGGTGATCTACTTATCACCGATACTGTAGATGCCGAAGAACTGCTGCAGGCTGGTGGTCTTGTTCATCTTCAGGGTTCAAGCAATAATCTGGCCGACGATGTTACCGGTAACGGCATAACATTTAACAGTGCGGTTACTGCTGATGGAGGTGCTCCCCAGAGCTTTGATGCCACAACAGGTACACTTCTGGCGAGTAATACGATAACCAAAACAACGTCCGGCAATCTTACGCTTGGCGGCGATACGGATATCGAACTTCACGGCACAGTAGAAGTTCAGGATGGCAGTCTTTTTATAGAGGATGATTTCCACGCATCCGCAGACTTGCTTGCCAGTCAAGACATAACCTTTGCCGGCTCTGCGGTAAATGGTGAACTTGATGGTATAGGCGACCAGAGGATAGACGCTCAAACCGGCACGCTCACCGCCAATGGCTGGCTGCATAAGGGGGACGGCAGCCTATATCTGGAAGCTGCTGGTGACATAAGCCTTGCTGATTATGTAGAAGCTGATTCTGGTGGAGTATCAATTATCTCAGAGAACGGCAAGATATTTACACCTGGTGGCTTGAATGATACGCTTAATGTTCCCATAACAGGCAGTTCTAATGATAATATTAACGGTAGTACGGGTGTTACCCTGCGGGACGGTGGTAAGGGGGCAGTTGTCATAATTAGCAAGGACGGCTTGAAGCTCGGTGCAAACTCTACACTAATCGCTGGAGGAACATACTATCCAGACAGCGTTGATGACCGTTCAGCCATTTACTTCCGATACGACGGCGAGCATAAGGGGGAGCGAATTGATGTTGCCGTTTATATAGCAAGTATGGACAGCGATGTATATATAGGTTCGCAAGGAGTTCAGGTCGCATCGGGAGGCACAATGGTTGCTGACGCTTATGATGCTGTGGTTTTTGAAGACGGGTTTGTCAATACCATAAGTAGCCTCGAGTGGCTGGAAGCGTGCTCTCGCATAACCACCTCCCTGGGCGAGGCCGCAAGCCAGGGCACCCTGCCTTATGCTGACGACCCGGAAACTATGCAGGATTTTCTCGAGGATTCTTACGTACTCCGTGGAGACTCTTTTGTTGAAGCATTGGTCCTTTACGGCGATATAGAAGAACAAGATACCATCCCGAAGCGAACACCAATGGAGGCAGAGGCGTCTGCCACCTCGATGCCGGCATCTCCTGAAATCTCAGACATAGGGCAAATCGAAAGTACGGTTTCCGGTGACCTGCAGTGGTTGGGTGAGGAGCTCGGTCTTTGCGAGGGCGACCAACAAGGGGAGGATGACAACCGGTGCCAAGAGATTACTCAAGCATATTTGGCCGGAGCTTTCCTGCAAGCCTCAGACATGCGTCCACAGCAAGCAGCCGCCCAGCTCAGACAACTCGCAGGGCTTCTTCACGATACCGATGGAAGTCGGATCGCCGCTCTGGGCCGGGTAATAAATGAATTTGCCCAGCCCGATGTACCACCTTCTCCGGAACAGTTTGCCTCGATTGGTCAGGCATTTGCGATTCATGTCAATGACGGGACTCACTACTCCACAGCCAAAGAATGGCTTGACGCTCTTGCAGAATATACCATGCTCCTAATCAGTGAAATAGGATGGTCATCAGATGATTCGGTAGCGTTCGTTATGAGCAAGTACGGCCCGACAGTTACAGAAACTTCTGACGTGGGTATTGTTGCATTTATTCAGATGCACCTGGAAGATATCAGCGGTTAGGAAGACGAGCCAATACACCCTGGCGCCAGTCACAGAGGAATCCAGCTCGGCTGCTCCTGTTATCTTTGAAATGAAGCTGTTGGGAGTCCACCGGTTAAAACGCTCAGCAAAAACCCCCCTTATATCAATCTCGGTTAATTAGAGCCGATTTCATATTTTCGTAAGCACAGCGGATAGGACGATGGTTTCAGCTTTTCATCCGACAAATCGGCTTAAACTAAATGGAATTATTATTAGTCCTCTTCTGCAGGTTTGATGTTGTCGAATGGGCTTAGGATAGTCTGCTCATCCGGTTTGTTTGGTTCTGTTTCAGGTTTTGTAAGCTCTGGAAATTCGTCCTGGGTTTCGTCAACAATGTCCAGGAAGCTCTTAATGGCTTGACCGGCTTCAGAAGTCATTATCTTATGCTCCCGGTATCGTTCGTATGCGAAGTAACTTCCAATAACAGCCAGTAATATCAGGAATGGAACCGAAGCAATAGCCAATCGCTTGTTTCTGTTTGATGCTTTCCTCATATCCCGCAGCATGTTTTCGTATGTATCATAGCGTCGAGCAACATCTTCACTGAGTGCCTTTTCCAAAATTTTTCGCCACCTTCTTCCAAGCTTTCTGATGTTCGCCACAGAGAACTTGTCACTTGACTGGTATTTCCTGCCGAAAAGCAGCTGATAAGTTATGCCTCCCAAAACATAAATATTTCTTTGCGCCGTCCTCAGTCGCTTCCGGGCATCTTCTATAGGGATATTCTTATTGAGTGTGGATGTAGCGTCGTTATCGAGATGCACTGCATGGGCATGAGCTTCGTCTTTCTGTGCTTGTGTCTCATCAGCACTTTGCGTAATAGCAACTGTCTGGGTTGTTCCTGCCGAGGGCACAGCTTTTGTTGTAACTTCATCGCTCGGCTCACCAACTGCTGTAGGAACACCGACTTTGCTCACACTGATTCCTTCCTCAATATCCTCAAAAACTGTAAGACTTATATCACCGGTATGCAGTTGCGGCAGTTTAACCTGGCGCGCAAAGACGTGGTCTATCAGACAGCCGTTCGCAGCCAAATTCACTATTGCTTCCAGTACCTGAGAAAGGATTACAAACGTCCTCTTAGGTTTTAATGTGACCCCGTTGGTAATAAGCTCTTCAAGGTCATATTTTGTGTATTTGGTGACAATATACGGTTCATTTGGATTCTGTGAAACCTCCAGGGCTTTTGTCAAAAAGCGAGGATTTAGCAGCGACATATCCCGCATTCGCAGTCCACTTTGGTACAGGCGCTTCTTTGTCTCCTCGGCAAGGTCGGACGGCAAATTATCATCCGGCTTGTAAACATTCACCGTGCCGTGAATGGGGTGTTCTGCTCGATAGACGATTACATCACCTATACTCCTGATTGCGTCCTCTATCAAAAATTCAATCGGCAGTGACATTGCTTAGTCCTCTTTTCGAGCTTCTGATACCTTACCGGTTCAACTGTCCCCCATATAGACTTTTCGTAGCCTCTGTATATTTTAGCTTTTTTTGGAGACAGTTCGCAACAAAAAAAGCCACACGGCAAATATGGGGTGTGGCCAGATTTTCCGGCAAGCGATTTTGGCCTTTCGGCAATCCGCCTACGGCGGACAAGATTGGGTTTGTTTTGGGTTTGTTTTTCCGATTTCACCAATTGTCCACTTTCACATATATACTTGTTATAAAAGAGCTTACGTTGATTTTGGGTTTTTCGGGAATTGGGTTTGTTTATTCGGACTAAGAAATCATCTTTTTTTCTGTAATCCTTTGTTAAAGTTAAGTTTACATTCATTTGGGCTCTTTTTAAATTGGGTTTGATTGGGTTTGAATTGGGTTTGTTTTTTTGCCCCGCCAGCAGGATAAAATTTTCATAATCAATTGTGGTATATGGATTTAAGTTCATTTGCAATCCGCCTACGGCGGACAAGATTGGGTTTGTTTTGGGTTTGTTTTTCTGATTACACCAATTGTCCACTTTCACATATTTACTTGTTATAAAAGAGCTTACGTTGATTTGAGCGTTCTTGACTTTGGGTTTGTTTTGCATAAAAAGGTCGATTTGTAGAGAGTCCTCTACAGTTGTAGAGGGCCGTTGGCAGACCACAGACAACAGACACAAGACTCAAGACAAAAGATAACAGACTGCAGACAGCAGACTAAAGGCACAAGACCAAAGACTATGGATGATGAATGATTCATAATAGACTCAAAACTCAAGACGAAAGACTAATGGTTAATTTGGTTAATTGGCTGGGCCTTCTGGCTCTAAGTCCTTGTCACTCAGTGGCTTACGACATGCAAACTGAAATGTCATCTTCGCCTACGGGCGGTTTATGTTAGCTATCTGGCAAACATGCTGGTATTTTAACATTTATACAAACAATGTCAACAAAAAAATGACAAAAAGCCACTTTTTTTGGCTGCCCTTTTTTCTATTGTAATACTAACTCTATCCCATATAATCTTTCTAAAGTGTGCGGATTTCCTTGCGTTGATGGGAATTGTGGGTTTTGGATTATATCAATCGAGTGCGAAGATTAATGAAAAAAATAACGCTCCTTATTTGTGACCTATTTGCAATTGTTCTTTTTATGACAGGAGTTAATTTGATAGGTAAGGAATCGACGAAAACCGAAAAATTAACTCAAGAGGGAAGCTTGATTGAGAAATATAAAAGGTTGGCAGATGAAGGAGATACTTCCGCAATGTGCAGTCTCGGAAGAGCATACTTTGAAGGTAGAGGTGTTCCTCAAGATTATACCAAAGCAGTCGAATTGTTTCGGAAGGGTGCCGAAGCTGGCGATCCTAATGCCATGGTGAACCTAGGTTTTTTATACGACATTGGCAGAGGTGTTTCTCAAGATTATACAGAAGCAGCCGAATGGTTCCGGAAAAGCGCCGAGGCCGGCAATATTAAGGGAATGTCGAATCTTGGGGTAATGTATACGTATGGTAGAGGTATTCCTCAAGATTATACGAAAGCTATCAAATGGTTACGGAAAAGTGCCGAGGCTGGTAATAGTATCGGTATGATGAATCTAGGATTAGCATACTTCGAAGGTAAAGGTGTTCCCAAAAATAGTACAAAAGCTCTAGAATGGTATAGGAAAGCAATTGAGGATGGTGATAGTAATGCCATGCTTAGTCTGGGTTTGGTATATTATGAGGGATATAACATTCCGGCTGATACTGTGAAAGCGACAAAATTGATTCATCAAGCAGCAGACGCAGGAAATGTATTTGCAAAAAGCGTGCTTATCATAGGAGACCTAAGACAAGCGATATCTTCTAAAAAAAAATACGCGGAAGCCCTTGCCCAAATCCGATTGAAAGCAAAGGAGGGAGATGTGATGGCTGAGAGGTTTTTACTGAGAATGGGTTATTCTAAAAATGTTTGGCAAGATAGACTCATAGCAATATTTACAAGTATTGTCATATCATTAATGTTGATCATTGTTGTGTACATACTGCCAAGGAACAATAGGGTATTGTAAAATCAATTAGCAAGAGTAAATAATTCAAGTCAAGTTGAAATCAGTAGGTGATTATATTGAGAGCTAAAAGGATCAAAAAAATAGGGAATATTGACTATGGATTATAATATTAGAATCTGAATATGAGTCTTATAAAAAATATATCATTTTGGATAGTTATTTGTGCAATACTCTCGGCGATGTCATATTTTGTTAATTATTTGTTAACTCCGGAGTCGAGAAAAGTACAAAGAAACAAAGTTCATATCTTCTTCAGAAAAATATTCGATTCTATAGACAGAACAAATTTTACTGACCTTCAAAGACTCATGGTTGAATATGTAATAGGATTTAAAAATAAGATTTTTGGTGAAAGAATACTGACACGCAGAATGTTAGTAATGTCTCTAATTTGTAGTCAGTATTTGACTTTGATCGCTTTAGTTTTGTCTAATCTAATTGAGGACAGAAATACCCATGAATTAAACATTTTGAGTTTTATACCTCTCTTTCCATTTGTAGGATTCTCATTTATACTTGGACCGGGGATAAATGTATACCAACTTCTAATGAATATTGGCCTTTTCTGGAACAACTTTTTATTTGATTTTATTGCAATTGTATCTACGGCTATATTATTGAAAAAGGCTTACGAAAAGAAGCTAAGCTTCTCTCTTGCAGCATCTATAGATGTTTCTCTTAGTTACTTGTTAGCTTATTTTTGTATTATATTGTATGCGATTATGCCACCTGGTTCTGCAACTGTGCATATGAATTTTTTAACTTTTATTCCCGACCTTTGGAGTGGTAAAGTATCTTATATCCTATATCCTACTACTTGGTTATTTTACTCACTTACATCATTTGTGCCTATTCTCTTGTATATGTCTGTTCTTTTATTTTTCTCTCTATGTAAGTGTCTTCAGTATATATGTGCTCCTTTAACAGAAAAGTGCTCTGAGACTGATGGGAGAACTATTTTTTTTACATTCGGTTCAGCATTTGCAATATTACTTATTTTGCTCACTGCGATTAAAGAATTGATAAACTGAAAAACACGATTCATTTAATGTCTACTTAAGTAGTCAAGGCCAGCAGTAAATAAAAAGTAATTTAATAAATTGATGGACTAAATATATTGAAATCCCCGGCCCCCGGCCCCCGACCCCCTGCAGTAAGTCAAGGGGGTAGTTCTCGGGGGTAAACTAAAGAAAGCAAGTGAGCTAACATTCCCCTGCTGCGAGTCAAGGGGGGGCTCTCGGGGATAAACTCTGGGTAAACTAAGAAAGCAAGTAAGCACAACTCCCCTGTTGCGAGTCAGGTGAGCAGTTCCCGGGGATAAACTCGGGACAAGCTGGCAAAATAAGTGGCCCCCGACAGAAAAGCAAGTGGGCTAACATTCCCCTGCTGCGAGTCAAGGGGGGCTCTCGGGGATAAACTCTGGGTAAACTAAGAAAGCAAGTGAGCTCACATTCCCCTACTGCGAGTCAAGGGGGGGGCTCTCGGGGATAAACTCTGGGTAAACTCCAGGACAAGCAACCCTGTGTTGCCAGAAAAATTAGCCACACGGCAAATACGCTATTTGCTGGCTTGCACGCCAGGATAAATGTATAATCACTACATCAGCGGTATTACTTTGTTTGACGTACTGCCGCTTTATATCGTCCATGATTGGTTTTGCGTAGATGGAGTAGGTATGTCGGATGCTTCTGTTGCTGTACCTGAAGGATATGAGATAGTAAAAACCATCAGCACCTCGGATTCGGTAGGGGAATATATCGCGCGCCATCAGGCCGAGGATGTCCTTGTCAGGCTCAGAGTATTCAATTTCACTACAACCTCGGGCGCCACTACTCGCAGACACTCCAGAGAGCACCTGCGCTCTGATATTACCTTTATGGAAGAGCTTGAGCAGCCCGGTATTATACGCATCTTCGATTACAGTGATACGAAAAACCTGTTCTGGATTGCAACGCTACCCGCTGAAGTTGACAAGCTTTGTGAGCGCTTTGACTTTCTTGCATCTCAGCCACTTCAGACTCGGCAGATGTTGGTATATCATTTTTTGGCTGTCCTCCAGCGGATTCACAACAGCCACGTGGTGCACCGCAATCTATCCAGCGATGCTGTTTTTCTGACCCCGGGACATGAAATATACATAGGAGACTTTGGCTTAGCCAGCTACTTAACCGACCGGCCGACCATTCGGCTGGAAACTACCATAGTTACGACCACCAGCTACCTGCCTCCGGAAGTCAGGAACGCCGATACCTTCATCTGTAATGTGAGTAGCGACATTTTTTCCGCAGGCTTGCTGGTATTTGAAATCCTTTCAGCAACTGCACTGCCCAAGGATAAACCCGGCCAAATCAACGAAATACTCCATTTTCGCTTGAACGAACGGGTAGCTGATGGCACTATCAAGAGTAGTATTGCAGAGGCAATTCTCAAAGCCGTTCATCCCTCACCCCAAAAGCGTTGGTCAACTGCGGAAGGTTTTGCCAACGCTCTCAAATCATCTCCGCAAAGTAAATTTACCCCCGGAACAGCGCCCGTTGACCAGAGTGCGACGATGGCGATAGCCGATTCTGCTGAGCCTGTAGAAGCTACCTCCGAGCATGCTACGACCGAGGTGGCTCAGCCGTCTCAACCCGCAACAAAAGCCGTTGAGACTGCCGATACTATAACGCTCCTGGATACGTCACACGAAATATGGAACAGTCATTATGAAATCCTTGAAAAAATCGGCGAAGGCGGACAGGCTGTTGTATATAAGGCCTATGACCACCTGACCAACGAGGAAATTGCAATCAAGACAATCTGGTCCCGCCATCGTGGAGACAGGGCCGCTATCAACCGCCTCAAACAGGGTGCAATGATAGCAAGAAGCCTTACCCATCGGCGTATCATTAAGACCTACAGCGTCGAACAGCGAACCGACGCCGACAGTCTCGGCAAATATGTTTTCATATGTATGGAGCTCATCGGCAGTCAACTGGATCTTGCAAACATCATCGAGACCCGCAAGAACGCCGGAAAGAAGATTAGCCTTGATGAGACCCTCCACATAATTCGCCAACTGCTTGATGCACTCATGTATGCCCACGAATATACAATTCACCGAGATATTAAGCCCGGCAACATCATGCTCGTTCGGCGTGACGAGCAAACCGGGGACGACATATCCGACCTGACGAAGTTTGATATCAAGCTCATTGATTTTGGGATTGCCAAAGTGCTCAGCCAGAAACACATTGATGTTACCGGCAAAGGATTCAGGTCCGCTTACTATGGAGCCCCGGAATTGGCTGACACCCATACAGGCGTGGATGCCAGAGCCGATATTTACAGTGTCGGCGTAATTATGTATCAAATGCTTGCCGGGAACATTCCTCGCAAAGGCTCTCCGCCGGCCAATAAGGTCAATAAGAATGTCCCTGCCGCACTTGCAAGGGTCATAGACCGCGCCATTAGCACGGACAGGGAAAAACGGTTCAAAATCGTCTCGGAATTCACAAAAGAAATTGAAAGAGCCGTTAGTAAATTCAACTGGGTCCGCAAGGCAGCGAAAGTGGCGGCGGTTCTGCTCATTGGAGCTTGCACTGCTGCAGCAGCAAAATACTTTTTGCCCGAGCCGGAGCGTTTACGAGTCCGGCAGAGTATGGAACTTCTACAAAACAGAAGTCCTGACATCGAAATTACTTCATTAGCTAATGCAGCAATTGTGAGATATTCTGATATTGAAGGTTATAATTCTTACGATAGCCTTAGGCAGGAAGCTCTTTTGGGCCTCAAGACTGCCGAGGACCTCGGTACCGATACATTCAAACGAAGCTATTCGCCATGGAAAAAACAGGAAGAAGTCTGGTTTGAGGTTGAGCCGGCCGTTAAGAAAATCGAACGCATTGCAAAAGATCAACAGGAGTACAATGCCCGCGAAGACCTGGCTGTTGTTGACCATCTAATGACACTCGAGCCCAGTTCCAAAATAGTCTCTGAAGTTACAGACAAAGCTAAAAAAGCTGAAACACTGCTTGAGGAAAGACCTATCGCGCAGGATACTCTGGATTTCTGTACTGACTCATATGATTTGGCCGCCAACGTTTATGCAAACATCCAGGAGCTGGCCGGCGATTCAGATACACCTGAAACTGCTGAGCAGATAAATATTGAGCTCAAAAATGTCGGACAGCTGCGAGAGGCTTCCTTGTTTTCTTATAAGGCCATTGAGGCGGTCGAGCAGCTAAAAGAACATGGCTTCCAGGAGCGCAGCGCTAAATGCTTCGACAAAGCAAACCGCTATTACAACACGTTTGAACTGCGAAGGGCCACAAAATATTATGACCTTTTAGGCCAGATATGTGGGACAATGTCGCATGTTCGGGGCCAAGTAGACTTCAGCCGCTCAGACATAGGGCTCATTAGCTCAAGACTTATGGACCTGTGTTATGAGGACGTTGAGACATTCGAGGACTATCCTACCTGGAAAGAAAAGCTTGAACATGTTTATAAGAAAAAAGACATCGCTGCAAAGTACACTCTAATTCGAAACCTGCTGGTTAAGAGCCCCAGAGATGTCCCCTTGACAATTTATGACCTTGTTAGTTCTGCACTGCAGCAATACCGGCAGAACAACCTGGACTCAGCCGCTGCTGAGCTTATCGATGCCATTCAGCAATACAAGGAGTTTATGCTTGAGAAAATTGATAAGTTGATAGCTGATTGTGGGATCCTGTCAACTTTCTCCACGGTTTCATTCGAAAAGATTGGAAACAGTAAAAACGCCCTTGAGAAGCTCTCAAATTCCCTTATTGAATCGCCTTGGCCCCAAGCTGACTTCGCAGACGAGTTTAACCGCTGCTGGCAGCAAATAACAGAGGAAAAGCAAGCCCTGCGAGAGCAGTTGACTGAAAATGCCCGGCGACTGAAGAAGAATATCATCGATTCCAAGAACAAAGCTCAGCAGCAGAGCTTTTTCTGGGAGTCTCAGCGCATCAACAAATACGTAGCCGTTGCCCGGCAATATGACAGCGATGATATTGACGCCGGCATCGCAAATTGGAAATACGTTGAGGACCTTTCGCGTCTTTCAGCAATTCTAAACCAGATGGAAAACATAGATTCGCTTCTGGACAAGATGCTGGGTCGCAAAGGCCAATTAGATGACCTGGCAGCCGGTATCGATGAAGCAATTGCTTTCTGCCAGAGATTCAAAGGTATCTCATCTGAGGAGAAAGAAAAGTACGAACAGTGGGAATCAGACTTAAAACAGTTAAGGTCCAAACTTACAGCACCACAGGATAATGTGTATCTCATCGACCAAAGCGAAGAAGCCTTCACCGCTAATTATGGAGACATACAGTCTGCGTTCTCCGAAATCCGTGCCCAGCTCCCGTACCACCGCAACCGCGTTATTGAACTTATAAACAAGACACGTTCCATGGAAGAAAAGGCTGACCATATCGGTAGATTACACCAACACTGGTCTATTATCTTAGCTGATTCAATTTCGCTTGAAATCAAGTCTGATCCCCGCTTGTTGCTGGCGGGGACACGTGATTATCTTGAGAGTGTTAAGGAAGACGTGGACAACTGGCCCCTTGAGCGTTTCAATCGGCAGATGCGAGACAGATGCAATGTGCTTGCCGATGCTTTAGGCAAACAGGGCCGGATGGTGGCTTCTATTAACTCAGCGGTCCTAAGTGAAAAATTTAGGCTTATTAAGGCCATAGAGTCCTTTGAGAAAAGGGTAAATGAAATATTAAGTGACGAGGACATTCGCACACTTGAGGCCCTTGCAGCGGCTGACAGACCCCAGGCCCTGCGTCGGTTCAAACAGCTGCCAAATCTGCTTGGTATCACCAGGCAGAAACTCACGAACGTTGTCTTAGAAAGTGTATCGGCTTCGGTGAGCTCCCTACCTGAAAATAGCACCGCTGATTTTGAGGTGGATACCTGGCTGGTAGCATTCAATACAAGAGAAGCCCAGCTTGATGCCCACATTTCGCAGCTCCAGGCCATCCAGGACACAGTCTCAATATTTCAAGAGACTCGTGAGTTGTTAGCACAGCAATCATCAAGTGAGACGGAATATTACATCGGCCTAAGAGATTATACAGTCGGCCTGATTGATTATTCCGATGTAAGCGGCAAAATCGATGCTGTGACGGCTGACAGCGCCGCCGTCAAGATGTGCAGCTTTCTCGAGCAGATGGAAGATGATACCGTACCAAGGTTAAAGGACATTATGACCACTGTTGCCGAAATGGGAAAAGAGCTGGCGAATTTGAAGTCCTCGAAAATCAGCACTCTCACTGAAGCCAAAGATTTCAACAAAAAACGTCAGCAATTGCTCGGCCGTATTGCGGCCCTCCGGGAAGACCTTCAGAAACTCGATAGAACAAATATCGAGGACACCTGCAAAGAGGCCATCGACAATGCAACGAGTAAAATCAAGAATCTAATAGGCAGTTCCAATCAAAGCTCCAGACTCAGCAAACTAACATCCTCATTATGGGCATTTTACCCTGACCATAGAAACTGGGAGCAATGGCTTGGCTTCCTGCAACTGCATCATATTGCTGTTTCCAATGATGACATATTTCTGTCCTCATCCGGTCTCTTAAGAGTCGTAAATGAAAAAGGTGATTATCTTAAGCTAACTGAAATCGCAGCCAATCCCACAAAAATCTTCAGCTCCGATACGACCAACGCTGCCAATTTCGGTTGGCCTCATCACGTCAGCCACCAAAAAGACCCGACAGTTATATTTGCCTTTATTCCCGGAACGGCCTCAGCGGGGATTGGACCTTTTTATATGGCCACACGTGAAATAACCAACGCTCAATACAGATTTTTCATGGAAAAAATCGAGGCTAAATTGGCAACCAAGCTGGCCGGCTGGTCATACTTCAGCGACCAAAACAATAAACTTCTCATCGGCCAGGCCCAGGGACAGTTCCCGCCCTGTAGAATAGCGTGGGACGAGACCGCAAGCACCTTCGTCTCGGATAAAAGCTTCGAAAATGCCCCCGTAACATGGGTTACATCCGGTGGCGCCCGGGCTTACGCAGAATGGCTTGGTGCACAATTACCGACGGTTGCGCAGCACGCCTACGCAGCTCGCACCGGCACCAGCACAAAGTATCCATGGGGGGATGATTTGTCAAATGCCGTATCTTACGCGCACCTCAGGTCTCTTGCCTGGCAAAACGCTGCAAGGGACTATAATGCAAAGCGGGATGACCCTGTTCAAATCGCCTATCCTCCTGTTGGTGCTGTAAAAGATTTTCTAAGAGAAGAGGCGCTTGACCCGGCAAAAATTGCCCATTCGGAAAATAATAATCATCCTGTTTGGCCATATTTTACGGAGAACAACAAACCCAACGCATGGGGTTTATATGATACGATCGGAAATGTTTGGGAATGGTGCACGGATATGCAGACTAACTCTGAACCGGTAATTTGTGGGGGCTCATGCCTTAGTCCCCCTGAATATATCAGCCCGGCGTCAAAGTGTGAATTCAAGGCCCAGGCCTGTGACGTTGGGTTCCGCGTTGTTATACCTGCGAACTGATCATCTCATCTGAAGCGGGCTGTGTTGTAGTAATAGAGATCTGACTAGATAAGGCAAGGAAGAAACTATCACGGCCCCTCAATGGTTTTAGTTATATTTACCCGCTGACCAACTTTCTTGAAGTGGGACATCGCATCTTCACGGTTAGGGAAGTCTTTTTGCGTGAAAAAGAGGACGGTCTGCCCTAAACGAATCTGGTCGCCGTCCATCAACGTTGTCTCATTGTCGATTTTTCTGTTGTTGATAAATACACCGTTTTTGCTCTTCATGTCGAGTGCGTAATATTTCCCTGTGTCTTTGTCGAAATGGATTTGCACGTGTTTTCGGGAGACGCCATCATCGAGGATCTGAACTAAAAGTGCCTCATCTCTACCGATGACAGTTGTTCGTCGACCAAGCGGGTAATAGTCGCCTTTATTTTTTCCAGACATTACAATAATAGAAGCCATTATAACTCCTTGTAATAAATACTTAACGAGATAAAAGTCGCCCGATATTGGTCAGTCGATATACCACCTTCCAAAATTACATTAGCAGCTATTATAGCATTGCAGGGCAGATATCGCCTTCAATCGCTGTTTTTGGTATGCTATTAGCTATTCGCAATAAAATCAAGCTTTTTTTTGAGCTGGGTTTTAAGATTTTGTCATTTTGCTCTTTTGATTTAGCATTCCTGAACGGCCAATTGCTGACGTAAAAAAAGCTTGCAAAGCGCAGGGCTATGAAGATAATGGGCCAAAGATAATTAGTAACTCCCTGAACAAATGTAGCATTTGAATTAAACACCATTTATTAGGAGAAGACCCATTATGAGTGAAATTACGAAAAAGAACACGTCGCGTCGTGAGTTTTTGAAAACCACCGGTCGGATCGCCGCGACCTCGGCACTGGCGGCGGGGATTGCTCCGAACGTCTATGCTGCCGGTAACGACACCATCAAGGTTGCGTTGATTGGCTGCGGTGGTCGGGGCACGGGAGCAGCATCTAACGCTCTGTCTGTCAAGAACGGCCCCATTAAGCTGGTCGCCATGGCCGACGTCTTCGAGAACCGTGTTGCTCGCAGTTACAAGAGCTTGAATAAACAGCATGCTGACCAGGTGGATGTGCCAAGGGATCGTCGGTTCGTCGGATTCGACGGTTACAAAAAAGCTATGGACTGTCTTGACAAAGGCGATGTGGCGATATTTGCGACACCCCCGGCATTCCGCTGGGTGCATTTTAAGTATGCCATTGAGAAGGGCCTCAACGTGTTCATGGAAAAGCCGGTCACGGTTGACGGCCCGACAACCCGCAGGATGCTCAAACTCGCCGAACAGTCCGTGAGGAAGAACCTCAAGGTGGGTGTGGGCCTTATGATCCGCCATTGCAGGGGCCGACAGGAGTTGAAAAGCCGCATCGACGACGGCGAGATAGGCAATATCATCGCGATGCGGGCTTACCGGATGGCCGGACGCGCATCCACCGCCAGACCTAAACCCAGCGGAATTAGCGAGGTGCTGTACCAGATCCAGCGATTCCACGCCTTCCTGTGGGCCAGCGGCGGCATGTACAGCGATTACTATATTCACCAGATAGATGAGTGTTCATGGATAAAGGGTGCCTGGCCGATCGAAGCTCATGCTACGGGCGGCCGACACTACCGCGGTGATTCCCTGGATCAGAACTTCGATAATTACTCGATCGAATACACCTTTCCGGACGGCACCAAGCTCTTTTATTACGGTCGGGCAATGGATGGCTGTAAAGGTGGGTTCTCCAGCTATGCCCTCGGTACGAAAGGTACAGCCGTCATCTCGACAAACAGCCATTACCCGGGCAAGGTCCGGACCTACAAAGGCCATAACATGACTATGGAGAACCTGATATGGCGATTCCCGCAGCCCGAGCCGAATCCGTACCAGCTCGAGTGGGACGACCTTATAGACGCTATTCGTAATGACATACCGTACAATGAGGTTGAGCGGGGCGCCGTCTCAAGTATGATAAGCTCTATGGGCCGAATGGCTGCCCACACGGGCCAAATCATTACTTACGACCAGATACTAAACTGCGAGCATGAGTTCGCTCCTGATGCGGACAAGCTGACCGATGACGGCCCAGCACCCCTGCTGCTTGGTCCCGACGGCAAATATCCCGTCCCGCAGCCGGGTATCCTCAAGGACAGGGAATACTGAGATTTAGTTTAGACAGAATTACAATGCATGATTTTCCGCTGGTCCCGGTTTCGCCGGGACCAGCGGTTGGTTATTCGATGGCCCAGGACCTTGGCTTGTTTGTTGCCATGTTGACTGCTGGGCGTCGTTGGTCAGGTGTAATCTATGCGATCTCAAGAAGAATGATACGAATTATTAGTGACTCAGTCTGACAAGGACAGAAAGGAAAAGGAGGTAGTATGGCACGAGCAAATCAATCGGACAAAGGCGCCGGCACAACTCGGCGTGATTTCCTGAAAGCTTCAACCGTGGCGGCTTCGGCCGCTGTGTCGAGCGCTTTAGGTATCAATCGCAGTGTATTTGCCGCCGGCAGCGATATAATTCGCGTAGGCATGGTAGGTTGTGGAGGACGTTGCACCGGTGCAGCCGCTCAGGCGCTCACCGCGGACTCCGGCACGCGCTTGGTTGCTATGTGTGACATCTTTATGGACCGTGTCAAAGAAAAACGCAGAATTCTCAAAGAACAAAAAGGAAGTCAGGTCACTGTGGACGACGATCACTGTTTTGCCGGCTTCGACGGCTACAAGCACGTGATTGAGTCGTCGGATGTGGTTCTGATTGCCAACGCGGCCAAGTTCCATCCGCTCCATTCTATGACCGCGATTCAGGCAGGAAAGCACGTTTTTGTGGAGAAGCCGCACGGTATCGACCCGGCCGGGGTCAAGCTTATGCAACAGGCCGCCGACCTGGCAAAGCAGAAAGGGCTGTGCATTGTTTCCGGCCTGCACAGCCGATATCACACCGGGTACGCCGAAACCGTCCAGCGAATCCACGACGGCGCGATCGGCGAGATAGTCTCTATTGAAGAGAACTTTCTCCGTCCCCCATATGTGATCATAGACCGCAAACCGGGGCTCTCGGAGCTCCAGTGGCAATGCAGCACCCAATACCATTTCCGCTGGCTCTCCGGAGACGATGTCCCCCAGTCACTGGTGCACAACCTTGACCGCGCCAGTTGGGCGATGCACAACAAAGTGCCCGTGAAGTGCCACGGCTTGGGCGGACGCTCTTCGATGACTGAGCCGATCTACGGTGATGTATTCGACCATCATTCGGTGATTTACGAATGCGACAACGGTGTGCGCATCTATGCCTTCTGCCGCACCACAAACGGATGCTACGACGATTATTCCAGCGTCGTACTCGGTAGCAAAGGTAAGGCGGACATTATGCGATGCCGAATCTGGGGCGAAACAAACTGGCGCTGGAACGACAGATGCGATCCTTATCAGAGAGAGCACGATGTACTTTTTGCGGCGATTCGCGCCGGCAAGCCCGTCAACAACGGCGACTACATGGCCCGCAGCACGATGGTCGGCGTGATGGGACAAATCTCGTGTTACACCGGTAAAGAGGTTACCTGGGAGCAGATAAACCAGTCCGACTTCTATTATCCGCCTAAGCCGGATGATTGCCACGACGACATGGAGCCGCCGGTTAAGGCCGGTGCCGACGGCAGCTATCCTGTGCCAAAACCGGGTTTTACGAAAATGATTTGAAGCGAAAGAAATGAACCGCAGACTAAAAAAACTAAAAACAAAGATGGGCCTAACGAGGTAGATATAACGGTCATAGATATTTTTGCCGAAATGGCTGTTTGCTTTTTTAAGGAAACGTTTTGAGGAGACAGAAAATGAGTATGAGTCGTACACTGATTTATGTTATTGCCCTAACGGGCCTGCTCGCCGTCACGATGGCTACAGATACTACGGCCTCGCAAGATAGGCCCCCGAAGAAATATACCGAGACCATTACGACCAAAGACGGCGAGAAGATCTCTTTTGAAATGGTCCTCATTCCCAGCGGCAGTTTCACAATGGGCAGCCCAGCGGACGAGGCTGGTCGTCAGGATCATGAAGGACCACGGCACGAGGTGCGCCTCGAACCCTTCTACCTTTGCACGAAAGAGACCACTATTGAGCTTTTTCTGGCTTACTATCAAGAAACGGTCAGTGCGAAGAGAGACCTTATTGAGACGCAGGAGGCAAAAAAGGACACAGAGCAGCAGGGCAAAGATAATGTTGATGCGATTACAGGCCCTACACCTGTCTATGGCGACATGACGATGGGGTACGAGGAAACGCACCCGGCCATGGGGATGACCTGGCATAATGCCATGACCTTTTGCAGGTGGCTTTCAAAGAAAACCGGCAAGGAATATCACTTACCAACAGAGGCCGAATGGGAATATGCCTGCCGGGCCGGCACCACGAATATCTTCGGCGTCGGAAACGACCCAAGCGGGCTCAAGGATTTTGCCTGGTATGAAGCAAATGCCGATAGTGAAACCAACCCCGTAGGCAAGAAAAAGCCCAATGCCTGGGGTCTCTATGATATGTTGGGCAATGTTCGCGAGTGGGTTTACGATTTCTACAGTCCCACCGCATATAAGGAAGCTGCCAAGAAAAGCCCGGCAGTCAACCTGAAAGGCCCAAAGACCGGCAAAGTACACGTAGCTCGCGGCGGTGACTATAGTAGCTCTGTGGAGGCACTGCGCTGTGCGGCTAGAAGCTTTGAGGAAGAGTGGTGGCGTTCGGGGGACCCCCAGATACCCAAGAGCATATGGTGGCTGCCTGAAATGGATTTTATAGGTTTCCGGGTGGCCCGTTCTGTAGAGACAGGTACTAAAAAGTAACGCTGATAAGTGCTGCTTCAGCGGGAAAAGTTCATCTTAGTACGCTTATAAGTCGAAGACCCATTCCAACAGGGAAAGCATGCGTAACCGTATCAGATGAGGCAAAATCGCCGCTGGAATAGTCACCTGCGCCTCAAGGCTTCGGCGACGGAGTGAGGATGCTGGCTCTGAAAGACTCATTTTCAAAGAGCTGTTTCGCAAGCATGGCATATCCTTCGCTCATCGGATGACTGGCGTCAACATACCACTCGCTGGGTAAAGTCGCAGGCATATAGTAGGCAATATTATTTTGTTGCAGCCAGTCTTCAATCTTACTTTTCATCTTCCGATAAATCTCGATGCTCTCGCCCTTGAGCATGTGCTCATTAAATGGACCAACAAGGACGAATACGCTGTTACCTCTTTTCTTCAGCAGCTTAACCGACCGCTGGAAAAAGTTCCACTGCAGTGAGGTCTCAAGCTCAACCCACTGAAAATCTGTTTTGGCTGTCCCCTTCTCTGTCCAGGAAATATGTTCGTTCTGACTATTGTTGGCAGAAGTGGGAAGCTCGAGAGTGACGGCGCTGGCGGGATTCTCATGGGGGTGTTCCAGCGTCCATGTGGGCAGGTCCATGTTCTCGAAATAGGTAATCTTCAAATGGGATGTCCAGCTTAAAAAAGGCACATAGCGTTCTACCACAGCGGAAAACCTCTGAGAATATGGGTCCTTATAGCAGGGAATGTTTGGAATAAACTGCGGTACCAGCCTGGGATGATTGAAACGGAACTCTTTTTCGGTCTGCAAATCGTGTTTCTTAGAGCTCATCCATAAGGGATTAAAATGCAGAACAACCTTTTTGTTTGAGATGTCGTGACCATAGTATTTCAGCAAACCCGCTAATGCCACGGGATGGATGCCATCCACACCCAAATTAGCGAACTGGTCGCGGCCGGTAATTTTATTGAGATGGTCTGACAATGTGTTATGTTTGGACACGAAATGTCCCCAAATGACCGAATCCCCAATCACAAGCACTTCCTGCCGGGAACAGGCCAATCGACAATAGCGGCTATACAACCAGTAGTCATTGCTTAACTCGTAGGGCATGCGACAGTCTGTTTCAGGCTTAAATTTCTCTATCCGTTCCCAAAGTGTGGGCCCGAAACAAAATAAAGCCAAGGCAACAATTCCAACGAAAATCCATTCGTATCCGGATAATCGCACGCAGTTGGAACTGAATACAGCCTCAGGTTCATCTGGCGGACAAGAATTTTTTCGGTTTTCTAAGATGTTACTTTCAGGCATCGCATTTTGCCTCAGTTATTTAAGCCTCTTAAAATCTAACTAATTTCAGAACTGCAGGTAAATAAATCCTTTCTCACCCGCCGGAGCAAAAACAACCAGGTAGATAATCATCAGAAGAACAATTCCTATTCGGACGTATCTTAGCTCAAGAACACACCTAAGTCTGGATTCATAAGCAAACTGATAGACCCACACAGCAAAGACCAGGGCCAAAGCCAGCAATGGACAATAAGGATTTGCCAGTCCGGAGCTGAATATTCTTGTTACAATCACCCATGCGTCACTTATTGTTTCAGCTCGGAAGAAAATCCACGCAAAGCTGACAAAAATAAACACAAGCAGTTGTTTGACTAATTTCGGCACCCTTTCTTTGTAGAAGGAGGTTCTTTCCAGCTCCCTGGTACAAAAACGCCCGAGCCCATGCACCGCACCCCAGATAACAAATGTCCAGGCCGCACCATGCCACAATCCCGAAATCACCATAGTCAGAAACATATTTCTGTAGGTGTTAAACTTGCCCTTGCGGTTTCCTCCAAGAGGAATATAGACGTAATCTTTGAACCAGGAGGAAAGGCTGATATGCCATCTTGACCAGAAGTCACCGAGGCCTGTTGCTAAATATGGATTGTTGAAGTTAAGCATTAAGCGGAAGCCCATCATTCGCGCCACGCCTCGTGCCATATCCGTATAGCCGCTGAAGTCTAAATATATCTGCCAGGAAAACAAAAAAGTGGCCAGGACCAACGCAGGCGCCTGAAACTGCTCAGGAGCGTCATACACCTTGTCAACGTAAAGAGCCATATAGTCTGCCAGGGCGACTTTCTTGAAAAACCCGACAACAAAGAGGGAAAGACCGTCCGTTATGTCCTGTTTGGAGACCCTGGGCGTTTTATGCAGCTGGGGGAGTAAATTTTTGGCTCTTTCGATTGGCCCGGCAACTAATCGAGGGAAGAGTGATACAAAGGTAGCGTACCTTATAAGGCTCGTCTCTCTTTCAATTTTACCACGATAGTAATCTATGGTGTAGCTCATCGACTGGAAGATATAGAACGATATACCGATGGGCAATAATATACCGGGAGCAGGCAGGGTATATGGAATTCCCAATGAAGACAATAGAAGGTTCAAATTGTCGGTGACGAATCCACCGTATTTGAAAAAGCTAAGCAGCCCGAGATTGTTTACAATACTTATGGAGAGCCACATTTTCCGCCGAGTGCTTTTGGCCATTTTCATAACGACGATGTAGTCCAGCAGTGTCGAATACGAAATTAGAATCAAATATAGCGGGTTAAAGCAGGCATAGAAGAAATATGAAGCAGCCAAAAGCCAGGGAACCCTGAGCCAGGTGTTCTTGAGGGCCAGGTAGGCGGGGTAAACAATAATGAAAAATAGTGCAAACGGCCAAGTATGAAATAACATTCCCTGCGCCCCTTTATCTCATCAAGACCTGAATATGCGCCTCTACCGAAGCAGCCAGACCATCCGGATGATACCCTCCTTCGAGAATAGAAACGAGACGACCTTCACAGCACTTCTCTGCTATGGCCTTGACGATTTGCGTCAGCTCCGCAAATCCCTGTGCGGTGACCTTCATTCCACCGAGAAGGTCGTCCTTATGGGCATCAAATCCAGCAGATATGAGCACAAAGTCCGGGGAAAAGGCAAGGGCCGCGGGCTCAAGTTTTTCTTTGAAGACCCTCACATAATCGGCATCCCCGGAACCGGCCGGCAAGGGGACGTTAATGTTGTAATTCAAACCTTTTCCGCCGCCCTTTTCTGCTTCGCTTCCGGTACCCGGATAGAAGGGGTACTGGTGAACACCGAAATACAGCACTGAAGGGTCGTTGTAGAACGTTGCCTGAGTACCGTTGCCATGGTGCACATCCCAATCCACAATAAGCATTTTTGGTAAGCCGTGTTTCTTTTGAACATAGCGGGTGCCGATAGCAATATTGTTAAAGATACAGAATCCCTTTGCCATATCCTTTAGTGCATGGTGGCCAGGCGGACGGATCGCACAAAAGGCGTTAGTGACTTTCTTTTCCATGACCGCATCGATGGCCGAGAACACTCCTCCCACAGCTGCAAGCGCTACTTCATAGGATTTTGGTGATATCGGAACATCCATTGAATCCAGATATCCCACGCCGCCCTCACAGCTTTCTTTGGCCCGCTCTACATATTCGGGTGTGTGAACCGTAGTGAGCCATTCCAAGGCAACCGGCAAAGGGGCAAGCACGCAAAGTTGAGAGTATGTTCCACTTGCCCTTAACCTCTCGACTATTGCGACTAATCTCTGAGGTGTTTCCGGATGGCCTTGCGTTGTTTTGTGCTCGAGGTAAATATCATCATAAACGAATCCTGTTTTTAACGTTTTTTTGCCTGGATTCTCCTTTGTCATATCTTCTCCAGTAGATGTGTTGGGAGGTGCATTTGGATTGCCGCGAAGCGGAGTACTCCTTACGCAGCGAAATCCTATAGCGTCACTCGCAAGACAGGTATCATCAATGGAAGGATCACTCGTGCGATATGATGACCGGCAGCTACCGGCGCTGGAGTTCCATGCGCCGCCTCTCAAGACCTTTTCCTCACCTTTAGTTGGTCCCTTTGGGTCTTTTTCCGGGCTATGCTTGTAATAATTCTCTGAATAAAAATCATTACACCATTCTGACACATTTCCATGCATATTATAAAGCCCCCAGGGATTGGGTTTCTTCTGTCCAACAGGATGTGTCTTTCCGGATGAGTTTTCAGCAAACCAGGCGAAGGTTTTCAGCTTCCGCACATCGTTACCAAAGCTGAACTTTGTGGCGTTGCCCGCCCGACAGGCATATTCCCATTCTGCTTCTGTCGGCAGTCTGTATCCGTTTGCCTGGAAGTTGCATTCCCAGGTTTCCTCATCGTAGCAAGGCTCAAGGTCCTCTGCTCGTGAACGGTCGTTGCAATACAGAGCTGCATCGGTCCAGTTTATCTGCTCTAAGGGATTCTTCGGATTTTTGAAATGAGAGGGGTCGGGGAGCTGATATTTTTTAAACTGCTCCTGGATCACCTCGAATCTGTCCATCCAAAATGAGCTGACCCATACCTTATGCACCGGCGACTCGTCCGGTGAGCCGCTATTGCTTCCCATATCGAACCAGCCTCCGGGAATTTTCACCATCTCGATACCCGTCTTCGTTTTTATGACCTCCGGCATACCGGCGGTGTCCTTAGCACGGCGGCAGCCGGGGACAATTAACAGTACGAGCAGCAAACGAACAGTTTTACTTATCGACTCTCTGGACAGCATGGTCATAAACTATATTCTTTTTTTTAGCTTCTTTATAAGTGCAGGCAAAACGAATCACCGGTCTCAGCGATTTATGTTTTTAATCGGCACCCAGTCGGGCTCCTTGTTGTGATTGCCGTCTTTGGTAATTTCTACCCATTTCCCAGTCATATCACTCACACAGATATTCCAGCCCGGTGCTTTGCCGCCCACCATCTCATTCGCCTTGGGCCCGTAGCTGAAAGCGAGGTATTTACCATCAGGTGAAAATTCGGAATGATAAACCTCACATTCTTTTCGACATTTTATGACACGATGGACATTTGTCACTATGGGGGCGGGGACATGCAAGTCTATATCACCCGTGCATAAATCCCAATCGGTTAATCCCCATGTTATCCTTTTGCCATCGAAGCTAAAATCGGGCCTGCAACCTGTAACTTTATATTTTGTTAAATCAAAGACTCCGGTTCCGTTGGCTTCGATAGCAAGATTGGCGTGCTTGAAACCCATACCCCCGTGCACCGTAGCAAGAAACCAATTACCGTCCGGCGACCAGCAAATATTATAAAGATGATGCAAACCTTCATTTTGATGTTCTCTGTGTTCATTCGTTTCTATATCGTAAAAGAAAATCCCCCTGGTGGCATAGTCTTGAATGGTGTAACGGGTAAATTCTCCTTTTAAATAAGCGATAATTTTGCTATCGGGACTCCAGCAGGGCTGTCGTGCATTTTCAGCAACCTTGACTCGTCTGGTCCCATTAATGTTCATATAATAAACATTTCGAACCTTTTCTTTTCCCACGAGCTCATCAGCAACAAAACAGACCTTTGTCCCATCGCCAGAAGCATGGGGATATAATTCATCCACATCAGGGGTGTTGGTGAGATTAACAGGATTGGAGCCATCCGCATTTATCAAGTACAGTTCCCAGTTCTCTTTGCCCTTGGTTTTACGGTAGGTTTCGTAAACTATCTTAAAGGGGATTTCTTTGAGGTTAAGCTCAGATTTTGGTGAAGGTATTTGTTGTGGCTTTGGTGCATCTTGCGTCCCTGTGCTGCAAACAGCTTCATTCACTATTAGCAAACTCAGCGCAAGAATAAAAACTACATACTGCTTCATTGTCATAATATCTCCTTTGCTCACTGGCCTGCCGATGGAATAGGCACCCAATCTGGTTCTTTGTTATGGTTTCCGTCAGTTGTGATTTTTACCCACTTGCCGGACATATCACCCACACAGATATCCCAGCCCGGCGCCTTGCCACCTACCTGTTGTGCTCCCCCGAAAGGGCCGTAGCTGAAAGCGATGTACCGCCCATCCGGTGAGAAGTCAACATGATAAACTTTAGACTTACGCAGGCATTGGACAACATCCTGGATATTAGTTACCCGGGGTGTACGGCCCGTCAGGTCGATATCGCCCAGGCATAGATTCCAGTCAGTCTCCCCCCACACCATTTTTTTGCCGTCAAAATTAAACTCGGGTCGGCAGCCCTTAACTCCCCACCATCCCAGGTCAAATAGCTTTGTCCCATTGGCTTCAAAAGCCAGGATAGCATCGCTGTATTCCATACCTCCTTGTACTGCGGCAACAAACCAATTGCCGTCGGGTGACCAACAAATAGCATAAATGTGATGTAAACTTTTATTAGGGTGAGGGGTGTATTGGCCGGTCTGAAGGTCATAGATTATCAGATCAGAGGTTGCGTACGGCCTGTCGCTATAGCGCTCATACTCTCCCTTTAAATAAGCGATTTTTTTGCTGTCAAACCTCCAGCAAGGCTGCCGGGCGTTTTCGGCGACTTTGACACGCTCGGTCCCGTCAATATTCATATAGTAAACATTTCGCACCTTTCTTCTACCTTCCCCTTCGTCAATAACGAAACAGATCTTTGTACCATCAGGAGAAACGTGGGGATACATCTCATCCACATCAGGAGTGTTAGTGAGATTAATCGGATTGGAACCATCGGCATTCATTAAGTACAACTCCCAGTTTTGTCGGCCCTCGGTTTCTCGGTATGTTTCGTACACTATCTTAAAAGGAACTTCTTTCAGATTCAGCTCCTCTCGTTGTGACGGAACTTTTCTCAGCTTTTCTCTTTTTGGCGTTATAGGTCTGCGGTCAGTACCGTTGACTACGGTCAGAGTTAGTATCATGGAGATAAAAATGCCAACGCTTTTCATAAGCAGCCCTTTTCTCGAAATATATAATCTTCTTACCATTATCTTCCACCATAGATACACAAGATGCGTACACAAGGTCGAAAGTCAGAAAACGAAGTCAGAGTCTGTCCTCTGTTATCTGACTTCTGTCTTCTTTTTTTTCACAACTACTTATTCTATTTTGCATCAAATCTTCGATAAAGTCAACAATCTATAATCTTGCGACTACCCGTGTTGTGAACTTTAGATTGAGCTTGAGTTATAGTCGTTACTGTGATATTTATAAAAGAAGAACACAATTGTATTCAGTAATATGTCTAAGGTCATTATTAGAACGGCTGCACCATGACCGCCAAGCATAGAGATAGCAGCAATAAGTCATCCCCAAACAAGCTAACGCGCAAGAAGCGGCGCAGGAAGAGGAACCGTTCACATAAAATAGCGCCCGACAAATGTGCCGGACGCAGGAAAGAAGAGCAGCGAAGAAACAAACAAGGAGCGTCGCTAAAACGAGTTAAGGGATGGCGTCTGTGGATGTTTCGTGTTATCTGCCTTGCGGTTGTTCCGATTCTATTTTTCTTGTTTCTGGAAATTGTCCTGCGCATAGTTGGTTACGGATATCCTGCGACTGCAACCATCAAGTGTAAAGTCAACGGGACAGGTGCTTATGGAGACAATGTAAAATTTGGCTGGCGGTTCTTCCCCCGAAACATTGCCCAGGAATTTGACCCGTTCATTTTCTCAGCGGACAAGCCGGACGATACTTGTCGAATCTTTATACTTGGGGCTTCTGCTGCTCAGGGCACGCCGGAGGCGGCGTTTAGTTTTGGACGAGTTCTTCAGACAATGCTGCGCAGCGCGTATCCGGAAGTGACATTCGAGGTTATTGTCGCTGCAATGCCGGCCATAAACTCGCATGTGGTTGTCGAAATTACTAAAGATTTCGCAAAACACCAGCCCGACCTGTTCGTTGCATATCTCGGCAACAATGAAGTCGTGGGACCTTATGGAGCAGGAACCGTCTTTGCCCCACTGTCGAAAAGCTTGTCCCTTATCCGTATTGGTATTGCTTTGAAAGCTACGAGGCTGGGACAACTCTTGACGAGCTTATCCGAATCAGCAGGCGCAAAACGAAATGTTCCCACGGTTTGGCGCGGCATGGAAATGTTTCTCGAAAAGCAGGTACGACCCGATGACCCCGGTTTGGAGACGGTCTATCGACACTTCCAGAGAAACCTCGAAGATATTAGCCGCATTGCCGGTGAAAGCGGAGCCAGGATAATTCTTTGCACCGTGGGCAGCAGCCTGAAAGATTGCCCGCCCTTTGCGTCCCTTCACAAGCCCGGGCTTCGTGAGGAGGAAAAGAAAAAGTGGGACGATATTTACCAGCAAGGCGCCGAACACGAATCAGCAGGTGATTATGCCGAAGCGGTTGAGCACTATTTGGCCGCCGCCCGGATTGATGACCGTTACGCCGACCTGCAGTTTCGACTGGGCCGCTGTTATTGGGCCTTGGGTGAATATGACAGGGCCAGGGACAGGTATATTGAAGCACGTGAGATGGACACACTTCGGTTCCGCGCTGATACCCGGATTAACGAGATTATTCGGGCTGTCTCAGGTAACGGTGCCGGGGAAGGTGTTTACCTCGTGGACGTTGTCAGAGCGCTCGAAGAAAACAGTCCTTATAAGACTCCCGGAGAGGAGCTGTTTTACGAGCATGTACATTTAAATTTCAATGGCAACTATCTTCTGGCTAAGACAGTTTTTGAGCAGGTGGAAGAAGTGTTGCCGGAATGGGTAAAACTTCGACAAGCACATGAATTTTTGCTGCTGACCGATGCCCAGTGCGCCCAGCTTTTAGCCTATAACGACTGGGCCCGATACAATAGTATTTACAAGGTCCTTAATTACTATATTAAGGAGCCGCCGTTCACCAACCAGCTCTACCATAGCGAACGCCTAGGCCGATTGGAGCGAAGACTCGAAGCCCTTGAAGCCGGCTTAACGCCCGAAACTCTAAAAAGTGCCGCAGCTCAGTATCTCCGGCTGCTTGAAAAAGAACCATCCGACTTCTGGCTGCGTTGGGGATACGCCGAATTACTATCAGTACGTTTACAAAACGAGAGGGCCGCAGCCGAACAGTGTCGTCTTACACTGAAACTTTTGCCGCATTCTTACAAACCGCACCTTCTTTTGGCGTTATCGCTCGGAAGACTGGGCAGTCTTAATGAGGCTATTGACCATCTACTGGGGGTGACGCAAATTAAGCCGACCAGTACCAATGCATATCACTGCCTGGGATTGGCATATCAAGCACAAGCTCGCATCGATGAGGCCATAAAATATTATTCCATGGCGGTTCGACTCCAGCGGAATAACAGTGAGGCCTACAAAATTCTGGGAGAGCTGCTGTCTCAGCAGGGCAAGATTGACCAGGCAGTAGAAATATCCCGAAAGGGATTGATTTTCATGCCGGATGACCTTTATCTGCATCACAACCTGGGTGTGTTTCTCAATATTCAGGGACACAAAGATGAGGCGGTCAAAGAGCTGCAAACCGTGTTACGTATAGACCCAAACTCGGCTCAAACTCGCAAGGTGCTCAATGCCATACTAAGCGGGCCAAAGTACAGAAAACAGAGGATAGAAAACAGATGACAGAAGCCAGAAATCTGACGTCTGACTTCTGTAAAATTACGGAGCAGGCCAGAGTTGCTCATCAAGCCACTGTTCTGCAAAGGCTTACCTTCACCGCGTTTGTTGTTTTGATGTGTGAAGATTTAAATTAGCGTTTTTTCCTTACCATCAGCCCAATATTGAACGACCGTCTTAAGGTTAAAGAGCCGGCCGTTTCTCGTAAGTTATGAGTAATTGAATAAAACAAGAAGATTTGGTAGTATGGTGACCAGAAGAGGATTAGAATTGTCCTTAAGGTGTTGCTTAAGGAAGTATTGAATTAGTAGTTCAGCATGGAAACGAATGAAAACTATTAGAGTGCAGCGTTCTGCTGGCCCAATTTACTCAGGAGGATTAATAGCTTATGGGAACAAACTATCGAAACAAGTTTTTTTGCATGTGGTGCTCAGTCACCTTGGCGCTTATGGCGTTTAACACAACTCTGGCCGAGAACTGGCCCTGCTTTCGAGGGCCGACCCGGCAAGGTATATCAAATGAGAAGGGTGTCCCGCTCGAATGGAGCCAAGCCTCCAATATTGTCTGGAAGAGACCGATTCCGGGCGAGGGCTGGTCATCGCCTATCGTGTTCGATGAACGCGTGTTTGTAACGACCGCAACGGACGGAGGCGCCTCATTTCGTTTGTTGTGCCTCGACAGGCTGACTGGAACCGTCCTTTGGAACAAACAAGTGCTCCGGCAAAAGCCGGGACACAAGCAGAATTTCAACTCATACGCCTCTTCCTCACCGGTAACCGACGGTCGGAGAGTATATGTCCTGGCCTTCGATGGAACTCTTGCGGCAGTTTCAATGGAAGGTAGTGTAATTTGGACCCACCGCGAGTTTGAGTATTACAGTGAACACGGGCTGGGAGTTTCGCCGATACTGTACAGAGATTTGCTGATAGTTCCCTTTGATGGCAGCAGCAGCGGTCCGGACAAGAAACTCGGATGGCAAAAACCATGGGACCAGGCCCTTATACTTGCCCTGGACAAGAATACAGGCAACGTGCAGTGGAGGGGCCGGCGGGGGTCTTCCCGTATCGCACATATCACACCACAGGTCCTGAGTGAAAATGGCCGGGACCAGCTCGTCAGCTCAGCGGGTAATGTCGTGCAGGGTTTTAATCTCAAGACTGGCGAGAGGATTTGGACGGTCTCAAGCCCCGGTGAGGGCGTTGTGCCTTCTGTCGTTATTGGCGACGGCCTGATTTTCACTACTTCCGGGTTCGGCGATTCAACGATCCGCGCCGTTCGCACCGGCGGAAAAGGCGATGTCACGAAGACACACATCGCGTGGGAATCCACGGATGACGTTTCCAAGATACCTTCAATGCTTTATGTCAGGCCTTTCCTTTTCCTGGTCACCGAGACCGGTGTCGCCAAGTGTCTCAGGGCGGAAACCGGCGAAGTTCTCTGGAGAGAGCGCCTGGAAGGTCGATACTCGGCCTCGCCGATCTGGGCGGATGGCAGGATATATTTCCTCTCCGAGCAAGGCAAGACCACGGTTGTCCAGGCTGGGGGCGAATTTAAAGTCCTTGCCGAGAATGAGCTCAACGAGAAGTGCTGCGCCAGTCCCGCTGTCTCCCAGAAGCACATTTTCATTCGGTCGGAGAATAATCTCTACTGTATTGGCCCGGGCAGGTAAACTATGAGACTGCGGAGAACGTCCGTTTAGTTGATACAGTGCAAATGGAGAGAATAGATTTAGCGGCTCGTTCCAGCAGCATCCAGGGTTTTCACTGTTTTTCGCCGGCCAAGAGTTTCTCCGCTTCGGACAGAAACGCTTGTGCTTTTTGGTCGTCAGTGAACCGCTCACCCTCAAACAAACCACGTAGTCGAGCCAGGGCAGCAGCTTGGCGGCTTCGGCAGTCGCAACCGCGTGCTTTATCTTAGCCCTTTGGGGGTAGATGGGATTTTGAGATTGGGTTTGATTGGGTTTGTTTTGGGTTTGTTTTTTCGGGCCTGAGAGTGGTTCATTTTCATAATCCTTTGTGATAAAGATATTTGCGTTCATTTTGGCTCTTTTAAAATTGGGTTTGATTGGGTTTGATTGGGTTTGAATTGGGTTTGTTTTCACCAAGTGTCCAATTGGATATATTTTCATAAGCCATTTGTGAAAAGATACTTACGTTCATTTGCAATCCGCCTACGGCGGACAAGATTGGGTTTGTTTTGCATAAAAGGGGGTGATTTGTAGAGGATCCTCGACAGATGTAGAGGGGCGAGGGAGTGAAAAGTGAGCTAAAGTGCCTAAAGTGCCTAAAGTGCCTAAAGAGAGCTAAAGTTAGATTCTCGATGCTCATGAGTGGTTTAATGGTTAATGGTAATTGGTTCATGGTTCATAGTTCATTGGTTATTGACTAATCTGGATCCCCGACAGAAAAGCAAGTGAGGTAGATCCCCGGCCCCCGACAGAAAAGCAAGTGAGCTAACATCGGGGGTAAACTAAGAAAGCAAGTGAGCATACACCGGGGACAAGCTGGATAAAATTTGGGG
>DATKYR010000234.1:0-14454 GCA_035528395.1 Sedimentisphaerales bacterium
CTGGCAAGGATTTTTGAAGATGATCACTTTTTAGAGACACTTATTATATGTCCAAAAAACTTAATGAAAATGTGGGAAGACTATAGGCATCAGTATCGACTCCGAGCAAAAGTCATCTCCATAAGTCAAGTTATATCTAAACTTCCTGAATTAAGACGATATAGGCTTATTATTCTCGACGAAAGTCATAACCTTCGAAACCGTGAGGGTAAACGATATAGGGCTATCAGAGAATATATACAGGAGAACGAGAGCAAATGCATTTTGCTATCTGCAACACCATACAATAAGACTTATCTTGACCTATCAAGCCAACTTCGCTTGTTCGTTCCTGAGGACCAAGATATAGGTATAAGACCAGAAATGCTGATAAGGCAATTAGGTGAAATTGAGTTTGCTCGACGACATCAATGTCCATTACGTTCATTGGCAGCCTTCGAGAAAAGCGAGCATATCGATGACTGGCGAGAACTTATGCGCCTTTACCTGGTTAGACGCACTAGAAGCTTCATCAAGGAAAACTATGCACATACAGATAGTGAAAATGGAAGACAGTATTTGATATTTGAGGATGGTACTAGGTCATATTTCCCAGAGCGTGTACCACAAACCTTAAGGTTCACTATAGAAGACCGAAATCCAAATGATCAATATGCCCTGTTATATTCGAGCCAGGTTGTCAACACGATAAATGGTCTTAACCTCCCAAGATATGGATTAGCTAACTATCTTAAAGAAACGCATAGCCAGCCACCAACTCAGAATGAAGCAAAAATAATTGAAGATTTGTCCCGCGCGGGCAAAAGACTCATGGGTTTTTGTCGAACAAACTTATTCAAGCGACTTGAAAGTAGCGGGTATTCTTTTATCTTATCTATTAAACGCCATATCTTGCGTAACTATGTTTTTATTTATGCGATTGAGAGAGACCTTCCGCTGCCAATAGGACCACAAGACACAGAGATGCTTGATAGTCGCCTTTATGATACTGACAGAGACGAAGATGTTCCGGGAATTGAACTTGATTTGTTTGATGGAGTAGAGGATGATAAATTTAAAGGCATAAAAGCTTTTGAGAACCTTGCTGAAGCGGCATATCAGATATACGCAGATAAATTCCAAAAACGTTTCAAATGGCTCAGGCACGACCTATTCAGTAAATCATTGGCAAAGAACTTAAGAAAAGATGTTGAAGACCTGTTTGGAATTCTTAAGGAATGCGGCATGTGGGATCCCAAAAGGGATGCCAAACTAGATGAGCTTCAAGCTCTACTCCAAAAATCACATCCAGATGAAAAGGTAATCGTATTTACTCAATTTGCTAATACCGTCGATTATCTTCATAAGGAGCTCAAGGCAAAAGGAATCTCTCAGTTGGAGGGAGTTACTGGTGACTCTCCTGATCCAACCGGGATGGCGTGGCGATTTAGCCCGATCAGCAATAAAAAGCAGGATCAGATTGAATCATCGGATGAACTGCGTGTTCTGATTTCTACAGATGTTCTCAGTGAAGGTCAGAATTTGCAGGATTGTTCAATAGTAGTTAATTATGACTTACCTTGGGCTATCATTCGTTTGGTGCAACGTGCTGGACGTGTTGACCGTATTGGGCAACAAGCAGAGGAAATTTTATGTTATTCGTTCTTACCCGCTGATGGGGTAGAACGTATCCTTCGACTTAGGGCAAGGGTTCGTCAGCGACTAAGGGAAAATGCTGAAGTAGTAGGAACGGATGAAGCCTTTTTCGAAGATGATGAAGGCGAGCAAAATATTATCGATCTTTATAACGAGAAAGCAGGTATTTTGGATGGAGAAGCCGAAACTGAAGTGGATTTGGCTTCCTACGCATATCAAATCTGGAAAAACGCTACTGACAGAAATCCGAAACTTAAAAAGATAATACCTGAGCTACCTGATGTTGTTTATTCAACGCGGGATTATCAGCCCAGCGAAGATAAGCCTGAGGGAGTCCTCGTCTACCTTCGGACTGCTGATGGAGCAGATGCATTGAAGTGGCTGGACAAGGATGCACAAAGTGTGACCGAATCTCAGTTTGTTGTGCTAAAAGCGGCAGAGTGTGCACCCGAAACAACAGTTGCTCCAAGACATGAGAAGCATCATGAACTGGTTAAGAAGAGCGCCGAGTTAATACTTGAAGAAGAGAAAACTGTAGGCGGTGGATTGGGCAATCGACGTGGTGCACGCTTCAGAAGTTATGAGAGGCTGAAACGTTATATTGAAGAAGTTAAAGGCACATTATTTGAAACTGAGGAGCTTAAGAGGGCTATAGACACAATCTATCGTCACCCCCTTAAGGAGTATGCTAAAGATGCTTTAAATCGCCAAATGCGCTCGGGGGCATCAGATCAAACGCTCGCTGAACTTGTTGTCGCACTCTGGGGCGAAGACAGATTATGTGCTATTCATGAAGAAGAACGCTCATCCGAGCCTAAGATTATTTGCTCCATGGGATTGTTCCAACAGAAATAGGAAGGGCAAATGCCAATCGACATAACACAAATAAAGGAGTGCTTTAGACAATTTAACTTCAAAAAGCTGTTTATCGAGGAACTTGGTTGGGATCACCACGAAAGTGACCTGGATATTAAAGTGGACGAGGAGGTGTTTACACTTTCAGCCATTGCTAATAAAAGAGGAATGGTTGCATACATTTGTGATTATAAGGAAGATATTCCCGCTTATCCTCTTAGGCGCAAAATTGAAAGCAAAACAGCAAGATCTGTCCAAGAACATCTCATTATCTATGTTGACTCGAAACGGAGTCGTCAGATATGGCAGTGGGTTAAACGAGAACCGGGCAAGCCCGCCGCATGTCGTGAACATCATTTCTACGCTCACCAACCAGGCGATTCACTGGCTCAAAAACTCAGTGCGATTGCTTTTAGCCTTGAGGAAGAAGAAGGCCTGACAATTGTTGACATTACTGGAAGGGTTCGTGCCGGTTTTGACGTCGAACGTCTGACGAGGCGCTTCTACGACCGATTCAAAAAAGAACACGCAGCTTTCCTCAAATTCATCGAAGGAATTCCTGATGAACACCTGCAACGTTGGTACGCCTCGGTAATGCTAAATAGGCTTATGTTCATATACTTCATTCAGAAAAAAGGATTTCTAAATAATGATACGGATTATCTTCGCAACAAGCTCGGGCAGATAAAAGAAAAGGGCAAGAACCACTTTTACAAAGACTTTCTTTGTCCTCTCTTTTTCGAAGGCTTTGCTAAACAAGAGAGCGAACGCGATTCAAAGGTAAACGAACTGCTCGGCAATGTACCATATCTGAACGGAGGCATATTTCAGCAACATGAGATAGAACAGTTACACGGTAAGACAATTAACCTTGTAGACAAAGCCTTTGAGAAGATTTTTAACTTTTTTGATGCTTATCAGTGGCATCTGGATGAGCGTCCTTTGCGGGTTGATAATGAAATTAATCCTGATGTACTTGGATACATATTTGAAAAGTACATCAATCAAAAACAAATGGGGGCTTACTACACAAAAGAAGATATAACCGGATATATCAGCAGAAATACGGTTATCCCTCGTATTTTTGATATCGCTAAGCAGAAATGTAAGATCGCATTTGAAGGTGAACAATCTGTCTGGCGACTGTTGCGAGAAAATCCTGACCGTTACATTTTTGGAGCTGTGAAAAAGGGTGTTGACCTGAGGCTGCCTGAAGAAATTACTGTAGGGCTGAATGATGTTTCTAAACGTACTGAGTGGAATAAACCGGCTCCAGAAGAATATGCTTTGCCTACAGAAATTTGGCGAGAAGTGGTTGCCAGAAGACAACGCCATGACGAGGTCCGCTTGAAACTTGTTAACGGTGAAATAAGCTCAATCAACGACTTCATTACCTGCAATCTGGATATATGCCAGTTTGCCCAGGATGTGATAGAGGATTGTGAAGGCCCAGAATTGCTTCGGGCTATCTGGTATGCAATCGCAGGCAGGATTCCCGAAAAATCCAATGAGAAATTTCAAGCAGGAATCAGCATACTCGACCCAGCTTGTGGATCTGGCGCATTCCTCTTTGCAGCACTGAATATCCTCGAATCTCTCTACGAGGCCTGCCTTGACCGTATGCAGGTTTTCCTGGATGAATTAGATCATTCTGGCGATAAGCATCATCCTGAAAAGTTTGGTGATTTTCGTAAAATCTTGGCCGAAGTTGACAAGCACACCAATCGATCCTACTTCGTTTATAAATCGATCATAATCAACAACTTGTTCGGTGTTGATATAATGGAAGAGGGTGTTGAAATCTGCAAATTAAGGCTTTTTCTCAAACTAGTAGCGCAGGTAGAAAAGGTCGAAAACATAGAACCTCTTCCCGATATAGATTTTAACATCCGTGCTGGTAATACCCTTGTAGGTTTTACTTCCCTCGACGAAGTCAAAAATGCTCTGAAGGGTGACCTGGTGGAGCAAATGGCACTACCTGAAATCGAAGAAAGGGCTCAAATTGTGGATAGGGCCTACCAACGTTTTAGAGAAATGCAAGTCTCCTATGGTATGGACGCAAATGATTTTACTAAAGCAAAAGAAGATTTGAAGAATAGATTAGTCGAACTAGAGCATCAGCTCAACGGTTATCTTGCAGGAGCATATGGCATTAAAGAAGGAACGAAAAAAGCGAAGGAGAAATACTTGGATTGGCTTAAATCTCACCAGCCCTTCCATTGGTTTATTGAATTCTATGGGATAATTGCTAGTGGTGGTTTCGATGTAATTATTGGCAATCCACCATACGTAGAATATAGGAAAGTAAAGAATGATTACAGTATAAGAGGATATAAGACTGAAAAATGCGGAAATTTATACCCATTCTTTGTTGAGAGATCATCCGAGCTCATAAATGATACGGGTAGATTCAGCTTTATAATACTGATGGCATCAATTTCTACTCCAAGAATGAATTCACTGCGTAGTCTTCTAACAAAGGATTACAAAGAGAACTGGTTCATTAATCTAGCGGGGGATTGGCATCCAGGCAAACTTTTCGAAGGAGTTAGAAGCCAGTTCACAATTGTTACAAGTTCGAAAATATCAGGCGACAATTCATCAAAAATTTACACAACCAACTATATTAGATGGTTCACTGAAGAAAGAAATATATTACTAAGCAAAATTAGGTATGTTCTAAACCCAAATGTAAATATTGAAGAAGGATTCCCAAAATTTAGCCAAGAGATAGAACTAAAAATATGGGATAAAATACAGAATAAAGGAAACACCGTTGCCTCTTACGAATATAAGTACGGTAGCCCTTTCTATTATAGAAACGCTGGCATCGCTTATTATCTAATAGTGATCAATTTTAGACAGAGATTCTTGATAAATGGCAAAACTGACACATCTTCCACGCTGTTAAAATTTAACTGTAGAGACAATTGCAGAAATCTGCTTGTTGCGGTATTGAATAGCAACCTGTTTGGTTGGTATTATTTCTGTTTTACAGATTGCTATCATCTCACAAAGTTAGATTTAGAAGGGTTTAGAATTGACCTATCTGATTTTGATAAAGAACTAACCAAGAATTTATCAACCATCGTGGACGAATTGATGCAAAGTATTGACGAAAACAGTATCATGAAAACGACCAATTATAAAACTAAAGGTACGGTTGAATATCAAGAGCTCTATCCGAGGAAATCAAAACATTTTATTGATAGAATAGATCCAGTCTTGACTGGGCATTATGGCTTTGCTGACGAAGAGTTAGACTTCATCATAAACTACGATATTAAATACCGCATGGGCAGAGAATTGAACGAAGCGTGATATTGGGGGAAAACCGCCAGAATGAGCCTAAACAGATTATTTTCTTTCAGTAATCTCGAACTTGCCTGGCGACGAATAAACACGGCTTCAAACCTTCAATACAAACGTTTCTTTCGAGATTTATATTACGCTTATGAAATTGCTTCAATCCCCAATCTTAAGGACCTGCAAACTCGTCTTCAACGTCGGTCAACGGATAAGAAGTCCGTTACTCTTCGTTTGTGTCAAGACGATTTGGTTACACCCTCCAGAACAGATGTTCCACCCTCTCTTTTGGGCAACACTCGAGGGGGCTACCGAGAATTCTGTCGCGGAAATGCCCACCGGACGATATCGGAAGAGGAAATGAGGCGCGCATCAGGTTCAAGATTCGGCGGGGATGCCTGGATGCCGGCCCAAAATAGCGATTGACATTTGCGGTACACACGCATATTATACGCCATATTGTTTGCCATAGACAGACTATGGCATGCTACTTTGATAGCCAGAAATGTGGAAGAGTGTTATGTCCAAGGCCAAGACAAACCAGTTGGCACTGAAGATTAGACGATTGCGCTCGAAGCTTGGCTTGACGCAAGAGCAGTTCGCCGCCAAGGTGGGGTGTGACCTTCTCCACAGTAAACCGCTGGGAGACCGGAAAGAGCAAGCCATCACCTCTGGCTATGCGGCGGATCCAGGAGATGATGGAGCGTACCGAGGAATCCGAGGAAGCCCCTCAGAAGGAGACACGTCATTATGAACAAGAAGGTATGGATAGGTGCGGTGGTCATGGTAGCCGTGGTTGCCGTCGCGTTGCTGATCATGCAGTCAAATAGCCCATCCTCGAAATCGCTCAGCTTAGGAGCAACGTTCCCACTGACAGGTGAGGTGGCGTCAGCTGGGCAGCGAATCCGGAATGGCATTGAACTTGCGGTATCTGAGCTTAACGAAGGTCGGGAAGGGCCAAAGGTAGCGGTGACCTTTGAGGATGATCAGAACAAACCCGCCCTGGCTGTCGGTAATGTCAAGAAACTGATCGATATGGACCATGTCATCGCGGTTCTGGGCTCGGCCGCCAGCGGTTGTACGCGGGCAATGATGCCAGTTGCGATACAGCGAAAGACAGTCGTGCTTTCACCCATCTCTTCGTCAATCTCTCTCTCAACAGAAGGTGGAAGATTCTTCTTCCGTGTGGCTCCTGCTGATGACGCCCAAGCAAAGGTAGCCGCTTCGTGGATCATCAAACAGAGCAAGGGTAGCGTGGCGATCGTATTCGTCAACAATGATTGGGGAAGATCTCTTGCTGAGTCGGTGCGTGACCTTCTTGCAAGGGAAAACGTGGAGGTCGTGGCATTCGAGGGAATTGCCGAGAGTCAGAGAGATCTGAGGACGGTCATCGAGGTAGTACGTCAGAGTGGTGCCAGCCTCCTGTATTAGCCCTCGTGGAATAAAGAATGACAAGGATAGACCTGGTTTTATCATAGCAGATGATCTGGAAAATGAGGACTTGATAAATTGTTTATTATAAGATGGTAAGCAGAAAAATTCCTAAAGTCTTGACAGACAGCACTTTGGCAATGGGATGACTATGTGACAACTGGGGTTCACCTGAATTCCAGACTACCGCAGGCAGTGCTGTGGATGGGTGCGGCCTTCGAGAAGCGATTTGGTAAGACTCCCGACAATTTTGCGACATGGTCTTACGATGCGACCAAAGTCCTCGTTGAAGCGATTGACAGCACTGGTGGAGGCAAAAAGCATGTAACATCGGCCTTAAAAAAGCGGGAATAGCTCACGCTTGGCATTAGGAATGATTCTGTTGGAGTAGATTTCATGCGCTAAGAGAAAAAGAGGAAAACAAAAAAGAGTTTTTGAGGCACTTTTGTACTTGACGAGAATGGCCTCATAGCAGCTGTTGTGAGTCAGCTGGACAATCCAGCCTGGTCAAAGGTTAGCCACCAGGCCAGTTTTTTTTCGTCTCGAAAGGAATATATGAACCAGATCAGAAGAAGCATATCAATAAGTGAAAGACCGGCGATTGAAAATGGGATCACTGGTTATGAGATGAATGTTGGTGATTTTGAGCTGAAAAATGGGTCTAGAAAATTATTTCCATCCGTTCGATTCATATCAAGAAATATTAAATAATAGATTAAACCTGGTTACCAAAACTGCGCTGGTACAAAAGTCCTGGCCTACCAAATTACCCTAATTCAGAGAGATAAACTTCGTTATTGTAATCAAAACAAGGAAGCATATTCTGGACCTCAAGCTCCTGAAACTCTTTTTGGTCCAGATGATGCATAAAGAGCCTTATATAGGCTCTGGGTTTTACTCCTTCAAACTGCTCTAATTCAATTCCATTCATGAAGATTTCCGGCTCACTTTTGGGGTAGGGGTCGGTATATACTACTTTTTGGATACCTACCTGCTTTATCTTCTTGGCACACAAAGTACAAGGCTCGGCAGTAGTATAGATTGTGCTACCTCTGATTCCTGGTCCACCGATTCGAGATCCCTGAATAATCGCGTTTTCCTCAGCATGGAGGGCAAGACATTTATCCAGTTGGTGTTGACCGTTCTTAGATATTACATCCTTGAAACAGAAACAATCTTGCTCTCGGAGTTTTTTTATTCGCTTTCCCACTTTTTTAAATAGGGGCTTATGTATCTTCTGAGTCTTATCGTAAACTTCTCTCAATCCACAGGAGATTTCACCACAGGCCACATCATTCCAGCCAGCCCCGACAACATATCCATCTTCACCTGCAATGACGGCCCCTACCTGTCTGCAAATACAGTTGGATTTAACGGCCATGGCGTAGGCCATGTTCATATATACTTCGTCTTTGCGAGGCTTTGAAGAGCCGGGGCAAAGGACCAATGACACCAAACGCAGGAGTTTGCTATGTAGATATTCCTCTATATCCGATCGGTCCTCTAGGTTATTGATTGCATAGTCTGACATCTGCACACAGTGTGTAACGTCTTGCTTGTATGTAGCCTCTTGGGCATTTCTATTCTGCTTCCCACTGTCCAGCTTATCTCTTTTGTCGAATTCTTTTTTAGCCTTCTTCTCATCTTTGCTGATAACTTTCGCAATCATGAGATCCCTGAATCTTCGCTGGAACCGAGTTTCATTCTCAGCATAAATGCTCACCAAATAAAATAAGGGAAACCTCTGCTTGAAATATAGAGTCTCATTCGGATTCCTTAGACAGTCAACCACAAAAAAGGCAGCCTCTCTAGCTTTGTATATCATATTGATTACCTTCTCCATGTCCTGTGCCAATTGAAAACAATACCTATTCGCTGAAGCACCTTTGTCTTTATCCCCGAATGGGTCTCCGCATTTCCTTATGTTGTTGCCGAACTTCTGGAGAATCTCAATGTCTTCACCTTTACTTGTTTTCATCAATTGCTTTTTCAGCGTTCTCACCTCACGATGTATGACCTTGAATGCCCTTATCAACTTTGTGGGAGGATTTGACTTGGAAATCTTCATGTAGAAATCATTAATTGTTTTTATTTGCAGCTTTTGTATCACGGTTTCGCTTATAAACTCATCCTTAATTTTCTCGATAGCACTCTTGGCAATTTTATCAAACTCCTTATGCTTTGAAGATCGCCCTTTGGAGATTTCCACAAGTGCTCTGAAGACGATCACGTCCGACATTGAGAGAGTACGAAACAAATGTGGTTTATTCTTGGGGTAGTATGGACTAAGAAATGGTAATATCTTTAAGGACTCACGTTCTTCAAGAGACCTGCCAAGGTACTTAAAGTTATTTTTGGACTTTCCAAGAAATTCGTCTAAAAGCTGACGCCCTTTTCCATGCTGACTTGCAAGACTTAACGTATCGTCATCTCCATCTTTAGCGCAGAGACCATATGGGTCCACCCAGTTGAACGGATCGTTTCCACAATAGGTGTATAAATTCAGGCTGTCAAAGTATCCCATTGGATCGGCTTGCAGGAATCGGCCGATATCGAAGGCGTAGTACCTGGCCCGGTAGTAATACAGGGCGGTCTCATCGTCGGCTCGGCGGGCCGTGAACATGTACGGACTGCCGATGGCGCTTTGCGAGATTTCGGTTTCATTGGCATCATAAATCGTCGGAGCGCCAAAGACATCGTACGAATATCGCTCCATTATTACATTATTTACATCTGAAAGAGCAACCACGCTGCCAAGGCCGTCGAAGTGATAATAGTATACCGCGTTGCTGTCGGCAACGTCCACCATACATATCGGCTCATCGATTCCGGGCCCATAAATGAATTTCCGCAACAGATTATCGCTGCCGTCATATTCGGCTACTACCTGGTCACCGTCATAGCAATACTTCGTGGTCACATCAGGCGAGCCGTAAACGGTCTTCGAGATGCGCCTGCCCGCATAGTCGTAACTGTACGAGGCGACCGCCGTATCGTTCTGGTCGTTGACATCTGTCAATCGGTTCTCGCAATCATAATAGAACTTGAACAACCCGTCATCTGTTAAGTTGCCATTATTGTCATAACTGTAACTAGTGCCTCCCACAGATGTGTATTGATTCAGGTTGTTGCACAAGTAGGTCGCTGGCGAGCCGTCATCTACACCCGTACGGTTGCCCAGCGAATCGTAAGAATAGCTCGTGGTGTTGCTATCGTTGTAATCCACGAAGGTAAGCTGATACACGTTGTCGTAGGTGTAAGCGTGAGCATTGGCGTCGTCGATCTTCATGCTGAGACGATTACCGACATTGTCATAGTTGCTATACTCGAAGGTAATCGAGTTACTGTCGTCAATATTGTTGGTTAGTTTGGTTAGTCTGTTACCCAGATCGTACCCAAATCCACCGTGGCGGCTCGGAGACGATATTTTCCCGGCTGAAGGCACCCGGACAAGCGTGGAGATAAAATTCAGAATCAGTCATCACGAATACGTGGCTCCCGATTCCTATCGAGTAGAAAGCGATAATCCTCCTCTCCAGGCCCATACAATTCCCAAAGCACTTTTACGTTTTTGTAAATACCTTTTGGATTGGCACCTAATGTGTAATAGATAGGTGATGAGCCTTCCACAAGAAAGGCGCGGGCGGTTATTTCTAAAGGTGATTTGCCGGTCTCATTCGAAGCTGCTCGACCTTGCTCTCAAAGTCTCTCAATACGGCTTTTTTCGGCGTTCTTCTTCCTCTGCATCCTCGTTGCTGGGTTCGAAACTGTGATTTTGAGCTGAAAAATGGGTCTGTATTTTGGGGTCGTGGGTTCATAGCGGGGGCGCGTTTCGAACATACGACCTTGCTCTCAAAGTCTCTGGACAATAGGGCTCCAGGATTTGCCGGAAATTGAGATTATGCTGCTTGACATATTCATCCAGTTGCATTCCTTCAATTAGATCCATCGCGTAGTAGTAAATGCCCTGATGGATGCCGCTGTCATGAATTTGGGCTATATTTGGATGCTTTAAGGCAGCAGCCAATTCCACTTCTCGCTCGAAGCGGGCAAGGGCCTTCTCCGAGCTTATTAGCCCGGCTATGGGCACCTTCAGGGCAACTTGCCGGTTAGTACTGACCTGTAAAGCACGCCAGATTTGACCCTGCCCTGCTTCACCTAATTTGCCGAGAATTTCGTAACCCTCAATCTGCGGCTGGGCTTGAACCCACGAATCAGGTGAATGGTAAGAATAGCCATAGGGAATCGGGAGCCGGTAAAATTGCCATTGGAATTTTGTTATTTTCTCCCTTCCGCATCACGACTCCTTCTAATATGTTCCTTATAGCCTTGGGCAAAATGCCAGCCACATTTGCCTTCATTCGGGTTATATCCTGATGGAATCGACCAAGATTCTACTGGCTCCTTTTCCCCTTGCTTTATCGGAGGGGGCGAGCTCCAAAATCTCGGCATTTCCTCTCTGCTAATTTTCAAAAAGTTTTCTGCATCTATTAGATACTTTTCAGCCTCATTGAGGTAAGGCAACATTTTTTCGCCTGCATCTGAAAGAAGCTCTTTTTCTGCATATATTTCAGAGTCGATTTCGGAATTTTCACATCTGGGTAACTCTCTTACATTTTCCTTGTATATTTTGTGAGCCTTAGATAGAGTTTCATAGGCATTCCGTAAGACAACTGCCACATCAGTATTTGGAAGTTCTTTGTTTTCGTCTATCTGAGATACATTACTCAAGAGTTCCCCTATTGTTGGAGGCTTTGTCCGGTGTACATCATATTCATAAGCATCCCAGAGCAACCGATAAGCTTCCCTTAGAAAAGCCCATACAGCCCCTTCTGTTGTGAAGCATTTCCGAAACAACCTATGATCAAAATTAACAGGTTGTGCCTGATAGAAAGAGTCTTTGATTTGGCTGTAATACTTATTCAAAATCAGTTTATAAAACTCCCCCGGTATATTTTCTCCGGAAGCCAAAAGCTCCTCTTTACTTTTAACAATCAAAACTTTTTCACTCGGAAGCCCTTCCAATCTGTCATAAACCAGATATTTTCTTTGTTTTGTGGCTTGAATATAGTCTTCTAAGAGGCGAAGTCTTATGAAATATACTTTCTTAGGAAAATGTTGCTTTATCCAGTCTTCGAGATTATCCAAGATAAGCTCATCCAATTCTTTCAGCCATCTATACCACCCATTACACCATTCGTCTTCACTAAGTTTCTCTAATATCTTATTCAACTCATATGTATTCAAATCAAAACGCTCTGCAACGCCTTTTGCTTTTAATGTCAAACCTAAAGCAAGGTTTTTCTCTTGGTCAAATTCATCAAGGGGAAGTTTTGACCAAAGGCTTTTCCCATGAAGATAGATTAAGACCTGAAAGCTGTTCTTTAGGACAGTCAATTGTTTCTTTTTATTGAAATAAAGGTAAAAACCCAGAGCTGTTAGACCAAATCCTACCAACAAAGAAGTATTGAATCTTGGATTAATCTCATACTCATCTTCATCCAAGGCGGAATATGAGATAAAGAATAAAAGTTGATATACACCAAGCCCAAGTATTAACCATACGCCTAAGAATATTAAGACTCTTAGCCAGTTCTTTTTTGACCATTGTAAAAATTCTTTCAAATCTCCTTTTGTCATAGCTATCCCCTACAATCCTTTCCTTCAAAACCATCAGTACTTTTTTGTGTAGGTTTTCTGAGCATAGCGATAACATATAAGAATAATATTCCACAAAGTACATCAATCGGCTGCCATATCTCCCGTGAAAGGTGTATTGGAATCAATGGATTAAACAAGAGAGCGATAAAGCCAAACAGCCAAGTTACCCATAGTTTTTGCCAATTGTAAGCCGAAAAAGCTATGTACACACTGATACCGCAAACAACAATTCTTAGAAGTTGGTAGTAGCCGTAAGGCCATTGTCCCAAAGCTCCAAATAGCATCAAGGCTGCAACAGCAGCAGGTATTAAGTAAGGCCGTTTCTTCGTGAGTTGGCTGTTCGATATTCCTACGTTGCTGGAGACATCTGGGGTTGGTTCTTCCACGGGGTCACTCGGTGGCGTTGAATAATGGGGGTATGGCGTTGAACAATGATGACGGGAACCAGTTCCTATTACTTTCCATTGTATAGACTTGCCACTGTTCTTTTCATCAAGCATTATTATTGTCTTCCCACAATTTACCCGATCCTGTGTCGTTCATATGAACTTATCAACTCACTCTTTGGAGCATCACATCTCCCGATGTTTTGCAGATGGAACGCTTCTCTCACCCGTCTTCCAATCCGACTATTTAGTCCACGCTTTGAAGTCCCGCTATCTACCAGGTGTTGATATTCCATCCTAAGCTCCTCATCTCGCTCAATCATCAGAAAAACGCGGTCCGTAACATCTTCCGAAATGTTTTCAGCGAACGAGTTGATAACTTTATCAATATAGCTCTTAAGACTCATTTATATCTGCTCTACCTCGATTTGTGGTTCGTAAAACAGACTCCCTACCACGGTCTATTTCGACCAAATTTTGATGGAGAATTAGAAGAAGTGCTACAGTTAGTTCTATGTTCTAATCCAGTTACGGACAAGCCCGAGACCATATAGACGCAGTTGGATCTCTGGTAAGCCTATTTGTTTTGTAGGAATTGTCGGGGTCGACATGGCCGACAATGGATAAGTCTTGATTGCGGAAAGGATTAGGAGAATTAGCACCTCCTGTCAAACGACAACATCGACATTCATTAAGGCTTTTTTCGGAGGTGCGAGCGTTTAGATTTAGGCTGGGCATAAAGCTGGAGCGACCTCAACCTACTCTTGCAGATATAGAAATCCTCTTATGTCAAGGTAGACCTACCCCCCTAAGCCAGGGAGCAGGTCATTGATATGCTACTGCTTCTGCTGCTATTTTGTTCACTTTCAGTCAAGAACCTTTGCCATGCGCCTGCGTCTGGTCACCTGAGTCTCAACACAAAGTTGCCTCTCTACCAGTCGCATGGCGTCATCGGTCCCTGGCTACCCTTACTGCTACCTTTGACGTCATTGACCAGATCCTGTTTGACGTAACGCTCGCTAAAATGGCACTTTTCAACGGCCGGCCGTTGTCGACTAACTTCTTATTGTTGAACAGCATTTATAGCAACTGGCCAAGAATGTAATCTATAGCACTCGCTTTGAGCCAAAGCATAGCCCTCATTTCTTGCAGGTGAAATTGGATGAAAACTGTACCGATA
>DATKYR010000235.1:0-17238 GCA_035528395.1 Sedimentisphaerales bacterium
GCATCATTGACAGACACGTGGACGGAATGGAATATCGACCTGCAAAAGTTCAGTAATGCCGGCGTTGTTCTGACCGATGTCAGCAAACTGTCTATCGGCTTTGGCGATGCGGACAATCCGCAGCCTGGTGGTTCGGGTCTGGTGTTCTTTGACGACATTCGGCTGTATCTTGACAGTCTTCTCCCCTCGGTTATCACGATCAGTCCGGTTGACACCCTTGAGGCGACCGGTGACAATGGTACGGTTCTTTCGATTAATGGGAATAACGTCGGTGATCTGATTCTTGGGACCACGACATTTGCCGGTGACCCGATGCATGCGTCGTACCCACCTGAGGATGCAGACAACTTTGATCTAAGTGTTGGGGCCAGTGCCGACGAACAGGCCTACGTGCAAACCATGTTTGCTATGCCGGTTACCACTATTTTCATCATCGAGAAGGGCGGCAACGACACAGGTTATATGCAGTCTTTAGATGAGAAGGGCGAGCCGCTTGATGAGCCGACTCCATTTTTACCTGCTGACTTTAAGGACACCGGCCTCACAGGAGTTCAAGATCAGAAAGTCGCCGCTGCCGTTATTGAGCTGGAGGTTCCGGTTTATGGTATTAGGATCCTCCCGCCGGATGACAAGGTCTTAGGCTTTGACCCGACCAGCGTTTCGGGCGTCCCCGCTCAGTGACCTGTATGAGGCTATTGTCGCTCAGGTATTTTGCTGAGATCGGGAGATTTTCCTTGACGGGAAAGCGGCTGATTTGGTATAAACGAAAATAGTAAACCCAGCCCCTGCCGCAGGGGCTGGGTAAAGCTTGTGCCTGTGCAGTCAGGTATCTGTGGATTTGAGGTCATCCAGCCTGTCTCGTCTTGGCTCGTCAAAGCCGAGCGGGTCGGAGCGGGGCCGAGCCAAGACGGGCGGGCGCAATTCTTGTAGTTTTGCGAATAGAGGAGGAGTTATTGTGTATTATGCGAGGCACAGAGCTTTAAGTGATAACTTCGTACTTCGCAATGAAGATATTTTGCATTTCAATTAACAACCCATATTTATTTTTTGAAGGAGGATTATTATGTTAGAGAAAAAATTTGTAAAAGCCTTTCTTTGTTTGGTGGTAGCACTTAGTTTCTCAGCTACGGGAGCCATGGGGGACAATATACTATTTATAGTGAATGCCGACCGAGCCGGATTCGCCAATGACGCTTTGATAGGTGATTTCCTTGAAAGCCTTGGACACACGGTAACGTATTTTGATGCCTCTGAGGATGAAGCAGCCACGGAGGCTGCCGCTGCTGCCGCGGATTTGGTCTGGATTTCCGAATCGGTCGGTTCCGGCGACGTCGCCAACGAAATCACAGAAGTAGAAGTTCCGATAGTCGTCGGCGAGCCTTACTGCTGGGATGAGATGGGCATGACACGTGCTGGCGGTTCAACAAGCGATGTGGCAACTACAGATATAACAATCGTCAGTCCCGGGCATTTTCTGGCCGCAGGTCTCAGTGGAACCGTGCCCGTTCTGACTGATATCACTGGCTCAGCAGGCACGGCCCAATTTGCCAATGGCAGCGTAGGGGGTGACGGTACCGTCATTGCAACAGCCACCTTAGCCGACGGCCAGACATACGATGTTATTCTTGTTTACGAAAAGGGAGCTGCGCTGGCTGTACCTCCTGGAGATGGCAGTGGCCCGTTTGCAGCGGATATTCGCATCGGTATGTTCTTTCACTATTACGCACATGATGTATTGAATGATAATGCTTATGCACTGATTGAAGCGGCCGTTAAATATGTGCTTGGCGTGAAAACTCAGGCCAGAAGTCCCGACCCACGCGACCGTTCCCTCTATGCGGACACATGGGCGACCCTTAGCTGGTCGCCGGGAGATTTGGCTGTTTCGCACGATGTGTACTTCGGTGACAATTTTGACGATGTGAACGATGGCGCCGAAGGCACATTCCAGGGCAACCAGACCTCGACATTTCTTGTTGTCGGCTTTCCCGGATTTGCTTTTCCGGACGGCCTTGTTCCGGGAATGACTTATTACTGGCGAATCGATGAGATCAATGACAACGAGCCTAATAGTCCCTGGAAAGGTAATGTCTGGAGCTTTTCGATTCCACCCAAGACCGCTTATGCACCCGACCCGGTTGATGGTGCTGAGATGGTGGCCCCGGATGTGGAGCTTAGCTGGACCGGAGGTTTCGGTTCGAAATTGCACACAGTATACTTTGGCGATAATTTTGACGATGTGGACAACGCCGCCGGGGGTTTTCCTCAGGGAACTACGACCTATACTCCCGATACACTTAAAATGGCTAAGACTTACTACTGGCGGGTCGATGAGTTTGATGCCATCGAGACATTTAAGGGCCAGGTCTGGAGCTTTACTACCGAGGGCGGCGTCGGGAGTCCGGACCCGGCTAATGGCGCTGTGGATATAAAGCAAACACCGATTCTTACGTGGACGCCGGGAGCCTACGCCGCTTCGCATCAGGTCTATTTCGGCACAGATAAAGAGGCCGTACGCAATGCCGATACCGGTTCGCCGGAGTATAAAGGCACTGGGGACCTTGGTGCTGAGAGCTATGAAACCGGAAAACTTGAGTGGAATACCACCTACTACTGGCGTATTGACGAGGCCAATAACGTAAACCCCGATAGTCCGTGGACAGGTAATGTATGGAGCTTTACGACGGCCAACTTCCTTATCGTGGACGATTTTGAGTCCTACAACGACATTGACCCCCCTGACCCCGAGAGCAACAGGATATTTGAAGCATGGCTGGACGGTTATGAAATCCCGACAAATGGGGCTCTCGTTGGTAATGAGCTTCCTCCTTATGCCGAGCAAACTATCGTTCATGGCGGCGTCCAGTCGATGCCGTATTTCTACGACAACAGTGTTGGATACTCTGAGGCGACTTTAACGTTGACTTACCCGCGTGACTGGACCGAGAAAGGTGTCACCACGCTGACGATTTGGTTCAGGGGCGATTCGGCCAACGCTGCTGAGACTTTGTATGTTGCTCTCAATAGCAACGCGATTGTCTCTCATGATAATCCAAATGCGGCGCAGATAGCTACGTGGACCGAATGGACTATCGACCTGCAGGCGTTCGGTGTAAACCTTGCCAATGTCAATACGATTGCCCTTGGTCTTGGTAACAAGAACAATCCATTGGCCGGTGGTTCAGGTACGATGTACTTCGATGATATTCGGCTGTATCCCCCGGCGCCGTAAGCCGTGTGATTTAGTTAGCCCCCATTGCTTCTTGCCCGCCGCCCCGACTCGTGTCGAAAGACGCGGGGGCAGGCGAAGCAAGATATGGGGGTGTGATCGATATAGCAGATTTGTGCCAATTCGGGGCTTATGCCGATTAATTTCGGTATAGGCCCCGTTTGTTTTCATAAGCATTTAGGTTGACACGCCCCCCCTTCTCCTAATCCATTCGCTCCGCAGTAAGCGCCCCAGTCGTGTTGTTGAATATCTACCTTATGCTGTTAGAGCCGCATCTCGAGCACGGTTTACCACGGCTTCTTTTACCCGTTCCGGTGTCATGGGAAGTTGAAGCAGTCTGGCGCCAGTTGCATCATAAACAGCGTTAGCAATAACACCACCCATACAAATAATGGCCGGTTCCCCACCTCCCTGCGGAGATATGTCATCTGCCTTTATCAGCACTGTTTCGATTTTTGGCAGCCATGAGAAACGAGGCAGCTCATATGTACTGAAGTCGGAATCGAGAATTTTTCCACCTTTGAAGCGAATCTCTTCGGTCAGCGCATAACCCAATCCCATCGTGATACAGCCTTCTATCTGCAAAATAGCTCCTTCAGGATTAACTACTATACCCATATCCTGGGCACATACTACGCGCTTAACCTGCACACTTCCGGTTTGCTTGTTGACTTCAACCTCTGCTATATGGGCTACATACGTTCCCGAATCAATACCACAGGCTACACCAAGGCCGCGACCGCTGGGCGCTTTCCCGGGGGACCAGCCGGACTTCTCCGCCGCCGCCTTCAGAACCCTCCGCATTCTTTCATCCTTCAAATTATTCAAACGGAACTCAACAGGGTCCATCCCGGCTCTGGAAGCCATAATATCGATGTGTGATTCTCTGGCAAATGTATTGGTGTTATTAGCAGGTGCTCGCCAGGGTCCGACACTAAAGGGATGTGCACCAGACCCGCCTCCCCCCCACTCTCCGAATGCGGCCGTGGAATGATGCGGAATATCATAGAAATGCTGAGAGCCTCTTGAGCCTGCGAAATAAACTTCATAGTTCCACAGAGTAATTTTGCCTGATTCAGTAATCCCCGATTTTATTTTGACGACCGCTGCAGGCCGAAAGGTATCATAAAAGAATTCTTCCGCACGGCTCCAGGCGACCTGGACAGGTTTGCCGGTTAATTTTGCCAACCTCGCGGCCTCTATACCCTGTGAGCTTTGGCTCTTTCCCCCAAAACCTCCTCCAACAAACGGAGTAATAACACGCACATTCTCAGAAGGAAAGCCCAGTGCCCGAACTAACTGGTCTTTGAGCGGGAAAGGAGTCTGAGTCGATGCCCAGACGGTCGCCTTACCAGCCTCAACTTTAGCCACACCGGTATGGGTTTCCATAGGTGCATGCGCGACATAGCTGTTCAAGTATGTTTCCTCTACTACAACGTCAGAAAGTCTTTCCCCCTCTTTGATATCGCCTCCACTGTCAACGACGTTTTTTCTCGGTGTTTGATTGAGTAAATGCTCAAAAATACTCTTATCATCAACTTTCGCTTCCGGCACATCGAATCTGGCTTTGATTTTTCCCAGAGCCTTTTCCGCCTCATCAGGATTTTTGTGCAGCACAGCAATCAGGTCACCATCTCGCACCAATCGAACACCTTCAATCTTCTCAGCATCAGAAGTATCAACACTGGTTAATTTGGCACCATGAGCAGGAGGTCTTAGAATCTTTGCATATAACATGTCGGGAAGCCGGATATCGCCGGTAAATTCAGCCTTACCGGTAACTTTCTCCAAAGCATCCCGGCGTAAAAAAGATTTTCCAATAACTTTAAACTCAGAAGGCCTCTTTAAGGAAGCTTTTTGTTTCACGACCCTTGCTATATTTTTACCTTCAGCTAATTGGGCATACGTAACCTGCTTTTGTTTTTGATTCTTATCGAATATTACTCCATTTTGTGTGGCCAATCTGTCAGCAGGCCGCTGGAGATGCCCGGCAGCTAACTCTATTAAGACAGCCCTTGCCTCTGCCCCCGCGGCTCTCAGAGGAGGACCGAAGAAACGTGTGCTCATGGAACCGAAGGTGCCCATATCCCATGGACAGCGAGCTGTGTCACCCATAACCATATCGACCGATTCCAGGGTTACATCGAGCTCGTCGGCCAACATCTGCGCCAGGGAAGTAATGACACCCTGTCCCAATTCGACTTTGCCGGTGAAGCAGGTGACCCGGCCATCGGCCCCAATTCTAAGATAGGCGTTAAAATCATCAGGATACTCTCTGCCGCGTCTTTGCGCCTCTAATACCGAAGTATCTCCAATGCAGAAAAAGATTATGATTCCACCGCCTAAGCACTTCAAAAATTCCCGACGGGTAAGATTAGGGTCGGCGGTTATATCACTGAAATCGAGCTGAATGTATTCATCTTCTTTCATCTCTGTTCAACTCCTTTCATTTCTTCGGCTGCGGACTGGACAGCCTGGATGATTCGCATATGTGCCCCGCATCGGCACAAATTATTTTCCATGCCCTGAATGATTTCTGCTTTTGTAGGCTGAGGATTTCTCAACAACAGACTATAAGCATTAAGAATCATACCCGGTGTGCAGAAACCACATTGAAGAGCATCGTGCTTTACGAATGCCCCCTGAATTGGATGCAGTTTGCCGTTCTTCATCAATCCTTCGATGGTAAGAACCTTTTTGCCTTTAACGCTTCTGACCGGAACCACACATGACCGGACGGCCCTATCGTCAATTATAACAGTGCAGGCGCCACACAGAGCTTTTCCACAGCCATATTTCGTTCCCGTGAACCCCAGGTCGGTACGCAAAACCCATAAAAGTTTTCGTTCGCCGTCTGTAGTTAAGCTCACAGATTTATCGTTGAGTGTGAAGGAAATAGTCTCAATCATATCGAACCCTCTCTTGGCCTAATGTATTATTAAAAAGTTATTAGTTCTTGTTGCGGAAACAGTATTTGTGATTCCTGCCCCGAATCGTGTTCGGGATAAACTCCAGCGGGAATCCAGCTTTTTCATTCTGGACCCCTGCTTTCGCAGGGGTTACATCGTCGATTTTTGCTTTCTGCAACCGATATTAATTAGCAAAGGTAAACAGACTTCAGAGCGCTTGTCTTATCCGTTCCGGAGTTATGGGCAGTTGAAATAATCTGGCGCCCGTTGCATCGTAAATAGCGTTGGCAATAACGCCACCCATACAAATAATGGCCGGCTCTCCGCCTCCCTTTGAAGGAGAATCGTCCGCTTTTATCAGCACCGTTTCGATTTCCGGAACCCATGAGAAACGAGGCAGCTTGTATGTACCGAAGCTTAAATCAAGAATCCTTCCACCCTCGAAATGGACTTCTTCGGTTAAGGCGTAACCCATCCCCATCGTGATACAACCTTCTACCTGCAGCTTAGCTCCTTCGGGATTAATTACGAGGCCCAAATCCTGGGCGCACACTACGCGTTTAACCTGCACACCTCCGGTTTGCTTATCAACTTTAACCTCCGCTATAAGAGCCACAGGTACGTTCACATCAGAACCACAGGCTATCCCGAATCCGCGGCCGCTGGGACCCTTTGCCGGGGTCCAGCCGAATTTCTCTGCCGCGGCTTTAAGGACTCCCCGCATCCTCTCGTCGGTAAGATTATTCAGGCGAAACTCCAATGGGTCCATCCCTGCTCTATTGGCCATGACGTCAATGTGCGATTCTCTCGCAAAGCTGTTGGTGTTGTTGTCAGGTGCACGCCAGGGTCCCGTGGCGAATTGATGCATTCCGTCGCCGTTCCGCAGCTCTCTACAAACGGTGGTACGATGATGCGGCACGTTGTAGAACATCTGAGCGCCTCGCCCACCCATGCCGTAGATGTTATAATCCCACGATACTATCTTGCCTGAATCCGTAAGCCCCGACTTTATCTTAACAACTGCAGCAGGCCTAAACGTGTCATAGAAGAACTCATCGGCACGGCTCCATACAAGCTGGACGGGTTTCTTCGCTATCTTTGCCAGCGTTGCCGCCTGTATAGCCTGACCATTGCTGATCTTTCCACCAAATGCGCCGCCTACGAAAGGAGCAATAACTCGGACGTTCTCGATAGGAATTTTCAACTCACGGGTTAACTCCCGCTGCAGACCGAAAGGCGTTTGAGTCGATGCCCAGACTGTGACTTTGCTGTCTTCGAACTGTGCCAAAGCGGTGTGGGTCTCTATCGTAGCATGAGAAACGTAGCCGTTCAAGTATGTCTCCTCAGCCATGTCCTGGGCGAGCTTATGTCCGCTTTCGATATCACCACCCTTCTCAACTACCCTGCCGTCCGCAGCATTATCAACGATATAATCGAAGACACTCTTATCGTCAAAACGTGCATCCTGGATATCATATTCGGCTTTGATTTTCGTAAGGGCTTTCTCTGCCTCATCGGGATTCTTGTGGAGGACAGCAACCAAATCCCCGTCCCGGACCACTTGAAAACCCTCGATTTCGTCAACCGCTGAAGTGTCGAGGCTCTTCAAGGTAGCACCGTGAGCCGGAGGCCGCAAAACCTTTGCGCATACCATACCGGGTAAGCGCATATCCCCCGTATACTTGGCCTTTCCCGTGACCTTCTCCACGGCATCTATCCGGTTGAGAGGCTTTCCTATTATGTTGAGTTCCGATACGGTTTTCACCTGGGGTTTCTGCTCAAGGCGCCTCACAATCCTTTTACCTGTCGTTAGTTGAGCGTAGGTAACCTTATGTTCCTTTCGAGTTCTGTCAAATACAACCCCGTCTTTTACATCCAACTGGTCTTTCGATACCTGTAGACGCACGGCTGCCAATCCCATCAGAACTGCCCTGGCTTCAGCTCCGGCTGCCCTTAGCACAGGCCCAAAATACGGGGTGGTCATGGAGCCCCAGGTACCCGCATCGTACGGACAGAGAGCCGTATCTCCCATAACCATATCGACCGATTCCAGAGACACATCAAGCTCGTCAGCTAACGTCTGGGCCAAGGAAGTCATGGCTCCCTGCCCTAATTCGACTTTGCCGGTGAAACACGCAACTCTGCCATCTTCAGCAATACGAAGATAAGCATTAAAGTCAGGACGTTCCTTTTTGCCGCGGTCCTGTCCTTCCGCCGTGGGCGCATCGCCTACGGTGAAGAGGATTATGATTCCACCGCCTATGCTCTGCAGGAATTCTCGACGACTAAGTGGATAGAGACCATCGTTACAGTCACACTCGCTAATCTGTAATTCATCCTCTTTCATCTTTACCTGGCTCCTTTCATTTCTTGAGCTGCAGATTCGATAGCTCGGATAATTCGAAGATGTGCTCCACACCGACACAGGTTATACTCCATGCCCTCAATGATTTCCTCACGGGTGGGCTGTGGGTTCCTCAATAGAAAACTGTACGCGTTTAGAATCATACCCGGCGTGCAGAAACCGCACTGAAGGGCATCATGCTTTACGAATGCTTCCTGAATCGGATGGAGTTTTCCGTTTTTGGCCAAGCCTTCAATAGTAAGAACCTCTTTTCCTTTGATGCTCCTGAACGGAACCACACATGACCGGACGGCCCTACCGTCAACTATAACAGTGCAGGCTCCACAGAGAGCTTTTCCACAACCATATTTTGTTCCCGTGAGACCTAAGTCAGTGCGCAAAACCCATAAAAGCATCCGCTCACTATCCACGGTCAAGCTTATGGGTTTCCCATTGAGTTTGAAAGAAATCTTCTCCGCCATATTAGCCTCCTTCTTAGTTGAGATCCTCACCAAATATTTTCACTTAGCCCGTATAAACAGCTTTATATTCCACTATCAGAATAATTAATATAGATATTTCATAAAAAGGCCGTTTCCTATTATAATGCTCTTTTATACAATTAGTTGGAAACAATGCAAGATATAAATTTAACTTAATGAATAGTTAACGATTATTCTTAAACTATGAATGACCTTGAAGTATATAAAAAAGCAACATCCGTTCTCAGCAGGGGCGAAAATATTGCTGTGATAACAGTGATATCCACAACGGGTTCAACTCCCGGAAAAGTCGGCTATAAGATGCTCGTTTGGGGGAAAAATGGAGAAACTATAGGCACCGTGGGTGGAGGATTGACTGAAGCTAATGTAATAAATATAGCCAAAAAGACCCTGCCCAAGACGGAAAACCAGGTAGTCAAATTTAACCTCGATGGAACTGAAGATGATGAAAAAGGAATTTGTGGAGGTTCAATAGAGTTTCTTATTGAAAGCTTTGATAAAAAAAGCCTTCCATTATTCATAGAACTTTCAGCCGTTATAGAGAACGGAGTCTGGGGTGCCCTTGTTTCAATAATTTGTCCCAACAAGGCACCTAAAAAAATCCTTCTGAGAAGTGTCGAGCAGCTTGATACTGTCGCTAACATTAATTTTTCCCCCGAAGTCACTGCATCCATAAAAGAGCTCGTGGCTAAAAAACGCCCTGCAAAAAAGACGTTAGAGGATGGAGTAGAAATATTTATAGAAACCCTTGACGAACAACCGATGGTTTTCATTTTTGGCGCAGGACATTTATCCTACCATATATCAAGGTGTGCACAATCTGTAAATTTTCGAGTTACTGTATGTGATGACAGAGTCGAATTTGCAAACAAAAACAGATTTCCAGATGCAAGTAATATTATCGTCGAAGGTTATGAAAGCATTTTCGATAAAATTGACGTCAACAAGAACTCATATATCGTTATTGTCACACAGGGACATAAATTCGATGAAATAGTTCTCGAAAGAGCTGTCAAGACAAACGCAAAATATATCGGAATGATAGGGAGTAAAAGAAAGACACTTACTATTCTGAAAAACCTCAAAAAAAGGGGGATTTCGACAAAGACGCTGAAGCGGATTTATTCTCCTATTGGTATTTCGATAGGTGCATTTACCCCCGAAGAAATTGCTCTAAGCATAGTTAGCGAGCTGATAAAAATAAGAAGGCTTGGAGATACGCCCGAAACAAATCATATGAGAATAACTCTTCCAGAAGAGCTGCAAGAAGGAAGCTGATGATAAACGCAATAGTCTTAGCTGCCGGCGAGTCCAGACGAATGGGCAAGTCAAAGCCCTTATTAAAGTTTAATGATAAAACGTTTTTAGAACAAATTATCTCAGCACTTAAAGTCTCCGATGTAGACAGAATCACCATTGTCCTTGGAGCAAAAGCTGAAATGATAAAAAATTCGATTGATTTATCCGGAACAAATATTGTTATAAATAAAGATTATCAAAAAGGACAGCTTTCGTCTTTGATCGCGGCAATAGAGGACACCCCGCAAGAGACGGACGCCATCCTTGTCTGTTTGGTGGACAATCCCTTTATTACTAAAGAGGTTATTAATAAGATTATCGCTAAATTCAAGGAGACGAATAATCCAATCATTGTCCCTGTTTTCAACGGGCAAAGAGGGCATCCTGCATTATTCTCAAGGTCACTGTTCAGCGAGTTGGTGAATGCGCCGAAAGAACAGGGTGCCAGGTACGTTCTACATTCTAACGCAGAAAAAGTTTTAGAACTTGAAACATCCGAGAGCACCATCCTGACCGGTATTGATACTCCGGATGACTATCGAGTTCAGTTCGGGACCAATCCATAAAGGGTGCTTTGAAAATACCCACGAGGGTTCTTCAATGCCGTATAACATACGAATTGTGAGTACATATCCACCACGAAAGTGTGGTGTAGGGACATTTTCACGTGATTTGGCCAACGCCCTTGAAAACTTCACGGGAGAAGTGGGCCACATAAGAGTTGCAGCAATTGATAAAGATAAGCTGCCGTATAACATTCCGGTGGACCTCATCATTCATCAGTACAATCCGGAATCCTGGCACAAAGCTGAAGATGATATAGTTGCCAGAGCACGCGAAAGTACTAATCCAACTGTGGTTCTATTGCAGCACGAATACGGACTTGACCCGGACAAGGACGGCAACGACTCAAGAGGTACTAATTTTATTACAATGGCACAAACACTTCACAAGCAGGGGCTTATGACCCTGGTCTATCTGCATACCGTTCTTGATAGCCCGGACGAACATCAAAAAAAGGTCATGCAGGACCTTGCCGGCAACAGTGACGGACTTCTTGTTACAACAGACAGTGCGGTTGATATACTCGAATCAGCCACTTATGGAATCAACCGTTCAAAAGTCAGGCATATAGACCATGGGATTAGAATGCAACATCCTTCTCAATTTGACCGGTTAGCGATAAAACAGGAATATGGCCTGGAAAATCAGCTTCTGGTTACAACGCTTGGACTCCACTCGCCGGGCAAAGGACTGCAATACAGCATTCGAGCTTACGCTAAGTTTTTGAATGAATCGTGTACGAAAACTCAAAGAGAGAGGGTAGTTTATTTGATTGCAGGAACATGCCATCCTGAATTTGTAAAATCAGAAGGTGGAAAACCATATCGAGAATACGAAGCGATGCTTGATGAGTCTCTTGAAGATTCCAAGCTGAGATGGTGCAAAGTCAAAGAGTTTCATAATACGGATTTTAAACAGTACGATGTTGTTTTTCTTGATGCTTTTCTGGACGAGAGTACTTTGTTGAAGCTTTACGGCGCGACAAATATCATGGTGCTGCCTTATCTTAATTTACAACAAATATCAAGCGGCATATTAGCAGATACCGTGGGTTCAGGCAGAGTAGTTATTGCAACGAAATTTAAGTACGCGGTGGAGCTGATTAATTCAGAAGCTCAAGGTAAGGACGGTGTCATTATTGGCCCTCGTGCCAGAGGTGTTTTGGTCGATCCCGGTGAGCCTTCTGTCGAGCAAATAGCTCAGGCCCTTGACTATCTCATCTTCAATCGAGACGAACGCCTTGAGATGGAAACACGTGCCCATGAGAGAGGCTATCAGATGAGGTGGCACAACTCGGCATGGGAGCTGCTACAGTACATCCAATTCGTCAAAGAAAAACAGGAGATAGTTACCGGCAGGGGGATGGAATTCACCAGAGAAAAACCGTCGATTTTCGAGAGGAAGCATGAGTAATGTTACCCGCATTTTGATTGCAATCGAGCAAGGCGATGCCAAGGCCGCGGATAAACTGCTTCCGCTGGTCTATGAGGAGCTGCGTCGTTTGGCTGCTCAGAAGATGTCGCAGGAACCGCCCGGCCAGACACTCCAGGCAACCGCTCTGGTCCACGAAGCATATATACGGTTAGTCGGGGACGAACCCCCGAATTGGAGCGGCCGCACCCATTTTTTTGCTGCAGCAGCCGAAGCCATGCGGCGTATCCTTATCGAAAACGCACGTCGCAAACGGCGCCTTAGGCATGGCGGCGGCCAACGGAGAGTTGGTATAGACGATGCATGTTTGGCCATCGAGGAACCTTTAGAAGACCTTGTCGCACTGGACGAGGCGCTGGCAAAGCTTGCCATCGAGGACCCGGTAAAAGCCGACCTGGTGAAGCTCCGCTATTTTGCAGGCTTGACCATCGAGCAGGCAGCCAAAATACTGGAAATCTCCCGGGCCACCGCCGACCGATATTGGTCATACGCTCGCGCCTTCCTTTTCCACGAGATTAACAAGGGCGCCTGAAGTAATCCTCTGTTAAGTTTTTTTCGCACATTTGTATTTTTTCCCACTTTTTGTGAGGCGTTTTTGCCCTTGATGACGCATTGTATTATAGACAGACAGATTCATAGTAAGGAGCAAAACCATGGCTGAGAAACCAAATGACATTGAAGCGATATATAATGCCGCCCTCAAAAAGGTGTCCGAAGCAGAACGCTCTGCCTACCTGGACGCTGTTTGCGGTGATGATTCTGTTCTACGTGCCCGTGTCGAGGCGTTGCTCAAAGCTCACGAGGAAGCCGGCGATTTTCTTGAAGTCCCGGCTATTGAGCTGAACGCCACCTTGGATAAGCCTCCTATGATTGAAGGCCCTGGTACGATGATTGGTCGATACAAGCTGCTGGAGCTAATCGGTGAAGGTGGGATGGGCTTAGTATATCTGGCTGAACAACAGGAGCCCGTTCGTCGCAACGTAGCGCTGAAGATTGTCAAATTAGGTATGGACACAAAACAGGTTATTGCCCGTTTCGAAGCCGAGCGCCAAACTTTGGCCGTGTTGGACCATCCCAATATTGCACATGTATTTGACGCAGGAACGACCAAGGCCGGGCGGCCATATTTCGTAATGGAATACGTAGAGGGCATGTCCATCACTAAATATTGCGATGAACAAAAGCTGAATATTGAGGAAAGACTTGAACTCTTCCGACAGGTCTGTGAAGGTGTTCAGCACGCTCATCAGAAAGGAATCATACATCGGGACATAAAGCCATCGAACATCTTAATTTCTAATCACGGTGATAAGGCAGTGCCGAAGATTATCGACTTCGGCATAGCCAAAGCCATCACGCAGCCTCTGACAGAGGAGACTTTCTTCACACATGAAGGTCAGTTGCTCGGCACACCGGAGTATATGAGTCCTGAGCAGGTGGATTTGGTTACACAGGACATCGACACCCGCTCGGACATATATTCGTTAGGAGTCCTGCTGTATGTGCTGTTGGCTGGTGTTTTGCCGTTTGACCGGGAATCATTAGAGCACGCAGGTTTCGCCGAGCTTCAGAGGACGATACGAGAAGATGAACCACCCTTGCCAAGCACACGGCTGACAACTCTGGGCGATAAGGCCAAAGCGATTGCTGAGAGCCGTAGAACACAGATCATCACATTAACCAGACGTCTTCACAGAGAATTGGAGTGGATACCCATGAAAGCGATGCGAAAAGATCGAACAAGAAGATATCGCTCGGCGTCCGAACTGGCCGACGATATCCAGAACTACCTTACCGGAACTCCCCTAATTGCTGGACCAGAGTCCACTGTATACCGGGCAAGAAAGTTCGTGCGAAAACATGCCGGTTCGGTGGCGACCGCAGCGCTCCTGTTGGTGGTGATAATCTTAGGCCTGGCAGTAAGTATTTTAATGGGCTGTAGAGCAGAGCAGGCTCGGCAGGACGAGGTCACGGCTCGAAAGCAAGTTGAACAGGCTCTGATGCGTGCTGAGAACGCTGAAAAGGCAGCCAGGGAGAAATCCGAAGAGCTGCGTCGTACTCTTTATGTAAACAGTATTCAGTTGGCTGATGCCAAATACCGCGAGGCAAACATACGGCGTGTCCGCGAGTTATTAGAATCATGTCCTAATGACCTTCGCGGATGGGAATGGTATCGCCTCCGGCATATCGCGGACCAGTCCCGTATGACCATACATGGCTATGATGGATGGAACTTGGCGATCAGCCCCGACGGCAAACACGTCGCTTCGGGTGGTGACGACAACACGATTAAGGTTTGGGACGCGGCGACCGGAGCCGAAGTAATGACTCTTCCAGGGCATAAAGACGGGATTAGTTCGGTAGCGTTCAGTCCTGACGGCAAGTGTATAGTCTCAGGCAGTGAGGATAAAACGATCAAAATTTGGGACGCGGCAACTGGCGCGCAGTTGATGACACTGTATGGGCATGAAGATGAGGTTATTTCCGTGACAATCAGCCCGGACTCCCAGCGGATTGCCTCAGGCGATATGGATAAAACAATCAAGGTATGGAACGCGGTAACCGGCACCGAAGTAATGACTCTTCGAGGGCATAAAGGCGGGATTAACTCTGTAGCATTCAGCCCTGACGGAAAGCGTATTGCCTCAGGCAGTCGCGATAGAACAATAAAAATCTGGGACGCCGCAACTGATGTCGAACTGATGACTCTCCGCGGTCATAACGGTAGGATCGCGTCGGTAGCATTTAGCCCCGATGGCAGACGAATTGTCTCTGCTGGCAATAACGATGCAACAATCAAAATCTGGGACTCGGCAAGCGGTGACGAACTGATGACTCTCCGAGGGCACGGTGGCTGGATCCATTCGATAGTCTTCAGCCCTGACGGCAAGCGTATAGTCTCAGGCTGTGGCGATAACACTATCAAGGTGTGGGACGCTACAATCAGGGGCGAGGCAGTGACACTCAGTGGGCACGAAGATGGGATCTGGTCAGTAGCGTTCAGTCCAGACAGCAAGCGAATAGTCGGTGGTGTGGAAAGTACGTTAAAGGTGTGGGACTCGGCAACGGGCACCGAAGTGATGACTCTGCATGATGATAGTTGGAGCAATGATGCTTCGTTCAGCCCGGATGGCAAGCGGATCGTCTCGGGTGGTGGGGGTAAAAAGGTCAAGGTGTGGGATGCGGGAACTGGCAAAGAACTGATGACTCTCCCTGGGCACCGCGACATCGTTCGTGCAGTAGCATTTAGCCCGGATGGTAGGCGTATCATCTCGGGCAGTGCGGATAGCACAATCAAGGTCTGGGATTCGGCAAGCGGTGACGAGCTAATGACCCTCCGCGGGCACACCGAATGCGTCAAATCTGTTGCATTCGGCCCGGACGGCAAGCGAATAGTCTCAGGCAGTGACGATAAAACAATCAATATCTGGGATGCGGCGAACGGCACCGAACTTATGACTCTTCGAGGGCATAGAAATTGGGTTATACCAGTGGCTTTCAGCCCTGACGGCAAGCGCATCATCTCAGGCAGTGGGGACAACACAATGAAGATCTGGGACTCGGCAACCGGCGCCGAATTGATGACCCGTGTGGTTAACGATCCCTCCTCGATAGCGTTCAGCCCGGATGGCAAAACCATTGCTGTAGGAACTTTCGGCAACGGTATTAGACTCTGGGAATCCACCACACCTGCTGGTGGTTATGAGCCGAGATGGAAGCTTCAAGCCACGAGGAAAGTTGTGGATGAGCTATATAAAGAAACCGGCTTCTATAGTGAAGTGATAGATACACTGAACGCTGATAAGAAGCTTGCTGAGCCGGTACGTAAGGTGGCGCTGCAGATTGCCAATTCCCACCTGTGGGAAGACGCCAAAAAGCTCAGTGGACAAAGTTGGGAGGTGGTCAGTTCGCCTGGCGACCGGATCGAGGCCTACCGTCTGGCGCTTGGCAAGGCCGAGATGGCAAACCGTTTGGAGCCAAAACACAGCATCCTCGATATTCTGGGAGTAGCTCAGTACCGTGTGGGTGAGTATCAGGACGCCCTTACGACACTAATCCACGTCGAAAAGATGGAAGCTGACGATCATTTGGAACATAGGCCCCTTTCTTTGGCATTTATGGCTATGGCCCTGTATCAACTCGACCGCGCCGAAGAAGCGCAAGCAACCATCAATCGACTTCGTGTTCTGTTTGAGGATCGGCGGTGGAACCCCAAGGGACAAGCTTATGTGATTGAAGCAGAAAAGCTCTTCGCCGGCGAAAACACTAAACTTTATTCCGTATGGGAATTTATCGAAGAAGGGAGACTGAAGGAAGCTGTACAACTGATAGAAAAGCTGCGGTCATTGAAAGATGCAGAGAGTTCTGCGCACATAGAAGGTGCTGTCAAGTGGCTAAGCAGGGCGTATTACAATCGTGCCAAAACTAAGATGAGAGGCGATGAATTAGCCGAAGCTATTAGTGATTATGAAGCAGCGGTGCTTGTCGATCCGGGCTATGCGCTTGCCTTTAACGCCCTCGCCTGGCTGCGGGCCACGTGCCCAACGGCTGAGTTTCGTGATGGCGCAAAGGCGATTGAGAACGCTACCAAAGCCTGCGAACTGACGGACTGGAAGAAGGCTGGTTACGTCGGGACCCTGGCGGCGGCCTATGCCGAGGCCGGCGATTTTGATTCCGCCGTCAAGTGGCATAAAAAAGCGTTTGATTTACTGCCCGAGGAACAACGACCCACTTACCAGGCCATTTATGAATCACGGCTAAAACTATACCAATCGGGCAAGCCCTACCGCGAAAGTCCATAAGCAGGAAAGGGTCGAGAAATGGTCTCTCAAAACCCACAGGTGCCGAGTAGCGAATGATGGAATGCCACTTAGGGACCTGTTGCTATAATAATTTTTTTGAGGCACTATCTTTATGACATATTGGCAAACATCCACCTATGAAGCTCAAAGTCAAATA
>DATKYR010000236.1:0-21780 GCA_035528395.1 Sedimentisphaerales bacterium
TGTTCCAGTATGCCGTGATTCTTCTATGGTCCATCTTCTCTCCCAAGGCAGTGATGGCTGCCAAGTTACTGGCAGTGGAGAGCCAACTCGCTGTTTGTAAGCAGCAGATCGCTTCGAAGAAGCACCCGCGGCCACGATTCACTGCAGGTTTCCGCCTCCCTTATAATAGCTTTTTTTCTGTTGGTGTATATTCTGCCGCTCGGTGTCCGAGCAATGGTTATCCCTGACGAATTCCGATATGCTAAAATCTCCAGAGAAATAGTGGAAACAGGAAATTGGGTTGTCCCTCATCTCGATGGTCTACGGTATTTCGAAAAAACGGCTATCGGCCACTGGCTTCTTAATGCTATGGCCATCACTCTGTTCGGTGAAAACACATTTGCCGTACGTTTTCCGTCAGCCGTGGCGGTTGGATTGTCAGTCTTAATGCTCTTTTTTCTGGTCCGAATGTTCGCAGACACTTATTATGCAAGTATCCTTACTCCTGTGATCTTCCTGACCGGTTTTGAGGTCTTTGGTGTTGGTACCTTTACTGTTTTGGACAGCATTTTCTCTATGGTTGTCACGGCAAGTATGGCTGCGTACAGATCACTCCAAAATGGCCCCATTTTCGCGAGTCGGCGCCTACAACCTCTGTACAACTCAACAACCCGTTATCTTCAAATTCGAAAAAATGTTCGCTTCGTAAGCTCTGTGACACCAAGGCATTACAGATAAACAAATATCCATCCTCATTCTCTTACTTATAGTGAATAGTGGACTCTGTCTCTTCACCGTCCCTGGCCTGTTGTTTCCAGGACAGTCTGCCACAAATGTCCATCAGGGTCAACTTTCTTCCTCTTGAGAATAGTAAGTGATATGGGGATATGAACGAAGTATTGATTCCAGTATCCTACCACCATATTTGTTCGACCTGACATGCCGGCGTGGACGGCGCTTTGGCCAAGCATTACACAAAACGCAGAATCGTTGGAGTCGGGTGGTAAGCTGCGAATCATATAACTGGGGTCAATGTATTTCAAAGATAATGGCTTTTTCTTCTCTGCAAAATATCGAGTGATTCTTTCTTTCAATATAAGCCCGATGTCCTCGCGCACAATATTACTGGAAGCATCCCTTTTCTGAATACCATTTGTTCCAGATAGCTGACGGCCAACACCTTCGGCTACAACTATTACTGCGTGATGTTTTTCATCCAATCGTTTTTCGAGAGCTTGCAAAAAACCATTCTCCCCTTCCAGAACAAGAGGTACCTCCGGGATAAAGCAGAAGTTCACATCGCTGTTGGCCAAGGTTGCATAAGCAGCAATAAAGCCGGAATCCCTGCCCATCAGTTTAACCAGCCCGATGCCGTTCCAGGCGCCTTTGGCTTCTGCGTGTGCACAGAGAATTGCCGGGCGTGCCGCTTCAACAGCAGTCGAAAAGCCGAAAGACTGCTCTATGCCGTTTATATCATTGTCGATTGTCTTGGGTATGCCGATAACCGAAATTTTCAATCCTCTTTTTTCTATAGCTGTGCTCAGGGCATGTGCTCCTCGTAGTGTTCCATCTCCGCCGATAGTAAATAATAGGCTGATTCCCATCTTTTTTAGATTATCAACCATATCTTCAGTGTCCTGCGGCCCGCGGGAAGATGATAGAATATCTCCGCCTTTAAGATGGATTTCATCTACCAATTCAGGCGTTAGCAGCACAGGCTCCTTGGGAGCTTTCGAAGATAGGCCTGCATATCCGTATCGAAAACCATAAACTGCTTTGACTCGGTACTGCCAGAGCAGACTAAGAGTGATGGTTCGTATCACATCATTAAGGCCGGGACACAATCCGCCGCAGGTAACTATGCCGCAGTTTAGTTTTCCCGGCTCGAAGAAAATCTTTCGGCGGGGACCGGCCCTCTCGAACATTGGAAATTCTCCTCCGGAGTCTTTGAATGCTTTTAGATTCTCAGAATGTGAGTACAGCAGGACCTTCTCACTGTCATCGATAAAATGGCGATTCCCTTCTATCAGAGGGGAATCTATCATCGGCGAGCCAAGTTTCTCGATGGTTAAATCGGGCAGCTCATCCGGTCTTAGGCTATAAGCATCCATAAAACATCCTCAATTACTTCGGGATTATGCTCTATAAGGTGCTGTTCTGTCAAAGAGTTTTTATAGTCCCCTTCGAAGTGGATGCAGAAAGGTCCCCCTAAGAAATGTCATCGCAAAGTCCTATGTAATTATCTGGTTGCACAGGATGTAGAAACAGTGCACACCTCAGGGCCTGCTAAGATGTCCGTGAAAACCAACGGAATTTCCTACCCAATAACCTCTAACACGGCTTCTAATTGTTCCCGCGTGTTTTCGAGTATTTCCTTTTTCTCTATTACAGCCTTGGGAAGCTCCTTGGCAGATTCTTCTATCACGTGGGGGGTCATAAACACAAGCATCTCGCTGTTTGTCTGAATGACCTGGTTATGTCGGAACAGACCCCCGACCAAAGGAATATCGCCGAATCCCGGAAGCTTGCGTTCGACTTTGCTGTCCTTCTGGAACAGAATACCACCGAGCAAAAGCGTCTGCTTGTTCTCTACTATCATATTAGTCGTGGTATTCATCTTGCTCCTGACGGGCTGGTTGTTCACAAGGTCTGCGGTAAGCGAGGAAATATTGACATTGACAACCATATCGACTTTATCCTCGGGGGTAATACTCGGTCGGGCCCGCAGCTCCATACCTACCTTCTCGAAAGTAATATTCTGCGTGGTGCCTATATTGGCTGCCTGGGTTGTACCTGCCAGGAATGCAACTTCGCTGCCCTTGAAGAAACTTGCTTCTTTGTTGTCCTTCGTCCAGAGTGTCTGCTGATTCAGAATCTTGGCGTCGGTTGTCTTGACGAGGAAATCAATCAAGGCGTAAATATCTGTTCCAACACCGAGCACTGTCCCTGAATCTGTGGCTCCAAACAGGTTGCTCCCTCCCACACGACCGGGTGATATTATACCGGAAACTGAGCCGTGGGTTCCAATATGTGTAAGATTGCCCAGCGCTGTAAGTGCATTTTCGTTCAGTGAGCCGAACGCAGCAGGGTTCGTTGCCAGCTGGACGCCGAGAGAAGTTACCTTGCTGTGCTCAATCTCCACAATAATCGCCTCTATCATCACCTGCTTGCCCGGCACGTCCAGTTGTGCGATCAATGCTTCAATCTCGTCTATGAACTCCGGCGGAGCGAGGGTCATAATCGATTTGGTATGCGGCTCGGGCACGAAGCGAATCCTGCCGATAACATTGCTGATTGGCAGCTCTTCATCGATACTGCTGCGAGCGCCGGACCCTGACCAGGGCGGCGTATAAGTGCTACTGTCCGATTGGGTAGTGTTCGAGCTCTGAGTGTTCTGGTTGCTCTGGGTGCTCTGGGTGGCCGAAGAATCACCCATCTCCGACGCTGTGCTTAGTCCCTGGGCGGTGAGTCGAATCCTGGCCTGCTGCCCTGCTTCTACGAACATTGCATTTAGACGTTCGCTCAGGTCTTCGGGGTCTGCGTACTTGAGCTGTATAACTTTGGGGACCTCGCCCATCTCCTCTCTGTCAAGGTCAAGTATCAATTGCTCAATGACATCGTATGCCTCGGGAATCTTGCTTATTACGATTATCTTCTTTGTCCCGGGCACATTTTCGAAGGTCAATTGGCCGTAGAGCGGCCCGACAATCTTTTGCTTTTCCTCAGCACCACTGCCGAATAAGATATCGTAGATATTCAGCCTTTGGCCGCCTTCTTCGGTAAAAAGCGTCTTTAGCAGCTCGGCCATCTGCACCGGGTCGGAGTTATGCAGTGTGATTATTCTGGGCTTGACCTCATCCACGTTGATGGGGGTATCCCATTCTGCTATTTGCTTTCTTACTTTTTCCATATTCTCAGCCGAGGCAATCACGGTAACCTGCTTGAGCGTAATATACGATATTACTTTCACTGTATCGGCCGACATTCCGGTACTTCCTCGAGAGCTGCCGAAATAATATACGGAAGTGTATCTGCTGCCGGAGGTAGAGCCGGTTGCGGCATAAAGTTCCTCAATTTTTTCTTTGATTTGGTCAGGGTCGGCGTATTTCAACTTGAAATGCTCCGTCTGGAATAGACCGCTTGGAATATCTATTTCTGCAATAAGCTTCTTGACCATTTCGCGCATATCCGCTCTGCCGAAGATAACGATTTGTCTTGCCTGCGCTAACGGCTGTATAAGAACGCTGGTCTGCAATTCTGAGCCCGGCATCTGCTGCAGCGCCTCGTTAAGACGCTCCGCCACTTCGCTGACATCGGCATACGTTATTGAAATTCTTTCGTATTCTGATTTGACCGGTTCCTCTTTGTCGAGCTTATCTATCCACTCGCCAATCTGCTTCATATCTTCAGCCGACGCCCGTGCAATAATCCATTTGCGCTTTGGTTCAGGAATAAGCACAATGGGTTCTTGGCTTGGACCAATCAGAACTGATGTTGATGAGCCGGACCTGGAACCACCTCTACTACTCGTACTCGCATAACCACGACTTGACGAATAACTGCTCCGGCCACTGCTGCTTCGGCCGGAACTGCCGTAACCGCTGCTTCGACCAAGACTCCTTGTGCTGGTGCCGGCTTCACCGCTTATAAGCATCCTCAACAACTGAACTATCTCCGATGGGTCACCGTTATGAATTTCAAAAATCTCCGTAACGGTTTGCTCAGCCTCGGGCACATCAAACTGTGCGATAATAGTATCGATGCGCATCAGAGTCTCGACCGTATCAATTACCACCAGATTGCCCGTGGTTTCATCGGCGCTTATATAGCCGGTCTCACTAAGCAAAGGCCCGACAATCTGGCTCATCTGTGAAGGACTGTAGTTTTCTAACTTAAAGAACTTCTGAACTATCTGATTTTTATTTTCAATTCTCGCAAGAGGTTGATCAACAAATAGTGTAGGCACAGCCCTGTCGAGTTTCTCAATCCACTCGGCAATCCGCTTTACATCTTGAGCCGTTGCTTTTACGATAATCCAGTTGTACGTCGGCTCCGCAATAAGAATGGCCGGCGTCCGGCTGGTTCCGACCGTAACCGATGTTGCCGTCCCACCTGAGGTTCTACCTCTACTGCTCGAAGAACCCGGTCCTTGCATAGACGAGGGTCCTCGGCCTCGGCCCGGGCCTCCCGGCCCTCTCGCACTGCTGCTGCTGCCGTCACCTAATAGTGTCTGCAACAGCTCGACAATATCAGTGGGATTACCGTGACGAATTTCAAATATCTCTGTGACGATTTCCTCAACTTCAACTACGTCAAACTGTTTAATAATCAAGTCGATGCGCATCAAGCTCTTAACCGTATCAATTACCAGAAGACTGCCGGTGCTTTCATCGGCGCCTACATAGCCGTAATCGCCTATCAACGGCTGAATAATCTGGCCCATTTGCTGAGGACTGTAGTTCACTAACTTAAAGAATTTTTGGACTACCTGGTCTTTATTTTCAACCATCGCAAGCGGGTAATCTTCCGATATCGTGGGAACCTCGCCGAGCTTTGCTTCCGTTATAGGTTTGAGAAAAATCGTGCCATCGGTCTGTTCGGCAATATAGCCCTTCATACGCAGCGCACTATAAATCTTTTGAAGGGCTTTGCTTCTTGGCAGCTTCTCCGGCGCATATATTGTTATTTTCTGTTTCATTGACTCATCGGTGGGAATAATCACCTTGCCGGTCCATTTCGCGAGCTTCTCAATAATGGTTTTCATCTCGACATTTTTGAGATTTACGATTTCCATCGGCTCGTTTGGTTCAACGGATACGCCCGGCTCAGTAATTACCGCTGGTCTTATTTGCCCACCAACACCATCTGGCCTTCCTGATTCGCCAGCGGTAGCCACTATTTGGGGCTCATTAACATCCGTTAATTCTCCGGGTTCGTTAACATCAGATGCCACCTCAGGCTCGTTTGCGTCACCCGGCTTTTGAACATCGGGAGGTTTCTCAGCCTCAGTAACTACTTTGGTTTCAGCTGGTTTTCCCGTTTGCTCAGGCACCGGCGGGTAAATACCAACCCTCCAGATAATAAGAATCGCTGCAATACCAACTACTATCGACATTATTAATTTTGACCGTACCATTTTATTCACCTCATTAATTATTTTCTTGGCGTCTGCCACCTTGTCGGCGTCTGCCGCCTTCTCCGTCCCCCGGGCCCCGGTTACCACCTTGTCCGCCATCCATTCCTATTCTGGGGACGAAACCGTATCTTTCACTTATTTGAGATCTTGCTTCTTCCCTTTCCTCCTCAGACATTTGTTCCCATCGCCCCCTCAACTCTTCCATTTCCTCTCGTAATCTGGCTCTATCTTCTTCAGAAAGATTTTGTAACCTCTCGTCGCCCCCTCGCCGTCTACCGGCAAATCTTTCACGCATTTGAGTCCTGAACTGTTCCCTTTCTTCCTCAGACATATTCTCAAGCTGTTCCCTCATCCCTCTTCTTCCCTCTCCAAATCCGGCTCTGTCTTCCGGAGAAATATTGCGTTCTCCCATCATGCCTTCGGGACCGGGCATCGGCCTTCTCTGGGCCAGCTCTCTTAAAAGTGGATCTGTCTCGCCCGGCTCTTGAACCTCATTGCTTACCTCAGGCTCAGTGACTGCTTGGGAATCAATCTTGGCATGCTTGAACCTGACTTCTTTGATGCAAATGCCGATTACATAAGAAGCAAAAAGCACTGAGGCCCACACTATTACAAATATTAGTGTTGTTCCTGAACGTTTCATTTTATTTACCTCACTTCAATCATTTTATCATTATCTACTTATCATTATCTACTACCTCGTTGTCCGCCCCCGCCCCCTGGGCCACGTTCGCCACCTGGGCCACGTCCGCCGCCTGGGGGTCGTCCACCGCCAAATCTTTCTCGCATTTCGGCTCTAAATCTTTCCCTTTCCGCTTCAGGCATATTCATATATCTTTCTCTTCTATCCTGCATTTCGGTCCTGAATCTATCCCGTTCGGCCTCAGACATATTCTGGAATCTTTCCCTCATCCCTCCCTGCCCTCCGAATCCTCCGAACTCTCCCCCGCCTCCAGGTCCTCCCGCCGACCCAACTGCAACCATCTGGGCACTTCCTCCTCCAGCCTCACCTGACCTTGCTGCTGCTCTTGAATCCCTCGGGCCACCCGGCTGTGAGGAATCTTCTGAATTGATAGGGGCAAAGGTTGTTTCCTTGCCTTCCCATTCGATAGTGGCTTCTGTAGGTCCGATTGCGACAACTTTTGCGTCTCCCACTGTGTCACCGACCTTGTACCACTTGTCCTTTATCAGCACCTCGTCACCAAATATACCCAGCACCTCCTTTACCGGGTGCTCCTTCGGCGGAGACGGCACAAACAAATTGTTCTTCTTTAGCTCATCAGCAAGCAACTTGTATTTGGCAAAATACCTGTCCATATCTTCGGCGTCCGCGTTATTTTGCGCAATAGCTGTCTTAACTATGTTTTCCGCCCTGGCTGAGGCCGTAAAAAAGCCTGTTATCTTAACCAGTATCAAAACCGCCAAAAACGCTGAAACACCAAACAGAACAACCGAAACCAATTCTTTCTTTTCTTTCAGATAATCAAGTTTCATAATTTATCTCCCCTACTTAATAAATGTTGATACCGTCAGGTCCAGGTCGACTTCCTGGGGCTTTTTGTTGTCACATCTTATTCTAAGCTCTTCGACGCCGACCAGATAAGGATTCTCTTTCAGGTTGGCAAGCAAATCGAGCACCTGGGTGAACCTGCACTTGGCGCTGCATTTCAAGCGCAGCAATCTATACCCGGCCTGTCCCGATTTCCCGATAGAGGCAACCTGCAAAGGCTGATTTTGTATTCCCGCCTTCTTTAATTGTTCATTGAGCTTATCTCTGAACAGAAATCTTTGCGTCTCCTCCTTCTCGGGCATCTTGAACGCAGGTACAATTGACAACAAGCCGGATTGTTTGGCCTTTTCCACATCGATAAGCTCCAGCTTGTTCTTCACCTCGGCAAGTGAAGCTCTTGCTTTTGCCCAGCGGTCAAGCCATTCGGATGCAAACACAAACACGAAGATTGCCGCAATACACACAACACCAATCTTCAATATCCTTATGTCTTTTTGGCTTAATTTTTCTATCATAGCTTTCAAACCTTACTGCGCGAGCTCTCTATTTGGTAAAATTTTTGTAATGAAAAGTTATGGTAAATTTGCTCTTCTTGGTTTTGGCATCTCTGCTTGGATTCATCTTTACACTTTTTATATTCTTTCGGTCCTGTAAACTTTTTTCAAATTTGTAGAGCTGCTCATTGGTGGAGGCCTGGCCGGTTATAGTTACCGGCTGGCCCTTCTTAAAATGAAAACTCTCCAGCTTTATCCCTCCGTTACCGCTTGCGGTCACCTGCCCTAAGAGGTCGAGCAAATCCGGTCTTTGCTGTGCGACCTCTTTGATTAGTTTTTGCCTCTGCATAAGCATATTGATATCAGCCTCCGAGCCTGATGCGCTCAGACGCTTTTCGATTGCACTCGAACTGGCCACATCAATCGCATAAGAGACAACAACTGATAAGACCAGCATTACCACCACAATCGCACAAGCTATCTTTGGTGAATATAACCAATGCTTTTTTTCTTTCTTCCCGGCCGGGTTGTACAAATGCTCAAAAATGTTAAGCTCATCCTCGCGAGCCTCAAGTGCCATCAGCCCAAGACCTATCGCCAGGCGATATTCGTAGATAACCTCAAGACCAATTTCGTCTGGCAGCCTCAATTCTTTAATTTCAGGCAGAGCTACTCGCGCCTTGAATCCTGCCGACCTTAGAGAAGACACTATACTCACGTAAGCAGCGCTGCCGTCCGAGAGTACATAAACGGGCAATTCCGTTTGCTCGGCATAACCAAACAGCTCCAGCACGCTCCTCATATCCTGAACAAATCTCTCGCAGGTTGTCGTTTGTTCCTCTTCGCCTCCCGCAGCAAAATCATCCATCCCTATATCCAGGACCACGGCATTGCTCAATTGCCCATTTTCAGCCAGACAAACCTGGGTATTCTGCGCTGTCGAGCTCAGAACGACAGCGTTTCTTTCGTATCCGGCAAAGAAAGTCCTCCAGACCTTTACTATTCCCTCGCAGTCCAGCAGTATCTTCCCAGGCTCAAGACTCCGCACGTTTTCTACAAACCTTTGCAACTGTTCCTTTCTTGCCGCTGCTATTGTAACGCCTACCTGTCCATTTTGCGTTTTGCCGGCCCGCCAGGCTAATTCCATTTGCTCAGCCGGCAGTGGCAGGTAGCTTTCAGCCTGTAATTTAACGATAGCTGCGGTCTCTTCTTTGCCCACGTCAGGCACACTAATACGATAAAAAGCCACCCCTGCCGAGCTAAAGCCGATAACAACGGTCTTGTGACTTTCAGCCCCTGTGTATGCTTTCGGCTCGACGGACAAGCCACACTCGGCTGCAAAGGCTCGCCAGTCCGTATAAGTCTCTTTGCTGCTCTTTGTCCAGAGAACTTCGAGGGTCCCATCCTTTTCTCGAATCTCTATGGCTTTGAGCTTACTTTCCTCTTGTGCTATTGCTACCACAGACTGCTGTATCCTGATTTTAGCTGCACTATCGCTCATTTAATTACTTGCTCCCTGATACCAGTAAAGTACCTTATAAGGACTCGAGCTTCTGTCCACTACCGCCTCTGTTTCCAGTGTTGCTCCACTAACCATATTTCTGTCAGCCGTTGCAAGGCAACGAATTGTAAAGACATCGGAACGAGTGGTTATAAAGCCCGCAATATTCTTAAACGTATCAATGTTCATCGACGGCACCTGCATCAGTTCTGCAATGCTTTGCATCCCGTACAATAAAGCTTCCCTGTAAGCGATTATTTCCTGGGCGGTTTGCTCAGCCGAATCGCCGCCGCCCAACAAAGCGGCCAGAACTATCTCTGATGCTGTATTGACGTTCACTTTCCCCGGTACCTTTTGACTGTCATCCACGGTTATTTTATCCGCAATCTGACTAAACGTCTGTAAATCCAGTTGCTCAGCTTCATTTTCATTTGAATTCCTGTCCGAGCCGCCTTGTGCTGCTTGTGCTGTTTGAGGGCTGTTCCTATTTATCAAATCACCGATACTTTGGTATCCGTTGTTCGGGCGGTTTTCCACAATCCATCTGGCCTGTGAGCTCCTGATATTAAGAGAGCTTGTCAGCTGGTTCTCATTGGCATTGTTGATATTAATCTTTTGATTACCATCGGCGTCTTTATTATTGTCATAAGAATAGCACGTCAGATACGCAATCCATCCCTTATCCAGCTCACTATCCCCGTCATCATTCGGAGGGCTTTCGTCGCCATCCTGTTCATTGTAGTCTAATTGGTCGTTGAAGTTGGTGTCCTCTCCGAAAAATAGCTCCGGTGTAACATCCTTAATCATCAAAAGCTCACGTATCGTCCTGAAAGGACCATTCCTGGCCATATACCCGAAAGGCAGATTCTCATAATAGCCGCCTTCGGCACCTCCCTCGCTCGGCGTATCATCTTCATCCCGCCAGTCAATTATCGAATCAGCAATCTCTTCAAGCATCTCCGGCAATTCTAAAAGTTGTCCCTTCGTGGCGGTATTTATGTTCAACTTACTTGCCTCATCGACAACCCGGACGGTGAACCAGCACCTCTGGAGCCAAATATCATTGAAATCTTCTTCATTATCACTCCACAAATCAGTCAGGCAGTCACTTTCTCTTGTGTCCTCGTTCAGCACTCCGACAGCCTTCTCTATCCCTGCCCTGCAGGCCCACTTGCACCGCACCGCCTCTGTCCTGGCGAGGCAGACTTTTGTATCGAGTCGGCTTTTGCGTCCGAGCACTGCAACAAGCACCATAAGAACCACAACGACCCACAGCACTGCTACAAGAACAAGCCCTTTATTGTTACCATTAGTACACATTTTTTTCAGCATAACTTTTATTTTACTATTTTTTTATCAGCCCCGAGATCCTTGTCCGCTTTGTCCACCGCTTCCCTGGCCGCTTTGTCCACCGCCCCCCTGGCCACCTTGTCCACCTCCCCCCTGGCCGCCTCCCTGCCCGCTTTCCTCTTGCTCACCACTTTCGGAACCCTCAACCGCACTGGTTACAGACCTGGTTAAATTCACTATAAAGGATTCTATTATAGGCTCTGGCCGGCTTGGTGATTTTGCCACTATATTGATCTCAATCAGCTGGGGCAAAACCTGCATCTCTTCCGGCCATTCGGTGGACCATTCTTCCCCGTCAAAGTATCTGACCTCGAAGACATCAATGTTCTCGGCAATTACAGCTAAGATTCCGCCCGGTTCCGTTTCTTCCTTGTTAGGATTCGGCCACATTCGTCTCATCAGCAGCGACTTTTCCTCATCTTTCATCAGGTAATATTCCACTTCGTATATATCACCTTCCGGCTGGTCAGCCCTGGCCTTTGCCCTGCTGACGGTGTAAAAAACCAGATAGCTCGTACTTTCCTGCCCTGACCCTCCGGATGTCGCGATGAATTTGGTATTTTCTATATTCTCGTCACGGTAAAAATTCACGAGGTCCCTTTTGAGCATATTCGAGGCAAACCTTACCTCAGCCGCAGTGCTGATATTGTTCTCCACCATCTCAGCGCTGGCTGTAATGGCCTTTAGTGTCCCCACCGCCACTAACATAATGAAGGCCCCTATGGTTGAAGCCACCATTACTTCCACCAATGTAAATCCTGTTTTTCTCGAACGCATATTCTTAATCACTCCTGCGTCGTACTAACTTCAATATATATGGTTATCCCGTCGAGCATAGTATCCACCGAAAGGCTGTAAGGACGTTTGTGGTCAACCCAGGTAACCGTTATAGTCACCAGATAGAGACTATCAATATCCTGGTATTCGGTAACCACTTCCCAATGATACCCCGGCTCAATCTCCTCAAAGTCCCCCTCCATATTGCCTATATCGACGAATTCATCGATGCCGACATAGTCAATCAGACTGAGCTGTTTATCAATCAACGACGCCGCCACTTCATATTGCCTGTTAAGTCTTGTGCCGCTAAGAGAGCTCGTGCTGATTGCTCCCACGGTCAAAACAGCTCCACAAAGGATGGTACTTGCAACGGCTGCCTCAACCAGAGTAAAACCTTTCCTGTTTGTCTTTGCCCACGCCATCATTCTGCGTCCAAATCAATAACCCCGACTTCCACATCCTTAGACGTGCCGAAATACACCTTTGCCTTGCCGGTCGCAGCGAAAATACTCGCCGTATAATGAGTTTTGCCGTCACCAATCTGAATTACCGCTGACTGTGCTGTGCCGTTCGGCGAAAAAACTATTGTCTGCTCCTTCTCATCGTCCTCGGTGGTCGTCTGCAAACCAATCGGCGTAATCTGGATGTCCTCGAACATGACCTGTCCTTCGAATTCCACAGGTCTGCAAAAAGAGTCTTTCACAATCATCTGCTCTGTTTGCCCGCCTTCTTCATTCAATTGCGTTGTAGCTAAGAAAAATCCGTTATTGGCTGCATCTAATTGTATTTTGTACTGGCGCTGTTTCTCAATCGCCATTATCCTTGCATATTGGGCTGTAAGTACAAAGTCGCGTGCCGCTTTTTCGACCAGCATCCTCTTATGTGTCCCCACGTAAATACCGCCGCCAAGGCCTGCGAGAAGTGATATGATAATTACCACAACTAACACTTCCGCAAGGGTAAAGCCGCATCGATTCGTTTTGACCTTTACTTTTGACTTTCGACTTTGCATTTCCAAAAAACTCACTTGAGCTCATAAACTACGAACTATTAACAATGAACTACAAACTGCTCTAATCGTTGAATACATCTTCGTTTTCACCCTCACCACCTTCTACCCCGTCCGCTCCGAGGCTTATCAAATCGAAACTGCCCGGATTGATTTCACCTTCGCCAACATAGATAATTGGGTTACCCCACGGGTCGAGCAGCTGACTCGCCTTTAGATACGGGCCGGTCCACTTTTCCTCAAGGCCCGAAGGTGAAATTAACAAAGCATCAAGCCCCTCTGAGTCATCCGGATACTGACCGCAGTCAAGGGCAAATCTCTCAATTGCACCCTCGACAAGTGCGAGCTTGGGCTTTGCCAGGTCCCTCTTGGACTTGCCTACATACTGAAATAATTTAGGCGCCGTAAATGCAGCAAGCATCGATATAATAATAATCACTACAAGCAGCTCTATGAGCGTAAATGCCTTTCTTTTCTGCTTCTTTAGCTCCATTTGACTACCTTTCCAAAAACTATGATTCATATTTCACGAATTTTGGCTCAAGTTGAGAATCGCGAACCACTAATTACTATCAAAGCACTCCTCCACCAATAGTCATTACAATGATTGGCAGCAGTGTTGCCGCTATAATAAAACCTATCACCAAAGCCAACAGCAATATCAAAAGCGCCGGGAAAATCGCCATAAATCGATTTATCGCAGAGTCCGCCTCACTATCAAAAGTCTCGGCGGCATTGAGAAGCAATTCATCAAGCTTGCCTGTTTGCTCACCTATCGAGACAATCTGCACAAGCAGCGGCGGAAAATATCCCGACTCATTCAAAGGCTCGGCCAGCGACTCGCCACGCTTGACCTTTTCAGCCACGGCATCGATTTCTCTGCCCAACAATTCATTACCGAGCGTATCACGAACAACGCTAAGGGCCTCCAAAATGATAACGCCTCCTTTGGTTAGCGCTCCGAGCGTTCTTGCAAATCTGCCCACCGCTATCGTCCGCAAAACATTACCTAACACGGGTATTCTCAGCTTAAAAGTGTCCCACTTGATTTTGCCCTCGGCCCTCGTCCATCTGAACAGGTAATACACCCCTGCCCCAATCACAGCGAGAATAATCCAACCATAAACCTCAGTAAGTATAGCTTTCGTAAATCCGCTCATTCCTATCAGAATTCTTGTCGGCCAGGGCAGTAACGCACCGGTCTCACTTATCGTTCCTATTATTGTCGGCAGTATCCATGTGATTATGACAACCACCGACGCAAGTCCAACGCACAAAACAAAGACAGGATACGCCGACGCATTTTTCATATTTGTTTTTATCTTCTCGTCCCTGTTCAATATTCCTGCTAATTGGTCGGTTGTCTGTTCGAGAATTCCTCCTGTCTCACCGACTCTTATCATCGACAGATACAACGGGCTGAAAACCTTCTCATGCTTGGCCATAGCTTCTGAAAGTGACTGTCCGGAACTGACCGCATTCACAATGTCGCCTAACATTTCTTTCATCGCCGGCTTGTGCTGTTGCTCGCGAATAAGCTCGAGCCCGTTCAGCAGGGGAAGTCCCGCCTGCAAAGCTGTGCTCAACTGGGTGGTCATAGCTAAAACGTCTTTGCTGGTAACCTTTCGTGAGCCGAACCGCATAAACCTGCTTAAATCCAGCGTCGCCTTTTCGCCACCGTTGACACTCGGTGTGACTCTCCGCGATTTAGCTCCTTCGGCCAATTCTGTTACGAAATGTCCCTTGTCAGTCAGTACGGCCACAGCGCTTCTGCGGTCAATCGCCTCTATCGTTCCCCTGACGTGGCCACCACCTCGGTCAACTGCTTTGTAAGAAAACTGGCTCATTTCTCATATCCGGTATCTCATTCGAGATACGTTTAACATTTCACGCCTTACTCTTCATCAATACTCTTTGAAACTCGGAAAATCTCCTCAGGACTCGTGATACCTTCTAAGACCTTGGCAATGCCGTCGTGCACCATACTTATGTGGTCCGCCGGTGCCGCTTTCATAATCTGATCGGTCGTCGGCTTTCCCGCTATCAATTCCCGCAGCTTACCGCTTATTCTGAGCAATTCAAATATACCTATACGACCCGACATGCCGGTCTGACTGCACTCATTGCAACCGGCGCCATGATAGAATTTCGTACCGGGTTTAATCTTCATTGAGCCATTCAGGTTCTTGATTATATGTTCGTCCGGCTTGTAAGTCTCTTTACACTTCGGACAAATCTTGCGAACCAGTCTTTCGGCCAATACCGCTTCCAGCGAGCTGGCTAAAAGGAACGGCTCGACACCCATATCTATCAATCTCGTAACCGCGCCCGGAGCATCGTTTGTATGAAGTGTCGAGAAAACAAGGTGTCCGGTCAACGCTGCGCGAATTGATATATTGGCGGTTTCTGCGTCTCGGATTTCCCCCACCATAACGATGTCCGGGTCGTGACGAAGTATATGCCGCAGACCCGTAGCGAACGTAAGCCCCCTTTTCGGATTGACCGGCATCTGGTTAATACCTTCGAGCTGATATTCGACAGGGTCTTCTATCGTTATCATTTTCACAGCCGGCGAATATATCTTATTTAACGCCGCATAAAGCGTCGTTGTCTTACCGCAACCGGTCGGCCCTGTAACAAGCACAATCCCATGTGTTTTATGCAGACATTTATTGAAACCTTCCAGGCATTGTTCGTTCATCCCCAGCTTTTCAAGCCCTATCAATGATGCCGTCCTGTCCAAAAGCCTCAGTTCAACAGATTCACCGAAAACCGTCGGCACAGTTGAAACACGAATATCGACCCTGCCGCTTTTACCGGCAAATTCAATATGTCCATCCTGCGGCACAAATCGTTCGGCGATGTTCATATCCGCCATAATCTTAATTCGCGAAGTGATCGCCGCCTGAAGCCGCTTCGAAGAAGGCGTCCTCTCCACAAGCATGCCGTCGATTCTGTATTTTATCTTTACCTCATGCTCGAACGGCTCGATGTGAATATCACTTGCACGGACTTCAATTGCTTCCATGATTATCAGATTCACAAGATTAACCAAAGACGGCTCCCTGGCTAACTCATGCAGCTTGGCCGGTGAGTAATCTCCGTTGCCCAGCTCATTAACCTCTGCTCGCTGGTCAGCCGGTACAAGGTTATCCAGCATCCTGGCCACGTTGCTGCCGTAGAATTTCATTATCGCGTTTTCCAGATCTTTCGGCTCAACATAATACCGGCGCACCGGATAGCCGGTTACCATTCGTAAGTCCTCGAGAACCTGCGGCTGAAATGGGTCAATCATCGCCACAGCCAATAATTGATTATTCTCTTGGTTATTCGTGGTGTTTCTTTTCTCAAACCGTAACGGCAAAATATTGTATTTGCTGACCAGTTCCGCCGGCACGAGACCGATGATTTCACTGCTTATCAAAACATCAGTCAAATCTATCTTTTCTATTCCCACCTGGAGCGAAAGTGCTTCATTTAACTGGGCTTGCGTTATATAGCCGAGCTCCAGCAATATCTGGCCCAAACGCCGATGTTCGAGCTTTTGCTCAGCAAGCGCATATTCGAGGTTGGACTCGTTCAAATATGATTTTTCACAAAGTAACTGGCCTAATTTCTTTTTTCGCTGCAATTTCATTCCGCTATGACCGCCTTAAAACAAATGCCCTTTTAGAACCACAAGTCTCTATAAGCAAGGAGCTTACATCAACCAAACCCAATTAGTACATAATAATACTCTTAGATATAATATCAGACGCTTGAGAATGCCGTTTTGTTACAAAAAAAAAGCGATTAACCGTAAAAACTCATTGTCCTCACACTTTTGGTCTTGGTGAATTTGGACATTTAGTTTTTAGAGTTTTGGATAACTTTTATAAGCCCCTGATGTGCAGGTATTTACAACGATTTTTGATGATCTCAAAAATGAGCGGTTTTTCGTATTTTTTGCATTTTTTCGTATTTTTTAATAAAAATTCGCGCTCTTTGCCCAAACCTGCAAGGTAGTACTTTGTGGACCTTACTTTTCGAGACTTCGGGATTAACAAACAAAGTGATTTGTCTATCGCGATAAGGGTGTTTCCTTCAAAAACACTGATTTTTCTTGACGGCAGGATTGCTAATATGATATAAATAAATTAAGAGCTTATCCGAATAACCGGGTCGTTATGAGGCCGAGCGAAAAGTTCGATGCCAAGGCGGCAGGCCAAAAATGCTCGGAGGCGTGGTTTGCTCCACGTTGAGAGCGTTTTTGTCCGACAACGCAGGCATCGGGCTTTGCAGCCGGCCGCAATAGAGCGGGTTATTGGGATAGGCTCTAAGTTGAGCCTGTGGATTATTGGTCCTCTCGCAGGGAAAATCTCCGTAGTTTTTCGGTAGAGGAGGAGTAATGATGTGAAGCATATAGCCTTAAATAAGAACTTTGTGCTTGGTGAGAGGAAAACTTTCCATTTCAATAAATAATTGATACTTGGGTTTTGAAGGAAGGAGGTAGCATTAGGCCCAGAAACCATTTTGAATCAAGATGTTTAGTCTAATAATAAGAGAAAATTACAGTCAGTCGCTTTGGTGTGTGGCCGGAGCGAAATTTCCTATCAGTTTTCAGTTAAAATTAGGAGAAATAAAATGTTAGCTAAAAAATGCTTTTTCATTGGAATTTTCACTTTGTTCAGCTTGAGTTTGGCGATTGCGGACCCACCTGCAGTACACCCAGTCACCGAAGAACCACTGGTGATAGAATGTTTCAGGGGTACTCCTGCTGCAATTGACGGAGACCTGAGCGACTGGAGTCTTGGAGCTATGACCCCGGCGGTACTGGATACGGAAGAGCAGATATTTCCAGACGCCGCCCAGGGAGCCGCTGCCTGGGACGGGCCTGAAGATAGCAGTGGAAAGTTCTATCTGCTATGGGATGACGTGAACATCTACATCGCAGTGGTAATGAAAGACGATGTGTTGTCCCAGAATAAAACCGGCGGCGATATCTGGAATGCGGACGGTGTAGAAGTATTTTTCTCCACGCTAAACGCCGTTGCAGGACATGAAGAACATTACCAGTACGGCTTTGACTTCAAAGAACAGACATGGAACTGGTGCAACATGGATGGTCCCGGTCAGAGCGCGATTGATTACGTACAGGCAGCTTCCACTGAAACTGACGATGGATTCATCTGCGAAGTCGCTATCGAGCACGGACAGATGCTTTCGTTAGACTTTGAAGTAGGCAACACCATCGGATTCCATCCTGTATTCGACGACACCGACACCGACAATAGTGATAGAGAACTTCAGATGACCTGGACCGGCCGTGAAGCTCACGACCAGAGTCTTGGTTTTGGGCATATTTTTCTCTCCGGCGCTTCAGTCATACCGGGACCCAGTAGTAATCCCAGTCCTGCCAACGGTGCCATCGATGAAAATATGTGGGTGAGCCTTAGCTGGTGGCCGGGGGATTTCGCGGTTTCGCACGATGTGTACTTCGGTGACAATTTCTACGATGTCAACGATGCCAGCAGAACAGATCCACGCGGTGTATTGGTCAGTCAAGACCAGAAAGGTACTATTTATGAGCCCTCAGGATTCTTCGAATTCGGCCAGACTTACTACTGGCGAGTCGATGAGTTCAATGACGCCGAGCCGAACAGTCCATGGAAAGGCAATACCTGGACCTTTACGGTAATAGATCATTTTGTCGTGGAAAATTTTGAAGACTACAACGACTATACACCAGACCAGATATTCAGTACCTGGTTTGACGGATATGAGGTGCCGACAAACGGCGCCCTTGTAGGTCATGACGCAGATTTTAGTAGGGGAGAGCACATTGTCGAGACTACCGCTGTCCGTGGTGGCAAGCAGGCGATGCCGTATTACTACAACAATGTTGGTACAGCAACTTATTCAGAAGCCGAACGCGCGTTTAGTCCTGCGCAGGATTGGACCAGAGAAGGTGTTGGGGTATTGTCGCTGTGGTTCAGAGGTCATCCTGCGTATATGGGCAGCTTTATAGAAGGCCCAACCGGCACTTACACGATGACTGCGGAGGGCGCGGATATCTGGGACAATGCCGACCAGTTCCACTTCGCCTGGAAGGAGTTCTCCGGTGCAGGCTCGATTGTAGCGAAGGTGGGGAGTGTTAGTAACACCGATCCCTGGGCCAAGGCCGGCGTGATGATTCGCGATACTCTTAATGCGGATTCAAGGCATGCGATGATGGTCGTTACACCCGCTCAGGGAGTTTCCTTCCAGCGTCGCACCTCGGCGGGTGGCAGCAGCAGTAGTGATGATGAAGCTGGAATCACAGCACCGCAGTGGGTGAAATTGGAGCGTACCATAGGTGGCCTTGTCCGGGCCTACTATTCGGCGGACGGTAGCACGTGGACGCAACTGAGTATGTCTCAGACGGTCACAATGAATACACCTATGTATATAGGTTTGGCACTGACCAGTCATAACTCCGGTGTAGCGTGCGAGGCCAAATTCTCCAACATTACCAGCGATGGTACGGGCCAATGGGTCGATGAGGACATCGGTCTGCTCAGTAACGAGGCTGAGCCGATGTATGTCACTGTCAAAGACAGCAGCGGCACGGCTGAGACGGTGTACCACGATGATCCCAATGCGACCCTGATAGACACGTGGACCCAATGGAATATCGACCTGCAGGCATTTGCAGATCAGGGCCTTGTTCTAACCGATGTCAGCAATCTGGCTATTGGCTTTGGCGACAAGGACAATCCGCAGGCTGCTGGTTCGGGTTTGATGTTCTTTGATGATATTCGTCTGTATCGACCGGCACCGGCGCCGGAAACACCGTAAGCGGCAAATTAGTAATTTTAGGAGATGTTGTTTTTAGTAAATTTAGAAAAATAATCCCGAGAGATCGGGATTTTGGTGTGTGGCCAAAGCACAATTATCTTAACTCTTTTTTCAGGAGGACTATTATGTGTAAAAAATTGATTTATTCAGCTTGTTTTGTTTTAGCGCTGAGTCTTGGTGTCGGCGTGGCCGTGGGAGGCGTCGATTATGCAGACCCCCTTGGTGGGTGGACGTACATCTACACCGGTGACGCGGGTGCTCCCGGAGCGGGCTTTACCGCGCTGGATGGGACGTGGAGCCACGATAACGGCTCGGACCAGTGGGACGGCACGGAAATAGGCGCCGGCAGCCCGGGCGGTGTCAGCGTCCTAACCGATGGTGATGTGACTTTTTTACGCTTGCAGGAGACAGGAGACCCCACGGCCAATGGTATGCCCGACCCGAGCAACCGAAAGCTATATTTCGGGCATGACATCGGCGCCGAGGGTGCCCCGGACAACATTGTCGATGCTGTTACCCTGTCTTTCCGGGCTCGTATTCCAACGACGCCGCCGTTGGACCCGCTCAATGGCAATGCAGCTACCCCCTGGCCGGATGGTGGTGACGGATACATTATCCACCATGAGGGCAAGGGTAACTTTGGCATCGGGGATGTAGATGACAGGTTGATCACATTCTCTCTTGCCCTGGATACAGACCAAGCAGATCTCACCGAGGATGGCCTGATCATGAGCAATCTCAATGGTACCTCACCTATTGGTGACGTTGACACCGGGGAGGGCGGGACCTTGAACCAGCTGGTGCTTGACCCAAAAGAATGGCACGAGTTCTGGATTACCATTGAGGCGGATACCTCCGGGGGCGGCACGCACAAAGTTACTATCTGGATAGACGGAGATGTAGAGAACCCGTCTACCTTTCACGTAACCGCAGGTAGAGGTGATAGGGCATATGATATTAACTACCTCCAGCTCGGTGTTGGCAGCACAGCAGACAATGGGGCATTCGATGTGGACTTTTTTGCTTACAAGGAAGGCCTCATTTCTCCGGCCCGTTCCGACCCGGAAAAAGCCTATGTCATGGCTCCCATTCCCGGGACAATAGTCCTGGATACGTGGGTGAACCTTGGCTGGACGCCGGGAGAGTCTGCCGTCTCACACGATGTGTACCTCGGCGAGAATTTTGACGACGTGAGTGCCGGCGCCCAGAGCACGTTCCAGGGCAATCAGACCTCGACATTTCTTGTTGTCGGCTTTCCCGGATTTGCTTTCCCCGACGGTCTCGTTCCGGGTACGACATATTACTGGCGAGTCGATGAGATCAATGAACTGGACCCGAACAGTCCGTGGCAAGGCGATGTCTGGAGCTTTATGATTGCTCCCAGAACCGCCTACAACCCTGACCCGGCTGATAGTGCCGAACTTGTAGCTCCGGATGTAAATCTTGGCTGGACGACGGGCTTCGGTGCAAAATTGCACACTGTGTACTTTGGCGAGAGTTTTGACGATGTGAATAATGCCGCTGGTGGTCTTCCTCAGGGAGCTACGACCTATACTCCCGGCCCGCTTAAATTGGGTAAGACTTACTACTGGAGGGTTGATGAGTTTGATGCCATCGCCACACGTAAAGGTAACATCTGGAGCTTTACTACTCAGGGCGCCGTTGTCAGCCTGAACCCGTCTAATGGCGCTGTGGATGTAAAGCAAACACAGATTATTACCTGGTCGCCGGGAGTCTATGCTGCTTCGCATGAGGTCTATTTCGGCGCTGATGAAGATGCCTTGAAAAATGCCAATACCGGCTCGCCGGAGTATAAAGGCACCAGAGACCTTGGTGCGGAGAGCTATGACCCCGGAATGCTTGAGTGGAATACCACCTACTACTGGCGTATTGATGAGGTCAATAACACCAACCCAGACAGCCCATGGACAGGCATCCTCTGGAGCTTTACGACAGCCAACTTCCTTATCGTGGATGATTTTGAATCTTACAATGACCTTGACCCCGCCGACCCCGAGAGCAACAGGATATTTAATGCGTGGTTGGACGGATACGACGACCCAGCAAACGGTTCTTTAGTTGGTTATGAGAATCCTCCGTTTGCCGAGCAAACTATCGTTCACGGAGGCAACCAGTCGATGCCGCTCTACTACGACAACAGTGTTGGTTACTCTGAGGCAACTTTGACGTTGACTTACCCGCGTG
>DATKYR010000237.1:0-55029 GCA_035528395.1 Sedimentisphaerales bacterium
GAAGGTCGGCCCGATAGTCGTCAATGAGATTATGTACAATCCGGATTGGCCGGTTGGTGGCTCATATACCAACGACCAGTATGAATACATCGAGCTGTACAATATCAGCGCCGAGCCGGTAACCTTGTATGATTATGACAAAGCTCAGCCGTGGAAGTTCACCGATGGTATTGACTTTACATTCCCGGAAGATGTTCCGGTTGAGATACCTGCCGGCGGATATTTGTTAGTGGTCAAGGAGCCGGAGGCGTTTGCCTGGCGGTATCCGGCTGTTCCTGTTGAGAAGATTCTCGGCCCTTACAGTGGCAGCTTGAACAACGCCGGAGAGAGGCTGGAGTTTTCGATGCCCGGTGACGTGGACGAATTTGGGACACGTTATTACATTCGCGTTGACAGGGTCAGTTACAGCGATGGTTTTCATCCCGAGGATTGTCCCGGCGGCGTTGACCTCTGGCCGAGGGAACCGGACGGCGGCGGCAAATCACTTACGCGCAATGTCTCATCTGATTACGGCAATGACCTTGATAACTGGACTGCATCTGCTCCTTCACCCGGGATTATTAGTCCATAGAGTCCTGAGATAAACGCAAAATAACTTTTCAGTTTAACTTCAATAATTTGAACCATGGGTCTTTCCATGTCGTTCCTCCGAGGTTATTCGTGAAAAACATCCCGCCCATCTCAGTCTGAGGTACATCGCAACGACACTTAGAATAAATTTATTGAAATAGCTGTGCCGGCTTTTGGACATCGTTGAAGTTGCTAAAATTCAGGGACATTTTGTTAAATACAATAGCGTGTGATTATATGAGAATGATGAACGATTCGAGTTCGCGTTGATGGTGACCGACGGGGGTCTAACCTGGTCGGAGCCGCAGGGCTCGTACGTCAAGCCTTGCTTCATTGGGATCGAGTCGTCCAAGCCGATTGTCAGGGTTCTCAAACCTGAGCCGAAGGACGGTTCCATGCTTGCCGATACATGGGTGTCCCTTTCCTGGACGCCTGGAGAAGTTGCGGTCTCACATGCCGGATATTATGGGAATCTGAGAACCGAATAGGACACAGCATCTTGAACAGGGACCCCTCGTCCACCACCAGCGTGGTATTGGACAGCCCAGCCCCATGACATTGTTGACCTCAATGCCGGCGTTTCGAACTATACCTTCCGCGCATAATTGTCCCACACATACTATAATGACAGTAAATATGATGTAACAAAGTATATCTACAAGTCACCATACTCTAATGCATTACTCTGAAGCCAGTGTTCTTCCAATATGGCCAGGTCCAGCTCATTAACTATGCAGTCCTCATTGATATCGCCGGGTATCAGCTGGAAATCAGGCAGGGACTTTGCGGCTTCACAGCCATCGGCATACACGTTGATCGTCACCGTATGCGAGCCTGTGTACTCGCCGTCATTGGCTTCGAGCTGCAGGACATATTGACCTATTGCACTGAGGCTGACGACGGTATCCTCTGCACCGGCGTCACTGAGAACGGCCGTTCCTTCGTTAGGCTCGCTCACAACGGTCCATGCCACACTATACGGCTCAATAAAACCGTCGTCTGTGACAGTCGCATCCAGATTGACATCAATAGTAGCATCCGTCAACCAGGTCGTAACGGGGTCCTTCTCGACTTGTACGGTGGGCGCCTGATTGTCTGTAAAAAAAGTAAAGATAGAACCATAGACCGGATCATTATCGCTGCCGATATAGGAATCGATTGCCCAATAGTATCGTGTCTTTGGTTTGGCTTGCACGATAACGGAAGTCACACTCTGTTTGTTGACGATCTTGATGGCCTCCGGGTCGGTAAACAGTTGCAGGGCTTGCAGGTCGTCGGTAAAGTAAACGTCAACAGATACCGGCTGACCGGGCACACACGGATCCGGCGAAGTCCAGCTCAATTCCACATCGCCGGGTGATACTGAACTACCGTCGATGGGATTCGGATTAAGCAGTGAGGTAGCCGTCAATGTAGTTTTGCCTTCATTCGTGACGTCATAATCCAGGTGCAGCGTGCCTTGTCCGCTATAGGCGTTAATCCAGCCGTCGTCGATATAGGTTTGAATTGTTGAGGTATCATCGCCGGCAAGGACCAGTGTGCCTATGGTAATATTTATTGAGCCGGAGGCGGAAGTCATACGGAGATTGGATGCATTGATAATACCGCCGAGGAGGTTCACCGAGCCGGTGCCGGTCAGGCCGGGTATCACAAGGCTGTCGCTTAGCTCGATGGTACCGCCTATCATATTGAGCGTACCGATGCCTCTCCAGCCGATCTGCAATGACCCTGTGGAAAATAAGCCGCCGCTCATATTCAGGATGCCGTGGCCGGAGGAATTATCCACACCGACGTAGGCCCCGGTTGCCGTAAGCGAACCGCCGCTGATATCCAGGTTTGTGGTGAATCCGGAATTGCCGACCCTCAGTGTTTCACATTGGGCGGTAATGCCGTCCTGAATCTCGCAATGCGTGTCTTCCGGATCGTCAATTGAAACCGCATCAATGCTGGTCGGGATGGTATCGGGACTCCAGTTGGTTGTTGTGCTCCAGAGATGGTCGGCCCCGCCGTCGTCCCAGAATATAATCGCCGAGGCACTGTCGAATAGAACCAGCGGCAGAACAATAGAAATCAAACATGTCATTTTCTTAAACATTGTACTTCTCCTTCAAAATCGTTGTTTCGTTTTCGTAACGAGGGAAATAACAGTTTTTTGGCATAATAGCCCTCCTTCAAAAAAGAGAGTTAAAATAAAAACAACTAATAACGCTTTTTGCCTTTACTACGTTACCTGATACGCCTGCGCGGGGCATTTCTTACCCTGTGATTTGGTCCTACCTCCTTCCATCAAAAGTCCAAAAAAAACGTGCCAGTCCCCAGTAACAAGCCTCACTAACCTTACCTTATACAAAATTAGCCTTGTTCCGTCAAGGGAAATCCTTGGAGTTCCGAACAATTTCTTGATTATGATTGAGCGAAGACGTGGAGCTTGTTTACCTGCACCTCTTTCGATGTGTGCAAACAGCAACTTTATCAGAACAAGGAACTGAACTTAAAGGACTTGCAGCTCTCGAGTCTGACAGCCCTTTTATACGAGTGGCACCAAGACCGAAGACCTATAAAAATGTTTACAAATTTCATGTTTTATATAACTTACTTTAAATACATAACTTATGAATGAACATTTTTGTTGAATTGGCAGATAACGAGCCTTTTGGTTGTAGAGGAGTTATATGCATTAACTCACTAAAAGGGTCCCATTTCGGGGTGCTTCTTGCTCGGCTCGGTGCGCCTGATAGACCGGTGGGACTGGTCCAAGGAATTTCAGAGTTCATCGTTTAAATGGCCTTTGAGGCGCTTTAAATTGAAAGCGGGGGGGGATTCTGTGAGATTCTGTGCGCCTGACTTAGATGATAATGAAAAAAGGGCTGCAAACAGATGCTCAAGGGCCTTAAATTGAAAAAGCAGAAGCTTTATCGGCCTTAACAACAAATCCCACGTCTTTGCATTAATCGGTCTATTTCTTAGAATTTAATAGGGGACTATGAGTCGGAACGAGTGAATAATCGGGTTGATTCTTTTGGCAGTTGGAACCATTGCTATCGTCCTTTTGGCAGTTGGGTGGATATGATGCGTGGAATTAAAGAAGATGCAAATATCACAGCTTGTTTGGCAACCCTCCCGAACATTGGTATTCGGGTGTGTGCGGAAACCTTAAAATAAAGTTCGCATGTCTTGAGGAAGGATGGTGATAAAATGCATACGCGTCTGGTTCGGTTCGGAAGTCAGTGGGCTCTTGTTGGTGTTATCTTTTTTTATACTGTTGGAACAACCATGATCGTGCGGCATATGAGAATTGTTACACCGACATCAGCGAGTGGCAGCGAATGTGCCACTATACCTGAGGTGCCGAACCTGCCGGAACATTTGGTCGGGGAGTACCGGCAGGACAGCGCTACCGGCCTGATACAGCCGGATAAGGATGAATCTAACTTAAATATGTTTGGCAATGTCTTTGGCACTGAGTGGTATTCTAAAGGCAGTGATACTACTGAAACACATCCGGGCCAGAACATCGAAGAAACAAGTGATACAGTGAGAGCAAGTGCACCGCAAGTCCTAACCAAGGTACGAACTAAAATCAGATGTGTAGAGGCAATATTGAAGAACGCAGTTATTGAACCCTATCACAACAACGGTCAAATAGAAGGACTTAGAATAACCGGCCTGGACGGAATATTGGCGGCGGGAGACCTTCTCCTTAAGAGCGGTGACATAATTCGCGCAGTGAACGGACACCCGTTAAACAGCAAACGACAAGCTTACGAGATTTTCAAGAGAGCAAGGACAAAATCCACAATGATAGTAGATTTGCTGCAGGATGGAGAGGCTAAAGTACTCTTGTTTGATTTCCGGTAAGCCGTGTAGTCTCACATCGGTTCCCCCTGTTAACCTGCAAAATGGCCTTTTTTCCCTATCATATTAGCAGAGTTCGTCTATTAATGTGAGCCGGCGTAAGCAGTTAACTTGTAAGTTAAGAGAATTAGACCAAAAAGAGGTCGCACCATAGCTCAGAGCTGACATAAGCCAAGGTGCAGGTAATGAGTTAATATTTGGTGATTGAAGCAGCATAAGATTAATCGGCAAAGCCGGGCCCTCTCTTAAAATTTCACTAAATAAATGCGACCCATTAGACGATAAGTCAAGCCGTATTATAGGCTTTGCTCAGGACAGGTTTCGAAGGAGTGACATCGTCGATTTTCGTTTTCCGCAACAGATATTAGCTAAAAACTGGTGCGAAGATCAAGGGGCTGTGGGCATTACCTTGCAGCCCTTTCTTCGTTGCCTAAGCCAGTCAATAGAATCTCACAGACCACCCATCTCCGAGGGTCTTTATTTCAATTCCATAAATCCGGCAAGTGTGCTCTACGTACTCCTAAGAGAATATCGACACTGTTAAAATAATCTTCAGCCTCATTTAAGTGGGGCAACATTTTTTCTCCTGCCTGCGAAGACAGGTCCTTATCAGCATATATGGACTCATCAATCTTAGCTTGACGTGGTACGTCTTTGGTATTTTCTTCATATAATCTATTAGCTTTTTGTAGAGACTCACAAGCGTGCCATAGAAGTTCCCCCGTCTCAGTGCTTATCAAAGCCTTTTTGTTTTCATACATTCGACAGACGACACTTAAAAGATCGCCAATTGTAGGAGGCTTCTTTAGGTGTAAGTTACACTCATAAGCATCCCAAAGTAGTGCGCAAGCTTCCCGTAAGCAATCCAGGACTTTGTAATAAGCGTTATACCAGTAACGTAGATATATCCATCCTATCCACTTGGCGCCGAAAAGATGAAATATTAGTATAAACCACGACAGATGTAACTTTGAAATGTGTAAGCCGGCAGTAGCTACAACGGCTGCTATCATGCCCAAGGCATAAAGGCCGCTAATTAGCCTTCGTAAATCGAGCGGATAGCAGGCTTTGGGTCCCCTGGGAAATTGGGCAGGCCTAAAAATTTCCCTAAAGAAAGTAAAAAGGCCCCACAGGCTCAGGAGACACGCAAGCCACCACATTACCTTTCCAAGCACTTCCATCTCAATCTCTATTTTTCAAAAACTGGCTAACTCTACCGGTGCATGAAAAAAGAGCACCGCTACATCGCGCACTTTCAAGGCCCGGTCAGTGGTTTTTTTTAGCCGTAGCCCTACTATTAAAATATAAGAAACCGGTTAAGGGATGCAAAACCATGGTTTTTTCGGCTATGCAGCTATGATTCTATCGGACATCAGACCGCGGCTACATTTTCGGTCTATTTAATAGCCACTTTGCCTTTATAGTAAAACCCCAACGAATACGCGATAGCTCAAAGGCATTGGAAAGCAAAGACCATATCCATATTAGGTCAATCACGACACAGCAAAGCGATGACTTGTCTGAGCTGACCTATAAATATGACATCGTTTACCCAGCAAGATACGGAATACTCGATCTGGAAAAAGAGCAATTAAACCAAAAGGAAGAAATGGCACTATGTACAATGGCAAAATAGCGAACCGCTGGATTCCGGTGTATGACAATTTCCGAATTAAAATATTTGCACGCGAAAGACAATTAACCGGTAGAAATTCAGTGAATGCTGCTTTTACAAGAGAAAACGAAGTAAAAGATAGTATAGAAGTGATGTGAAAATATTTCGATACGATCCTTCAATAATTTAAAGCCGGCAGTCCTTAATATGGACAAGGAATTTCACGTCCAATATAATGTTTCATGAAATCGCCGATGATATCATCTTTGGTAATTTCCGCGATATCGGCTTGTTTATCGTCCTTCATTATAATCCCTCCACCTTGTTCTTCGTTGCCGTTTTGATATCTTGCAATATAGCTGGCCTGTACTGTGGTCGGAGTAGTTCCAACATGTACGTTGATAATGTATCTAAATTCTACACTGTCTTGAAAGCGGACCTCGAACTCCCTGGAGATTTCACTGCTTCCAAAATTATAAGCTTTTCTTTCTTGTTTATAGAGTTCTTTTGCCAGGTCGCGAAATGCCAAATCAACTACGGTGCACAGAAATTCATTAGATTCTTCCTTTTTTGCTGATATTTCGGTCGTATCTCCATGTTTTGCCTTTTGATTTTGTTCTTCTTTGTGTTGCTCATGCAGATCGGGCAAGTCTTTTTTCCTGTCTGTCATTTTACACCTTACTTTCTTTTGCTTTTCGGATTTTTATGTTTATTAAGCACATATCTTCGAATAGAAAATTGGGCCTCGTAACAGACCGATAAAACAACGTATTTCACCATTTAGGCTTATTGCTCATATGTCATCTATATTACATCGGCAAAGAGGCCTTTCCTTTTTATATCTTAACCACAGAATTTTTCACAATTACAAAAATTTCTTTAGGCTGGGCGTACTCCAGATTTGCAGATGATTGATATGGAAAAGGATTTTTGGGGCAAAAAAAAATTAGTTTTTATATAGTCCTAAGCAAGCATCTTTGGCTCAAAGGCCAATTTTCGGACATAGCTATACAAAGGCGAATTATCCACATTTTTAGGCAAGAAAAGGGAGATAGAGATAATGTTGGTATAGTCCCGTTGGCTGACCGAGAAGCGTTCGAAAAAAGCAAAGTCAGTATTGTTATCGAATCTTAGTCCGGCCGACGCATTTTGGTAATAATGATTCGGCTTTTTTCCATTGTTCGTTTGTTAGTTCCCATCGTTCCCTGGCCATCGAAAAATTTCCTTTCGATAGCCAAGTTTATATAAGTCCGATAACGGCGACAAATAAAAACTTAAGTTGTGATATGGCTTTTAATGACTTTAAAAACATCTTGTTTTTGCATTCTTCAATTCATTTCTTAAGATTTAAATAGATGATTATGACTATCACTCGGACAGTGTTGATTCTTATACTGACTATGATAGCTGTAAGTACAATTGTTGTTCTTAGGGTAGTTAGCGGATCATAATGAGTGGAATTCTAATAAGGTATGGAAAAGACTAACATCAAAAACAATGGAGAATTAGCACAGGCAGTCGAATCATTGGAGCAGATTGCCGATGGTATGGAGGAGTGGACCGGGCAGCAAAGGGGGAGATTTGCACGCACCACCGCCGCTTTCCGTAAAAAGTGGATTTCAGATTGGTTCTCAGATTTTTATATTTTGAAATTTTTCAAAGACAAGAAAAACGGAAGACGATTTGAAGATATTGTGGATACGTTCCACTTATATATTCCCAATATCGCTGAGTCGCTCGATAAGATATGGAACGACTTTTTGCGTTCCATCAAATTTTTACAGCAAATTGAAAAAGACAAGGACAGAGCAGAAAAAAGTCATGACCTTGGTTTTTGGTGTGTTAATTTTATCGATACCACAGCGATCCCAACAGTGGAGCGTCTTCGAAATATAGTGAAACTGACAACAGAATGTTTAGCAACTCAAACCCTGGCAGAAACAGTGAAGAAGCGCCCTGAGGGGCTGCTGAATAAGCAAGTCGGCGAGCTCTTGAGGTCTTGTTCCCCGGATACATCGGCATCCGAAATAGCGGGAATATTAAACAAAAATTATGTTGCAGAATATGAACCCACCAGCCCCTGCGCAGTCGGGAAAACAACAAATTGGAAAAAGCATGTAGATGAGAAGAAAAAAAGTTTTCTTAAGAAAAAATGATTCTTAAAAGATTTTCTCAGCAATTTTCAACCTTCGTATTAATATCCGGTTGTTTCTCAGGATAAAAATGTCACCCCCTACGCCGTCACCTCGATAACACTCTTGCGTACGAAACGTGTATCGCCAACAACCCGGCAATTACAAGATATATTTTGAAAAAAAACTGAGGAAAGCTTACAATTGTGTAATAATTACCTTTGAAGTAATATATGTTGCTATCCTCTCTGAATTATATTGAGAAAATGAGGTAAGAAATGGATAATACAAAAAACCAATGTAAAGACTGCAAATTTTTTGCCAAGAGCGGCTCAAAAAGTTATTGCCACCGTTATCCGCCACAAGCTTGCGTGGTGGATGATCAGGGGAAAGTAGCAACTTTATACCGCATTCCTGAAGTCCACAAAAACGGTTATTGCGGAGAATGGCAGGATGGAGGGCAATAAACGTCGGCAGAAGGACGGGTAAGGTCTGTAGGCTATACAAAGACTGACTGTTTATTGCTCGGCTTGGGTGCGGTGACGGTGAGAAGAAAAGACAGTTAAGTCTGTTTGTGGGTTCCCATACAACGCCCGTAAGATGCTTTTTTCGTTCTAATTTGCGTTAAAATCCCGCTCCCAAAGCTCAAGAACAGCATAAAAAATCTCATGCTCAGATTAAAACAGAGGGGTATTCAAAGAGCGTTCGAGTGGCAGGGGCTAATACAGGTAACGAAACCAGGGCTGATTTGGCAAGATACTTTGGCGTATCCAGAACCGGATTAACCCAGGTTCTTAAAATATTAGTCAACGAATAGTGTAAATTACAATCGTCCGCTTCAAGTTGCTGCGCCGGCAACAGCTGATCCCAGCGAGCTATGGTCTGGATGTTTTTGTGAATCCAACAAATCTTCTGGAGTGAGATTTTCTAACTTCTTGCTTAGTTGACTGCTGGTTTTCTCTACCCAGTTGACCGCCACTTTGACAACCTTAGGGTCGAATTCATAACCGGCTGAATCAAGTAGAATACTAATTGCCTCCGCCACAGGCCTTGATTTATGGTAGGAACGATTTGAGGTAAGGGCATCGAGTGTATCAGCTACAGCCATAATGCGGGCACCAAGCGGTATTGAAGCAGCAGATAAACCATCCGGATAACCTTGGCCATTCCATTTCTCATGATGGTGCCGAACGATGGCCATTTCTCGCTCCAGAAACTCCATCTGACTCAAGATGCGGACGGCGATAAGTGGATGCTGCTCAACAACCCTGTGTTCACGGCGTGTTAGCATGCCCGGTTTGGACAAAATGGCATCTGGTATGCCGATCTTGCCTATGTCATGAATCATGGCTGCTCGTCTGATTACTTCAGTCTGTTTTGGAGCAATCTTCATAGCCTTGGCAATACCGACCGAATAATACATTACATTTTCGGAATGTCTTTTGGCAAAAGCATCTTTAGCCTCAAGGGCCTGGACTAATCCCCAGATACTTTGAAGGAACATCTTTTCTGATTGCTCTGAAAGGCCGGCAATGCGTATCTTGAGCTTTTTAATCTCCTCCTCTTCAATCTCACCCGCCTTCAGATGCTTTGATATGGTTTCATCCCAGACCCTAACACAGTTTCGTCCAGAGCTTTTGGCTTCGTACAAAGCAAGGTCTGCTCTGCGTATCAGCTCGCTGGCGGAATCAGTGCGGTCTGGTTGCCATTCGGCTATCCCACAACTGATTGTCATTGATATGTCTTTTGCTATCTTAATCTCCTGGATTTTAGCTCGAAGCCTATCCAGTAATATGAAAGCATCCTTGCCTTTAGTTTCCGGCATGAGGACCACGAATTCATCACCACCGTAGCGTGCGAGTACGTCAGTTGCTCTATGGTTGTTTTTCATACATTTAGCAAGTTTTCTAAGGGTATCGTCACCGGCGGCATGGCCCAGTATATCATTGATTGTTTTAAAATTATCCAGGTCTACGATTCCTACGCAGAACGGACGCTTGTAGCGTATTGCACGGGCACATTCGTCCTCTAATTTATCCTCAAGAAGTTTTCTTGACCCTACTTCGGTCAGGGCGTCGGTCAGCGAAGTTAGTCTTGCTTCCTGATACAACCTTGCGTTGGTCAGATGTGAATTCAGCACTTCCCTCACTAACCGAGCCTTATAGGATATCAGCTCTTTCTTCGCGGCGAAAGAAGGATCCAAATCACACATGCATAACCGCCCGGACAGCACTTTGCTTTTGTTAGATGGAAGATCTTTTGAACCAGAAATAGTAAGTGGGATTACAACTCGTGGTGATTGGGCCTCGTGTTCTTCAAAAACCTGCGGCATACCGGCATGGCTGAACCGGCAGTCAGTACAAAATGGACAAGCATCTTCAAGACACTCCAGGTCCTCTTCAGAGCACACGCAACCGTTGAAGCTTACAAGTGGGGGATCTTGGGCCGAATTCATGTTTCTCTGAAGAAAAAGCAGACATTTCTTAGCTTGGAAGAGTTTAGGCACCTCGAGGGTGATTATTTTTATGACTTCATTTATATCTATGCTTTTGAGACAATTCGGTAGCGCTGCGATCTGTTCGGCCGCCGCCCGGTCTTCAACCAGCTGCTGCTCCAAAACGTCACGGATGGAGAGCATTCCCACTACGACTTGATCCTTGACGACAGGCAAATGACGAATTTGATTTGCAGCAATGATCTCTCGGGCTTTGCTGGTCTCGATACCAGGTTGACATGAAATCACTTGTGGTGTCATGATTTCACCTACGGTAGTTTGCTGAACGTCTGCCAGAGAGGCAACCGCCCGATTAACAATGTCTCGTTCTGTAACGATTCCTGCAAACTTGTTTTGGCCATCGGTCACAATAAGACAGGCCACTTTATTAGTTCGCATCTTCATAGCAGCCGTAGCAACAGTCTCACTCGAGTTGATAGTCACGATCTCCTTCTGACACTTGACAGACTCGAGCATTTTATCGGCCTTTCGAATGATTTACATGGATTCTGGTTACTAAAACTAAACTCCAATCCTCCTCTTTTCTGCCAAGTTTATCGACATGAGCAGCCTCTGACTTTAACCGGGGACTTGGTCCGATAGACAGTAGAGATTGTGGAAAGCGCCGCAGTACGCCCTATAAGAAAGCGCGAAAGGCTCGCCATATTGCCCCATCTGATTGTAGGAAAAGATTTTTATAGTTCTGGCATTGTTCGGCGGTCTTATGACCTTATTTAGCACGATATATTCATCGGTGTAACTCTATTGGCATAAAAAAGCCTCTTTTACAAGCAGGCTTAAAAGGCGTCCAAAAGGGACTGCCATGGAAAACGTAATATTAGGCATGGACACGCATGATTTGGATGGTTCAGCCAAAGGATTAAACGCATCTGGCAACAGGATTGCTAACAACAGCAGGAGCGAAAGACTGCAAAATGAAGAGTCGTAAACAATCAAACAAACAAACGAACCTTGCAGCCCGTTATCATGCTCGAGAAGTTGGTTTATTCACTAAGAAAACATGTGTGTTGCTCCTGTTGGTTACAGCAACAATACTCGCGATACCTTCTTGGCAAGCTTGGCGCTCATATGCGGATATCAGGACCACTAAAACTCAGCTCGAGCAGTTGATAAGAATAGAGGGTTCTACTATGTATCGTGACGAGGTGCTCGCTATGTCAGCGAAGATGGCCGCGGCCACCCGAAATCTGAAGTGGACAAGTCGGCACAAAGAATTTGGCCCACGAATAGAAGCTACTGTTGAGGAGATTTGGCAAGTTTTTGAAAATAACGATGTTGATGCTTTGAACGCAGAGGCGGCCTTGACGGTCTTTGTCGATGACAAGCTTGACACAATGGAGAATGAGGCTCTTTCTCTGGTGCATCAGGGAAAACATGACCTTGCTGCGGCTTTACTCCAAAGCCCGGAGTATGAAGAGCAAAGGCAAGCATATCATGAAGGAATGAAAACGTTCGTCGGCAATGTGCGTGGAGCTTTGGAAGAGAGGCGTGACATACATTGGCAGAAGGTTCGGGCGGTTTTTATAACCGTCAGCATCGTTTTGCCGGTGATTGCACTTGTCTGGTTCGTTGTACACAAAATGCGAAAACGCTTTCATGAACGCACAGATACAAAGCAGAAGCTTAATGCTTTTGCTCGAGAATGGCAAGAGACCTTCAACGCCATTACCGACGGCGTTTGTATCGTTGATAAGAATGGAGGTAAAATACTCCAATGTAACAGCGCTATGACACGGTTCTTGAAGAGGCCGTATAACGAGATCATTGGTCGAAGCTGCTGCGAACTCCTCCACGGTTCATCAGAGCCGGTAAAGAGGTGTCCACTCGTGCGTATGTATGAAACTCGCCGCAGTCAGATAAAAGATTTTCAAATAGGTGACAGATGGCTAAATATTAAGGTAGATCCTTTGATAAACAATGATGGGTATCTCGTCGGAGCTGTTCATATCACATCTGATATCACTGAGCAAAGGAAAGCGAATAAGGCGTTACAGGAGAGTGAAAACAAATTCAGACTTGCATTTTCCAATGCGCAGGATGCTATTGTGTGGATAGACCTCGAGAGTGGTGTTATTACAAACTGCAACAAGGCAGCTGAGGAACTCTTTGGAAAAAAGAGAAAGGAAATCGTAGGGCAGCATCATACCACGCTTTACCCCGCGGACAAGGCGGAACATTATCATGGTTTATTAGGTGAATCCGGTAAGGACCTGAACAGCAATATTGAAGCAGAGATATCGACGACAAGAGGACAAACAAGAACGGTGACTATTGCCGTTTCAACGATGATGGTGGATGGGAAAGAGATTATACAAGGAATAATCCGAGACATAACTGAGAGTAAGAGAGCAATTGAAGAAATCAAGAATTTGGCTAAATTTCCGAGCGAAGATCCCAATCCTGTTCTCAGGATAGCGCAAGATTGTAAAATTCTTTATGCGAATGATGCCGCTTCACCTGTGCTCAAGACATGGCAAATCCAGGAAGGTCAGCTTCTGCCCAAGCTTTGGTGCAAGAGGATAAAGGAGGTTTACGGTTTGGGCAGTAGTGCTACATATGAACTGAACTGCGATAATGGCCATACGTTTTTTATAACTTTGCAGCCCATAGTTGGATCAGGTTATGTAAATGCCTACGGCCTTGATATTACCCAGCTTAAGAAGGCTGAAAAGGAAAAGATGGAGCTGGAACTTCAGCTCAGCCAGAAACAGAAGATGGAGGCTATTGGTACACTGGCGGGAGGTATTGCGCATGATTTCAACAATATTCTGGGGGCGATGCAGGGTTATTTGGAATTGTCACTTGATGACGTCCCGGAGGAAAGTGACGTGCGGGATAATCTGGAGCAAATACTGTCCTGTGTTAACCGCGCGGCAAAGCTGGTGAAGCAAATCTTAACTTTCAGCCGAAAAGACCAGCAGGAACAGGAAAAAGAGCCGGTAAAGATTAGCTCTATTATCAAGGAAGTTCTTGGAATGCTTCGGTCATCTTTGCCTGCAACAATCAAGATCAGTCGGAAGATTCATGCGGGTTCCAGTATGGTTCTGGCTGATTCAACTCAGATACATCAGGTGCTTGTGAATCTGTGTACAAATGCCTCGCACGCAATGCAAGGTGCAGACGGTCTCTTGGAAGTCAGCCTTGAGGATGTTAATCTTGAATCGGAAACCAGAATTGGGGATGAACATCTGGGGCCGGGCAACTACGTGAAGCTCAGCATTAGTGATTCCGGTTGTGGAATGGAGAAAGAAGTTGTAGAACGAATTTTTGAGCCGTTCTTCACCACAAAAAAGGTGAACGAGGGGACCGGATTGGGGCTTTCTGTAGTTCATGGAATCATTAAAAGCCATAATGGGGCAATCACTGTTAGTAGTACACCAGGCCAAGGCACTACCTTTGATATATTTTTTCCCAAGATTGAAAGAGGCGACATTAAGAAGCCTAAATTGTCCAAGTCAACTACTAAGGAGAGGGAGGTGATACTCTTGGTGGATGATGAAGAAATGATGGTTGATGTTACAAGGCAGATATTGGAACGGCTTGGATTTGACGTGGTTGCCAAGACCAGCAGTACCGATGCTCTGCAAGCATTTCAGGAGGAACCTGACAAGTTCGATCTTGTCATTACCGACCAGGTTATGCCGGATATGACTGGCACACAGTTGGCCCGAGAGCTCATCTCGGTTAGGCCCGAGATTTCAATAATTCTATGCTCGGGATTTCCTGAGAACGTTTGTCCTGAGGAACTCAAGAGCATAGGCATAAAAGAGTTTATCGCCAAGCCCATCAGCAGGAAGGAGATAGCCAAAATTATCCGGAAGGTATTGGACAAAAGCAGTGTAACGGCGTGATTTTGGCAGATATCCCTACCCTGCACCCTGACAAACAATCAAAAACCTGACTTACCGTCACCTGATAAGGTCTTCAGGGAGCTACGTAGTTCCATTTCGCTCTGTCACCAGCAGCGAATTCAAGCTACTTTCCGGCACTAATGAGCAAAAGAATTATTTAAAATTTCATCTGCTTTTGCAGGCAGGAGCTTTTGCACAGACTTGAGATCCAGTGGTAGAAAGACAGTAAAAGTAGTGCCCTGGCCCACCTCACTTGCCACCTCAATTCTGCCGCTGTGCATCATCACGATTTTATAAACAATAGCAAGCCCTAAACCTGTACCCTGAATTTCTTTGCCGCGCTGGTTTACACGGTAGAAACACTCAAATATTTTCGGAAGAGCCTCTTTAGGTATGCCTATACCTGTATCGCTGACACTTATAACTAATTCTTCATTCTGGAGATGAACATTAATAAATACCTTGCCTTTTTCAGGCGTGAATTTGATGGCGTTACCCACCAGGTTTGTCAAAACCTGATTAATTTTAGCACGGTCAAATTTTGCTACGGACAGCTCCTCAGCAAGCTCAAGTGACAGCTCAACTTTGTTTTTCTTTGCGTAAAGAGCCATTGTTTCGTGAACTTCCGAGACGACTTCCTTTATATCGTTATCCTGTATATCCAGATTCATCCTGTTGGTTTCAAGTTTCTGGAAATCCAGGACGTCATTAATCAGAACACTGAGCCTGTCGACGTTCCTTTTTGCGATGTTCAGGAATTTCTTTTGTTCCTTATTAAGCCGGCCGGCCATACCATCGAAGACAATAGAGACGCCTTCCTTAATAGCGGCCAAAGATGTACGTAATTCATGTGAAACTATAGATATAAATCCTGATTTCGTATCTATCATCTTCTTGATTTTCTCCTCCGCCTTCTTATGCTCGGTAATGTCCCTGATGATGCCTATCGAACCTGTGGTTTTGCCTTCGGCATTTGTTAAAACGCTTAGCGAAATATCCACCTCGATTATCCTGCCGTCTTTCTTAATCATTCTGGTTTCCACTAGGTGGTGCTGCATACCTTTTTGTCTAAGGTGGTAAGCTCTTATTCTTTCCCATTCCTCTGCAGGATAAAGTGACCGAACAGGCTTGAGGTATAAGTCGTCTCTGTCCATACCCAGAAGGTCCTCTGTAAACCTGTTCCACGAAATGAGCCGTTCGTGCTCATCCACCATCGTGATTGCAACCGCCGAATTTTCGAAAATCATCCGGTACTTATCCTCCGCCAGCTGGCGTTCGTACTCCGCCTTTTTGTGCTCAGTAATGTCACTAAGTGTAACGATTACGTATTGGCAGCCGTCTATTATTACCGGCTTAACGCCCATACGAAACCAGGGCATAATCTCTTTATTGTCAACTTTAAGCGCAGGATGGATTTCTATATCACGAACAGATTGTCCGGAATCGAACACACTTTTTATGGTCTTTTGGAGCAGACAATCTGTGCAGTCCGGGTTATATCCGCACCCCTTTGCATTCTCATTGCAAGTACTTTTAATGCAACTCAGAACACCGCCTATCTGCTGATTAATAATTTGTCGATATTCTTTCTTCACTATCTGCTTGATGGCATTGTTGACGCGGGCGACTTTCATATTCCCATCGACTAACAGCATACCAACAGGTGTCGCATCAAATATTGCCTCCAGATTCTTTTGTTTTCTGTCAAGTGCCTCCCTCATTTTCTTGCAATTGATGGCATTTTCGATTATCTTTGGAATAGATTTAAGATAATTCAGTTCGAGGTCTTTTGTAATATAATCGTAAGCACCTCCCTTCCAGGCCCTGATAGCCACTTCTTCGTCACCAACCCCCGTCACAACTATAATCGGGACATCCTTTACCAAATCCAGTATATCGAGTGCTGTCCCATCCCCGAGTGAGTAATCGGAAACTATGACATCAAACTGCTCACAAGTCAATATACTTTGAGCTTGTGAAACAGACGCTGCTACTGTGCAATCATAAGGAAGCTTCTGGTCTTTTACAAAGCGCTCAAAAGCCATCTGGTCAAGCTTGTTGTCTTCAATCAGCAAAATTTTGTTCCTGGTATCTTCCATAATCATACCATTAATCTGGTAATTCACTTGAGCTCCAATACTGCTCGATTGTCCTGATTATCAGACATCAGCAGAGTATCCAGCACACCGGGTCGGTTGTTTGTTGTATAATATTTTGTGATATCAGGATGGCGGCTCTGCCTTGCTTTTTTCGCTTACTTTTTCACCCTGCTCGGTGTTCGCTCAACGATTTGTTACCCAAAAAATTGGAAATTTTCTCAACCAGATCTGAGAAATCAAACGGTTTAGCAATATAATCCACGACGCCATAAGATGAAGCCTTGGCTATATCTTCCGCCTCGCAGAGCGCAGTGCACATTATTACAGGTATATCTCGTAAGTCCGGGCGATTCCTGAGGCGGTCAAGCACCTCGTGGCCGTTGATGCCCGGCATATCGATATCCAGCAATATGAGGTCCGGTTTTTCACTCGCTGCTTTCTCTAATCCTTCTTCTCCATTGCCGGCTGTGACTACCTCGAATTTGCACCATTCGAGCCTGCATTGGATTGTGCTGACCAAATCAGGTTCGTCATCGATAACAAGTATCTTGGCCGGGATGGACTTCTTTTTTGACTTAGATAATCCGAACATTCTTTCCTTGTCCTCCGAGGATTCCCTATACGAACTTATCAAGTTTTCTTTTTCATAAAGCTGCTCAACAAATCTTTAAATCTTTATCGGCCTGAAATCAGCACAATATTAGCAAAATGCGATTGACCCGCGGAAAATGGCAGAACAGCCACCAGCTTTGTTAAAATTGGTTTATTTATAAGACGGTGGGGACTTTTGGAGTTTAAAAAAGGCCGTGAGCCCGATTGTCTCGGGTCTCACAGCCCTTTGTCTGGCCAATTAAATTGTACGTATTCTCAGCCCTGCGTTTTCTTAGCAAAGCCAGGCCTTCCATACCAACTTGCGTGGGTTTACTATCCACCTAACATAGCGATAATGCTATTTGCTTTGGCAATGAGTATATCGGCTTGGTCACTTGTAATCTTATTGTCCCTCTGGGCCTCAACAGCATTAATGAACGCATTGAGAGTGTTGATAGCCGCCACATCGTTGTTCTGGTTGACATCGTCCAGGGCATTAAGCGCAGCGTCCAGCTTCGCATCCAGGCTGTTATCAATTCCCTGCTGCAGGTTCATAGCCGCGACCGTATCAATCAGATCTAATATCGCCACCGCAGGGTCCGATTCAACCGTGATCGAAATATTATAAAACATACCATACCAAGGCGCTGGCTCAGTATACCAAGGGACGGAAAAAATATCGATGGTGTGCGGTCCATCTTCAGTGCCCTCCGGGATGGTCAGATCCACATTGACATAGAATGTTTCTGTACCATCTGTAGCATACTCAGGATGACCCTCGATGAGTGGGTCTTCAGTTGTACTAGTGCCCCCATCAAGCCGTATTTCCCATAAGCTTTTCGGGCACAACTGCCAACACCAATATTCAATAGTCACAGTGTATTCGAACTCAACTGTTATTGTGCCTCCCGGAGCCACTGTAGTGGGCGTTACGGTGGCGTACGAGTACCCACCGTGGCTATTTGCGAGAGCCACCGCGGGTATCAGCATGGCCAACACAATAACACTCTTCATTACTGTAAAACTGTTCTTTCTCATGGTTTTCTCCTTTCGCTTTGCCTTCTTTCGCCACAAGATTCGTTCGATTATCTGAAACCTTACTATTTCAGTATTATCTTTCACCTTGCGAAAGAAGTAATTTTGGAATTTCCTCTTCTAATCTGCTCAGCTACGTCGCTGAGACTAACATCCTATAATATCAAGCTAACAAAAATTGTCAAGTATTTCTTAATAATTTTAAGGCTGAAGTGACGTTTATTCTACAAAAAAAGCAGATTTTAATTAGAAATGTTTTTTGGGAATGTTAATTTTCTAAGAATTTTTGTAAGTCTTATGTCTTCTCGTCGGTTAATCTTCTTGAATAATTCAAATCTTTTTGGTCTTCTCGCCTATAATCTTCTCTAATTAGGCCGGAGTCAATAACGGTTCTTGAGTAACATCCTGGTTCTTTATTTTGGCGCCTTTATATCTTCGATGAGCAGTTGTTTTTTGGCATCTTTGACCTTTTCCAATGAAGGCATTGGTCTTTCCTTTATTTCCCAGTACTTTTCCATCGCTTCGGCGGGAATAGGCTCTGCCTCGGTGTAAATATGGGGCGAGAGGAAGACAATCAGCTCGGTATTGTAAACCACCGTATTAGTGTACTTGAACAGTAAGCCAATCAGCGGGATATCACCAAGAATCGGTATCTGGTTGCTCTGTTTGGTTATTTCTTTTCGCCTGAGTCCGCCTATTATAACGACCTGACCATCCTTAAGCAGAACTTCACTCCTGGTATTTCTTGTATCAATGATGGGGACATTGGTGAGGCTTTCCCCTACGGTTACGTTTTGTTCCGAATTAACGTTGAGGAAAATGAGGTCATCCTCAGTCAGCGTTGCGGTAACATTCAACGTAACTCCGACTTTCTTGAACTGGGTTGAAGACATGCTTCCACCCTGGGATGTATCTATTACCTCGTTATATGGCAGTTCTCTGACAGATTCGATTGAGGCGGTCTTACCACTTAAGACCATAACCCTCGGACTGGCAAGAACCTCGACATCTTTTTTCTGCTGAAGCATAGATACAACGTTGCGAATATTGTTATTTATCACACTAAAGTCGCCGCCGAGACCGATAGTACTATATTCCGTACCATCTCTGGGTGTTTCCTCGTCTGGAATGTTCGAACCAAGGCGCGTAGTGAAGTTTTGTCTGTATATGACATTCTGAGGTTCCTCAGAGAGGAAATCCCAGTTGACGCCGATTTCAGTGTCGTCACTCAGTTGTACATCGACGATAACCACCTCCACCATAATCTGCCGCGGTGTTTTATCAGCCTTTCTGATCTCAGCTAATATCCTTTCGAGGTTCTCCTGGGTATCACAGATTATCAATGAATTGTTTTTCACGTTGGTCGTTATAGTTCCATACCTTGATGACATGTTGCCGATAGCGTCCCTGAGGCTTTCGGCATCAAGAAATTTAAGCATTATGCTCTGAACAAACAAATCCGGCGCTTCTTCTTCCACAGGTTCTAAAGTTTGAAGAACTGACGGCGAGGCGGGTTGTACAACTCTGGGAATATCTGCAAACGGGTTCTCACGGCCAACCGCCAATGCTTTGCTCTGTGCGCTTAGCACCTGCTGAGATTGTGTAAGACAATATCCTGCACAGATGGTTAAAATAACGCAAGTGGAGATTTTTTTTGCATATTTTGGTTTATTCATAAGGCAGGCTCCTTGTCTGTGAGCGCGCAAATTGTAATAGTTATATCACACCTGGGCCGATCCGAATTGTTGTTGAGAGCTTGAACCTTTACCGAGTCTATCCAGACTTTTTGCGTACGCGATTGCAGCCTTTCTATTAATCTGGTAATGTTCTTATATACACCTACAACACTTAGCACCGCGCTTTTAGTGACTATACCGGCGGTATCTTGCAATTGCCCATCTTTAATAGGATTTGGGTTATTGGATATCAGGTTAACGGAATAAACTATACAGCCTGTTTGTTCGGAAATGGCCTGCAAGTCACTAAAAAACTCTCTTGCTTGATCAAATGTAAACAATGTGCCCTGAAGCTGAGCGGATTGTTCGAGCAATTCCTGCAATTTCTTTTTCTTGACCTTAACTCTATTGTCGATAGTTTTGTTTTTCTTTACCACGTTGTCCATAGCAAAATCATACCGCTGCGCTGCTAACAGATAGTTAGTACGTGGAGCAACTATCCAGTTATACATCGCCAACGCTGCTATCAAAATCAGCGATGCTGAAACAGCGTTTCTCGATGAACGGCTTAATTTGGTAAGATTGTCGACTAACATCAGCTATTCTTCTTTTCTCGGGTCAGTGAACAATTGATCGTATACACCACTAATCCACCTGCCTTGTCTTCTCTTCTCATATTCAGAGACGCCGAGCTTATGTAATCCGATTCGTTCAGCATCTTCACAAACAAACGAACAACCTCATATGATAGTGCAAGACCTTCCAGGTGCATCTCGGTATTGCCTTTGCTATAAAGGTTGGTTATACGCACAGCTCCGGGTGTCCGGCTTCTGACATCTTCGAGGATACCGGCCCAATCCAAACTATAGCGGGAATCCAAGATGTCTTTTAACCGGGCCGGTCTTTCTGATAATAGCCCGATTTGTCTGTCTAAGGACTCCTGTTCTCTAAGAAGGATATATGTGTCCTGTGACAGCTCTGTCTGTTTTTTATGTGTAATGTTCTGATTTACTTTGTTAGTCATCATGCTCAATCCACCCGCGGCAAATATCATAGGTATCAGAACGGCTGCGATAATATTGGCTGTTATGAGGAAGTGTTTTTTTACGGATTTAACTTCAGCCGATTCCGGGGGAAGCAGGTTTACTCTTAAGCCGTCGCCATTTTTATTCAAAAGCCTCATGGCCAGACCAATCGCGACCACTGAAGGTTTTTCAGTACTGCTGTCTTGTGCAACGAGTGTGTCTTGACAGATGGTTTCATCTGTTCTGACCTGCAGGCTCGCACTTGTGATTTTAGCCCTCAGAGATTGCTCAGCATCATCAGGCAATGGGATGGAACCTGCAACGACTGTGACTTCCCACTTTCCGGAACTGTCCGCCACCTCGATATCATAAAATCGAATAATTGCGTTTATTTCTTCAGCAAGCCACCGACAGAGCTCATCCGGCTCCGCTTTTTCTCTACTAATACTCCTCGTCCCAACAAAATCCAGGGTCTGTTTTCTGAAAACGCACAGGGTTAAGACACCGTCCCGCAATATAACAATAAGCACGTTGCAATCGAATCTTCCTTCTATCTTTTTGGCATAAAGTGCCCGGGCATAGGCGAGAAGCGGCGGTTCAATCACCTCAGCATTAAGACCTGCTCGACTGCACGCTTCGGCAAGCTTAGCCACCTTTCGGCTGTCAGTAGCAACTGCCAAAAGACGACTACCTTGACCTTGTCTCGACTTAATTCGGCAGAAGTCGAAGGCGATTTCTTTGCCTGATAAGGCAACGCAGCTCTTCAATTCATTTTGAACCAAACGCCCTATATTTGTCGGAGCTCCTTTGGGTATGTCTAAAATCTGCGAAATTGCAGGTTTTGTTAATAACGATACCGAAGTGCGAATTATCCCTCGTATTTTTTTGCGAACTCTCAATCCCTTGATTGCTTGAGAAAGTTTTACAGAATCTTCAACATTGCCATCCTTTATTGCTCCATCGGGAACTGGACTGCTGGCAGCTTTGAGTAGTTCAATGCCTTTGGCGTTTTGCCTAAGCAATGCCAGACTTATCCTGCCATCCGAAATATCAATACCTAATGCAGTCTTAGACTTAAGCATTACTCATTTATCCTTAAATTATCAATTCTTATTATGTAGGGACTGCTGCTCGATACTGTTACATCAGTGCTAATTCTTGCGACAAAGGCCTGCGATGAAGTCCCTGTCGATTCGACCGTGAGATTCGGCAAAGAGCCAGAAAAAGTTACAGTGTATGAGCCGCCATTAAAAGCCTTATCGTCAAAACCATCATTCCAATCCGAATTAGTGCGAAGTTCGCTGAATGCGTCATTGAGGCCGGCTTCAGCGATAGCCAGGGCGTGCGCGGCGGAGATCTGATTGTGCATGAGTTTGATTTCCTCAGTACTTAGCTGCAGCATTCCCATAACCGCAGCTGCGAGCAGCGCTATTACAAAAATTGTTATTAAAAGTACCGAGCCTTTATGTCTAAATTTTCCATTCATATCTGTCTTCACTTTCTATGGCATAATCCCCGTACTTAGCCCCAGAACGCCAACATAGCCGTTGTTGTCCAATCCGGCATGTGCACAGAGATAATGTGATATATCAATCTGGCAAAGTGCAGGCTCTGAGCAGGTGCCCGATTCAAAGGTAAAAGGTGCCCCATGGCTCAGGGACCAGTCACTGGTATTTACAGTCAAAACAGTCGCCAGCCCATCTTCCCATCCTCCCCCGTAGGCACAAAGAAAATTCGTACTATCTATTTGACACAGTTCTAAGCTGCCGGCTGCATCAGAAAATACGTGGTAAGGATAAGCCGTATCTTTGGTAATGGTCCAGTCGCTGGTATGCACCGTCAGCACAACAGCGCAGCCTTGCGAAATGTTGCTGTGAAAGGCGTAAAGATAGTGCGTATCGTCTATTTTGGCCAAAGTCGGCTCATAGGCGTAGAGGCTGGGGGCAACTTCAAAAGGTGTTTCTGTAGTTACAGTCCAGGTGGCCGGGTCAACGGTCAGGACAACGGCCCAGAGCCTGAGATTTGAGCCCCGGTAAGCACAAAGATGATGTGTATCGTCTATTTTGACCAAATCCGGATCGCAAACAAGATCACAGGCAAACGAAGTAGTTGGGCCGCTGGTCATCTGCATCATAACGTCGGTTATTGTAGCTGTCAGGACAAGCGTCCGCACAGATGATGTGTTATCAAAGTATGCGCAAAGAAAATGGTGAGTGTCTCCCTGAGTATCTATTTGAGACAACGCCGGAAAAATGCAGTCTGCGTTATCAAATTCCAGCGGGACACCTCTCTGAAGCGTCCCGGGTATTTTTTCGAAAAGTACGCAGGCGAAACCATCACCTTGGAATCCCTTGTAAGCACAAAGGGCATGGAAATCATCTATTCTGGCTAAGGCAGGTGTTATGCCGCTTTTGGTGTCATATTCCAGAAAGCTGGCCGCACTGACGCTCCAATCCGCGGGATTAACCGTTAGAGTACAGGCAAAACCGTCATCGCTGTCGCCTCGGTAAGCACAAAGATATTTTGTACCGCTCATGTATACAAGGGCCGGCTCCAATCCACTGAGCGAATCAAACTCCAACCAGGGCTCCGACAATTTCAAAATGTTCCCACCTGTAACCGGCAGGGCATTGGTACGAATATAGGCCTGTGTGGAAAAGGTCATGTCCTGGTCAAGCTTTGCAGGGTTTATCAACGTCGTTTTGACTTTTACACTGCGTATGGAGTTGACGTCTGTTATCGGTGTGCTTAGGTCGGTAGCACTATAGCAGGTAAACTGTAGTTGGCTGACCGGCCCGGCCAGGTCCGAGAGGCTTCCGATGGGCCCAAATTTAACATAGTTGTTAGTTCCAATATCATATCGCAAGTTGTTCGCATCATTGTCTTGGAATTCGATGTAGCCGTTGGTTTCAGATGAACTGCTCACCGCGGTTATCCGAACGGCCTTTGAGAGATTTCGGTTTAAGTGGTCTATCAGGACTCTGCCGTTCTGCAATGTCTCAGCAGCGCCGGCTTGGGAGTCCCAATTGTTCTGAATCACCCTGAATTGTGGCAATATGACCGCAAAGATAATGGTCATTATGGCCATAGCTATAAGCATCTCAACCAGAGTTAGACCCGGCACCAATTTCTGGCGCTGGGCCGGAATAATCCTAATCGTAGGAGAATCTTCCCAGGCTCTGAAAATTGGTGCTGGGCGAGTTTTATTGTTTCGGTACCGCATAACAGTTAACTGCCGATAATCGATTACACTCCATCCTTCGGGGCTAATCTTCTCGTTTTTCTTTTAGCGCACAGCGCCTGCCGCTCCTGATGGTATTTTCGGCATAAAACAAAGGACTGTTTGTCGAGTTTTGAATTATCGGCTCGCGAAAACGAGAATAAAAAAAAGTCGCGATTAATCGGACTATTTGGCAGTGTTAGCCTGTCTTTATCGGGAATTAGTGTTTACTATGAGAAATAAATTATTAGGTCAAAGAAAAGGTCCTATAAGTTTACTCTGTTAGAAATCTTTTCCGAAATTATGGAACACTTAGTGTATTTTTTTCTAACGCTTTTACCATCTTCTTGCAATGAGTGTGGCCAGGGTGACTTCGACTTCATCGGCTTCGAGCATACTGTTTCCATTGAGGTCGTAGCCGACTGAAATCGTTATCTCTCTCAAGTCGGTACCCTTGGAGGTATCCTTTACATCGCATAGGTATGGGCCGTCAAGGGATGTGGATGTTTCCACAAAATTGCTGGAGTAGTTGTATATTGAGCGAGCCCTTATCTCATCGAGTTTGGCCTGGGCGAGTGTGAGGCTGCGGGTTTTACGTTCTATAATCGTGCTGGTGACGTGGGCACTCGTCAGAACTTTGAGAATTGGGACTATTGCGATAATTAGCAGAGTTGATGCGACCACAACCTCCGTCATAGTGAAGCCCGCTAATTTGCATGTATTTCGTGGCCCATGTATCGCAGTTCCTGGCTTATCTATAAACTCCCAGCTACTACCTATGAACTTAGTTAGTTTTCTACACATTTTACTGTACCTGTTGCTGATACAATAGTGATTGTAAAGCTTTTCCCTTCAGCAGAGACGATAATCCCGGTACCGCTTCCGACTTTTAGATTTCCCAAGGAACCAAATATGAACCCAATGCCGGTGGGGCAGCTAATACTGACACCTGAATCAACTGTGTGTGTAGCAACTATTGCATGAGTTTTTACATTTTCAATCTTATAGCTCGTATACGGAACGACACCAACCATCTTCAGCTCAAAGCCCATGGTATTGTTTGCGGCGTCGGTAATAGCAAGTCTGCGTGTGAGGCGAAGGTCGGCAACAATTTTCCTGGCAATGGCCTCAGCTTTGTGTTTTGAGATGGCCGCTCGATTGAGTCTCGGCACGGCTATGGCGGCAAATATGCCGAGGAACAATACTATTATGATCGCCTCTACAAAGCTGAAGGCCCTGTATTTCTTTGATATCATTGGCATCAAGCAGCTAAAAAATTAAAAGATGGCTGCCGACCATCCGCAGCCATCTTTGTTGGTTTATCTACGCGCAAACTATGTCCAGCTTTTAACCTGCCCCCGCTTGCCATTAATGGCTATGGTTATTGATCCGCTTTTTAGTCCCATCATAAACGTAGGGTGTCCCTAATGGGCATGTAGGTTCCTCATCGGGAAAATAGTTTGGGTCTGTAGTCACATCTGTCAGCGCTGACGGCCAGATACCCTCTTTTGCGTAGTACATTTCGATCTGTGAGTTGATTAGGTCAACATTAGTTTTGCAGGCATTTGTCTTGGCACTTGTTGCGCTTCCCATAATCCTGGGAAGAGCAATTGCCGCAAGTGCCCCGAGAATCAAAACGACAATCAACAGCTCAACCAGCGTAAAACCTTTTCTGAATTTCATTTTTTTTGCCTTTCAAAAAGACACTATATCTAAACTTAATTCTTGACGAAACTATCGACAAAATATATCTGACACTTTATCACTATCCTTGAAAAGGTGACTAAAGCAACTTTAAGTTTAGTTCGCCAACCGAACAAAGAGACATTTATGGTAGTGTTTATCGGAAACAATCACCTTTTCCTATTATTGGCGAGTATTCCACTCAACAAATATTAATGCAGTAACGGCCTTGGTTAGATGTCTGGTACGATAGCACCCTAATCCTCTTTACTTCTCCTGCAGCGCGCTGGGATTTTCCGGACCTGCTCTTCGATCATTCCAAATATTGCATGTAATCGAACATTGGCAAATACACTGCCATGAGGATAAAACCCACGATGACTCCCATAATAATTGTCAACGCTGGTTCCAATTTCACAATTAAAGCGCTCATTGTCCTGTCAATATCTTTGTCGAGAAAATCAGCACCTTTATTCAACATTTGGGCTACCTCCCCCACTTCCTCACCCGAAATAGCCATTTGTGTGATCATTGGGGGAAAGATGTCATAGTTCTTCAGGGATTTACCTATACTATTACCTGTCTCAATGGCCCTTTGCAATTCTTTGGCAATTCCGGTCAGTTTGTGATTATGAGCAACCGCAGATGCTACCTCAAGAGCCCTAATTGGTGAAACTCCCACGGAAGTCAACATTCCAAAGGTCCGCGTAAAATGGGAAATCACAACCATACGATTAAGTTTACCGAGAACAGGCATATTTAGCTTGAAAACGTCCCACTTTGCTTTGACATAGGGGCTTCTGGACAGTTTAAGTAGTATTATCGCCGCCCCCACCACAATAAACGGGATTGCCCACCAAAAGTTTGTCAGTAGAGAACTTAAGTTTACAAGAGCCTGGGTAGGACCGGGCAACTCGACATTCAACCGTCTGTACAATTTCGAAAAGACAGGCACGATAAAAGCCACAAGGCAACCAACAACCACAAAGCAAACAACAGTCACTATGACTGGATAAGCAAAGGCGGATCTGATCTTTCGCTTTATATCCAACCGCTTTTCGAGATATTCAGCACTCATCTCAAGAGCTTCTGATAATTTCCCTCCGGACTCACCAGCCTCAAGCATCCCGGAAAAAAAATCTGAGAATACATCACTGTACTTTCCAAACGCCTTTTCTAAACTTGAGCCATTTTCGATGCTTTGTCTCACATCAGCGACTATATACCCAAAGGCCGGATTTTTAATCTGTTCCTCTAACACCTCAAGGCACCTTGTGATTGACAGCCCTGCCGAATACATTTCCGCAAACTTGTAGATAAAAGTAACTACTTCGGACTGCTTTATTCTCCTGCGTCTTCTCGTTGGGTTCCTCCGCTTGCGGGCTTTTATTAGAACGTAACCCATCTTGGATAGTTCTTCGCGCAACACGCCGGCATTATCAATGTCGTCATAAGTACCAGTGAGCGTATCCCCGGTTTCATCTTTTGCCGTGTAGGCATAGACAGCCATCAGTTCGTCCTCATATCAACAACTCGCATTACCTCTTCCACAGTTGTGACGCCATTTAAAACTTCATTAACTGCGCTCTCTCGGAGAGTTTTCATACCTTCCTCGACCGCCTTTTGTTTAATTTCCACATCGCCGCTTCTGCTGATGATCATTCTCCTGATTTCAGGAGAAATACACAGTATCTCGTAAACGCTTTTTCGTTCATGATATCCGGTATGATAGCAGCTTTTACATCCCGTTCCCCGGTAATGTCTTATCTTCTTATCCTGGTAGGAATTACCGAATAGACACTTTAGTTCGTGCTCTGTTGGCTCATATTCTTGCCTGCACTTTGGACAAGAGACTCTGATAAGCCTTTGGGCTGCCGTTCCCAGAAGCGCTGAAGCGACAAGAAATGATGGTATGCCGAGGTTAATCAAACGCGAAATTGCACCTGCAGCATCATTTGTATGTAATGTGCTTAGGACCAGGTGTCCGGTCAGAGCCGCGCTGATAGCTATTTCGGCGGTTTCAACATCACGAATTTCACCGATTAGTATGATATCCGGGTCTTGTCGGACGATGCTTCGCAGGGCTGATGCAAAAGTCCTTCCCGCGACTGGTTTAACCTGGACTTGGGTGATACCATCAAGACGATATTCAACGGGGTCTTCAACAGTAACTATATTCCTTTCGGGCGTATTGAGCAATTGAAGCATCGTATAGAGGGTAGTGGTCTTACCACACCCGGTGGGGCCGGTCAGCAAAAGCATACCGTAAGGATTCTTGACTATTGATCTGAATTTCTGATTATCGTCCGGGGAAGTTACGATTTCATCAATTGACCACTTATCCACGTCCTTATCGAGAAGTCTGATTACTATCTTCTCTCCTCCTATAGCCGGCAGCGACGAGACTCTAAGATCATATTCTTTACCATCTCGCCGTGTAGTCATATGACCGTCTTGAGGAACCCTCCGCTCTGAAATGTCCATGTCCGCCATAATTTTAATGTGTGATACCACCTCTTGCTGAGCCGACGAGGGCAGGTTGAGTGCAGGACGTAATGTCCCGTCAATGCGATACCTCACCCTCACGTCAGAATCCTGTGGCTCGATGTGTACATCGCTTGCCCGGGAATCGACGGCGCCGTTTATTATGGAAGATACCAGCTTCGCAATAGGAGAACCGGCGACTCTTTCTGATTCCTGCTCAGACTCATCGTATTGGGTACTCTTGGCAGGCTCTTCCTTCAACCGCATCGAGACTATAGCCTGCTTTGTCACATTTGTGACGTTGAAATGATAATGCACAGCCTGTCTTATGGCATTGGGCGTGGCGGCAACCGGAATGATCTTGTATCCGGTCTTCATCTCGATTTGATCTCGTATAGAAAGATTCAAAGGAGAGCTCATCGCCACTCGTAGTTGATTATCCTCTTTCTTTATCGGAATCACGTTGTGCCGACTGGCCATTTCATAAGACACCAGGTGGGCCACCATTGGATCAACCATTTCAGGTGCAAGATTAACAAACTCGATTTTGTTGGCACCGGCAATAACCTTGGTTAACTGGTCTTCATCGAGAAGATTCTCCTTTTTCAATATACTCACCAGACTTTGTCCGGTATTTCGATGCTGGTCGATTGCAGCCTGAAGTGTTTTCTCATCGAGAATCCTCTCTTCAATAAGAAACGAAATTAATGGGTCCTTCTTTTCCATAATGTTCTGTATGCCTAAAGGCTGAAGAATTAGCGCACAACTCAGTATCGACTGCACATTGTGACCACATTAATAACAAACAAACTATGAAGCGATATCACCTCCCTACATCTTGTACAAGGACCCATAATAACTTTTTCGTAGAAACCTATTGAACTGTGCACGTACAAACTCCATAAGGACGAAAACGTTGACGTACATAGGTCATCAGGAATATCTAAAAAGTACCCGTCTATTTTCGCCGATACTTTACTACACTACTGTTGCGAAGTTTTTCAACTAAATGCAGGTGCCAGTGCTATAGATAAGACTTCAGAGGTGTTACTGTCTGATGTTGCATACTTATCTTTTGAGGTTTGCTTGGATGGATGACAGCATTAGCGAGCACGAAAGGGATGGAAGAAAAATTAGAAGAAGAAAATAACGGATTTGTAGCAGTCCCATCAGGTTGCTGTTGACAGAAAAGCAAAAATAGGGATATGTAAAATGCGGATAAGTCAAAGATTGATTCTTGGATTTTTAGCTGTTGCGATGTGGGTTGCAGTTGTAGGGCATATTTCACTGTTCCAGCTTAATCAAATTGCCGACCCTTTGAGCAGCGATATACCGGAAAGTGTAGAATCAATAAGTAAGACATCGTATTTGGATAGCTTAGCTCAATTCATACGTTACTATGATGAGGTCTCAACTCAATCTGCGAGGAATTACGCTTTTACTCAGGATAAGAAATGGGAACAACGCTACAAAGACGTCGAGCCAAAACTGGATAGAGCAATAAAGGAAGCGATCGATAAAGCAGAAGAAAAAGACAGGGAATTTTTCTCAAATGTTAACAAGGCTAATTGCGCCCTTGTGGAGATGGAATATAAATCTATCGAACTTGTTAATAATGGACAAACGGAGGAAGCCGTCAAAATATTGGAAAGCAGCAAATATTGGGAGCAAAAAAGGATTTATGAACAAGGTCTTGGAGATTATATTCGCAGAGGAGGAACCAGATATGATGAGGCACTTTCGAGCTCTACCGAAGCGGTAAATTTGGCGACAAAACAAGCACAAAATTTACTTAAAACCAGTAGATGGTTAGTTTTAATTTTTTGTGTTGTCGCTTTAATATTAGCTGTAGGCGCAGGATTACTTATCTCCCGTTCCATCTACGTGCCTATACTAAAGCTTAAAGCTGCTGCGGCTGAAATAGGCAAGGGTAAATTAGACACTCAGATAGAGATTAGGTCAAATGATGAAGTCGGCCAACTGGCTGCTTCTTTCAAAAAAATGCTCACCGATTTAAAGAAGACAACCACATCAATTGATAACCTCAACCGGGAAATCATCGATCGCAAAAAAGCGGAGGAGAGCGTAAGGCTCGCTTGCGAAGAGCTCGAAAAGTCTAATAAAGAACTGAAAGAAATGCAGTCTCAACTGGTACAAAGCGAGAAACTGGCGTCTATTGGGCAGCTTGCTGCCGGTGTTGCGCACGAGATGAATACTCCGGTGGGCTTTGTCGCCAGCAATTTCGAGACACTGGAAAATTACATGAAGAAAATCAAGGAGTTGCTCCAAATGTACGGTGAGCTCCTCGGGGAAATTGAAGCTTCTGATAAAACGGAACTGTTGGACAAAGCAAACACCATTAGTAAATCTCAGAATGATATGAAAATCGATTTTATTCTTAAAGACCTCCCTGGACTATTTAATGATTCAAGAGAAGGAATTGACAGGGTCACCAGTATTGTCCAGAACCTGAGAGATTTCTCGAGAATTGACCAATCTGGAAATCTCGACGAATATAACATAAATGATGGCATTAAGGCCACCCTCATCGTGGCGCAGAATGAAATTAAATATGATGCTGATGTCAAGACGGAGCTGTCTGAATTGCCTTTAATTTTCTGCAACGCAGGCCAGATAAACCAGGTGCTCCTCAATATTCTCATCAATGCAGCTCAGGCAATCAAATCTCATGAAAGAGATAACAAGGGAACCATCACAATCAAGACATATGTGACGGATGATGATGTGGTCTGTGAAATCTCCGATGACGGTCCTGGTATCGAGCCTGACAAGCTGCCGAAGATATTCGATCCTTTCTTTACAACCAAGCCTGTCGGAAAGGGTACGGGGCTGGGATTGAGCGTCTCATACGATATTATCGTAATCAAGCATAATGGTAAACTTATTGCTGATAGTTCTGTTGATGGGGGGACAAAATTCACAATAAAACTTCCTTTAAGCAAAAGAGAGGCTAAAAATGAAATGGAGGCAGAAAACACTAACAGTGGAAAAGAGAGCCGTATTGTTTGTGGACGATGACGAAATAGTCTTGCGGTCTTTAGAAAGAGGCTTCTTAGATGAGCCATACTTTACACTATTCGCCAAGAGTGGCAAGGAAGCACTTGAAATCCTCCAGCGAGAAGAAGTGCATGTAATCGTAACCGATATGCGTATGCCTGAGATGGACGGGCTCGACCTTCTTGAGATCATCAGAAAAATGTATCCCCATATCGTCGGTATAGTACTCTCGGGATATACGGAGATGGCCACTCTCCAGAAAGCAGTCAATCAGGGAGAGATTTTCAGGTTCATTCCAAAGCCGTGGAAGCTTGAGGGAGAATTCAAAGAGGTTGTACGAAAGGCTATAGAGCATTACAACCTCAAGAGCGAACGAGTCACAGTCAGGCAGCGGAATTAGAGTAGTGTAAAGCCGGACTTAGAGAGAAGGTCCAGGCAGTAAGCTGCGAATATCGCAGCTCCAAGGCCGAATGCCTACTGCAGCATCTTCTCGAGGAAGTAATCTCGTGCACTTACACATCACGTTGTATTCGACCAACGCTCCATAGCACGCTATCGGTATTTAATATCTTGAATTGGTATTACTATACGATTCCTAGTCGTCACGCTCCAAAAAACCTGGTATCACAAAGATTCACTATTGATTCAAAGCATAGTGATTCAGAACGGAGTACAATATTGTGTCCCCATGAGTATCTGCCGGTATTCTTCTATATCAGTATTTTGAACTTATCGACCAGGTTGCACAATTTCTGCAAGTCAGGTTCACGCCCGTATAAAGGCGTTTGTTTTTCCTGATAGGTACCAATATTTTCTTCGAAAGTAGCCTTTTCCGGATTTATGTAGAAAATGCCAAGCGGCAATTCATCGGTTTGAATTGCTTTCTCGAAAGCTCGCTGCCTGTCCAAAGGGTCATGGTCTTCAAGGTAGTAAGTATGCTCCTTGAACCACTGATATGTATTAAGTTTGTTAAATGAAACACAAGGCTGAAATATATCAACCAGGGCATAGCCTTTATGCTTAATCGCGTTCTTGATTATTTCCTTTGTCTGCTCTGCATCGCCGGCGAAGCTTCTTGCAACAAAACTCGCATCCAGAGCAATCGCAACAGCCAGGGGATTGAACGGCTCAAGAAAAACACCATTGACCTGGACGGGTGTTTTGAAGCCCTTCTGACTTGTAGGTGAGGCCTGTCCCTTTGTCAGGCCATAAACCATATTATTATGAACGATATTGGTTATGTCCGGATTTCTGCGTATCGTATGTAAAAAATGATTGCCGCCTTCCCCGTACATATCGCCGTCGCCGCTTTCAGCTATGACCGTAAGAGCAGGATTTGTTGCTTTTATTGCCGTTGCCGGAGGCAAAGCTCGGCCGTGCAAGCCATTGAATACATTGGCCTTTAAATAATGAGGAATCTTTGCCGCCTGGCCGATGCCGGAAACCATCACAAGATTTTTCGGCTCAACTCCCAACTCGGCTAAAGCTTGTTTTAGTATCTTAAGAATTGGGAAATTGCCGCAACCCGGACACCAGGCGATATCAATGTCAGCGATATCAAATATTTGAGTATCCATAGCTTTGTCTCTAATTCAATAAGTCATTCAATCTTTCTGTTAACTCTTCAACATAAAAACTCAAGCCGTTATATTTTAGAATCTTGTCTTTAATATCGATTCCTGTATGAAGCTTTATTAACTTTGCAAATTGAGAGGTGGCATTGTTCTCAACTATTATAATTCTCTGAGCTTTTTGAAGATAATTGCTCGTCTCGTTCGGCAATGGGTATACTTGTTTGAAGTGCAAAAATGCTGCATCGTCTCTACCGAGATTTTTTACAGCCTCTCTTACGATATTGTACGTTGAGCCCCAGCATACTATCAGGTTTTTATAATCCTCAGGGCCTGCCAATTCGGGCGGGATTGTTTCATCCTTCAAAAGTTCAAACTTCTTCAATCTTTTGTCAACCATCTCGGTTCTTAAATCGAGGTCTTCCGTAATGTGCCCGGCCTCATCGTGCTCATCGCTGTCAACCACAACCAATCCTTCCCCGAAGCCAGGTATTCCGCGAGGAGAAATACCATTCGCCGTCAACTTATACCTTTTGTAATCGACGTCGGTTTTAATTATGTGTTTTTCGATATTTGTCTCTGACAAATCAAGACAGGCTGTATTGTAGTAAGAGTCCACGAAATATTGGTCAGTAAGTATGAAAACCGGTATCTGATACCTGTCAGCCAAATTAAATGCTTTCTGAGTCAGGTAAAAAGCATCTTCAATATTTCCGGGCGTAAACACTATTCTGGGAAATTCACCGTGTCCTGCATAAAGGGCAAGTTCGAGGTCGGCTTGTTCGGTCCTGGTGGGCAATCCTGTTGCCGGGCCGGGCCTTTGGGCAAGATGAATCACAATTGGACTCTCAAGCATACCAGCTAAGCTCAGACCTTCCGTCATAAGGGCAAAGCCTCCGCCTGATGTTGTGACCATCCCTCTTGCACCGGCATACCAGGCCCCGATAGCCATATTCATTGCGGCGATTTCGTCCTCAGCCTGCTCAGCTATTATGCCGAAATCTTTCGCCTGCTTGGCAAGAAATGCTAACACGCCGGTTGATGGAGACATGGGATAGGAAGAAACAAAATTACAGCCCCCGGCAATAGCACCGAGGGCTACAGCTTCGGTGCCGCTTAAAAGAATTTGGTCTTTAATATTGGTATCATTGTGGATGTCAAATTTAATTTTAGCAGAATCGATTAAATCGGTGCCGAGATTGAAACCTTCTTTTGCTGCGGCAAGATTTTGTTGCACAACATCATCAGATTTTGCAGAAAAGAATTTTTTCACATATTTGCTGACTGTTTGCAGCTCGATTCCAAACAGACCGGCAATTGTCCCTACGGCGACCACATTGGAATAAATCTTGTTGCCAATCTCAGAAGCTGTTTTAGTAAACGGTACATCAATAAACTTGTGCCTGGTTTGGTCAAAATCGTCGGTTATGGTATCTTTATCCGCCAGGATAATTGTCTGAGGAGAAATTCTTTTTTCAACATGCTGGACAGCGCCCTCGTTAAGAGGAATAAGAATATCAATCCGGCTTACAGAAGCGCGGACAGACCCTGAAGATATCCGTATTTCAATAGAGTTTGTTCCGCCACGAATACGTGACATATATTCCTTTGTTGCGAAAACGTTATAGCCGGTAAGCTTGAAAATTCTCGTTAAGAGATACTCGACAGTCTGGATACCCTGGCCGGCCTGGCCACATAAAACAATGGAGAGGTCGTTTCTCATAATAAACATCCCCTTTCCAAACAGGTAATATTCAATATTCGTCCAGGTGATAAAACTCAGCATTCTCAAGCCAGTGCTCCGGCCTGGATACAAACTCAATTATATTATCCAATAAGAGATAATGTTCTCTTTCTTCATCAGCCAATTTAAGGAAAAGTTCTTTCTGGTATTCTTCTGTCACCTCGTTGGCTTTTTCCGTGTAGAATTCATAGCTCTTTTTCTCGATGTCCCGGGCTTTTTTGTAAAGCTCGGTTTGCTTGATGTCAAAATCAAAACTTTCACCGGATTCTTTGATTTGGACAAAGACATTCTTCGCATCGGTCAAAATCCTGGTCTCAGCAATCTGTGGCTTTTCGGTTTTCATTTTCTTTAAGGCGTTGTAGTGTTTGACTTCTTCATCGGCCAGCATGGCCAGGATAGTTCTAATACCTTTATTAACGGTCTGCTGAGCCAGCTGACGATAATACTCTTCACCGTCTTTTTCCATCTGCATTGCATATTCGAATATGTTCATTATTTTGCTCCCTCAATTTAGTATGTTATATAACAATACTTTCCAATTTAAACATCAACCGGTTACTTTACCCGAGAGATGTCAGAAAGTATTTTATCAAGGTCGTCGATTTTGTTAACAGGCCGGTTACAAGCATAATTTTCGCACACATAAACTGTAGCTTTGCCGTCTATGACAGCCTGGTTCTTGATAAAAGGGATTGTTCTGTAAATATCAAAGTCCACATTATCCTGTTTGTTGAATAATACAACTGAATTTGGCAGAAATTTGCTGCGGACCAGCTCAAGCATCTGCTTTGTGTCCGTTGCCTCAGCGTTGCCGGCAATTACTATTTCCTGTGTTGGGCCAAGCCAAAAGTTCAATGCTGTTAACATTTCAGTTGAAAAAGCGGGTAACTGTTTCAACTGCTGCGAGAACGATTCAAGTACCTTAATGCCTTGTTCTGTGAAGTATTGATTCATAGTTAACCGGCCCAGCTTCAATAAAGCGAATGCTGCGGTTGAATTTCCGGAAGGAATCACTCCATCGGAGTTTGGTTTGATACGGGCAATTAGTTTTTCGCTGTCTCTGCCGGTGAGAAAAAATCCTCCCTGTTCATTGTCAGCAAACAGCTTTATCATCTCTTCGGTAAGCATTTCTGCCTCAATGAGCCATTTGGCCTCGAAAGACGCTCCGTACAAGTCCAGCAGGCCCATTATCGTAAATGCATAATCTTCAAGAAAAGCAAGCTCGACCGCCCGGCCATCACGGTAATATCGCATCAATCGTCCTCTTTTGTGCAAATTAGCCAGTATAAATGTAGCTGCTCGCTCTGCGGCTCTGGTATATTTTTCTTCCTGCAGAACTGCGCCGCCGTAAGCCATTGAAGAAATCATCAAGCCGTTCCATGCAGTGATGATCTTGTCATCTCTGTGCGGCCTGATTCTTTTTGCCCGCTCATTAAAAATCTTTGAACGGGCTTTTGACAGAACATCCATCAGTGCAGTATGGTCTTTTTGGAACTTTTTTTCCAACTGTGTCGTTGATGTTGCAATATTGAGAACGGTTTTATTTTCTTCAAAATTACCCTCCTCGGTAACGCCGTAGTAAGCGATAAATATCTCGGCTTCGTCTTTATCTAATATAGATTTAATTTGCTCTGGGTCCCATACGTAAAATGCACCTTCTTTTCCCTCGCTGTCGGCATCTTCGGCGCTATAGAAACCGCCTTGGGTATCGGTCATATCTCGCAGGACATATTCAAAGATCTCCCTTGCGGTTGTGGCATACTTCTGGTTCTTCGTAACCTGGAATGCCTGGAGATAGACCTTGCCAAGCAGTGCCTGGTCGTAAAGCATCTTCTCAAAATGCGGGACGAGCCATCGTGCATCGGTTGCATAACGATGGAAGCCGCCGCCAATGTGGTCATAAATACCTCCTTTGGCCATTACATCGAGCGTTTTTTCAACCATTTGCAGGGCCTGCGTATTATCTGTTCGGTGCCAATAAGTAAGAAGCATTGAAAGGTTAATCGGCTGAGGAAATTTCGGGGCTGTTCCAAAACCTCCATTAGTACCATCAAAAGCAGCAAAGAAATAATCGAATCCACCTTTAAGCATCTCGGGTGAAAGTGTCTCTTTTTCAGTTGGTTCGCTTAGGTTTGCCAGAACTTCACTTAGTTTCTGTGAAGAATCGGCCAATTCCTGCCGTCTGTTTTTCCATGCGTCAACAATAGAAAGGAGCACCCGCTCAAAACCTGGACGGCCATATAAATCTTTCGGAGGGAAATACGTTCCACCATAAAAGGGCTTGCCGTCAGGTGTAAGGAATACCGATAGAGGCCAGCCACCCGAGCCGGTCATCATCTGAACAGCAGTCATATATATCTCATCTACGTCCGGCCGTAGTTCTCTATCCACCTTGATGCTCACGAAATGCTCGTTCATTATCCCGGCAATCTGTTCGTTTTCAAAACTCTCTCTTTCCATCACATGGCACCAGTGGCAGGTGGAATAACCGATTGATAGGAAAATAGGTTTATTCTCTTTCTTGGCCCGCTCAAAAGCCTCCTTGCCCCAGGGATACCAGTCAACAGGATTGTGAGCGTGTTGTAACAGATAGGGACTGGTTTCGTTGATAAGTCTGTTTGTATATTTATGTACGGCCGCTGTTGTCGGCATGTTATTTTCTCCCGTCACCTTATAGCTCCCTATAAGAAGACCTACGAAGACAATAGCACTTAGAACCTGTTGGAAAATTTTTCGTGCCATTTTGATTCTTTGTTTAAAAAACGGCGGCGATTTCTTTTACCTTGACGATGGCCCCTTGACGCTTCGCTTCTGTGACAACCGGGCCGCCTTGTAAGGTTGGTTCAACGACCACGGAGCGTATATCCTTAAAACCAATAAATCCAAATATTAATTCGATATACTTGGTTTGCAGGTCAAATGCTTCAGTCCCGCTGCCCGGAGGATATTCGCCACCACGGACATACACGGCCAACATTGGTTTTCCAGCTACAAGCCCCTGGTATCCGGTATCTTCGCTGTAACTGAACGTATAGCCGGGCTGAACTAAAAGATCGATATACTGCTTGAGCCGGTATGGAATACCGAAATTCCACATCGGCACAGCAAGGACATACTTGTCTGCAGAGGTAAACTGCTCAATCACTTCCTCAACATTCTTCCACACTTGCAGCTCCTCTTCTGAATGCGGCTGCCCGTGCAGAATTGTATACTTGGCCTGTGCCGCCAGCCCGTCAAAATTGGGGATAGACGCGTCAAACACATTCAAAGTCACAATCTCATCATCCGGATGCTTTTGTTCGTATGCTTCAATAAAGGCATCGGCAACGGCAATAGAATGTGACCTTTTACCTCTTGGAGAAGCTTGAATATATAAAAGCCTGCTCATGATTTTTTCCTTTCTCAGCTTCAACGGTTTACGAGTTTCTTATCCAATGAAGAATTCCTATATGGTACGACCTGACATTTTTATTTACTTTACATAATCCGGCTCGTTTCCCCGTTTCCATTTTATATTACATCCTATACTCGGTTTTTGCTCTTCGGAAACCGGCTTTCCTTCAAGAACAGCATCAATCGCCGCTGTAAGGTCGGCTCCAGTGACAGGTATCCCATTGCCCGGCCGACTGTCGTCCATCTGACCTCGATAAACAAGCGTTCTTTCACTATCGAACAAAAAGAAATCCGGCGTGCAGGCGGCACGGTATGCCTTCGTAACTTCCTGGGTCTCGTCATAAAGATAGGGAAAAGTAAAACCGGCTTCTTTCGCCACCTTAGCCATCATCTCCTTGCTGTCGTCCGGAAAATTGGTGACATCATTTGAATTTATTCCAACGACTGCGACTCCTTTTGCCTGATACTCTTTGATGAGCTCAACCATTGCGTTTAAGATGTGTTTCACAAACGGACAATGGTTACACATAAAGATGGCCAAAAAAGCCGGCGCTTCCTTGAAATCGCTTAAGGACACCATATTGCCTGTGGTATCAGGCAAATTCAAATCCGGTGCTAATGTTCCCAAGGGAAGCATTTTTGAAGCTGTAAGAACCATAATGAATTCCTTTCTTGTTCGGTAACTTCAAATACTTTTATTTTTCAAATCCATAGCACAAATGACCGGGTCAAATTCTCCCTCCGAAGCCAGTTTGACATTCGCAATTAAGTCCGCCGTGAAAGTAGCAATTCCATATTTCCCTGGTGGACAGGAGGAAATAAATGCCGCTTTTTTGGCAATCTTCATTATCATATTCAACTCCTTTCTTCTGAATGTTGTTTCCAAGCTTGAAAACCTGACTCTCGTAAGTTCTCCTCTTGTGTTGATGATTCTTTGTAGTTTTTTTCACGTTGAAGAGTTCTATAGACTTCTTTGCGATGAACGGATATGTCCTTCGGGGCGTTTATCCCCAGCCGAACCTTGTTACCTTGAACATCAACTATTATTACCTCTACGTTGTCACCAATCATAATAGACTCATCCTTGTGCCTGCTTAAAACCAACATTTTTCACTCCTTTATTGTCGGGCGATCAAGTTATACAAAATAAGCTACCTCGATTCTTCTGAAAACTTAAACCTCTAAAGAGGGCGATATATAAATACGGCCCTTGAGTACTGCACGGACCGCTGGAAACAGATCGGTCGCAATAGAACGCTTTAGAACAAAGCCAGAGGCCCCGGCAGACATAACTTCACTGACGGCTGTTGGCTCGTCGTGAACACTTAGAATAATGAGCTTGAGCTCAGGGTAACGGCCCTTAAACTGGCGTGCGATGTTGGCCTCACCGGAACCAGGCAATGATAAATCCACGACTGCAAGCTCTGGTGTGCACTTATCAGCAGCTTCAAATAAAGACTTTTTATCGGCCACCATTACAACTGTTTCAAACATGGTTTCCAAAAGCCCCCTAATGCCTTCAAGTATATTCTGATGACTGTCCGCTAAAATTACGCATCTTCTTTTCATTGTTGTCCCACTTAATACGAAATGGCTATCCCATGGCTTATTTTTTAGCTTGTTCTTTAATACCATATAAGTGGGATTGATTGCGACTCGCAAAAGTACGTGATTTGGGCAGGAAAATTTACGAGGTTACAAGCGGCTTAAATCGAAATTATACCGTGTTTAATCGCAAACTGGACCAGTTCGGCACTGGTCTCAATACGTAGCTCTTCCATCATGCGATACTTATGGAATTCCACGGTTCTGGTAGATATGTGGAGGGTTTTGGCAATCTCCTTGGCCGATTTGCCCTCGGCCAACAACTGCAGAACTTCTCGTTGTCGTGGAGTCAATTTACCAAGAGCGTTCTTTTGCAGGCCGGGACCATTCTTGTACGACTTCATCAATTCTCCGGCAATCATCGGTGTCACGTAGGTTCGCCCTTTCAGTGCTTCGCGAATTGCTGTAAGCAGCTCGTCGGATGCCGAATGTTTCAAAACAAATCCTGATGCTCCTGCCTCGAAAGCCCGCTTCGCATACATTACATCTTGGTGCATAGTCAAAAAGACAACCTTTGCATTTGAGCCGGCCTTTTTAAGTTGTGCAACGGCCTCGATGCCATTGAGTGAGGGCATCGTAATATCCGCCACGATCACATCGGGGCCAAGTTCCTCCGCCTTAGCAATTAGTTCACGACCGTTTTCTACAATCCCGACAAGTTCGAATTCGGGCTCCAGAAGACCCCGTAAACCCTCAGCGACAATCTTATGATCATCGGCTAACAATACACGTGCTTTATTCATTTCGCTCTCCTTGACAGAGGTACCCGTAGTTCAATTGCAGTGCCTTGTCCCGGTTGAGATTGTATCGAAAATTGACCTTGAATCAACCGTACCCGCTCTTCCATACTGGCCAACCCCAGTCCCCCCTTACCATGAATATCAGCCGGTTCAAACCCGATGCCGTTGTCCTTAACGCAAAGTTGGATTCCGCCACCTGTGCCGGTAAGCAAAATTTCTGCCTCCTCTACCTGGGCATGCTTGGCGATATTCCTTAAACTCTCCTGCATAATTCGATATATACACAGAGCAGCATCCTTAGGTATCACCTCAGGGATATTTATTGGCTCAAACTTGACCGAGATCCCTTCCCTCTTCGAGAAGCTGGCACATTCAGATTTAATCGCATCGACTAACCCGAGATCATCAAGTATGGCCGGATGAAGCTGACGGGATATATCATGGACATCAGCGGACAGTTTCACCATCTGCTCTTTCATTTGCCTCAGCTTATCTCGAATTGGTTCCGGCGAGGATTCAAGTTGCTGCTCAAGCTTTCCAGCCTCGATGGCTAAAACCGCCAATCGCTGCGTTAAATCATCATGCATTTCACGGGCCAGCCGGCGACGTTCTTCTTCCTGTACCGAAAGCAGCTTGCCGGCAAGCATACGTAAGGCCTCACGGCTCTTCGCCAGCTCTGCCTCGGCTCGCCTTCGCTCGGTGACATCACGATTGCTGGCGCGAAGGCCGAGGAACTTACCCTCACCGCTCTCGACCGGCCGACAAGCATGTTCTATACAGCGGATTTGGCCGTCTTTGGTGCGGATTCGAAACCGGGCCTCTCCCAGCTTGGGTTCTGCAAGCACACCATCATGATGCCGCTTCCAAATGTCTCTGTCCTTACCTAAAACAACTTCGGTCAATAACTTGGGATTATCCATAAACTCCTCCGCCTTGTAGCCGGTAAGGCGCTCACAGGAAGGTGAAACATAGCGGAGCGTTCCATCAGGGTTCTCCCAGTATATCCAGTCATAGGTAAAATCCGCAATAGTTCTGTAACGAAGTTCAGTCTCCTGTAGCTTTTCGATACTCTGCTGCAGCTCAGCCGTACGTTCATCAACTTCAATTTCCAAATGTTCTTTGGCAGCCTTGAGCGCCTCCTCACTTTGTTTAATGTCCCTGAGCAGCAAAGCAAAAGGTTTCTTGAGACCGGTTTCAATGATGGCTTTATAGATAAGATAGAATGAAATAATTTTAAGGTAGTGACCTATCAAATTAAACGGGCCTGTGACATCAACGTAAAATGTAAAGGCCAGTTCCGAAGCTATTGTAACTGTTATGGATGCAATCAATAACCGCAGAATATGCGGTTCAAACTTGTGACGCCTTCTAAGCAGCATCGCGATCGAGGTCAGCAGCAGAAAACAAATAATGTATTCACTGACCTTTTTAAAAGCAGTCAGCCCGGCACCCTCAACAAAACATATCGGGAAAATATTCCAATAAAAAATAGATGTCAATATAAGGGTCGTGACTGCGCCGTACCCGGCCAATACGAGCTTCGCTCTTAGTTTTCGCCCGATCAGAAAAGCAGCGAGCAGAAGCGAGATACTTTCAACATATCGCCCCGAAATCCATAATTGGGTGGACAGGTTGGCCTCATATCCCTGAAACACACCCATCCCCTTGTAGGCAAGTGTGTGGACCAGGTCCAGACCGGCGACAGACAGATATGCGATGCCTACAAAAAGAAGATAAGTATTTTCCAAAAAACGACGACTGTTCCAGGCCAGCACAAAAATACCGCAGGCCACGACAATGCTGAATATCTCAGCGATACTGTGAAAAAGCAGGTAACTATAAACACTGGCCACCCAAAGTCCGGACAGGACTAATACCCCAAACAAAGACGACCAGTAATATTTTTTCAGTTGGTTCATCTTCTACCTTTACCGCACCAGCTTGAACATTGTATTAGCAGTTGGACAGGACATCAACCCCTTCTACCAAACATACACATAAATAATTACACCACTGTTGATTTGTAAGTCGGGGGCTGTATGATACCCGCCTCAGGACGAGTTCGTCGTTTAAATGGCCTCTTTGGCGCCTTAAATTGAAAGCTGATGGGCGTTCTGTTAGATTCTACAAATAGACTTAACTGCCTTTTCTTAAACATATCTACGTCAAAATCAAAGGATTTTACTTGACGGGAAGGCGGCTGATTTGGTATAAACAAGATTGATTATACCTGGGCTCGTGTCGGCTTGTGTCTGTGTGCTTTGAACTTCCGATGAATGAAATGATGTGGCTTATCGGGCTCTTGAAGGAAGGAGGTGTTGTCAAGTCGTAAAAAACTTATCCTGGGCAAACATGGATAAAATGTAGCGAGTGGGAGAATTGTTATTGGTCGTTTTGTATTTCTGTTGTTTTGTAGGAGGATAGCCATGTGTGAAAAACTAATTCCTTATCTATATAACTTGTCCGCGAAACATACGTGATAATGGATTGATGAAATTCATAAGTTCGTCATCATGTGAATGTTTATGCATCCAAAAAGTGTTTTAAATTGGAGTTATTTACCAGGAACAGATTACAAATTTTACAAATAAAAGGAAAAAACAAAATGTTTCACCAATCATCTAAACAAATTTTGCTCGGTATTTTCGTCGTATTGTTGTTAATAACAATGCCGGTCTATGCTATCAAAAACTATAACTACAAAATCTCCAACTATGGAGATGCACACCAGATCTGGTTTGAAGCCGAGGATTACGATGAACGCAATCCCGACACGGATCAGTATTACCCGGTTGTTGATGTGGCTGATGCGTTCGGTAAAGCAATTAACCGGGCCGGCGGCGCCGGCGGCATGATTCGCTGGACGTTCGATATCCGTGCAGCCGACGGCAAGGGAGGTACCTGGTATTTCTGGGCGCGTGTTTTGAATCCGGAAAATCAGTCGGATTATATGCTCGTGGAGGGAGACCCGGATGACGCAGAGATTCCCACAGCCCCACCCTTTCCAGGAAGTGACGGGACACCACCTTTCGATAATGATGATGACCGAATCTTTGAGCGAACGGATGATACTTGGGCCTGGTGGGGAAATGACGAAGGAAGCACAAAAGAACTTCAAGATGGCGAGAACACGATGTACATCTTTCACAGGCAGGGGACTAATGCCGTGTTCTGGGATGTCTTCATGTGGACGGACAACCCTAACTATATGCCCACCGACGAGGATTATCAAAATGCCACGGTAGCTCCTCTTGGCAGAGCCTTTAATCCAAGTCCGGCTAATGGTGCCATATATGAGGATACGTGGGTGAGCCTTAGCTGGAGGGCGGGAGATTACGCGGTCTCGCACGATGTATATTTCGGCGAGAATTTTGCCGATGTGAACGATGGCGCCGAGAGCACATTCCAGGGTAACCAGCCCTCGACATATTATGTTGTTGGCTTTCCCGGATTTCCTTATCCGGATGGCCTTGTTCCGGGCACGACATATTACTGGCGAATCGATGAGATCAATGATGCCGAGCCGGATAGTCCGTGGAGGGGCTATGTCTGGAGCTTTACGATTCCTTCCAAGACTGCCTATGAACCCGACCCGGCTGACGGCGCCAAATTCATAGACCCGAATGCAGACCTTCGCTGGACGGCAGGTTTCGGTTCGAAATTGCACCATGTATATTTCGGTGACAATTTTGACGACGTAAACGGCGCCGTTACAGGATTTCCTCAGGGTACTACAACCTATACTCCCGGCACACTTGAATACGATAAGCTTTACTACTGGCGTATCGATGAATTCGATGGTTTCGGCACGCATAAGGGCGATGTCTGGAGCTTTACGACCACACGCCCCGGCGGTGGCGTAAAAGGCAGCTACTACAAAGGTATGGATTTAATCAATCTCGTCCTGACCCGAATGGACCCTCAAATCGACTTTAACTGGGGCACGGGCGAACCGGATCCGTTAGTCGATGCTAATCAGTTCTCAGTCAGATGGGTTGGCCAGATAGAGGCGGCATTTACTGAGCCCTACACCTTCTATACCATGAGCGACGATGGTGTGCGTCTGTGGATTGATGGTCAACAGCTTGTTGACAATTGGACCAGCCACTCGGCCACTGAGAACAAGGGAACAATTGACCTTATGGCCGGACAGGTATACAGCCTTGAGATGGAATATTATGAAGACGTTGATGATGCAGTGGCAGAGCTGCGTTGGAAAAGCCCCCGCACGCCAAAGCAGTTAATTCCACAGGGTGCACTTTCCCCACCTGTAAAGGTCAGTGGTGCGTATCCGCCTAACGGCGCGGTGGATGTAAAGCAGACATCGATTCTTACCTGGAAGCCCGGAGAACATGCAGTCTCGCACCAGGTGTACTTCGGCACTGACCAGGAAGCCGTGCAGAACGCCGATACAGGCTCACCAGAGTACAAAGGTACCAGAGACCTCGGTTCTGATAGCTATGACCCCGGAAAACTTGATTGGGATACCACCTACTACTGGCATGTCGATGAAGTCAATAACGTCAATCCCGACAGTCCGTGGGTAGGCAGCCTTTGGAGCTTTACGACGGCCAACTTCCTTATAGTGGACAATTTTGAGGCCTACAATGACCTTGCTCCAGATGATCCCCAGAGCAATAGGATATTTTATGCGTGGCTGGATGGATATGACAGCCCGACGAACGGCTCTATCGTTGGTTATGACAATCCTCCTTTTGCCGAGCAAACTATCGTCCATAGTGGCAACCAGTCGATGCCGCTTTATTACGACAATAGTGTTGGTTATTCTGAGGCGGAGCTGACGCTGACTTATCCGCGTGACTGGACGGAGAACGGTGTCGACACGCTGACGATTTGGTTCAGAGGCAATCCTGCAGGCTTGTTAGAGGCCCCGGCCGGCACCTACACGATGACCGCCACCGGCGCAGATATTTGGGGCACGGCTGACGAATTCCGCTACGCATGGAAGCAATTATCCGGGGCCGGGTCGATTTCAGCGCAGGTGCTCAGCGTCCAGAACACGGACCCCTGGGCCAAGTGCGGCGTGATGATTCGTGAGACACTTGATCCAGGCTCGGAGTTCGCTGCTGTATACATTGCGCCCGGTAACGGTTGCAGATTCCAGGGAAGATTGACCCCTGGCAGCAGCGCCACAAGCGACACTGGCGTAGAGACCCCTGAGCAAATAGCAATCACAGCTCCCTACTGGGTGAAATTAGAGCGTGACGCAGCCGGCAACTTTAACGGCTACTATTCCAGTGACGGCATTAGCTGGCAGGCGATGACATGGAATCCCCAGAGGATATCGATGCCTCAGAACGTCTATATAGGTCTGGCACTGACCAGCCATAACCCTGGTGTGACGTGCACAGCCGAGTTCTCTAATGTCCAGACCACCGGCACGGTTACCCCGATGATTTGGGCTCACGAGGCCATCGGTACAACTATGGCCACTAACGATGCTGAGCCGATGTATGTTGCTCTCAATGGCAGCGCTGTGGTCTTTCACGATAATCCAAATGCAGCATTGATAGACACCTGGACACAATGGAATATCGACCTGCAGGCATTTGCAGACCAGGGCGTGAACCTGGCCAACGTCAATACTATTGCCGTTGGTTTCGGCGACAAGAAGAATCCGCAGCCCGGCGGTTCAGGTACAGCATACTTTGACGATATTCGCCTGTATCGACCGGCACCTTAAGCCGGAATTTTAGTGGCAATTAAAATCACACGGTTGATTTAGCAAATTCGCGTCAATTCGGGGCTTATACCAATTCGGTATAGGCCCCGTTTTTTTTAGGGGCCGGGAAAAGTGCCCAAGTGAGGCACTTTTTGGCGCTCGCCTGATTCTCGGCCGGAAGATGAGCTCATCCCAAATAATTATGTTTTAGAAAAAGGTTGGAATAGGTTCACTGGTTCAGATACTATGATGATTGGAAAAACCGGCAATTTATTTGAGCGAAATTCAATCACGAAATCGCCAGTGAGCGAAGGAGAAGTCAAGCATGGATAAAGATTGCAGCACTCGACGCGAGTTCATAAAAACGATTGGCCTCGGAGCGGCAGCTCTGGCCATGCCCTCAGCGTATGCCAAAGGAGGGAATTCGTTACTCGTGGTTAATCCTGAGCCGCGATTTCACCTGTCACCTTATCTGTACATGCAGTTTATGGAGCCTCTGGGGACGACGGACGGCTCTGTCGCTGCTGCGTGGGATTTCAAGCGGGACTGCTGGCGGGAAGATGTGGTGGAGGTTACGAAGAAGCTATCGCCCTCTCTAATCCGATGGGGTGGGTGCTTTATTTCCTATTATCGATGGAAGGAGGCTGTGGGGCCGCGAGACAAACGAAAGCCAATGTTCAATTTATGTTGGGGCGGCGTGGAGACTAACCAGGTTGGTACTCACGAACTTGTTGATTTCTGCCGCCAGACGAATGCAGACCCACTCATTAGTGTGAACTTCGAATCAGACGGAAGGAAGCACTGGCAGAGCGATCCCAAAGGCAACATCCGGTCTGCGGGTCCGCAGGAAGCTGCCGAGTGGGTAAGGTACTGCAACGCCCCCGACAGTAAAGAGAGACGAAAGCATGGAGTAGAAAAGCCTTACAACGTACGCCTGTGGCAGATTGGAAATGAGACCTCCTACGACCGCAATGCCTTTGACTGTGAGACCGCGGCAAAGCGCACAATAGCTTTCGCCAAAGCCATGCGAAGGGAAGACCCTGACATTAAGCTGGTCGGCTGGGGCGACAGTGGATGGGCACGCCGGATGCTCGACATCGCCGGTGAACATCTTCAGTACATTGCCTTTCACCATATGTTCAATCCGGACCGTAACTTTCCTAATTCGCCGTTGCGGGGAATTGATTATCGCAAGGACCCGGCGTTAACCTGGGAACGGCTTATGAATGCCTCCAGGGTTCATGAAGAAAAGATTAAGAGAGTGCGCGAGGAGGTGGCGGACTACCCGGTCCCACTTGCCCTGACCGAGTGCCATTTCGCCCTGCCGGGCCGGAACCGGTGCGAGGTGCTTTCCACATGGGCGGCGGGCGTTGCAAATGCTCGACTGCTGAATGTCCATGAAAGACACGGTGACAGGCTCAAGATCGCCACGCTTGCCGATTTCTGTGGAACCCGATGGCAGGTCAATGCCGTGATGATTCCCGTGCCTGGTGGAAAATCATATATGATGCCTGTCGCACTGGTCATGAGTCTGTACCGTCACCATACCGGAGAAAATGCTATCAATGTTAGTAAAGCGCCCGGCGATCTTGATGTCACCGCCAGCCGGAGCGGAGAGAGGATATATCTCCACGTTGTCAACACGAGCAGAGAACGGTCTGTCTCGACCCAGCTGAGGGTGGAAGGCATGAAGGTCGTATCCGGCCGTGTTTTTGAATTGGCGGCAGACCCGGAATTTGAAGTGATTGAAACTCAATCCGACGAAATACAACCAAGGAAAAAAACCCTGCCTGATGATTGTCGCTGGGCCTTTCCGCCGGCTTCCGTTTCAGCAGTTGAATTGGATGTTCAAAAAGATTAAGTAAACCGAAGGAAACAAAGGAGAATGAACCGAACACAAAAAAGGGTCGTCTACTTATTGATTGCACTTACAATTTTTGCAGAAACAGTCCTCGCAGATAGGAATGATACTCTTAACAGGATGATAAAGAAATATTCGGAACAGGAAATCGTCTGTTTAGATATCGATGAAGAATATCCGTTCAAGCTAAAGGACGGCTCTGAAAAAGTAATACGCCTGATTTCAGTCAGAGAATACCGAGATAATGTTTTAGGACAAATCAGGCAGGCAGACGTCAATGTCCGGGTAAACGGCAAACTCATGCAGCTGGTCTGTGCTCCTTACACAATGCCAACCGAAATCGACGGAATCAGAATCCAGGTCGATACGACATCAGCATGGCTGCCTTTACCAAAAAGGGTGCAGCTTTCCGTCTGGGATGCAAACGACACTATAGTTCACACAGAACGGCTTGGTTTTCCCATACGTGACTACTTGCTATTCTCTCAGGGCATTCAGGCCTACAATGAAGTTGTACACTTAGGCTGGAAAGACGGCTGTCCGGAAGGGGTGAGTTTTCACCATAACTACGGTATAGACTTCGCAGGATATGAGGGTAAAGAGCAGATTATCAGCAGTACTGACGGAGAAGTAATACGTTTATCATCTAATAGGGAGCACATATTTGTAGTCATCCAGGACGACGATGGGCTTATATGGGAGTATGGCCATCTTGATTCCATTTCTTCAGAAGTGAAAAAGGGAGAACGTATTAGTAGAGGCCAAAAAATCGGCGTACTCGGAAAGACAGGCCCTTCAGGAAACTTCTCCCATCTGCACCTTGGTACTTACCTTTCAAAAGCCGACCTTGACGCCGGCAGAAACAATCGTCGCCTCAATCTCTATCCCTGGCTAATAGCCGCATACCAGAGGCAATATCCCAAGACATTGTATGCCATAGCTCGTCCCCATCAGACGGTTCCGACAGGCGAGAAAGTCATATTTGACGCATCACGTTCTCTTAGTTTTGGGACAAGGATTGTTTCGTATAAGTGGGTCTTTTCCGATGGACAAACTATAAACGGAGTCAAGGCCGAGAAAAAATTTGACGAACCGGGGGTGTACATAGCAACTTTGTGGGTCAAAGACGAAGAGGGAACTCAGGATGTTGACTTCGCCAAGGTGAAGGTATTCACCGAATCATCCCCGGAGGGCGGCATTCCCACGATTTTTATGACACATACCCCTACAAATAACGTCCTCGTCGACCAGCCCGTGCTCTTTCGATTCTGGTTACAAGGAGCTGAAGGTAAGCCTATTAAAGTTGACTTTGGTGATGGCACGATTATCGATCACTACGCTTCCTATTCGGAAGTTCGACACAGGTTCAAGTCTCGTGGTATTCACATAGTCACGGCGTCCGGCACCGTTGATGGAAAACCGATTATGCAAAAACGGAAGGTCATTGTTGGCCAAGACAAGCTGTGACCAGTTAACTTTTCTTAAGCAGACCGGCTTGACAATGGTCGTTCAGCAGGAAAACATGGAAAACATCGAAATAAACATGTAGAATAGGAGCACGTCACGCTCTGGTAATAAAGGGACAGAATATGAAGACCCAAAAGACAAAAACAACCGATTAGTTCTTAACCGGCAACGGAATTCTATATTTGAGGTGTAAGGATGCTTGCTTGGCCCGATATCGTAATAGTCATAGGTTATTTTGTCATTATCCTGGGGTTGGGTGCGTACTTGACCAGGTACATAAAATCCCAAAAAGATTTCTTTCTTGCCGGGAGGAAAATGCCCTGGTGGATAGTAGCCTGTTCCTTGCAGGCTACAGACATAGGGCCGGAAACCTACATAGGCGTTACCGGAATAGTCGCGGCGACCGGATTGGCGTGGCTGAATTATGATTGGCTGCCTGCTTGCGCCATTCCGTGTATAATTTCGGCATGGTTTTTTATCAGGCATTATCGGAGAAGCGGAGTCTATACGATACCTGAATTCATCGAGAGAAGGTACAATGCTCCCATGAGGGTGCTGTGGGGCGTGTTGTTCATCATAGTGAGAACATTCACCTTGGGCGTAGTAATCTATACTATGGCATTGCCGCTGTCATTGATTGTCGGATGGCCCTGGTGGCTTTCACTGTTAGTGGCTGCGGGAGTTACGGGTGCCTACTGCTTCCTGGGTGGTCTAACCGGTGTTATGATTACAGATGTTCTCCAGTTTATTATTATGATAGTCTGTGCCGCAGGACTAATCATCTTTTCTTTGCGAGAGGTCGGCGGATGGGATGGCTTGTATTCCGCATTACCACGCAAAATGTTTCATGTGGTATTGAGCAGGACAGAAGGCACCGCAGACACGTGGTGGGGAGCAATGTTCATAGGCACGCTCTCTCTCGGTTTGGCCTATTGGTGTACCGATCAAAACACTCTACAGAGAACGTTTGCCTGCAGGAGCGATGCGGAGGCGAGAACCGCATTGGTGGTAGGGAGTATCATAAAGTATCCGATGACATTCATATGGGGGCTCGTTGGTCTTTGTGCAGCGGTATTGTTCAAGGATGTGATTGCGGAAAATCCGGACAATGCCATGCCAAAAATCGTAACTTCACTGCTTCCGGTCGGCACCGCTGGCGCCGCGATTACCGCACTTTATGCGGCTGGAATGTCATCCTGTGATTCATTACTAACTTCCATGTCGACAGTTTTAACCAGAGACATATATCAGAGGTTTTTTGTAAAGGACAAACCGGATATGCACTATGTCTGGGCTGGAAGAGTGTCTATAATTTTGATTTTGATTTGCGGCACACTATTCGCAACCGTGGTTTTTCCCGTTTTTGGTGCAGCGTACGTTGCTTGGCAGTCTGTGCTTTCGTATATCCAATTTCCGCTGTTTGCAACCCTGGCCCTTGGCATATTCTACAAGAAAGCAACCGCCTTGCCGGCTTTTATCGGCTTATTGACAGGTTCGGTGTCAGCCTTTGTTCTGGATAGGTTCGTTGGACCGGTTGTGGTTCCATATTGGTGGTCGTTTGTATGGGCGGGGTGGGCGGGAGGCATCCTGACAGCGGCAATAATTATTTTTGGCAGCTGTTTCACGAAACCATATTCCCAGGAGAAGTTAAGAGGTCTTTGCTGGGGAACTATTGAAGAAAAGGAAGAAACAACACCTGGATCACTGCTCGACTGGCGCTTTTGGAGTGTCGTGTCCATAGCTGTGGGAGTGTTGTTGACATTGATATTCTGGTTGGTTTTATAGGTAGACTTATGGAAGAAATGAATCAGAAAAAAGCGTTAGGGATAAGCCTGAAAGCATTTGCCCTACTGATGATCGCAGTCTGCTTCATATATGAAATGGTCACACCATCTGTCAAATTCTTAAGTCTTTGGTTTTCTTATCTCGTTGGGGCAGTCCTTTATGCTATAGGACTTCTGATGACTTCCGTTTAGAAGACGCAGAGATGCTCGAGAACCCCGGCATTCGGTGAGGCCATTTGACTTATCAAGGCCCAGGGCACTGTGCTATTTTAGAGCTTATCCGAATAACCGCCTCGTTATGAGGCCGAGCGAAAAGTTCGAGGCCGAGGCGGCAGGCCAAAAAGGCTCGCCAGGCGTGGTTTTCTCCACGTTGAGAACGTTTTTTCACCGGCAACGCAGGCATCGGGCTTTGCAGCCGGACCCGAGTTTACCCCCGATGTTAGCTCACTTGCTTTTCTGTCGGGGGCAATAGAGCGGGTTATTTGGATAGGCTCTTAATATCAGGTTTATGGGGCATCGAACGTCGGGTGCATATAACTCTCATAACAGTTGCATTAGATGAAAACAAAAGCAAAACATCAAAACGCACGGTTCTGTGTTATCAGCGAGGAAAACATTTCACCGGATCTGGACAAAGCCATTCGGGAAACCTTGGTTGTATGTTTTCCCTCCGACCGTGAACACTTCCAGCGTTACAGCTGGTGGCATTGTGTTCCTGTCTATCGGGTTCTTGGCAGAGACGATAGAGATTCGATTGTAGCGCACACTGCGGTGGTGGAGCGGTCTGTGACTGTCGGCCGTAATTTAACGAAAGTGCGTGTTGCCGGGGTACAGAGTTTTTGTGTATTGCCGGACTATCGAGGTACGGGCCTTTCAGATAGGATGATGTCGATTACAATGGAGGAAGCGAATAGACGTGGCTTTGACACAGGACTTCTGTTTTGCCTCAATAGAATGGAGACAGTCTATGGCCGTATGGGCTGGCAAAAACTTGATTCTGAAGTTTATATGCGTGATGACAAAGCCTGTTGCGTCTTGGCTCCGCCAGGCGAGCCACGACGGGAAGGTAAGATGCCTATTCCGGCTAAGAACATTACTATGTTCTATCCTCTTGGGGTAAGGCAATTTCCTCCCGGCGATATCGACCTTGCCGGCACCGACTGGTAGTCTCTGATCACGCACCGTCCTTACCATCCGCCTCCTGTGCATACCGAAAATTCCGTCCTTCTTTATTTGCAGGCATTTATGATAAGATGGTCAGGATTTATTTCAACCATATTTTAATCAGGATAAATGGGTCCCATGGCCGTCTTTAGAGTTATTTTTGTACTCACTGGTAATGAAATAAAAACTGAATCCATACGCAGATTGCAGGATTGGCCTGTAATAATCCGTAGAATGTCCTTCACAATTTAATCTCCCCGGTATAAAATACGGGTTACAGGCTGATTCACCGATTAATTTTTGGCTGATAAGAGCTTATCCGAATGACCGGGTCGTTATGAGGCCGAGCGAAAAGTTCGAGGCCAAGGCGGCAGGCCAAAAAGGCTCGGAGGCGTGGTTTTCTCCACGTTGAGAACATTTTTGGCCGACAACGCAGGCATCGAATTTTGCAGCCGGCTGCAATAGGGCGGGTTATTTGGATAGGCTCTAAGTCAGCAATCTATTTCCGGATGGAGCTTACGAGAAGGACAAAGGATTTAGCAATCGCTGAATTGTAGATGAACGCAAAAAGGAGAAAGTATATGAAAGCTCAAAAAGCCAATTCCATTAACGTGAAGAAGAGGATTACCCGGAGGGATTTTCTGGGTGGCCTCGCCACGGCCACGGCCTTCACCATTGTACCTCGCCACGTGCTCGGCGGGAGCGGCAACATCGCACCGAGCGAAAAGGTCAACGTCGCCATCATCGGCACAGGCGGCCAGGGCATCGTCAATATGAAGCAGCTTTTCAACGAGCCCGACGTCCACATCCCCGCCCTCTGTGACATCAACGAGTTCAGCGACTATAGCATGTTCTACTACGGAGGCACCGCGGGCCTGAAACCTGCCCTCGAGCTGGTCCGAAAGCAGTACGGCCAGGCCTGCCCGACCTACCACAACTACAATCAAATGCTCGATGAGGAAGACATCGACGCCGTCCTCGTCGCTACTCCGGACCATTCTCATGCTGTAGTTGACCTTGCCGTAATCGCCAGGGGTAAACACCTTTACTGTGAAAAGCCCCTCTGCCGCACAATCTACGAGACACGCGTTGTCACCGAAGCCGCCCGCAAGGCCGGCGTCGCTACGCAGCTCGGCAACTTCGGACACTCCAGCGAGGACATTCGCCTTGCCTGCGAATGGATATGGGATGGTGCGATAGGTGACGTCCACGATGTTCACGCCTGGACCAGCACAGGCGCTAACCGCTGGACCCCTCTCAAGGACCGACCCAAAGAAACTCCTCCTGTGCCTGCCGGCTTCGATTGGCAGCGCTGGCTTGAGCCTGTACCTCCACGTCCTTATCATCCCGACTATGCCCCTGTCCGCTGGCGCGCCTGGTGGCAGTTTGGCTCCGGTACTATCGGCGACTTTGCCTGCCACCATCTGGACCCGGCCTTCTGGGCGCTCAAATTGCACCAAAGCGCTACCTTCAGCGTCGAGGCCAGCTCATCCGGCACCACTGATGAGACCTGTCCCGCTGCATCGCTCATATACTTCCATTTCCCGGCCCGCGCCGGTATGTCACCTGTCCGCATCACATGGTACGAAGGCGGACTTATGCCGCCACTACCAGTGGAGCTGGAAGCAGGCAGAAGCCTTGGTGATAATGGCATCCTCTACATCGGCACAAAGGGCGCTATCTTGGGCGGTGGCTGGTCGGGATCTCCACGCATCATTCCAGAAACTAAGATGCAGGCCTATCAGAGACCACCCAAAACCCTGCCTCGTGTCAAGGGACACCACCGCAACTGGCTCGACGCCTGCAGAGGCAAAGGCCGACCGAGCACGCACTTCGACTACTCCGGCCCACTCACCGAATTCACCCTCATGGGCAACGTCGCAATTCGTGCCGGCCAGAAACTTGAATTTGACTGGAAAAACATGAATATTACAAACGTTCCCGATGCCAACAGATTTATAAAGCCGCACTACCGCCAAGGCTGGACTATTTAGTGCCGTTTCTAAAAAATCAGGTTAACATTTCAAGCCTGTCATTCCGGACTTGATCCGGAATCCAGCGGTAGGGTGGGACTTGCCCCACCATTATTTCTGACCGTTTTTATCGTTATGTAAGTTGGTGTTTGTAACGTATTCATACTGTTCTGGTAAAGTGTGCTCTTTCCCCTAATCAGCAGGGAACTTCGTGTATTCTATTGAATTCCGTTGAACCGCGCGTAACGTTGGCTTGAGTTGCAAGCGATTGTCAGCTCCAAGCCTTCGTTGTGCAGTAGTCCATATCGTTCAATAAACTGGGAACTTTCGTGTGGAATAAAACCACGACATTGTGTGCCCTTGCAGCGTTTTGTTGCGGGCCGCTCGATAATCGACCTTCTTTTTGTACAGCGCACCGCCGGCAATGGCTAGACCGACTATAGGTTCCACGAACGAGCCCGCTATAGAAACGATTGCAGTTGCGATCTCCTTGGAAAAAAAGACCTTCTTTGCTTCATCTTTCAACTCATCGAGCATAGTTGTTGCGCGCTTTGTTGCGCGCCAAATGGCTTGGTTGGTCCACCGGCTTGGTTAGCTAATTGTAAAGACATCGTAAATGGCTTTGATGATTCTGATTATAAGGGAAAGACCTAACAAAACTATGGCAATTGCGAT